>NZ_CP147776.1:1227378-1841067 GCF_037300705.1 Massilia sp. W12 | reverse complement strand
CCGATATTGAGGCGCTGCAAGCCGAGTTGGATAAGCTCGCAGCAGCGTCCCCAAAAAAAGAAGCGGTCAAACAAAAGCGCCCTGGTCGCCTGCCGCTGGCGGCGCACTTGCCGCGCGAAGACGTGTTGCACGAGCCGGCCAGTTGCGACTGCCCGGAATGCGGCAAAGCGATGCGCAAAGTTGGCGAAGATGTCACAGAAAAATTATCGGTGCAGCCGGCAGTGTTCAGCGTCAAGCGTCACCGCTATCCGAAATATGCCTGTCAGGCTTGCCAATCCATTCATCAGGCGCCCAGCGCACCGTCGATTATTGACGGCGGCGGCGTTGAGCACGATGTGCTGGCTTGGTTGCTGGTGTCGAAATATCTCGATCATCTGCCGCTGTATCGCCTGGAGCAGATCGGTGAGCGCCATAATGTGCCCCTGTCCCGCACCAAGCTGGCGCAGTGGGTAGGACGTACAGGCGTGGCGCTGGCGCCGTTGGCGGATCGCTTGGCGCAATTGTTGCGACAGCGGCGCTGCTTGCATGCCGATGAAACGCCGGTGGCGCAATTAGCGCCGAAAACCGGCAAAACCGAGCGCGGCTATCAATGGGTGTACCGCAGCAACGATATGGAGCCTGGGCCACGGATTGTGGTGTATGACTATCAGCCATCACGCCAGGGACAGCACGCGCGCAACATGCTGGCGGGCTGGAGCGGCTATTTGATGGCGGATGCGTATTCCGGCTATCAGGCATTATTTGCTGGCGGCGTGGTGGAGCTGGGCTGTATGGCGCATGCGCGGCGCAAATTCTTCGATTTGCACGCAGCACGTCCAACGCCCATCACCACCGAAGCCTTGCATCGCTTTGCTCAGTTATATGAAATTGAGCGCGAAGCAAAAGACATGTGCGTAGAACAACGCGCGGATTTGCGACGGGAAAAAAGTCTGCCTCTGTTAGCGGAATTCGAGACCTGGCTGAATGAAACCAGCGCCCGCGCCAGTCCGTCCTCCGGCTTGCAAAAAGCGATCGTGTACACCCTCAGCCGATGGCCTGCGCGGGTGCGCTATGCACACAGCGGGGATTTGCCGATAGATAATAATGCGGCGGAAAATGCCTTGCGCCCGGTGGCCATCGGGCGCAAGAACTGGCTGTTTTACGGCACAGAACGCGCCGGCCATCGCGCCTCTTGCATCATGTCTTTGCTGGCCACGGCAAAGCTTAATGGCCTTGATCCATACGAATGGCTGCTTGATACGCTCAACAAATTGCCCACTTGGCCAGCCAATCGCTTGGATGAGCTATTGCCGCTTGGGTCTGTGATTCAGGTCTGATCGAGATGGGGGCGTTGGGCGCTTACTTACGACAAGTTCTATATCGCCCTGCAAAACGCACCCGGCGCGGTATTCCGCTTCCCGGATGGCGAGATTCCCGCCAAACCGGGCGACTGCTCCTGGTTTGACAATTCCGTTCCCCACAGCGTGCACAACGATTCCGGACAAGAGCGCCTGGCCTTGATTGTTTGCATCCGTTCCGCCGCCTTTTCTGCTTTCAAGCAAGAACAGGGAAAAATTCCGACAAAAAATCAGATGACAAAAAAGGAGGCAAAATTGGAGACAAGCCATGCCTGATCTGGATATCCAACACCACTTTTCCAGCGGCGTATATGTGCGGCAAATGACTTTGCCTGCCGGCCATGTGGCGCAAAGTCATCGCCACCGTTTTGATCATTTAAGCATTCTGGCGCAGGGTGAAGTGCTGCTGACCGTGAATGGCGTCAGCACGCACTACCGGGCGCCGGTCTGCATCACTTCAGACGCAGTATTACGGCGAAGGCGCCGGCTGAGCCTTCATGAATCAAATCAGCGCAGGCTCAGCCTGCACGCCCGACTTAGCCGGCGGCGCGGGCAGACAGCTTTGCAGACGGGCCAACGCAAGCCCCAGCGCACGCTCATCAAAAATCCGCGCTTTACGTTCAGCCGCATCTTTGCCGCCGGGCCAGCGCAACAAAGCATCACGCAGTACAGGCACGCTCGGGGCCACCTGTTCTTGCACCACAAGCCAATCGACCGTGGCCAACAATTCCAGTCCGAACGGAGATTCAAAGCCATCGATGAGTTGAATACAGGCCTGCAGCGCCGCTTGATAATTCTGTGCTTCAGATTGCAAATAGCTTTGCAACACATGCTTGTGCGCATCATCAAACCAGATCACATCGAAGGGGCCGGCGTCAGCAATCCGTTTCTCAGAATGCAAATAACTGCCGTCCAGATGGTTGATCAAGTGGTGCAAACGCTGCGCATAAGGACCATATTTGTGCGCAACAAACTGCAAATGCAATTCATGATCCTGCATATTGTGGTTGACGATGGCGCGTTCTAAAAACCAGGCCAGTTTTTGAATTTCCATCAAACTGCATTCCATCGCCAACACAGCATAGCAGCGCACCAGCTCCGCAATCAGGGCGCGCGCCGGGGTCAGTTTTTCGACGCCACTGCGTTTGCTCACATTTTGGTATTGCGCAGTCGGCTCATAAACCAGAATCTCAAGCGGGAGATCGCCCAGGGCGGTAATAATCTGTTCGCGCACAGCTTCCCAGGCCAGCCCCCCATTCCCCGCGCCCAGCGGCGGCAACGCGATAGACTGCACCTCTTGTTCCAGCAAAAAGCCGCGCAAATCCTGCAAGCCTTGAATAATCCACTCCATGCGCGATGGCGCGCGCCAATGCTGTTTGGTAGGAAAATTGACAATCCAGCGCGGCCCATCCAACTCATGCACCCGGGTGACAAACATCTTGCCGGTTTGCACCTGCTGCGCTTTGCAAGCGGCGGCATACTGGCGAAAATTGTCGGCGAAGCGCTCTTTGAACATCAGCGCAATGCCTTTGCCCATCACCCCAACGGTATTCACGGTATTCACCAGCGCCTCAACCGGCGCTTCCAGCAAATTACCTTGCTTATATGTAATCATCAAAAATACCATCCAGTATCAGCGCGCACAGGCAAATTCAAATCACGCGCCAGATCAACAGTTCGTGATTGTACGGCTTACAAAGAAATCCGCCGCAAATACTGCATTTGCTATGCCGCCCCGGACAAACCGCCTTACCACGCCCGCAAGCCCGTCCCATCCCACTCCAGCAAACCCGCGCCCGCTTCATCCACCCGCAATACCGGGCAGCGCCTTAGCGCTGGCAGTTTTGCTTGCTGCAAATCCTGCAGCCATTGCTTAACCCCCTCCTCTGTCAGATCTTGCGGCAAGGCGTAACTGTCCTGCCAGCTGCCGCTGTTCAAATACAGCCCGCCCACATACTGAATCTGCTTGGGCGCGTGGGTGTGGCCGGTGATGGCGATCATCGGGCCGCTGGGGTGGCGGCCCCAGGTGGTGATGCTGTCCACCGCCAGCGCATCCTGGCAGGCCGCATCTTGCACCGCCTGCGCCTGGCTGATTTCATGCGCCAGGGCGCGCAACAAGAGGCGGCCAAACCAGCCGTCGGACGCCGCCAAGGTGTTTGGCGCGGCTTGCGCGCCTTGCAAATACGTCTCAATCTCCTGGCAAATCATGTCGGTGTTTTGCGGGATGCGTTCAGTTGGCGTCATGCGCATGAACAAATCATCGGCTAATTGCTTGAGCACAGGGTTTTCATCGATGGCTTGGCTTTCTTCAGTCAGCAAATGCGCAGGCCGCAGGTATAAAGCCAAACGGCGCAGCAGCGCCTGCGCGCCCAAACCTAAAGCCGTCTGGATGCGCTTCCACGCCAGTTTCGGATCGAGATACAGCAAGCTGAAAATCACCGCCATTTCCGTAGGCATGCCGTCGATGAAGGGAAAACGCTTGCGCCCTTGCGCATCGCGCGCGCGGCGGTAGGGGTTGATGACTTGCAACACCATGTTTGAACCGGGCGGCAGTTTGACCGATGCGTCGCCATCCGCCTCAGCCTTGCCCATGGTTTCCGCGCTGATGGCGTTAAACGGGTCTTGCCAATGGCCGTGCATGCCCTGCACCTGATGCCCGTAAGCCTGCACCGACCAGCAAGCCAGGTTATACGGCAAGGGCGGGCTGGCGCCTAAGCGCGCTTGCAAGACCTCTTGCACACTGTGCCAATGCAATTCGGGATCGTGGTTGCCGGGCTGGCAGTGCAGGATATGGCCGGCCTGGGTGAAGCGGCGCAGCGCTTGCACGATATTGTGCGCGGCGTCTTCTTTGTCCAGTGCGTCCAAAATGGCGCTCATGCGCGGCGCCGCCATGGGCAGGGAAAGCGTGTCGTAATCCGGCAATTGCAAAAAATCAAACACATCGCCGTTCAAAATCAGGCGCACCGGCTGCGCCTGGGCGCGCATATATTCCAGCAGGCCGACCAGGGCGGCATGGCTGTGAAAACTCAAGGCCTCACTGCGCGGGGCCAGGTGTAAATCGCTTAAAACATACAGCGGCGGATGATCTTGTTGGCTGGGCATCTTCATGCATCTCCTTCTGTATCCGGCGGCGGGGCGAATAAATCAATTTCACCAGCAGCGACTTTGGCGGCCAGATCGGCCAGGAAGTCGTCGAGGGCGGTTTGTAAATCTGTGGCGAGCGCTGTCATCTGGGTGGCGTATTCATCGGCGGGCAGCGCTTGTTTGAGCTGCACAGTAAATTTTCGGCCCAAGTTCTCAGCCCCCGGGTCTTGAATGGCTTGCGCGACTTGCCAGGCGCGGTAGAGTGCGGCCAAGCCTAATTGCTGATCTTGCGACAGTAAAGATTGCCCAAGGTCGGACAGGGCAATTTTTTGGCCGTAGCGATCGTCAATCGCGGTCAATATGTGCAGGGCCTGGCCATTGAGTGCGCAAGCTTGCATGAGGCGGCCAGCTTGGGCGGCAATTCTGGCCAGGTAGCCAAAACATGCCGCCATGCCAAGCTGGTTTTGTATTGATTCATGCATTTGCCAAGCCTGTATGAGATGGCGGAAGGCGGTAGCCAGCTTGTCTTGCTCCACATCGCACAGCCCCAGCACTTGCAGGATATTGGCCTGCCCCAGTTTCTCGTCTATCGCCTCATACAGCGCCAGCGCGCTTTGGTAGTCCGCGCGCGCGCCAGGCAAATCGTCCATGCGCCGCTTCACCTCGCCTAAGGCGAGAAGCGCATTGGCCTGCCCCAGTTTGTCGTCTATCGCCTCATACAGCGCCAGTGCGCTTTGGCAGTCCGCGCGCGCCCCTGGCAAATCGCCCAGGCGCAGCTTCAAGTTGCCTAAGGCCCTTAGCGTATTGGCCTGCCCCAGTTTCTCGTCTATCGCCTCATACAGCGCCAGTGCGCTTTGGTAGTCCGCGCGCGCCCCTGGCAAATCGTCCACGCGCTGCTTCAAGTCGCCTAATGCCTTTAGCGTATTGGCCTGCCCCAGTTTGTCGTCTATCGCCTCATACAGCGCCAGTGCGCTTTGGTAGTCCTCGCCCGCCCCTGGCAAATCGTCCACGCGCAGCTTCAACTCGCCTAAGGCTCTTAGCGCATTGGCCTGCCCCAGTTTCTCGTCTATCGCCTCATACAGCGCCAGTGCGCTTTGGCAGTCCGCGCGCGCCCCTGGCAAATCGTCCATGCGCCGCTTCACCTCGCCTAAGGCGAGAAGCGCATTGGCCTGCCCCAGTTTCTCGTCTATCGCCTCATACAGCACCAGTGCGCTTTGGCAGTCCGCGCGCGCCCCTGGCAAATCGTCCACGAACAGCTTCAAGTTGCCCAGAACACGATGCCCGACAGGACTTGCAGCATGCCGTGGCCAAACCTTGAAAACCGATTGCAGCAATTTGCCAAGCTTCTCCACCCCAGCCTGCGCCCTGTCACCGAAGTCAAAACTCTTCCCCAGGTCTTGCAGCAAGCCCAGCGCCAAATCCGCGCTTGCCTCATCCCCCCGCGCCGCCAATTGCGCCAACGCTTGCAACAAATTGCCTTCTTCCATTTGCATCCAACGCAAGGCTTGCGGCATTTCCTCTGTGCCAAATTTATTACCGCAAGCAACTGTCCGCGCCGCCAAGCGCTGATACAAAGCCCATAACAAGGGCCAAGCCTGCTCTTGATCTTCGCGCTTTTGCAAACGCAAGGCCGCAAACACAGCCAGCGGCGCCGCCTGCTGCAAGCGCCTGGTTTCGCCATGCAAGCTCAGCAAATGGTATTGCAGCAAAATCGACAGCGCATCCGCCAGCCAGGGAAAATCTGCATGCGGCAATAACTCTTGCGCCAAACCAGCAGGAAACGCGCCCAGCACATCAAACAGCAGCAGCGCATGCGGGTTTTCCCGCCCGGCGGCATCCAAGGTAAGTTGCATAGACAGCAAGAGGCTTTCTTGTGCAAAACGCTTCTTTTTCGCCACACTCCAATTCTCCGGCACCGGGTCTTGGAATAACTCTTCGGTGCTGATGGCAGACGGCCCGGCTTGCGCCAGGCGCAGCAATAATTGCGCCACGCCGATTTGCGCGCCAAGCTGGCCAGCAAGTAAAACAATGGCGCGCGCATTGCAGGCGATGTTTTCCATCAACTGCGGCAGCTTGGCATGGTCGGCTGGCGCTAAACGCGGGCCGGCGCTGGCGATAAATAAGGCGCAGGCGTCGCCGCTGGCCAGCGGCGGCACTTCGCGCGCGGCGATCCAGGGTTGGGCTTGCGGCAGCGCGCGGCGCGAGGTCAGCAGGCAGCGGAAATGCGGCGAAGCGGCGCGCATGCCTTGCAAAAACGCCAGCATACTGTTTTGCATGGGAGCGTCTTGCAAAATGTCTTCGGCATTGTCCACCAGCAGCAGCCAATCAAGATTGTGATAGGCGGCGAATAACTCTGCATCGCTGCTCACTTCCTGCAAGCCGCGCCATTGCGCCATTGCATATTTAAGTTGGCTCAAGTCGGCCAACGCATGCATGGCGACAAAGGCCACGCTTTTGCCCTGGGCGCGCCAGTGCGCCGCCAGGGCGAGCGCGAGCGCGGTTTTGCCCACGCCGGCCATACCTTCCAAGACCAGCACGGCATGCGTTTGCAAACTGTCGATGGCATGCGCCAAGGCATCATCGCGCCCGCTGAAATGCGGACTGAGCGGCGGCAGTGACGGCAAGTCGCGCAACAGCGCGGGCGCGGCGGGCGGCGCGGCGCTCAGTTTCGGTAATTGATACACCGGTTGCTGCCGTTTGGCGCGTGAATGCAGCACCGGCCTGGCCCAAAACAGCGTGTCACTTGACATGGCGGCGCGCGATGCCGCCAAAGCTTGCTCCAAATCGCCATCGGCGCGCTGCGCCAGGTTTTGCAGCAGATGGCTGGAAAATTGGGCGCTTAACTTCGCGTCCAGCGCAGAATGGGCCGCCAGCACCGCCATCACATCGCCATAATCCGGGTCGAGCAAGGCTTCAGCCACGCCCTGGCTCAGCTCTTGCGACGTGCCGGCGCCATGGCAGCTCCACAGCATGGCCAAATCCAGCTTGGCCTGGTTCGCCAGGCAGGCAAAGTCCTGGGCGCTGATGGACTCGCCCGTGTCTTGCGGGTAGGCGGGATGGGTTTGATTATGCAGCAGCAGCGCACTGCCTTGGCTGGCGCCATGGCCTATCCAAATCAAGACTTGCGGTGCGTTGTCCCTCAAGCTTTGATCCAAATTTTCTCTGCTGGCGTGGCGCAAAGGGGGCAAGCAATCTGCCCTGCCCTCTTTTTGCAGCACTTGCAAGGCTTGCTCATGGACGATGAAATCCTGTTGCGGCAGTCGTGCGCCATTCAGATTGCAGGTATTCGCATACGCCAGCATCACACGCGGCAAAGACGCCTGCCGCGCCGCCCTGGCATGCGGCGCGCGCGTGGCTTGGTTGCGCTGAGTGCGAAAACTGCTCCAGCGCGGGCGCAGGAATAAAAAACCTTTGCCGTCATGCAGCAGTTCAAACGGCAGCATGGACAAGGGCGCGCCATCCCAGCTCAGGGCCGGGCTGTCTTGTGCGATGCGGATTTCCAGGCGCAAGCCCAGCGGCTGACCATTGGCATCCCGCGCGGCGGCTTGCGTACAGGCGGCCTGCCATTGCGGCGCCAGTTTGGGTGAATGGGAAAATAAGGCTTGATATAGCAGGCAGCCATAATGGCGGGCTTCTTCCAGCAAGGGTTCGCCACGGTGAAAGCCTTGCAGAAATTGGCCCACGCTATAGCCGGGACAGAGCGCATCGTCTGCACGCGGCAGCACGATATCGTCATACTCTTCGATGAATTCGCCTTGTCCGGCGTCGAGTAACTGTACATGCAAGAAATCTTGCTGGGCGATGTTGTATTGTTTGCTGATGCTCAAAATACGCTCAATCGGCATACTGGCTCCCGGGGCGGTTGCGGGTGGTTTGATGCTGATTGTAAGCTAAAGGGATGGGAACAGGGATGTTGCGGGTTTTGCAATTTGTGGCTGCAATATTGCTGCTGGCTGAGCTGGCGCCGAGCTTTGCGCCGCTTGTGGGAGGGCCTTCAGTCCCGATGCAGTCCGCAGCAAAAGCACTGGCCTTGTTTGAGCAGCAGCCCCGGCATGCAGACAATTTTCCCCGGCCTGCCAGCCGCAAACCTGCAGATTCCGCACAACAATATGCTATGTTTGCCGCCTTTGATTCAACACTCTGCCCACCATGAAGCATGTATTGATTTCGGCCTTTAGCGTCAGCCTGTTGTTCAGCCCGGCGCAGGCGCACCAGGCCGGCGCGGAAGCTGCCAGCGCAAGCCCCGCCGCCTGCCACAATGATTCCGGCTGGAATGATCCGGCCAAGCCATTTAAGATTTTTGGCAACACCTGGTATGTCGGCACTTGCGGCATCACCTCCCTTTTGATCACTTCGCCGCAGGGACATATTTTGATTGACGGCGCCACCAATAAGGGCGGCCCCTTGATTGAAGCGAATATCAAAGCGCTCGGTTTTAAGATGCAAGATGTGCGGCATATTTTGATTTCGCATGAACACTTTGACCATGCCGGCGGAGTGGCGCATTTGCAGCGTGTCAGCGGGGCGCAGGTGCATGCGCTGCCGGCGGCGCTGCCCGTGTTGCAAAGCGGCAAGGCGACGCGCGAAGATCCGCAATTTTTGGAATTGGATGCGATGGCGCCAGTGGCCAATCTGCAGCCCTTAAAACATGGGCAAATTGTGCGCAGCGGCAACCTGCAATTGCAAGCCCACGCCGGCCCCGGCCACAGCCCGGGCGGCGGCAGCTGGACTTGGCAATCCTGTGAAGACAAGCAATGCCGGCAAATGGCTTATGTGGACAGCCTGACTGCGATTTCGGATGATACTTACCGCTTTTCTGACAACCCGGCATATGTGGCGAATTTCCGCAAAACCCTGCAAATGGTGGCCGGCCTGCCGTGCGAGATCCTGCTCACGCCCCATCCATCGGCCAGCGCCATGTGGCAACGCTTAGGGCCGCAACCGCAGCAAGCGCTGGTGGATGCGCAAGCCTGCAGCAAGCTGGCGCAAGGGGCCGGCGCGCGATTGCAAGCGCGGCTGGAGAAAGAGCGTCATCAACAATAAGCGGGACAGTTGAGACTCCCCGCCTTAGTCGGGGTGGCCAGCGCAGCTGGCGGGCGCGCAGGCGCCTGCCAGCTTTGTCTTTGCGGTAAATTTAAGGCAAGTTGCTGCAGGCAATCGCATCTGCATTGCCGGCTGCGCCCTGCACCACGCGGATATTTGTCACGCTGACTTGCAGCTTTTCCGCAAACAGCAAAAACGGCGTGTTGATCTTGCTCATATCCGCCCCCTTGGCGGCAAAACAGGATAAGGGGATCGTCACGCTTTGCTTTTGGTTTAAGGGCGCGCGCGAAAACAGATAGGCGGGATTGAGCGCGCCGCGACAGGGCCAGCCGCAGTCCATCGCCAGCATGCTGGCGCCTTGCGGCAGACTGTGCGTGACCAGATCAAACATCAAAGCGCCATTCGCCGCCAGAGCTGAAAAATCGACCGCTTGCGCGCTTTGCGCATACAGCTGGGAGGCGGCGTTAAAGGTGATTTTCTTGGCGTCCTGCTGCACATTGATTTGACTGGTGGCGACTGAAATCGAAGGATTGCTTGCCGGCACATTGATCACCGCATTCAAATCGCTGCCTATCGCCACGCCCTGCCAATCATTCGCGGCGCTGCCGGCATACAATTTATATGGCGCTTTTTCAGTTTGATTAAACACCGGCACGCTGCCCGAAGCGCTGCTGCAGCTGCGCGTATTATCCACCGGCAAGATGCCCGGATTGCCGTGCGCGCCCGAGGCCAAACCATAGCCATACGCAAACAAGGGTGTGGCCCCGGCGTCATCCGCATGCACAATCTGGCATGGCCCGCCCGGCCAGGTGAACGGCAGTTTGCCGCTGAATGGAATATTCACCTGTCCCGCACTGTTTTTAAACAAGACATCGGCTACGCCGCGCCCTTCTGTCCCCGGCAACCAGGCGGCGACAAAGGCGTTGGACAGATTCAGCAAATCATTCACATACAGCGGGCGCCCGGATAAAAACACGGTAGCCACCGGCACGCCCTTGCCGGCCACGCTTTGCAGCACGCTCAAATCTTCGGCATAACGCGCGCTGTGACGCAATGAGCCGGCCCCGATATCGCCCGAACCCTCGGCATACGGGGTTTCGCCGATCACCGCCAGCACCAGATCAAATTGATCCGGCGACACATTCACGCCTTTGCCATCCAGGCTGTATGTCACCGCGCCGGCCTGGCGCAGGCCGCTCAAAATCGTGTCGCCATTCGGGAAATCGGCATTGCTGTTGCCATCGCCCTGCCAGCTCAGCGACCAGCCGCCGGCTTGCAAGCCCAGATTATCCGCGCCCTTGCCCACCACCAGAATCCGCTTGCCGCGCGCAAATGGCAGCAGGCCGCCATTGTTTTTCAAGAGCACCAGCGATTTTTGCACCGCTTCGCGCGCCAGCGCGCGCGCTTGCAAATTCGCCGGCGAAGTCGCATACGCATTCGCCGATGGCTTTTTGTAATTGAATAAACCTGCGCGCATTTTTACGCGCAAAATGCGGGTCACGGCGTCATTGATGCGCGCCATGGGAATCTGGCCGGCATTCACCTGGTTGATGGTGTTCGTGATGAAGGCTTGCCATTCATCGGGAACCATGATGATGTCCAAGCCGGCGTTAATCGCCTGCGCGCAGCTGCTGTTGCTGCAACCGGGCACTTGGCCGATGCCATTCCAATCCGACACCACCAGGCCGTCAAAGCCCATTTTCTGCTTCAAGGCATCGGTCAACATCGCCTTGCTGCCATGCATTTTGCCAACCGCGATGTTTTGTTGCGGGTTATTCCAGCTGTTAAATGAGGCCATCACAGTTTGCGCGCCAGCCGCCAGCGCGCCGTAATACCCCTGGCCGTGGCGGTTGATCATTTCTGACAGGCTGACCTGGCTTTCGCCCTGATCCACGCCATTCGCCGTGCCGCCGTCGCCGATAAAATGCTTGGCCGTGCCGACCACATTCGCGTCAGTCTTCAACACGCCTTGCAGGCCATTGATATAGGCGCTGGCATAGCTGTTGATCAGCATCGCATCTTCGGCAAAGCTCTCATAGCTGCGGCCCCAGCGCACATCGCGCGCCACCGCCAACGTGGGCGCAAAGGCCCAATTGATGCCGGTCGCGCGCACCTGGATGGCGGTGGCGGCGGCGATCCTTTGCACCAGCAGAGGATCACGCGCCGCGCCCAGCCCGATATTGTGCGGAAACAGCGTCGCGCCATACACATTATTGTGACCATGCACCGCATCCGTGCCCCATAAAATCGGGATCTTCACCGCCATATCGGTGGAAATCGACGCGTTGTAATACTGATCCGCCAGGTTCAGCCAATCGGCAACGCTGGCGCGCTTATTATTGTTGGGCCAGGAGCCGCCGCCGTTTAACACCGAGCCGATGTAATACTGGCGCACCTGGGCCGGGGTGATGGATTTGATTTCCGGCTGCGTCATCTGGCCGATTTTTTGCGCCAGTGTCATGCCGGCCACGATTTGCGCAATGCGCGCTTCCATCGCCGGATCTTTAACGATTTTGCTGCCCACATACGGCCAGTCGGCCAGATTTGTGACCCCGGCGCGCACCGAATTGCTCCCTTGCGCATGCGCGGGCGGCCCGCCAAGCTGCCAGGCGGCCGCTTTCACCGCCTGCCCCGGCGCTGCCGCCGGCGTTGCCGGTCCCGCATGTAAAGCCATACCGCTCATGGCCAGGGCCAGCGCCAGACAGAGCTTGCTGATCTGATGTTGCTTCATACCTTCCTCCTCCAGAATATTGTGCTGTTTTGATTGCCTGCCGGCAATGTAGTATTAATACATTTATGAAAGCGTTTGCATTGTATTCAAAATACATTTGTGGCACAAGCTGGCAGATAATGCAGAAAAAAACAGCATGGCGGTGCGCCTTGAAGCCACTATCGAGCTTTCTGGCACTCCTTATTTCATAGGGGAAATTTGATTTTGACAAAAAGCAAGGCGCGGCGCGCTGTGCTGATCAGGGTTGCCAGCCATGTTTGGGCCTGGCGTGCCGGATGGATTGCTGTTTCGGCTGGATTTGCCTTGCGCTTTCAGCTTTTTTGGGAGATTTATTTCAGTTTTGTGAAAGCGATTTCTTATGAAAAGCCAAAACCGGGGCTGGCTTTCAATCTGCAGGCAGGGACGGGACGGCTCTGGCGCCGCGCATCGGCTCCAATACCGCTGAACGTTCAGTCAGATAAAACTTCCAACTCGGATGGTTTCTCTGCAACACTTCTTTGAGGAAGGCATCGAAGCGCAAAAAGTACGTCTTGCCGCCTTCAAAGCGCTGCTGCAGACGGGTATCGCGCCCGACCGGGACTTCCGCCGGCCAGCGCTGCCGGATCTCATACTCGCCCGGAGCCAGATACACCCAGGAATAAGTGTGCCGCTCCAGGCTCATCAAGCGCTTACCATTGAAACTCAGCGTAATCGCATGCTCATCCAGCAGATAAGAGTCGCTGCGATACACATACACCAGAGCCTGGCTTGGGTTGGGCGGGGTTTGCTGTAAAAAACCGTCATGCTGCATCGCCGCGCCAGGCTGGGCCGCGTCTGCGCTGTACGCCAGCTGCGGCAGCGCCAGGCTGCTCAGCAGAACCAATCCAAAACCAAGCTGCCACATGAATATCCCCTATCGCTGAAAAAGTCGCCAAAGAAAACGGACGATAGCATGCACCCGCGAAATAAGGCGTAAAAAAGCTGGTGCGCCGTATTTGAAAAAGCGCAACGCGATCTGCACAAACGCACGGTTTTTGATTACCCTGCCAAGATTCCCACCGCAAAGGAGCCGCCATGTCCCTGCCCTACCCCCGCGATTTGATCGGCTATGGCCGCACGCCGCCGCACGCCGCCTGGCCGCAAGGCGCCAGAATCGCGCTGCAATTTGTGTTGAATTATGAAGAAGGCGGCGAAAACTGCGTACTGCATGGCGATGCCGGTTCTGAGACATTTTTGTCTGAAATCATCGGTGCGCAAAGTTTCAATATGCGCCATATGAGCATGGAATCGCTGTATGAATATGGTTCGCGCGCCGGTTTGTGGCGGCTGTTGCGGCTGTTTGAAGAACGCCGCCTGCCGCTCACCATTTTCGCGGTGGCCGAGGCGCTGCGGCGGCACCCGGAAGCGGCGGCGGCGTTTTGCGAATTGGGACATGAAATCGCCTGCCATGGCTTGCGCTGGATTTCATACCAGCAGATCGACCAAGCCACCGAGCGCGCGCATATGGCGCAGGCGGTTGAGATTTTGCGCGATCTGTGCGGCAGCGCGCCGCTGGGCTGGTACACCGGGCGCGATTCGCCCAACACGCGCCGGCTGGTGGTGGAACATGGCGGCTTTGCCTATGACGCTGATTATTACGGCGATGATTTGCCGTTCTGGCAATTGGTGACGCATCAGAACCCGCAAGGCGGGACACAGCAAACGCCGCACTTAATCGTCCCTTACACCTTGGACACCAACGATATGCGCTTTGCCGCCGCGCAGGGTTTTAACAGCGGAACCCAGTTTTTTGATTATTTGAAAGACGCCTTTGATGTGCTGTATGCGGAAGGCGACCCGGCAGGCTTGAATCAGCCGAAAATGTTATCCATCGGCATGCATTGCCGCCTGCTGGGCCGCCCGGCGCGCGCAGCCTCACTGGCGCGCTTTTTGGATTATGTCTTGAGCAAGCCCGGGGTGTGGGTGGCGCGCAGAATTGATATCGCGAATCATTGGATGCGCACCCATCCGGCGCCATGGTGAGGAAAAGCATGGGCGAGGCAGGTGCGCTTGCGCCAATCCATGCGCGGCGCCGATGGACGGCCTTGCTTGCAAAAGCGAATGCAGGCGCGAAAACCGGCAGATGATTTGGCGCGCTGCGTTTGCGCGCCTAAGGCCGCTCCTGCCCGCTGACAATGCGGCTGTGCGCTTTGCCACAGACAGCGCTTGGCGCCATCACTGGCTGCAAAATGAATTAGGGAGGGGATTTGGCACATTGGCCCCGAATCGGCGCTTGCGGTCTGCCAAGGCTGTTTTCGCGGCTAAAGCCGCTCCTGCCAATATTCAGTTATTCAGCAGCATTGCGCTATTGGCTGCTGGCCTGAGTGCATATTCATGACTGGGCGCGGGAATGGCTTATACTGGCGGTTTCTGTTGCTGCATAGGGGGGGGTGTGAATAGGGAAAGCTTCAGGCGGGAAGTTCGGGCTTCTTTGGAAAAACTACCGCTTCGTGCTGTGCTGGCCTTTGCAGCGCGGTGCGCTTTGCGCACCTTGCCCATCCTGGCCCAGAGTTCAAAGAATCAAACTGAGCGGTTTGAGTATTGGCCGGAAAATCGCAGGGCAGAACATTTACTGGCGCTTTTAGGGGCTTGCAATGCCAGCTTCACGCAAGCCAAAGACAGGAAAATACCTTTGGAGCAGATGATGGTGTGGCGGCGTCGCTCATTGGACGCCGCCGCCTACGCCACCGCCGCCGACTACGCCGACTACGCCGCCTACGCCGCCGACGCCGCCGACTACGCCGCCTACGCCGCCGCCGCCGCCGACGCCGCCGCCGCCGCCGCCTACGCCGCCGACGCCGCCGCCGCCGCCGCCTACGCCGCCGCCGCCGACTCCGCCGCCGATTATATCATCCACGCCACCCAGGCAGATATTAAAAAAATATCTGCCGCGCCAGAAAATATCACGGCTTTTCTGGAACAGCCATTATGGCCAGATCGCATCCCTAATTTTATTCAAACCCTGCTGCCTGAATTTAAAAAAGCCGCGCTCGCCCTTGATCCAGGTTTTCAATTTTGGCTGGATTTCTATCAAGAACGCCTGCTTGGCAAACCATCTGATTTTAAGCTCTTGCTTGAAGCTGCGACCATACCGGATTCGCTTTATCAACAAGGCGCCGCCGCCGTCAATGCCTACCTCATGCGCATTCGCAATAAAAGCGCAAGCGCGCCATTGAATTTAGTGCGGGCTATTTTTATTGGCCATGGCGAAGCGGGCAAAACTTCTTTAATCCGCGTATTGCATGATTTGCCAGTGCAAGCGCGGGAAGAACAAACGCCTGGCGTCGATATTCATGAATGGTCAGTGCCTGGCACGCAAATCAAAGCCCATTTATGGGACTTCGGCGGCCAGGTGATGGCGCATGCCACGCATCAATTATTTTTACGTGAATCCTGCTTATATGTGCTGGTCATCAGTGCGCGCAGTGAAATCAATGCCACAGAACAGGCGGAATATTGGCTGGAGCATGTGAAGAGTTTTGGCGGCAATGCCAATATCATCATCGTTGGCAATCGCGCCGAAGAAGTGGATTTGAATATTGATATGGGGATGTTGAAGCAAAAATATCCCAATATTGTGCGTTATTTCCCGCTCTCCTGCCGGCATGCCAAGGATAGCCATGCTTCACACTACCAGGCTTTCCATCAGGAATTTTGTCAGCAATTGCGCCAACTTGGCACGCATCAAATATTATTCACAGCAGAGCAATTTGCAGTGATGCAAAATTTGCGCGAACAAACCCCGAAAACCTCATTTTTAAGCAAAGCGGCATTTGAAGCCTTATGCGAACAATATCACATTACAAGGGACATCAACGCCGGACGCGCATGGTTATTGGATATATTAGATAAATTGGGCGTGATTATTCATTTCAAAACGCTGCCTTTTGCAGATGGTTATGTTTTAAATCCGCGCTGGCTGACCTGGGGTGTGTACACGGTGATGTATGCCAAGCGGGCGCAGATTACGGCGCATGAAGTCATCGATATCTTATCGCAAAACAAGGTAATAGATTTACATGGCAATTTACTTTCTTACACCGCCAGCCATTGCCATCTGATTATAAGCGCAATGCAGGAATTTAAACTCTGCTACGCCTTGGCGAACAAAGCAAACACCTACATCATCCCCGCGCTATTGACTGTGGAGCAGCCCGCGATTGCGACTTACCAGAGCGAGGCTTTGATGTTTGAATTATTTTTCCCGGTGTTTTTACCGCGCCATATTTTGCCGGAATTGATTGTCACGCGACATGCGGAAATTATGTCAGAACAAGGCAAGCAATTGGTCTGGCAATATGGGGTGGTGTTGCAAGCGGCAAACAGGAATGCGCGCGCCCTGCTGCTGGTGGATTATCGCAGCCGCCGCCTGCAATTTTGGCTGAGCGGCCATGATGCGCGGGATTATCTGAATATTTTACGCGATACCCTGGCGACTATTTTAGGCAGGTTGAGCGCAGTTGATTACAAAGAATTCTTGCTCTTGCCAACACGCGCCTTGCTGCGCCCCGCCTCGACGCGCGCAGACATCATGGAGACCGTGGACACCGCACGCGCCTCCTATGCGCAAGTGCTGGCGCATGCCGAAGCCGGCCAGGATGAATTCATCGCCGAATCCGGCGCGGTCTATGATGTGAACCAGGTGTTGCAACTTTTTGTCAGCCTGGAGCGCCGCGCCGCCGATCAGCGCGCACGGCGCTATGGCCGCAACGCTGCCGCTTTGATTGCAGAGGAGAATGAAATGCCGCCCCCGCCCATCCCGGCCAGCAGCAAAGACACCACGATTTTCCTGGCCTCATCTGCTGAGATGCGCGAAGAACGCGATGCGCTGGATTTGTTTTTGCGTCAGATGAATGATGATTTGCGCGAACAAGGCCGGTATTTGAAAATCATCCGCTGGGAATATTTCCTGGATGCGATGTCAGCCACGCGCAAGCAGGATGATTACAATGCCGCGCTCAAGCAATGCGATATCGTGCTGGCCCTGTTCGCCACCAAAACCGGCAAGTACACGGCAGAAGAATTTGATGTGGCGCACGCGCAATTTCAAGCCAGCGGCAAGCCCTGGATTTACACCTTCTTCCGTGAAGCGGCCTTAAACACCGCCACCATCAACCGCGAAGATATGCAATCGCTGTGGGCCTTCCAGGACAAGCTCAATACCCTGGGCCATTTTTGGACCAATTACAAGAGCACAGCAGATGTAAAACTGCAGTTTGCGCAGCAGCTTAAGTTGTATTTTGACAAGCATGCCGCAGCGCCTGAGCCGACGCCAGCTGCAGCTGCAGCAGCGCACACCGTGAACAACATCACCATCATCGGCAGCAATGTGGGCGATGTGGTGGCGGCGAGCGCGATTGAAAACAGTTTTAACAAAAAGTAGAGCACGTCCCCTGGCGCATGTCAGCCAGCTTCAAGCCATACCTTGACACACAAGCCGCGTCCAGCCAAGGACGCGTCTTCATCTTGCCTCAGCCTGCCACGCAATACCGCCGCCAGTATGCGCCCGGCTGGCTTATTGCCCGTTGACCTTATCCCACACGCGGTTCCAGTCGTCCGGCTGGAATGTGCCTTCGCGCTTGAAGACCAGCTTGTGCGCTTTGTCGAGTACGAAGTGGGTCGGCTTTTGCTTGATCGGGCCGAAGTTATCCACGTACTCCGTCCCTTTGCGCCACAGCAGCGGGAAGCTTTGCTCTTTCGGAATGGTCAATTCGACCAGTTTGCGGTAGCTGTCAAAATCGTTGCGGCTGTCATCCATATTCACGCCGATCAGCATGAAATCTTTCTTTTTATTACTCAGATAAAATTCCCGCATCAATTTCAAATCGTGATTGCATAAATTGCAGGCCGAGGTGAAAAAGCTGATCAGACAGACTTTGCCGAGATAGTTTTCCAGACGCAGCAGCTTTTGCGCAGATTCATCAAATCCCACCAGCGCAAATTTATTGTCAGCCGGTTGCGCCAGCACTGGCGCAGCAACCGTACCCAACATCGCAGCCGCACCTGCGTATTGCAGGAAATCACGTCTTTTCATATCCCGTTTTGCCTTTAATGAAAAATATTGACAGCGCATGACGTATTGCCATGCAAACATTATATTACCATATGGAAACAAATCCAGCCTTCCCGCCCTGTGTGCAGCTGTGGTGCGGGACATAGCGCCATCTTGCCATAAATGCGACAGTGGCATGAAATTGCTGCGCAACACTGATTGGTCGGGCACAATGGCGTTTCCTTACAAATCGCGTTTCCACCATCTGTTGCGGAGGTTGCCATGCCCGGTTCCAGCATCATCGACGTCGCCATTGGCATGATGTTTATTTACCTGTTGTTTGGCGTATTGTGCACGGCGTTAAATGAAACCCTGTCCACGCTCTTGAATAAGCGCGGCAAAAATTTGCTGGAGGGGATTAAAAACATGCTCAATGACCCGCTGTTCAACGGTCTGGCGCGGCAGCTGTATGAGCATGGCTTGATCACCGGCATTTCGCGCAACGCCATCAGCGACAGTAAAGCCAACCGCCCGCCTTCGTATATGCCGCCGGACAATTTTTCACTGGCCTTGCTGGATTTGCTGACCTCGCACGGCTTGGCCGCCGCCGCCAAAAGCCCGGCTTTGCTTGAGGCAGAAGCGGCGGATGAAGCCTTGTTCGCGGCCCAGGCTGCGGCCGATACAGCCACCATTGAAGCGGCCAAGGCGCGCCAGCAACACGCGGAAACCGCTCTGCAAACCCAGATTGAGAATGCAAAACATCAGCTGGCGCAAGCGCAAAGCAATGCCCGCGACCAGGCCAATGACAGTCATGCGGCGCAGGCGCTGCTGGCGGCGCAAAATGCGCTGGAGACGGCGCAAGCCGCGCCCAAGCTTTTGGCCTTGCGCCGCGCCGCGCTGGCCAAGGCGGATACGCCGCAGCAACGCGCAGAACTGCGCGCCAGTCTGGATCTGTCACGCACTTCGCTTGTGCTCGGACGCGAGTTGAAAGACCAGCTGCCGGCCACGCTGGACGATCTGGCGCGCGGCATCGCCCATTTGCCGGAGGGACATACGCGCGAAGTCTTGACGGTATTGCTGGATAAAACCCGGCGCCAAATGCAAGCCGGCGACGATGCGCTGGAAAATTACCGCCAAAACCTGGAAGGCTGGTTCAATCAAAGCATGGATCGGGTCTCGGGCTGGTATAAGCGCTGGTCGCAAAATATTTCCTATATTTTCGCCACGATTCTGGTGCTGGCCTGCAATGTGGACAGTTTGCAATTGGCGGTGCGCTTGATGAATGACAGCGCAATGCGCGGCGCGCTGGTGTCGGCAGCGTCGGAAGTGGTGGAATTGGATAAAAAGGCGGCCATGGAAGCGCAAAAGCCGGCGGCGGCAAGCCAGAACGTGGCCGACGGGGAAGCCGCGAATCCGGGCGGCGCGCAAGTGTCATCTGCAGTGACAGACTACATTGTGAAGTATGTGAATAATGAAAATGTCAAACTGCCGCTGGGCTGGGCGGAAGATGAAAACCCGCTGAAAATGGCGGGCGATTGGATGAGCGGCAAGCGGCCCGCCGCTGCGCAGGCCGGCGACAAGCCGCAAGGCGCGGGCGAAAAAGCGCCAAACCCGGCCAAGGCCTGGCGCAAGCCCTGGCATCACGACATCTGGCATGTGTTAGGCAAAATCATCGGCTTGTCAATTTCGATTTTCGCGATTTCTCTGGGTGCGCCTTTCTGGTTTGATTTGCTGGGCAAAGTAGTGAACTTACGCGCCACCGGACGCAAGCCGGATGGGCAGGCCTTGACTAAAACGGTGTAAGCAGCGGCTGGGCAGGCGGGGCGCAGTGGAGGCCCCGCCTGAAAAATATGCAATACCAAACCAAGACCAAAACCAAGCCCCCGCCCGCCTTTCCCAAGCTCTTCCAGCATCTCCAATGGGCTTTCAGATGCTCATTCGCACCATTCTGGTGCAATTTCAGAATTTTTTTCAATACCACTTAAATACCTGTTGACAACCAGATGCAGCATCCCTATAGTGCCAGAAGTCTTGCAGCACACCCCGGGTTTGCCTCGCATGGGAAAAGACAGCAAACAAACTTTCCTTTTCTATACGCCCATTTTTCCGTATAGCGCTTGGATATTTTCTGCATTTGCCGAATTTTCCACATAACAGATCAGGCCGGTTTGTGTGTGCCGGGCAATATGCGCCACAGCGGCGCACGGCAGGACAGCGGATAACAAAAGCAAAGCGCGACTTGAATGACGCCGGAAACGGTGTAGTGAGGAGACTGAAGCGCCAGAGAATACCGGTATCATGCTGGTATGTGTCAATCTGGCAAGCTTCCTCAAGCGCGCCAACCATGGATCTGAATGTGAAGAATTTTGCTGAATATGTGATCGGCGTCGATGGCGGCGGCAGCGGCACCCGGGTGCGGGTGGAGACCATTGACGGGCAGGAAGTGGCGCGCGGCGTGGCCGGCCCTTCCGGTTTAATGCATGGCATCAGCCAGGCCTGGCATGCAGTGCTGGACGCCTTGAACAATGCCTTTGCCGAATCCGGGCGCGCGCGCCCGCCTTTGCAAGAGCTGGCGATTGGTTTGGGCTTAGCCGGCGTGCACAATAAACAATGGGCGGCCAAATTCACCGCCAAAAATCCCGGTTTCGCCGCCATGGCGCTGGAAACCGATGCCTTCACCACCCTGCTGGGCGCGCATGGCGGCGCACCGGGCGCGATTATCGCCATCGGCACCGGCAGCGTCGGCGAGGCGCTGCTGCCGCATGGCGTGCGGCGCGAAGTTGGCGGCTGGGGTTTTCCTTCTTCTGATGAAGCCTCCGGGGCCTGGCTTGGCATGCGCGCGGTGCAATATGCGCAACATGCGCTGGATGGACGCGCCGCCAACACCCAATTCGCGCGCGCGGTGCTGGAATTTTGCGGCGGCGAGCGCGACGCCCTGTTTGACTGGTTAGCGCGCGCCACCCAGACCAATTATGCGCAATTAGCGCCCCTGGTGATTGAATATGCCGGCAGCGACGCCGCCGCGCTGGCGTTTATGCAAGCCGCAGGTCAGGAAGTGGCGAAAATCGCCGCCGCGCTCGACCCCGCCGGCACGGTTCCGATTGCGCTGTGCGGCGGCTTGGCCGCGCCGCTTACGGAATATCTGCCAGAGACGCTCAAAGCGCGCCTGCGCGCGCCGCAAGGCGACGCCGCCGCCGGGGCCTTGGAATTAATCCGTCAGCATATGAAACACAAGGCGCTGGCATGAGGCCGGCGTCCTGTAACCCACCTTCCCGACAAACTGTATGAGCCAGCACGCTTCTTTGCAATTGCAACAGCAATTGCGCCAATTCCGGCCTGACGCTGACAGCGTCACGCCGCTGTATTTGCAGCTGGCCAATAAGCTGGCTGAGAGCATTTCCGCCGGCGTGTGGCGCCCGAATGAAGCGCTGCCTTCTGAGCGCATGCTGTCAGATTCGCTGCATATCTCGCGCGTCACCGCGCGCAAAGCGATTGATATGCTGTGCGAACGCGGCATGCTGACGCGCCGGCGCGGCTCGGGCACGTATATCACGCCCAAACTGGAACAACCTTTATCGCGCTTATCTTCCTTTTCTGAAGAATTGAATTTGCGCGGCTTTAACGCCGGCAGCCAGTGGCTGTTGCGCGAAACCGGGGTGGCTTCGCCGGAAGAATTGATGAGCCTGGGCCTGTCGCCGAATACGATGGTGGCGCGCTTGAAACGTTTGCGCACGGCGGATGATGTGGTGATGGCGATTGAAACCAGCACCATTCCGCTGCAGTTTTTACCCAATCCGGCGCATGTCACGGATTCTCTGTATGGCTATCTGGAATCATGCGGCACGGTTCCGGTGCGCGCGCTGCAGCACATCCGCGCGATTAACGCCAGCGCCGAGCAGGCGCGTTTAGCCGGCATCCGGCAAGGCGTGGCGATGTTGCACATTACGCGCATCGGGTATTTGGAAAACGGCAGTGCGATTGAACTCACGCATTCTTATTGCCGCAGTGATTATTATGAATTCGTAGCGGAGTCGCGCAGATGAATAAGCAAACGCTACGCGGCACGATTTTGACGCCGCACGGCTGGCTGGCCGGCGCAGTCGAATTTGACAGCCATATTTCCCGCATCACGGGACAGGCTTGCGATCCTGGACAGGATACGCAACCGTATATTCTGCCCGGCTTTATTGATTTGCATGTGCATGGCGGCGGCGGCAAGGATACGATGCAAGGCGGCGATGCGGTGCACACGATTGCGCGCGCGCATGCGCGCCATGGCGCGACCTGCATTCTGGCCACCACCATGACCGCGCCGCTGGCTGAAATCGAGCTGGCGCTGCAAGCCATCGGCCAGGCCTGCCGCGAACGCCGCCCCGGCTGTGCGCGTGTGCTGGGGGCGCACCTGGAAGGGCCGTATATCAATGCCGGCAAACTGGGCGCGCAACCGGATTTCACCGCTGCGGCGAATATTGACGAAGTGCGCCGTCTGGCCGCGCTGGCGCCGATGCCGGTGATTACGGTGGCGCCGGAAATCGCCGGCCATCTGGAGCTGGTGCAGGCGCTCACGCAAGCCGGCATCCGGGTCCAGATCGGTCACTCGCTGGGCAGCTATGAAGACGGCGTGGCCGCGCTGCATCATGGCGCTGCCGGCTTCACCCATTTATTCAACGCCATGAGCGGCTTGCATCACCGCGAGCCGGGCATGGTCGGCGCGGCCTTGGCGCATGCCGAGTATGCCGAGCTGATTCCTGATCTCTTACATGTGCATCCGGGTGCGATCAAGGCGGCTTTGCGCGCCATTCCGCGCCTGTATTGCGTCACCGATTCCACCGCCGCCACCGGCATGCCGGACGGCCAATATATGTTAGGCCGCATGCAGGTCAATAAATGTCTGGGCGGGGTGCGCACGGCTGACGGCACCCTGGCCGGCTCGACCCTGACCTTGGATCAAGCTTTGCGCAATCTGGTGTCGCTGGGCTTGGATCTGGCCGACGCCTCGCGCCGTGTCTCGACCTATGCCGCAGATTATCTGGGACTGACTGAGCGCGGCCGCATCGCCGCCGGCTGTTTTGCCGACATGGTGGTGTTGGATCGTGATTTGCAATTGAAAGCTGTGTTTATCGAAGGAGAACAGATTGAGCTCGAAGATGCTTGAAGAAGCCTGTTCGGCCAGCCGCACGGTGGCCGGATTGATGGCGCAAGACGCTGACTTGTATCAGGAATTGGGACGCCATTTGCGCAGCCGCAATTTCGCCAATGTGCTGACGGTGGCGCGCGGCAGTTCCGACCACGCCAGTAATTATCTGGCCTACCTGATCATGGCGCGCCTGGGCAAGGTGGTGGCGTCTTTGCCGATGTCTTTGGTGACGCTGTACAAGTCGCCGCTGCAAACCCGCGACGCCTTGACCATCGCCATTTCGCAATCCGGGCAAAGCCCGGACGTGGTGGAGCCGGTGCGCTATTTCCGCGCCGGCGGCGCTTCCACCATCGCGCTGCTGAATCAAACCGCGTCCCCTTTGGGCGAGAGCGCGGAATGGACGCTGCCGCTGCACGCCGGCCCGGAGTTGTCGGTGGCCGCCACCAAGAGCTTTATCAACAGCTTAGCCGCCGGCGCGCGTCTGGTGGCGCATTGGCAAAACGATGCTGAATTGAATGCCGCCCTGTCCCAGTTGCCGGAGGATTTGCTGCGCGCCGCCGAGGTTGACTGGTCGGCGGCGATTGATGTGTTAAAAGATGCGCGCAATATCATGGTAGTCGGGCGCGGCATCAGTTTTCCGGTGGCGCTGGAAGCCGGTTTGAAATTCAAGGAAACCTGCAGCATCCAGGCCGAAGCGTTTTCCGGCGCGGAAATCAAACACGGGCCGATGGCCTTGATTGATGAAGGCTACCCGCTCTTGATTTTCGCCACGCGCGGCCCGGCCCAGGCCAGCTTGCTGCAATTGGCGGCGGAAATGCGCCAGCGCGGCGCGCGCGTGCTGTTAGCCGCGCCGGCCGATGTGACAGAGCGCGATTTGCTCTTACCCACCGCCAGCCTGCCCGATCTTGATCCGCTCACTGCGATTCAAGCGTTTTATGTGATGGCGGCGCATCTGGCCAAAGCGCGCGGCATGGACCCGGATCAGCCGCGCCATTTGTCCAAAGTCACCAAAACCAACTGAGGCGATGATGTCGGCTATCCGTCCCCTGCTCTGGCGCACGCTCAGCGCGCTTGCTCTGGCCTTGAGCGCCAATCTGTCCCAGGGCCAGACCTTGCAGGTGTGGACAATGGGCATGAAGCCGCGCTTTACGCCCTTGTTTGAAGAGATGCGCCAACGCTACCAGGCGCAGCACCCCGGCGTGACAGTCGAATGGACAGACTATCCTCATGAAGTCCTGCAAGCGCGGCTGGCGGCGGCCTTGGCCGCCGGCAAACCGCCCGCGCTGGTGCAGTTAAATGCGCCCTGGGCCGGCGAATATGCACGCAAGGGTTTGCTGCAACCGGTCGATGCCGAATTGGGCAAGCCGGCGCCGTATCTGGGCGGGCCGCTGGCGGACTTGCAATTTCAGGGCAAGACCTGGGGCTTTCCGCATTACACCAATGCGAATGTGCTGGCGTATAACAAAAGTCTGCTCGCTGCTGCCGGCGTGACGCAGCCGCCGCAAACCCTGGAACAGATTTTAAGCACAGCGGAACGGGTGGCGGCGAAAACCGGACAAGCCGGATTCGCGCCGCCGCTGGGCAAGATGGACAATTATTTTCTGCAGCAAAGTTTGCCGCTGTTCAAAGACGGCCGCGCGGTGTTCAACTCGCCCGCGCATATCGCCTTTGTCGAGCGCTTCCGGCTTGCGTATGAGAAAAAAGCCTTGCTCAAAGACGGCTTGTTTGCGGAAAACAATTTTTCCCAGGTCTTGGCCGCATATAACAGCAAGCGGCTGGCGATGATGCTCGGCGCCACCGCTGTGATTAAGCGGGTGCAAGGCGATGCGCCGGCGGTGTTTGCCGATACCGGGATTGCCGCCGCGCCGCTTGGCCCGGGCGGGATTGCGGATGGCGGCTGGCTGTTTCATTTCGCGATTCCCAAACAAAGCGAGGCCAGTATCAGCGCGCCGGCGGCGCAATTGGCGCGCTTTCTCACCAATGACGCCAATCAACTGGCGTTTGCGCGCGCGGCGAATGTGTTTCCGACCAGCGCCAAGGCGGCGGCGGATTCCTGGTTTTCGCAGCTGCCGGCAAACCCCGACGCAAATGATCTGGCGCGCGTGCAGGCCGGCAAATCGGTGGCCCAGGCGCGCACCCTGTATGTGGCCGGGATTGACGATTATCAGCAAATGCAACGCGCCTTAAGCCGCGCAGTTGAGGCGGCGGTGACAGGCCGCATGCCGGTCAAACAGGCGCTCGATGAGGCGGTGGCGTTTTGCAACCGTCAATTGGAAAAATCAGCCAAGCCGGGCGGGAAATAAGCATGTCAGCCAGCCATCCGCCCACCGCCCGCCACACCCTGCGCGCCTGGTTGTGGCTGGCCCCGGCGCTGTGTTTGCTGGCGCTGTTTTCATTCTGGCCGGTGGCGTATGGGGCCTGGCTCTCATTCACTGATTACAGCCTGGGCCAGCCGGCGCAGTTTGTCGGCTGGCGCAATTATCGCGATTTGCTGGACGATCCTTTATTTATCAACGGCTGGCAAAATTCTCTGCGTTTTCTCTTACTTGTGCCGCTGATGCAAGCCGCCGCGCTGGCCTTAGCGCTGTTGGCGAATCAGGCTTTGCGCGGCATCCATGTGTTTCGCATGATTTTTTATTTGCCGGTGGTGACTACGGTGTCTGTGGTCGGGATTGTTTGGGGTTTTCTGCTGCATGAACAGGGTGCGCTGAATTTTGTGCTGACCCATTTGCATATTTTGCAGCAGGGACGCGACTGGTTGCAGGATGAGGATTACGCAATCTGGGCGGTGATGTTTGTCACGCTCTGGCGCGGTCTGGGCTGGTATATGGTGATGTATCTGGCCGCGCTGCAGGCGGTGTCGCCGGAATTATTGGCCGCCGCCCGTCTGGACGGGGCCGGGGCCTGGCGCCGTTTTTGGCATATCACGCTGCCGCAGATCCGTCCCACGTTAGCCTTGTGCAGTCTGTTGTCGCTGCTGGCGGCCTTGAAAACATATCAGGAAGTGGATGTGCTGACCCAGGGCGGGCCGATGAATTCCAGCTTCACCCTGCTGTATTACGCGTATGACCAGGGCTTTAAGCATTTGCAACTGGGCAAGGGACTGGCGGCTTCGATGCTGGCGTCCTTGCTGTGCATCGCGGTGGCGCTGTGCTTGCATCTGGCGCGGCGCAAGGGGGCGGTATGAGCAGTCCCTGGCCCCTGCGCGCGTTGCAATATCTGCTGCTGTTTTTGATGGCGGCGCTGTGTCTGTACCCGTTTTGGTGGACGCTGTGCCAGGCGCTGGCGCAAGACAGCGCGCCGCTGTGGCCGCCGCCGCTTGTGCCGGCCAATCCCGGTTTGGGCAATTTTGTTGAAGTGGCGAACAATCTGCCCATCGCGCGCCATCTGGGCAACTCGATTCTGATCACCGCCGCCACCGTCGGCTTGCGCCTGCTGTTTTGCACCCTGGCGGCCTGGGCCTTGGCGCGCTGGCGGTTTCGCGGCAAACGGCTGGCCTTGGGGATTTTGTTCGCGACCCTGCTATTGCCCTCTGAAGTCAATTTTCTGGTGAATTTCATCACCATCAGCAAACTCGGCTGGCATGACAGTCTGGCGGGCGTGTTAGCCCCGAATCTGGTGCATGTGGTGTCGATTTTCATGTTGCAGCAAGCGTTTGCCGCACTGCCGGCGGATCTGATGGATGCCGCGCGCTTAGATGGCGCGGGCGAATTCCAGGTGTTTTTTCATATCGCCCTGCCGCTGCTTGCGCCCTGGCTGGCGACGGTGGCGATTTTAGGCGCGGTGGAAGCCTGGAATGATTATCTGTGGCCCTCGATCGTGTTAAGCCGCCCGGAAGATTTGCCGCTCTCAGCCGCCGTGCTGTATCTGAAAGGCGTATTTGGCAGCAATGCCCAGGTGATTGCCGCCGGCGCGATCATCACTGTTTTGCCGGTGACACTTTTATTTTTGGCTTGCCAGCGCTTTTTCCTGCGCGGCTTGGATGGAGCTTTGAAATGAATTTGCATGAAGGAATACAAGAAATGCGCATCACCCCGCGCCAGGCCGCTGGCCGTTTGATCATGATCCGCATGCCGGGCCAGGAATTGAGCGCGCAGCAAGCCGCGTTTTTGCGCGACAACCATATCCGCGCGGTCTGCCTGTTCCGGCAAAACATGGCCAACCCGCAACAGTTGTGCCGTCTGACGGCGGATTTGCGCGCAGCGATGGGGCCGGATGCGCTGATCGCGATTGACCAGGAAGGCGGCGCCGTGGTGCGCGCCACCTGGTTGCCGGCGCCGCCGGCGGCGATGGGCTTGGGCGCGGCGGATGATGAAACCCTGGCCGAGCAAGTCGGGGCTGCGGTGGCGCGCGGCGTCAAGGCGCTGGGCTTTAATTGGAATTTCGCCCCGGTGCTGGACTTGAACAATAATTTGCACAATCCGGTGATTGCCGAGCGCAGCTTTGGCGCTGATCCGGCCAGGGTATCCGCCCTGGCGGCGGCCTGGATGCGCGGCAGTCTGGCCGAAGGCGTGGCCTGCTGCGTCAAACATGCGCCGGGCCATGGCGACACCCATGTCGATTCGCATCGCGACCTGCCGACCGTCGATAAGCCTTTGGCGGCATTGCAGCAACTCGAATTCCAACCTTTTGCCGCGCTGGCCAGCGATGCGCCGGCGATGATGACGGCGCATATCGTGTATCCGGCGCTGGATGCGCAACACCCGGCCACCCTGTCACCGGCGATTTTGCAAGGCTTGATCCGCAGCAGCTGGAACTTTGATGGCGTGATCATCACCGACGGCATGGATATGCATGCGATTGCAGGCCGCTACGGCGCCGGCCAGGCGGCGGCGCAAGCGCTGTTGGCCGGGGCCGATATGGTGATGGCGCTGGGCAATACCGAAACCCAGCTGGAAACCCTGGATGCGCTGGAACACGCCATCGCCTCCGGCGCCATCAGTATGGAAGAAATTCAGCAGCGTTTAGGCCGGCTGGACAGACTGGCGGCGCGCTATCCGGTGACACAACAGCCGGACGGCGCCTATGCGCGTGAAGCGGCTGACCATGCTTTGATGGAAGAAGCCTGGCTGCGTGGCTTGACTGCGCTGCCGCATCAAGGCCGGCTGCCGCAAGCCCTGCCCGCCGGCAGCGCGCTGCAACTGCTGGTGCGCGCCGATGTGGCGCATGACGGCGTATCTGAAAAAGGCTTGTCGGCACTGGAATTGAAACGTTATTTAAGCCCGTATTACCAAGTCGAACTCTCGACCTTTGAAGATGCGGAAAGTTTTGACTGGGCCGCCTGGCGCGCCAGCCATCCCGGATTTGTGCTGCTGGCCTCGACCAGCCGGCTGCGCTATCCGCCCTGCGTGCGCGAACACTGGCGGCCTGATTTGCATGTCTGCCTGTGGAATCCTTTCCAGGCGCTGGATGTGGCGGCCCCGGCCCTGCTGACCTATGGCTTTGCGGCGCCCGGCATCCGTTCCGCCTTGCGCTGGCTGCGCGGCGAAGTCGGGGCCAGCGGGCGCAACCCCTGCATTGATCAGGTGGCATGATGGCGCCAGCGCTGGAATTACGCCAGATCAGCAAGCGCTGGGCCGATGGCCGGCCCGCCTTGCAAGCAGTGGATTTGTGCGTGCAGCCGGGTGAATTCGTGGTGCTGGTCGGCCCCTCGGGCTGCGGCAAATCGACCCTGCTGCGGGTGATTGCCGGTTTGGAGCAGGCCGATAGCGGCGAATTATTGCTGCACGGCCAGCCCGCCAACCACACCCCGCCGGATCAGCGCGGGCTGGCCATGGTGTTTCAGTCTTACGCCCTGTACCCGCATATGACGGTGGCGCAAAACCTGGCGTTTCCGCTGAAAATGGCGGGCCGCAGCAAACACGACATCGCGCAGCGGGTGGCGGAAGTGGCGCAGATTTTACAGATTGAGGATTTGCTCACCCGCAAGCCGGCTGCGCTCTCGGGCGGCCAGCGCCAGCGCGTGGCGATTGGACGCGCCTTGACGCGCGCGCCGGGCATCTTGCTGTTTGATGAGCCGCTCTCCAATCTCGACGCCGCCTTGCGCGAGCAAATGCGCATCGAATTGGCGCGCCTGCATCAACAAACCGGCGCCACCATTATTTATGTCACGCATGATCAGGTTGAAGCGATGACGCTGGGCCAGCGCATTGCCGTCTTGCAAGGCGGCCAGATTGCGCAATGCGCCAGCGCGCGCGAACTGTATCAACAGCCGGTGAACCGTTTTGTGGCCGGTTTTTTAGGCACGCCGCAAATGAATTTCGCCCCCGCCGCCCTGTTTCCCTGGTTGCAGCCGCCCGCCGGCGCGCAGGAACTCGGGGTGCGCGCCGAACATTTGCGCCTGCTGGCGCCTGACAGCGAACAAGACGGTTTGCCGGTGCGCTTGGCGCATGGCGAATATCTGGGCGATTGCTGCCAGATTTATGTGCAACACGCCGCCAGTCAAAGCCGTTTTTGCCTGCGCAGCAAGGACGATTGGCAAACCATGCCGCCCCAGGGCAAACTGGTCCCGGAGGCGGCGCATTGTCATTTTTTCGACGCCGCAGGCCGGCGTCTGGTTTCATCATCATAATACCTACCACAAGAGCAGAGGCAGACCATGGAGCACAGCAGCACATCTCTTCCACAGTATGCGGACTTGGCCCCGCAAAAAACCCGGCGCCTGTCCGCGCTGACTTGGATACCCACCCTGTATTTCGCGCAAGGTTTGCCGTTTTTTGTGGTGATGACGATTTCCGTGCTGATGTACAAACAACTGGGCGTGCCAAATGAAGAGATCACGCGCTGGACCGGCGCGCTGGGCTTTGCCTGGGTCTTCAAACCGCTCTGGAGTCCGCTGTTGGAAGCGTATGACAGCAAAAAGAAAATCGTGGTGTTTTTCCAGGCGGTGGCCGCCGCCGCACTGGCCGCATGCGCCCTGCTGATCCAAACGCCGGGCTTTTTCCTCACCACCATCGCCTGCATGGCGGTGCTGGCTTTAGCCAGCGCCACCCATGATATTGCGTGCGATGGCTTATACATCGCCAGTCTGGATAAAACCGCGCAAGCGCAATATTCCGGCTGGTTAGGCGCGTTTTTCAATGGCGCCAAACTGGTGGCGGTGGGCGGCATGCCGGTCTTGGCCGGGATGTTGGAAGGCATGATCGGCGTGAAAGCCGCCTGGACGGCGATTTTCGCGCTGTTAGCCGGCGGCATGGCCTTGCTCGCGCTGTATCACAGCTTCGCCCTGCCGGATACGCGCACGCGTCAGGCCGGCGCCACGGCAGAATCGGGCGTGCCGCTGCTGGAAATTTTATCGAGCTTTTTTTCCAAGCGCGGGGTGTGGCTGATGATTGCCTTCATCATCCTGTTCCGTCTGGGCGAAGGCCAAATCGCCACAGTCAGCCAATTGTTTTTGCTCGACAAAACAGAAGCCGGCGGGCTGGGTTTGAAAACTGAACAGCTGGGCATGATTTACGGCGTGGCCGGCACCATCACCTTTATTCTGGGCAGCATCGCCGGCGGTTATTTCGCCGCCGCGCTGGGTCTCAAACGCGCGCTCCTGCCCCTGATCATCGCCATGAATCTGCCGAATCTGGCGTTTTGGTATTTGGCCAGCGCACAGCCGCAAAGCCAAATCATCATCACCGCCGCGCTCGCGGTGGAAATGTTTGGCTTTGGCTTTGGCTTTGTCGGCTTGATGCTGTACATGATGCAAGTGGTTGCGCCCGGCCCCTACCCCACCGCGCATTACGCCCTGGCCACCGGCGTGATGCAACTTGGTCTATCGCTCTCACGCATCATCAGCGGCGATATTCAAAAATGGCTGGGCTATCAGCACTTCTTTTTGTGGGCGCTGCTGGCGGCGATTCCAGTGATTGCGCTGTCATTCTTTTTAGATCTGCCGGAAAAAGAATGAAGCATGGCGCGGGCGCGCCTGCCGCGCCCCAGGCGCAGAACATCGCCCCCATTTGCGCGCTGAATTTGCGATAATACGGCCCTTGCATTCAACCCCAAGTGCGCGGCTTGTCGCGTTTTTTTTGAAAGACTCACCATGCAAATCCGCTTTGCCCGTATCGCCAACACCACCGCTCTGCTGCTTGCAGCTTTCTGCCTCACCCCCGCCATGAGCGCCCACGCTGCCGACAAGCCTGCTGCTGAAGCCAAGGCTGAATCCATGCGCGCTGAATTCTCGCCCTTCGTCAAAGCCTATGAAGAAGCGATGAAGAACAAAGACTTCAAGACCGCCATGGAAAAGCTGGCCTTGATGGATGGCGTTGCCAACCGCACCGAATTTGAAGATTTCTCGATCTGGCGCATGCGCGTAGCTACCGCCTCTTCGATGGGCGACAACCCGGCCACCGCCGCCGCGATTGAAAAAACTCTGAGCTTTAAGCGTCTCTCGCCTGAAGATCAAAACAAGTTCGGGCAAGCCCTGATCGGCATCCGCTACAACATGAAGGAATACGGCAAGGTGGTGGAATTGCTGGACGCGCAGGAAAAAACCGCCGCACTGGAGCCGAATCTGCGCAATATGCGCATCCAGGCCCTGTATTTCCAAAAAGATTACAAGCGCGCCATCGCTGAAGCGCGCAAAGATTTTGAAGTGCTAGCCAAAGAAGGCAAGACCCCGCTGGAAGACAGCTTGAAGCTGCTGCTCAACTGCTATGTGTCGCTGAACGACAAAGATGGCTATGTGGAAGGCATGAGTTTGCTGGCGACCCACTATCCGCGCAAAGAATACTGGGAAGATCTGCTGGGCCGCTATATTGGTTCGACCAAGAACGCTGACCGCTTCATCCCCAGCTTCTACCGTTTGAAATTCTTCATGAATATGATGAATGGCGCGGATGAATACACCGATATGGCTGACTTGCTGCTGCGTTTTGGCCAGCCGGGTGAGGCAAAGCGTGTTTTGGACAAAGGCTTTGAAGCCGGCGTGCTGGGCAAAGGCGGCGACGCGAAGAAGTTGAACGCGCTGCGCGATCGTGTCAACAAAGCGGCGGCGGATGACGCCAAATCACTGGACTCGGTCAGCCCGGCCAAAGTCAAAGACGGCAGCGCGCTGGTGAACGCCGGCTATGCGCTGCTGATCAATGGCAGCAATGACAAGGGTTTGGCTTTGATTGAGCAAGGCTTGAAAATGCCGAGCAAGAAAGCCGACGAAACCCGTTTGCTGGCCGCCATCGGCTACGCTCATGCCGGCAAGAAAGATGAAGCGATTAAACTGCTGGCCACCGTGCAAAGCGCCGATGGCGCCACCGAGCTGGCGAAATACTGGAGCATGAATCTGGCCAAGCCGCTGCTGCAATAATCTCCGTCTGATACATCAAAACGCCGCCGCGCCAACAGGCCGGCGGCGTTTTTTTGCGCCATCACTCCAGTTTCCAAACATAAAGCACCTTACTCTGGTAAGGTTCTGGCGCATCTTGCGCACTTTTGCGATAGAGGGTGAAGGTACAGCTCTTCAGCCATACGAGCGATGCTTGATCAAGATCGGCATTGCCACTGCTTTTGCTGATCTTGGCTGACAATAATTTGCCGGTTTCGTCAATCTTGTATTCCATCTCCACCCTGCCCTCTACGCCACTACGCGCAGCACGGGGTGGATACCTCGCCCAGTCGCACCGATCCTTATGGCCAGGCTGGTACGGGTATTGCTGATACGGCAGGCGCGCGTCAAGCGTCACGCCTTGATCAGGCTGATGGCTAGTGTCAGCATCAGAACTGGCTTGCGCCCAGGCCGGCGCGCTGCAGGCCGGGATGACCAGGCAGAGCAGAATCTCAGGCAAAGCAATCTGTTTCATACTCATCCCTTAGCTGTTCTTCATTGCGCCGGACGGGGCACAAGCGCCTGGCATCCATATCGCGCAAAACTGCGTTAATCCAATTCCCACTGCACCGTTAAAATCGTCCACTTCGACACCGCCACACCATTATGCAAGCCGGGGGTAAACACACAAGTCTCCAGCGCAAAGTCGCGCGCGGGGTAATCCAAATATCGATAACCGCTCGAACGATACACCACAGCTTCTTCCACCAAGCCGATGCGATTGACTTTAACATACAGCTGCACGGTACCCTCGGCGCCCTCGCGTGCAGCTTTGGTGGGATAGGTGAAATCGCAACGCACCAACAGCGGTACGGTGTTGTATGGCGGCGGCAGCGCTTTGGCCGGCTTGCTGACAGCCTGCACCGGAGCGCAGTGCAGACACAAGGCCAGCAGGAGGGCATATGTTTTGTTGAGCTTCATGGTTTGACTTGAGGCCGTGTGTTATTTCCGCTTGTTTTGTGCTTGATCTGACTCCTGTGGGACGCAAGCGCAGTCTGAAGCAGGCTTATCGCTGCGCGTCATGCTGGCCGGTTTGCCATGCTGCGCGGGCAAAACGTCAAGCAAACACCTCGGCAAGCTGCTGCGCCGTCAAGACGCGCGCCAGCCATAACTCCAGTTGCGCATTGTCGGCCTGCGCGATGGCAGTCATGGCTTGCTCCGGGATAGCGCCGAAGCGTTGGCGCAAGAGCATTTGCAATACCGCAGCACTTTGCTTCTGCCGCCCCTCTTCGCGGCCCTCTTCGCGCCCTACTGCCCGCCCTTCTGCCCTCCCTTCGTCATAGGCGGTATCGGTGACGTTTTTTAAATCACGGTAATACTTGAGGCTGGCTTGATATGCGGCGCGGTCTTGTGGTTCAAACGCGATCAATTCGGCAATTTGAAACAGTTTTACGAACACTTCCTCTTGCAACACATCGGGCAGGCTTTCCAATTCGTCCAGATGACGGAACACGAACAGCCATTTGTCTTGCAAAGTATGCAGTTCTTCTAAGGTCTTGCTGAAATTGGGCAAGGTCAGGTAGATGAAGGTCAGCTTGTCGTAAAACACTTGATTGTGCTGATTTTTCAGCTGCACGGTATGAATCACATCGTGCTTATCGGCTTCATCAAAAATAAAGTCGAGAATGCCGATGGTATACACCGCTTGCAGGCGGTAATCCCAATCACCTTTTTGCCCTTGCTCTTGAATCGGAAAGCTGGCGTAGTAGAGGCTGCGGTCTTTGAAGAAGTTTTGCTTGGCTTTTTGCAATTCGACCAGAAAATAGCTGCCGTCCGGGGTTTTGCAATGCAGGTCAAAAATCGCTTTGCGGTCAAGCATCGACACGCCTTGCCACTCATTACGGCTGAATTCAAGGCTGGCGATTTGGTGTTTGGCCGGCAGCAAGGTGTTGAGGAAGCTGATGAGCAGGTCTTTATTCGGCTCTTCACCGAAGACTTTTTTAAAGCCGAAGTCGGTAAATAAATTGATGTACTTGCCCATGATGCGCCTGTCTGCAAAAAAACGCATTTTATCATGGCGGCCTGGGTTCTTTTTTGGGCTGGCGCGGGTTCCTCAGGTGGGGTGGAAGGGGTTAGATGCGGCTGGCTCATTGCCTTTTGCGGTTCGGACGGGCTTGCATCTGGGGCAATGATGCTTGCATGCCTTGCGCTGCGAAGCAAGGCGCTTGCCGCGCTTGTGCCCTGCACGGCAATTCCCATTGCAGGCGCAAATCGTTGATAATGCCTGTTTTCCCGTTTTTTCCAATAGATCATGATGAATTTCGATGTGGCCATCGTCGGCAGCGGTCTGGGCGGGCTGACGGTGGCTTTGCATTTGGCTGATCGTTGCCGCGTGGCCGTAATCGCCAAACGCAGTATGCATGAGGGCGCCAGCAGTTGGGCGCAGGGCGGCATTGCCGCCGTGCTGGATTCGGCGGACAGCCATGAACAGCATATCGCCGATACGCTGGTGGCCGGAGCCGGTTTGTGCGACGAGGGGGCGACCCGTTTTATCGTCGAAAACGGGCGTGCCGCGATTGACTGGCTGATTGCGCAAGGCGTGCCATTCACGCCGGACCCGGGCGCGGAACTGGGCTTTCATTTGACGCGCGAAGGCGGACACAGCCAGCGCCGCATCATTCACGCCGCCGACGCGACCGGCGCGGCGGTGCAAAACACCCTGGAAGCGAAGGCGCGCGCGCATCCGAATATCACTCTGTTTGAACACCATTGCGCAATTGATTTGATCATGTCTGACCGGCTGCCCGGCGCCAAACGGGGCGACAGCCAGCCGCAATGCCTGGGCCTGTATGTGCTGGATCAAAAGAGCGCGCGTGTGCACACGGTGGCCGCTGCGCACACCGTGCTGGCGACCGGCGGGGCCGGCAAGGTGTATCTGTACACCACCAACCCCGATACCGCCACCGGCGACGGCATCGCCATGGCCTGGCGCGCCGGCTGCCGCGTGGCGAATATGGAATTCATCCAGTTTCACCCCACCTGTTTGTACCACCCCTACGCCAAGTCCTTCCTGATTACCGAGGCGATTCGGGGCGAAGGCGGTTTGCTGAAATTGCCGCCGCAGGCCGGGGCGCGGGCGGGTGAGCGCTTTATGCCCTGGCATGATGAGCGCGCCGAATTGGCCCCGCGCGATATCGTGGCGCGCGCGATTGACTTTGAAATGAAAAAGCGCGGCCTGGATTATGTGCATCTGGACATCAGCCACCAAAGCCCGGCCTTTTTACAAAGCCATTTCCCGAATATCTATCAGCGCTGTCTCGAATTGGGGATCGATATCACGCGCGAGCCGATTCCGGTGGTGCCGGCGGCGCATTACACCTGCGGCGGGGTGATTACTGACAATGCCGGGCGCACCGACGCCGCCGGCTTGTATGCGGTGGGCGAAACGGCTTACACCGGTTTGCACGGGGCCAACCGCTTAGCCAGCAATTCCCTGCTGGAATGCCTGGTGCTGGGCCAGGCTTGCGCGGCGGATATTTTGCAAAGGACAGGCAGCGCGCAAAGCGGGTTGCCGGACTGGGATGAAAGCCGGGTCACGAATGCGGATGAGGAAGTGGTGATTGCGCATAACTGGGATGAGTTGCGCCGCTTTATGTGGAATTATGTCGGCATTGTGCGCACCAGCAAGCGTCTGGAGCGCGCGCAGCACCGGATTGATTTGCTGCGCGAGGAAATTGATGAGTATTACCGCAATTTCCGCATCACCAGCGATTTGCTGGAGTTGCGCAATCTGGTCGATTGCGCGGCCTTGATTGTCAAGTCGGCCAAATCACGTCACGAAAGCCGGGGTTTGCACACCAGCCGCGATTATCCGGCGACCCTGCCGAAAGCCTTGCCGACGGTGTTGACACCAAAACGGCGGCGTTGATTTCAGTTGCTCAGGCCAGCCGGGCGCCGCTTTTGTAAAAACTGGCGCCCCCTTTACTGGGACATACTGCGCAGGTTTGCTGTCTTTTATATGATGCCCGGGCTGAAACAGTTGCACGCATTCAAGAAATTGTACAAAATGAATGTAAGACCGGTGCAGCCGTAAAACCATAGAACAGGGCAAGTCTCCGGTTGAGGCACGGTCGGCCTGCGCCTGGGCTGACCGGTCCGGGCGCCCCCTGGTGCGTCTTCGCAACAAGCTATGCCTTGCGCGATCCACCCCATGAATGCACAGTTTCCCCCAGATTTTCCGCAACCTCCTGCCGCGTTCCGGCAGGCCGCGCCATTGCCCGAGGCGTTTTGGCAGGATTGTTTTAACGCCCTGCCCTTTGCCGCCTGCATTTTTGACCATGATGGCCGGCTGCTGGCCGCCAACCAATGCTGGCGGCAAGACGCCGCCCTGTCCCCGGCCTTGGAACCACAGGCGGATTTTTCCACCCTGCTGCACAAGCCGGCGCGCTGGCGCGAAGCGTGCGCCACGCTGCGCCAGCAAACTGCGCCGGCGCACTGCGAGCTGACGATTGAATTACTGCAGCAACAAGCGTTACGCAGTTATCGCGCCAATCTGAGCCGGATTGCGCATGGCTTTTTACTGTGCCTGCGCGACATCAGTGCGGAGCTGCTGGAATTGGCCAGCCTGCACAGCGCCGCCATGCCCTATCAACAAGGGCGCCAGGCGATGCTGGTGACGGATGCGGCCAACCGCATCATTGCGGTCAACCCGGCGTATACCGCCATGACCGGTTATTCCGCCGCCGAGGCGCTGGGTAAAAATCCCAGCTTCGCCAGCTCCGGGCGGCATGATGCTGATTTTTACCGCCTCCTGTGGCACAGCCTGCAAACTCAGGGCCATTGGCAGGGTGAAATCTGGAATAAGCGGCGTGATGGCAGTGAAATCGTGGAATGGCTGACTATTGATGTGATCCACGATGAGCAAGGCGCGGTGTGGCGGCATTTGGCGATGTTTTCTGATATCACCGGCAAAAAACAGGCCAGTGAAGAGAAATGGCGGCAAGTCAATCTGGATGCCTTGACCGGCTTGCCGAATCGCCGTCTGCTGCAAGACCGGCTCGAAACCGAGCTGAAAAAAGCTCAGCGCAATCAAAGCGAAGTGGCGCTTTTATTTATTGACCTGGATCATTTTAAAGAAGTCAATGACAGCCTGGGACATGCCGCCGGCGATTTGCTGTTGCAACAGGTGACACAAAGAATCGTCCAAAGGGTGCGCGCTTCTGACACCGTGGCGCGGCTGGGCGGCGATGAATTTATTGTGATGTTGAGCGATGTCAATACGCATGCCCAGGCCAGCCATTTGGCGCAAGCTTTGCTGCACGCTTTGCGCCAGCCTTTTATTTTGCCTCTGGCCAGCGGCAAACAGGAAGCGCGGATTTCAGCCTCGATCGGAATCGCCTGCTATCCGCAAGATGCGACAGCGCCGGCGGCTTTGCTGGAGTGCGCTGACAGCGCCATGTATCAGGCCAAACGCCAGGGCAAAGACCGCTTCGCATGCGCACAGACAGATGGCGGCGCGCTGCCGCCAAACTGAGCTGTTTGCGCGGCGCCTTACATGCGCCCCTGTTTTTTCATCTGCCAGATCAAGCCATCCACAATATCCTGGCGCTCGATTTGCCGCGCCATGTCTATCGCGTTCATGCCTTGCTGATTGCGGCGCAAAGGATCGGCTCCGGCGTCCAGCAGGACTTTGACGGCTTGAATCTGCCCGGCGTAGGCGGCCAACATGATGGCCGTGCTGCCATTCGGGGCCGGCGCTTCCAATTCCGCTTGTTGCTTGAGCAGAAATTGCAGCGCCTCGGCGTGACCGCCAAACGCCGCATAGTGCAGCGGAGTCCAGCCGCTGCGATTGAGCTTGGCCCCTTTGGCCAGCAGCGCGCGCATGAATTCCACCTGTCCCTTAAACGCGGCCAGCATTATGGCCGTGTCGCCATTTTTGGCTTGGCGCTCGATTTCAATGCCCGGGCTGTCCAACAGCAAGGCCAGCACACGCGGCGCTTCTTCCCGCACGGCCAGCATTAACACGGTTTCGCCACGCTCATTGGCGATCAGATTCGGATCAATGCCCAGCGCTAACACGCGCCGGGCTTCGCTCACATTGTCCACTTTGGCGGCGCGAATCAAGGCCGTCTCCTGCTCTTCGCGCGTCTCCGGCGCCGGGTCGTCATTGCGCTGGACGGCGGGTGCGGCATGCGCTGCCTGCCAGCCAGGGGTCAGCAGCGGCAGGCACAGCGTGAGGATCAACAAGAGATTAGCGCGCCGCATCGGCATGCTCCTTGGCATGGGCAAACAGGGTGAAAAAATTATCCGTGGTGCGGCGGGCGAATTCTTCCAGCGGCATGCCTTTCAAGTCGGCCAGATATTGCGCCACATGGCTGACATAGGCCGGCTCATTGATTTTGCCGCGATGCGGAACCGGGGCCAGGTAGGGCGCATCGGTTTCAATCAAGATGCGCGAGACATCCACCGCCGCCGCCACTTCCTGCAGCGCTTTGGCGTTTTTAAAAGTGACAATGCCGGAGAAGGAAATATAAAAGCCCATTTCCTGCGCCGCTTCAGCCACCGCCAGGCTTTCGGTAAAGCAGTGCATGACGCCGCCCGCGCCGCCATCCTGCACGGCGGCGCCGGCTTCGCGCATGATGCGCAAGGTGTCATCCGCCGCTGCGCGGGTGTGGATGATGAGCGGCTTGCCGCAGGCGCGCGAGGCGGCGATATGGGTGCGAAAGCGCGCGCGCTGCCATTCCAAGTCGCCTTCTAAGCGGTAGTAATCCAAGCCGGTTTCGCCAATCGCCACCACTTTCGGGTGATTGGCCAATTGCAATAACAGCGCTTCTGTCGGCTCTTCGGTGTCGGGATAATCGGGATGCACGCCGACCGAGGCCCAAATGTGCGGATATTGCTCAGCCAGCGCCATGACTTGCGGCAAAGTGGGTAAATCCACACTGACGCAGAGCGCATGCCGCACCTGTTTTTGCCGCATATTCTCAAGCAGCTCGGGCATGCGCTGGGCCAGTTCGGGGAAGTTGATATGGCAGTGAGAGTCAACAAACATAATTTCATTCAAAAGATAAAACAGCAAGGCAGGCAGCCGCCCGGGACGGCGGGAAAACGCGCACTAGGCGCTCTTTTACGCATCCAGCTTACGTCCCAGAATCAATAAATCGCGCGCCACGCCATCCAAAATGGCCACGCCGGGCAAGGCGCCCCAGGTGTGAAAACCGGCGGCCTCAAACAGGCGCAGGCTGGGCGCATTGTGGCCAAAGATAAAGCCGAGCAGGCTGTGCAGACCCAGTGCGGGTGCGGCCTGAATTGCGGCATCGAGCAAGGCGCGGCCCAAACCGCGCCCGCGCGCCTGCGGCGCCAGATAAATCGAAACTTCGGCGCAGCCGGCATACGCCGGACGGCCATAAAAGCTGGAAAAAGACAGCCAGCCATCCAGCTCGCCGGGGCGGCTGCCATCCACCACCCACAAGGGGCGCGGCGGCTGCATGTCGGGGTGATGCGCCTCAAACCAGGCCTGACGGCTGGCCACGCTCACCGCTTCGGTATCCGCTGTCACCATGCGCGAGGCGATGGTGGAATTGTAAATCGCAACAATTTGCGGCAAGTCTTCGGGCCGCGCCAAACGGTAAGTCAACATGCCGGCGCTCACAGGGTGTGGGTGGCGCGGGTCGAGCGCAGCGCTGCGCCCAATAATTCTTCGATGCGCAATTTCACGCGCTGCCCGCTTTCATCATCGGGAAAATGCACGCCTATGCCCTGCGCCTTGTTATTGGCTGCGCCCATGGGGGTGATCCAGGCCACTTTGCCGGCGATCGGGTATTTATTCGGGTCGTCCATCAGGGCCAGAATCAGATAAATCTCATCGCCCAGTTTGTAAGGTTTATTGGTGGGAACGAAGATGCCGCCGTTTTTCAGATAGGGCATGTAGGCGGCGTACAGCGCCGCTTTTTCTTTGATCGCCAGTGATAACACTGACGGCCGCGCCACCGGTGCGCCGGCGGCTGTGGGGTTTGGAGTGCTCATAGTCTTCCTGTGATTGCCTTGGACTTAAGCGGTTTTCTTCAGACAGCTCTGATATTCCAGCAACATATCCTCAATAAACAACTTCGGCGCCAAGGGGTGTTCTGCAATCAGGCGGCGCTCTTTGCAGGCTTTGAGCGCCGCCGTGATTTGTTGCGGCGTCACACGCGCGGCCAGCGCTTCGAGCTGGCTGCGGTGGCGCGGGTAATACCGCAATTGCTGCGCCAACTTTAACGATAACATATCGTACAACCAGCGTTGCATCCAGGACAAGAGTTGCAGGGGCGCGGTTTTTTGCAGTTTGTCAGCGGTGCGCAACGCGCCTTCCGTGCCGGGCGCGGCTAAATGCGATAACCACAGATCAAGTTCTTCCCCCCTGCCCTGCTGCGCCATCTCGCGCGCGGCCAGCGGCGCGCCGCCCTGGCTGGCGAGCCAGACTTCCGCTTCAGGCACGCCCTGCGCTTGCAGCCAGGCCAGCGCCTGGGCCGGGGTCGGGGCCGGCAGGGCCAGCTTGCGGCAGCGCGATAAAATCGTCGGCAGCAGGCGGTCCAGACTGTCCGCCACCAGAATAAACAGGGTCGAAGGCGGCGGTTCTTCCAAGGTCTTGAGCAAGGCGTTTGAAGAGGCCAGGTTCAAGCTTTGCGCCGGATACAGCAAAATGATGCGCAGACCGCGTCGGTGGGTGGAAAGGTTGATGAAGTCGGCCAGCTCGCGCACCTGATCAATGCGGATTTCCTTGCTGCCTTCTTTACCTTCTTTGCCCTCGGTTTTGGCGTCGCCCTTGGCTTGCGCTTGCGCTTCAAAACTCTCCGGGCGCAGCAGGCGGAAATCGGGATGGTTGCCTTGCAAATACCAGGTGCAGGAGGGGCACACGCCGCAGGCTTGCGCCAGCGGGCTGCGGTTTTCGCACAGCAAGGCTTGCGCTAAACGCTCGCCAAACACGGTTTTGCCGCTGCCCGCCGGGCCATATGCGAGCAAGGCATGCGGCAGATTGGCGCGTTGCTGCAGCAAACTTTCAAACACCGGCAGATGCCAGGCGAACATCGGCTCAGCGCCTGGCCGGCTGGCGGCCAGGCCGTCTTCATTCGCTTCTTTTTTGGGCGCGCGGGTGGCCATCAGCAGCGCGCCCCATGCAAAAAGTCTTGCAAAATCTGCTGCAATTGCGCTTGCAGTTCTGCAATGCTGTGACGTGCGTCCAGCAGGCGGTAACGCTGCGGATTGGCGGCGGCCAGCTGTAAATAATATTGCCGCACGCGGGCGTGAAAATCGGCTTGTTCCTGTTCAAATTTGTCCAGCTCGCGGCTGCTGCCGATGCGCGCCTGCGCCACTTCCAGCGGCACATCAAACAGCAGCGTCAAATCGGGCTGCACCGGGCCGATGGCGATCTGCTGCAATTGCGCAAGCTCAGCGTCCGGCATGGCGCGCCCGCCGCCCTGATACGCCAGACTGGAATCGGTGAAGCGGTCACACAGCACCCAGGCCCCGCGCGCCAATGCCGGCGCAATCACCTGCAGATAATTTTCACGGCGCGCGGCAAACATCAGCATGGCCTCGGTTTGCGCAGACATGGTTTGACTGAGCAGAATCGCGCGCAGAGTTTCGCCCAGGGGCGTGCCGCCCGGCTCGCGGGTTTGCACCACTTCCAGCCCGGCTTGCGTGAGCAAGCTGCGGATAAAGGGCAGATGGGTGGATTTGCCGGCCCCGTCTATGCCCTCCATGCTGATAAAACGCGGCTGATAAGTGATTGTGCTCATGGTTGATTGCGCTGATATTTATTGACGGCGCGGTTATGCTCGTCCAGGGTGGAGGAAAATTTGCTGCTGCCATCGCCACGGGCGACAAAGTACAGTGATTCGGTTTTGGCCGGGGCCAGCGCGGCGGCCAAAGATTCCGCGCCGGGCAGCGCAATCGGCGATGGCGGCAAGCCAGCTCTGGTGTAGGTATTGTAAGGCGTGTCGGTTTCCAGGTCGCGCTTATAAATCTTACCCTGGTATTTTTCGCCCATGCCGTAAATCACGGTGGGATCGGTTTGCAGCAGCATGCCAAGGCGCAGCCGGTTGACAAACACGCCGGCGATTTCTGCGCGCTCACTCCTTTGGCCGGTCTCTTTTTCCACAATCGAGGCCATGATCAAGGCTTGATAGGGACTTTTATAGGGCAGATCTTTGGCCCGCTTATCCCACTGCTCGCCTAAGCGGCGCATCAGAGCGGCATGCGCCTGACGATAAATTTGCATATCGCTGGCGCCCTTGGCGAATAAATAGGTGTCAGGGAAAAACAGACCTTCGGCCAGTTTGTAATCAATCTCCAGCTTTTGCAAAAGCGCCGCATCGCTCAACTCGCGCGTATCGTGTTTCAGGGCAGGATGGGCGGCAATCGCTTCGCGCATCTGGCGGAAAGTCCAGCCTTCGATAATCACCAGGCTCTCTTGTGCGAATTCGCCGCGCACCAGTTGATTGAGCAAGCCGGCCGGCGTGGTTCCGGGCTTGAGTTCATAGGTTCCTGCTTTGATGCGGCCGCCCTTGTCGCTCAAGCGCGCCAGCAGGCCCAGCATCGCGGCTTGCACCGGCACGCCGGCGCTTTGGATTTGCTGCATGGCCGCAGGCAGACTGCTGCCCGGTTTGATGGTGAATTCAATCGGTGCGCCTTGCTCCAGTATGGGCTGTTGCGCCCACCATGCAAAGCCGGCGCCAAGCGCGCCGGTAAGCAGCAAGAGGCTGAGCAGCAGTGCAAAAAATTTCTTCATTCCGTCCTGATCTATGGATTTTAGGGCTGACGCAAAAAATTGTCCCGGCAAGGCAGCTCGTCAGCCCTGTATTTGGTGCGTGTCCTGCAGAGCTTTAGCAGCAACCTTATAATGGCATCGCACCATGCTATGCCCCCGGCGGGCGTAATGATAACCCAAGCCACACACACATTCTATGAACCAGAGTTCCATCATGCAGGGCTGCCCTGATTTGCAGCAATTATCACAAGGCGCGATTTGCGATGGCATGGCCTTGACCGTGCTCGACGCTCACGGCCCGGAAGCCGCTGATTTTCTGCATAAGCAATTAACCCAGGATGTTTTGCATCTGCAAGCCGATGAGGTGCGCTACGCGGGATATTGCAATAACAAAGGCCGGCTGCAGGCGATTATGCTGGTCTGGCGCGCCGGGCCTGAGCACATCCGCCTGCTGTGCCCGGCGCAATTGGCGCCCGGCTTGCATAAGCGCTTGTCGATGTTTATTTTGCGCGCCAAGGTCAAACTCAGTATCAGCGATTTGCAAGTGCTGCGCTTGTGCGGCGCGGGCAGCGACGGCGCCAGCGGCATCGCGCCGTTGCGCCACGCCCAAGCCCACAATCTGTGCGTGCTGCGCTTGCCTGACAGCTGCGGCATTGCGCGCCATCTGTGGCTGGCGCCGCGTGAAAGCACGCTGCCGGCCAGCCTGCCGCAACAGCCGGCAGCCGGCGGCGACTGGCTGGATGTGCGCAGCGGCATGGCCTGGATTACGGAAGCGACCTTTGAAGCTTTTGTGCCGCAGATGGTGAATCTGGAAGTGCTTGGCGGGGTGAATTTCAAAAAAGGTTGCTACCCCGGCCAGGAAGTGGTGGCGCGCAGCCAGTATCTGGGCAAACTCAAGCGCCGCATGTTTTTAGCACATAGCGCGCTTGACGCTTTGCCCGCCGGGGTGGAAGTGTTTGGCGCAGAAGACCCGGAGCAGGCTTGCGGCCAGCTGGTGTTAAGCGCGCCAGCTCCTGAGGGCGGCGTGGATTGCCTGATTGAATTGAAGACCGCATTCAGCGGCGACCAATTAAGCGCCGGCGGCGCGGCGTTGCGCCTGCTGGAATTGCCTTACCAGATTCCGGTGCAGGAATAAGCACATGCACACCTGGTATCAGTATTACAAGCTGGAAGCCAGCCAGCTGGAACGCGCGCAACTGGGTTTTGCGCAGATGCGCGCGCATCTGGCCAAGCTGGGATTTTATGGTGAATTGCAGTTAAAGCAGGATGCGGCTGAGCAATTGACGTTGCTGGAAGTCTGGCGCATGTTGGATGTGTGCAAGCTGGACCCCGGCCATGTGCCGGAGCTGTTGCAAGTGAGCGCCGCCGCCAGCGGTCTGGATTTGTTTGGCGTGCGGCACATTGAGCATTTTGTCAGCCTGGAGTGCGCGCCATGTGTTTGATCGTTCTGGCTTGGCAAATGGTGCCTTGCGCGCCGCTGATTGCAGCGGCCAACCGCGATGAGTTTTACGCCCGTCCGGCCAGCCCTGCGGCCTGGTGGGAAAACCATCCGCATGTCTTGGCCGGTCGCGATTTGCAAGGCGGCGGCACTTGGCTTGGCGTCTCCAAGAGCGGCCCGCGCGGCCAGCGTTTCGCCGCCCTGACTGCGGTGCGCAGCGGCGCGCCGAAGCGCCCGGAAGCACCCACGCGCGGCGAATTGGTGGCGGATTTTCTGTGCGATGACACAATCACGCCGGAGCGCTATCTGGCCTTGGTGCAAGCCAAGGCGGATGCGTATGAAGGTTTTAATTTATTGCTGGCCGACCGCGAACAATTGATCTGGTTTTCCAACCGCAGCGATGATGCGCGCAACGGCCAGCCGCTCGCGCCGGGGATTTACGGCCTATCGAATGCCGCCTTAGACACGGCCTGGCCGAAAGTGGTCAAAACCAAGGCCCAATTCGGCAGCCTGATTTGCCAGCGCGCGCCGGCGGATGCATATTTTGAGATGCTGGCCGACACCGCACGCGCGCCCGATTTCCGCCTGCCTGACACCGGCGTGCCGCTCGAATGGGAACGCATGCTCTCGCCTGTGTGCATTGAATCCGGCAGCTATGGCACGCGGGTATCCAGCGTGGCGAAATTAAACCGGGATCAGGATCCTTGTCTGGTGGAGCGGCTGGTGCGCTGAGGCGGATGAATTCAGAGGCTGCGCAAACAACTTCATGCTGCCGGCGGTGCTGGCGCATGATGTACATGGATTTCATTTTCCATATAAATAATACATGCACTTTTGCTTAACATGCATCACCAGCGTCACCGGCCCGCTGCATCACTCCCCTTTTGACTGATTGCGGCATCCAGCTCAGGCATCGGGGAATTCTGCCATTACCAGAGCACAAGCCAGCTGGCGATTATGCTCTGCATTATGCACAATCGCCGCAGAAAGATTTACTCCGTATCGCTTGCTTTTCCCGCACTAAACACATGCTGCATTTCCACATGCGCAATCCCGGCTTCTTCAAATTCCTGCAGCGGGGTGCGGTCAAAGCCGTGTTGGGTGTAGAAATTTTGCACTGTGGTTTGCGCATTCAAGACCACGCGGCCATGGCCGCGCTGCTGTGCGTGTTGCATCAGGCTGCGCAGGATGATGCCGCCAATGCCGCGCCCGCGCGCTTCCGGCAGCACCGCCATACGGCCAATATGGCCGTCCGGCAGCAGGCGGCCTGTACCTAAAGCGGCGCCGCTTTTCACGTCATACGCCACCGCGTGCAAGCAATAGGGGTCCATTTGATCTTGCTCGATTTCATCCGGCACATGCTGTTCTTCCACGAACACCGCATGGCGGATCAAGTGGGCGTCATCGGCTAAAGTCGCCCAGTCGCCAATTTCGACCCGCACCGGGCCATCGACGCTTGTATGAATGTCGGCTGGCATTGTTGTTGTTCTTTCCAGAAAAAGCGGGCTTGCGCCCGGGGTTGCACAAAAGAGCTTGTTCAGATCAGAAAAAGTGCTGCCATTCTTCCATCCAGGCCGGGAAGGCCTTGGCTTCCAGCGGCTTGGCGATGTAAAAACCTTGCGCGCAGGTGCAGCCCATGCCTTGCAAAAAGTCCCAATCCTGTTTGGTTTCGACCCCGACCGCGACCGAAAAACGGTTTAAGCTGCGCGACAGCGATAAACAGGAATTCAAGACGATGCCCAGCGCCTCATTTTGCGCTGCGCCCGCCACAAAGCTGCGTTCGATCTTGAGTTCGGAGAAAGGAATGCGCGCCAACATCTGGATATTCGAGTTGCCGGTGCCATAGTCGTCCACCGAGAGACCGAAGCCCTTCATGCGCAAGCGCGTTAAGGTTTCCCAGAATTGCGGATCTGTGGCCAGCACGGCGGATTCGGTGATTTCGAGTATCACATATTCCGGCTCCAGACCGTAGCGCTGCGCGCATTCGATCATGCGGTCGGTGAAGACCGGGTTGGCCAGGGTGGAGACGGAAATATTCAAAGACACCGCGACCGGGAATTCCTGATCATGCCAGGAGCGGCAGGCCGCCACCGCTTTTTCGATCATGACCCAGTTCAGGGTGTCAATCACGCCATGCTGCTCTAATACCGGGAGAAAGGCGGAGGGCGGCAAAATGCCGTGCTGCGGGTGCCGCCAGCGCGCAAACGCTTCCGCCCCCTTGATATAGCCGGTTTTGAGTTCGACTTTGGGTTGAAAGAAAGGCTCGAATTGGTTTTCACGCAAGCCTTCCTCAATTTCTTCCAGTGAAAACACGGGCGGACGGACGCGCCCTTTGTCTTTGCTGCGCGAGGAGCTCAGATAGTCGCGCAACAGCGCTTGCAAATGCTCCGGCGTGACCGGCTTTTCGATGGTGCCCAGCACATCGATGCCATACGCCTTGGACATGGTTTCGACTGAAAACAGGAGGGAGCGGTCGTGTGCGGTGACTAAAATAATGGTGGCGTGGATATCGGCTTTGGCCAGGTGGCGGATCAATTCCATGCCATCCATTTGCGGCATGTTCAAATCAATCAGGCCGATGTCGATGGCTTCCCGATCCTGGTCCTGGAATACGGCCAGCGCTTCCTGGCCGTCGGCCACTTCGGTGACATGTTGCGCCCCCAGTTTTTTGAGCTGCGTGGCCAAGGCCCAGCTTTGCACCGGATCATCTTCCGCAACCAGAAAATTCACATCGGCAATTTGCATCTTGTATCCTCTCGTCCGCGATTGGCCGCCGGCGCTTGTGCGCTGCCGGCGCGCCTTCATTATGCTTCATTCGCATCGGTCATGCTATCTGCATGACAGGCTTTTTGACGCTTTTCAGCGCTGTTGCGCCATGATTCTTTGGCGCATTTGCTCAAACAGGCACACCGCCGCACACGCCGCCACATTCAAAGACTCGATTTTACCAAGATGTGGCAGCGCAAGGCGTAAATTGGCGCGCTGCAGCAATACAGATGATACACCTTGTCCTTCATTACCGAACAGCCAAATTCGCGGGGAACGTAAATCCGCCTCGAAAACCGTCTCTTGCACATGTGAACTGGTGGCGATAACGGGGATTCCGGCATGCGCCAAGAGTTGCGTCAAGTCCAGTTGTTCATGGATGCGCAAGACAAAATGTGCGCCCATGCCGGCGCGCAGCACTTTGGGCGACCAGCATTGCGCGCTGCCGGCGCCGCAAAACACATCACGGATGCCAGCCGCTGCCGCACTGCGCAAAATCGAGCCGAGATTGCCCGGATCCTGCACGGCATCCAGCACCACCGCATCGTCGGTGATGCGCTCTGGCAAGCGCGGGCGGGGAACAGGCAGCAGGCACAACACCCCTACCCCGTTTTCCAGACTGCTGAGGTCGGCAAACAGTTTGTCAGCTAATTGCAACATGGCAACCTTGGCGGGATCGATGGCGCGCAACAGGGCTTGCACTTCGGGGTGCGCCAAGGCGCTGTCAGACAGCACGCACATCTGCGGCTGTATGCCCTGCTCTAACATGGCCTGGCATAAGTGGATGCCTTCGGCTGCCGCCAGATCGCCGCGTTTTTTGGCGCTGGCCGGGCCGCACAGCAGTTTCAGCTGTTTGTATTGCGGATTGTCGCGTGAGCTGATGTGCTTCATAGACCCTCTCAGATGACGGCCGGCGCAGCGTCAATCTGCGGCGTTAATTCGCGCGCTTGCAGGCTGGCGGCGACCGGCGCAAAACTCTTGCGGTGCGCCTCGCATGGGCCGTGTGCGCTCAAGCGCTCCAGATGCAAGGCGGTGCCATAGCCTTTGTGTTGATCAAAGGCATATTGCGGATAGATGGCGTGCAAACGCAGCATGTCCGCGTCACGCACGGTTTTGGCCAGAATCGAGGCGGCGGAAATGGCTTCGATTTTATCGTCGCCCTTGACAATCGCTTCCACCGGCATCGGCAACACCGGGCGGCGGTTGCCGTCCACCAGCACCATCACCGGCGTGAGCGTAAGCGCGGCCACAGCGCGCTGCATCGCCAGCATGCTGGCGTGCAGAATATTGAGTTGATCCACTTCTTCCACCGAGGCTTGGGCCACGGCCCAGGCCAGGGCTTGTTCTTGAATTTGCAGGGCCAGCGCGTCGCGCTTGGCTTCGCTTAATTTTTTGGAGTCGCGCAACCCTGCGATCGGGCGCGCCGGATCGAGGATGACGGCGGCGGCAAAAACCGCGCCGGCCAGCGGGCCGCGTCCGGCCTCATCCACGCCGCACAATAAATCGGGAAACACGGGGATTTCATCAAACAGGGAAAAATTCACAATGCTTTTACCATCGTCAGGTGGCCGGGGTTTATGCGCCGGCCTTGATCACTTGCAACACGGCACGGCTGGCTTCCTGCGCGCTGTCGCGCAAGAGGCTGTGGTGCATGTCGAGAAAACGCTTTTGCAGCGGGGCGGCGTCGCGCGCCAATTGCGCGCTCAAGGCGTCGGCCAGGGCTTGCGGGGTGGCGGCGTGCTGCAGCAGTTCGGGCACAAGGAATTCACGCGCCAGGATATTCGGCAGGCCGATCCAGGGTTGATATCCCATGTGTTTTAAGATATGCCAGGAGGCGGCCATCATTTTGTAGGCAATCACCATCGGCTTTTTGTGCAAGGCCACTTCGAGGGTGGCGGTGCCGGAGGCGACCAAGACCACATCGGCTGCCGCCATCGCATCATATGAGCCGCCGATCACAATCTGCAGGCCATCTGCCGATACGCCGGCCTGGGCCAGCAGTGCGCGCAGATAATCGGCATGCGCGGCGGACACCAGCGGCAAAACGATTTGCAAGCCCGGCGCGCGTTTGGCCAGTAAATGCGCAGCGGCGACGAAGGCGGCGCTATTGTATTTGAGTTCGGACATGCGGCTGCCGGGCAACACGGTGAGCACCGGGGCCGCCGCGTGCAAGCCCAGGCGGGTGCGCGCCGCCGCCAGATCCGGGGCCAGGGCAATCACTTGCGCCAGCGGATGCCCGACATAGGTGGCGGGGATGCCGGCGGCTTGATAGATTTCCGGCTCAAAAGGAAACACCACCAGCATATGCGAGACCGCACGTTTGATTTTTTTGATGCGCCCGCCGCGCCAGGCCCAGATCGAGGGGCCGATATAGTGCATGGTGGGAATGCCGGCGGCGCGCAAGGCGGCTTCCAGCCCCAGATTGAAATCAGGCGCATCGACGCCGATAAATACGGCCGGTTTTTCTTGCAGCAGCTGGGCGCGCAAGGCGTTTTGTATGCCTTTGATCTCGCGATAATGCGCCAGCACTTCAAACAGGCCGCGCACTGACAGCTTTTCCATCGGAAAGTCGCTGCGAAACCCGAGTTCCTGCATTTTCGGCCCGCCAATGCCATGCGTGACGGCTTGCGGCGCGGCGACACGCAAGCCGCTTAACAGGCGCGCGGCCAGCAAATCGCCGGACGCCTCGCCCGCCACCATGGCGATTTGCAATGCCTGGCTGTCAGCGCACGATGCCACGTTGCGAGCGTTCCAAAAAATCATGCACCAGGGCAATCCATTGCTGGCTGTGGGCCTGTTGCGCGGCCAGTTCCTGCAGCGCGCGCAATGCCTGTTCGCGCGTCAAACCGGATTTGTAGATCAGTTTATACGCCTGGCGCAGCGCGCTGATTTGCTCGCGCGCAAAACCGCGCCGCTTCAAACCTTCGCTGTTGATGCCATGCGCTGCGGCTGGATTGCCGGAAGTCACCACAAACGGCGGCACGTCCTGCGTTAAGCAGGAGCCCATGCCGGTCATGGCGTGGGGGCCGATTTTGCAAAATTGATGGATGTGGGTGAAGCCACCCAAAATCACCCAGTCGCCCACTTCGACATGGCCGGCCAATTGCGCATTGTTGGCGAAGATAATGTTGTTGCCGATCTGGCAGTCATGCGCCAGATGAACATACGCCATCACCCAGTTGTCATTGCCCAGACGGGTGACGCCGCCATCTTGCACCGTGCCCAGATTGAAGGTGCAAAATTCGCGCACGGTGTTGCGGTCGCCGATTTCCAGGCGGGTCGGTTCGCCCTTGTATTTCTTGTCCTGCGGCGCGGCGCCGATGGAGGAAAACTGGAAAAAACGGTTGTGCTGGCCAATCGTGGTGTGGCCTTCAATCACGACATGCGGGCCAACCTCGGTGTGGGCGCCGATGCTGACATGCGGTCCGATGATGGAATACGCGCCAATCGACACGCCCTCTCCCAGCTCAGCCGCCGGATCAACCAGTGCGGTGGGATGGATCTGCGTCATGCATTCCCCGCCGCGTTCTGGCTCGGATCGTCTGCGCTTCTGATGGTGCACATCAATTCAGCTTCCACCGCCACCTGGCCGTCCACTGAACCGACCGCCTTGTATTTCCAAATGCCGCGCGCCACGCGCACAATTTCCACATCCATTTTCAGCTGGTCGCCAGGCACTACCGGGCGCTTAAAGCGCGCGCCGTCAATCCCTAAAAAGTACACAACGGAATTTTCATCGGCGGAAATATTGGCTGATGCGAAGGAGAGCAGCGCAGCGGTTTGCGCCAGCGCTTCAATCATCAGCACGCCCGGCATTACCGGCTTGTGCGGGAAATGGCCATTGAAAAATTCTTCATTGGCCGAGACGTTTTTCAAGGCCGTGATGCGTTTGCCCGGCTCCATATCCAACACTCTGTCAACCAACAGAATCGGATAGCGGTGCGGCAACAATTTTTTGATTTGCTGAATATCGAGACTGTTCATGATGGATTCTGTGGGTTGAGAGACTTCAATTGTTTTTCAAGCGCGCGGATTTTCTCACGTAAGGACGCCAAATTGCGCACCACCGCCGCACTTTTTTCCCATTCGCTGTTTTTCGCCAGCGGGTACAGCCCGGTATATTGGCCCGGCTCATGAATTGAGCGCGTGACCATGCTGCCGGAGGAAATATGCACGCGGTCGGCGATTTCCAGATGTCCCAGCACCATGGCCGCGCCGCCGAAGGTGCAATGGCTGCCAATCACGGCGGAACCGGCTACGCCGACGCAACCGGCCATCGCGGTATGTGCGCCGATTTTACAGTTATGACCGATCTGGATTTGATTATCCAGCTTGACGCCATTGCTGATGATGGTGTCATCCAGTGCACCGCGGTCGATACAGGTATTGGCGCCGATGTCCACATCGTCGCCGATCACGACCCGCCCGGTCTGGGCGATTTTGACCCAGGCTCCGGCGTCATTGGCAAAGCCGAAGCCGTCCGCCCCGATCACGCTGCCGGCATGCAGGGTGCAGCGCGCGCCGATCACACAGCCGGCATACACCACCACGCGCGGAAAAATATGCGTATCCGGGCCGATTTCAACCCCGGCCCCGATCACGCAGGCGGCGTCAATCCGCACCCGCGCGCCGATTTTCACCCCGTCTTCAAGCACCACTTGCGGCCCGATTTGCGCGCTCGGATCAATTTCCACATCCTGCCCCAGCACAGCGCTGGGGGCGACGCCGGCGCGCAGCGGCGCGGGCGGCGCAAAATATTGCGACAGCCAGGCGTAATACAGATAGGGATTCGGATGCAAGATCAAGGCCCCGCCATAGCCTTGCAATTCCTGCTGCATAGCCGGCGGCGCAATCAAGGCGGCGGCTTGCGAGCTGGCCGCCTTGTGCTTGAATCGGGGATTGGATAAAAAACTGATCTGCGCCGGCCCGGCTGACTCCAGCGGCGCCACGCCAGCCACTTCCAGTTCCGGCGCGCCATGCAATTCACCGCCGAAGCGCGCCACCAATTGCGCTAAGGTGGCGCGCATACGTTCTGCCTGCATCACTTGTTCAGAATGGACAACACCTTGTCGGTGATATCCACACGCGGGCCGGCATGCACGGCTTCTTGCAGAATCAGATCATATTTTTCTTTTTCCGCAATCTGCTTGATCACTTTATTGGCGCGCTCGGACACGGCGGCGATTTCCTCATTGCGGCGCTGCGCCAGATCTTCGCGGAATTCGCGGTTTTTACGCTGGATTTCCTTGTCCAGATCAGCCAATTCACGCTGACGGCGCACGCGCTCGGATTCTGAGAGCACCGGCATGTCTTTATCGAGCTTGTCAGACATCACTTTCAAGCGCGCGGCCATGTCTTGCAGCTCTTTGTCACGCGGGGAAAACTCTTTTTCCAGCTTGGCGATGGCGGCCTTGGCCGGGGCGGATTCGCTGATGCGGTCAGCGCGTACAAAGCCGATCTTCAATTCCTGCGCCAGCGCCGCCGGGGTGACAAACGCGCTGGCCAGGGCCAACAGGCCCAGGCTGGCCGGGCGGATCAAAGCTGTGCTGAGTGAAGCAATGCGTGAACGTTTATGCGACTTCAACTTAATTCTCCGAAAATGTGAAATGCCTGCGGGCCGCTGCCTGTGCAGAAAGCCCGCTTGTGATCAGAAACCGCTGCCGATTTGGAATTGGAAGCGTTGTAAACGGTCTGTCGGCTTGGCGTTAAGCGGTTTGCCATAGCTCAGTTTCAAGGGGCCGAATGGTGATATCCAGCTCAAGCCCAAACCAGCCGAGGCGCGCAAATCCTGCAAGCGGATTTTTTCCCGTTCGGCAAACACATTGCCGGCATCCACGAAGGCAAACCAGCGCAAGCTGCGGTCTGTGCCCGATCCAGGGAAGGGGAATTGTAATTCAAGATTGCCGAAGATGCGGGCGGCGCCGCCGATTGCATCGCCATTCACGTCGCGCGGCCCGAGGGTGCTGGTTTCATAGCCGCGCACCGAGCCGATGCCGCCGGCGTAGAAGTTTTTAAACACCGGATATGGCTTGCCGCGCAAACCGCGCCCGTAATCGATTTCGCCATTCATCGCCAGCGTCATCTTGCGCGGCAGCGGCATGTAATACTGGTGCTGATAGGTGGCGCGCCAGTATTTGACGTTGCCGACAAAATCCAATTCGAGATTGGCGCGCTGATAACGGCCAATCGAGGGCGTCAGCGCGCTGTCGCGGCTGTCGCGCTGCCAGGCGGCAGTCAGCGGCACCGAATTCACCCGCGCCAGACCATGGCGGAAGCCGAATTCGTCAATATACACATTGCCAAAGGTGGCGGTGTAGTTCTGATACACCAGCGGGCTGGATTCATCGGTCTCAACCCGGTTGCGCTCATAGCCGATGCCAAAGAACACAGTATCAACTTCCGAGAACGGCACACCAAAGCTGATCTTGCCGCCGGCGGTCTTGATTTTGTAATTACCGACCGAAGAGGTATTCGGGTTGGTGGTGCGCAGATACACATCGTAGCTGCGGATCACGCCGTCATCCGTCCAATACGGATCGGTTTGCGAAAAGCTGACCGTGCGGTTGGCTTTGCTGGTGTTGATATCAATCCCCACCGTCTTGCCGCTGCCGGCGAAGTTGGCTTGCTGCACCGAGCCTGACAGCGTGAGCTTATCCGCTTGCGAATAACCGGCGCCGATCAGGAAGTTGCCGGTGGGACGTTCCACCACGCTCAAATTCACATCGACCTGGTCAGGCGTGCCCGGCACTTCCGGGGTTTCGATATTGACTTCTTTGAAATAGCCCAGACGATCCACCCGGTCGCGCGAGGCTTTGATCTTGTTGCCGTCATACCAGGACGACTCAAACTGGCGGAATTCGCGCCGGATCACTTCATCGCGCGTCTTGGTGTTGCCGCCGATATTGATGCGGCGCACATACACGCGCTTGCCCGGATCGACTTGCACCGTGAAGGTGACTTCCTTTTTCTCGCGGTTGATATCCGGATTGGCGTTGACGTTGGCGAAGGCATAGCCAAACGTGCCCAAACGATCAGAAATCGCTTTCGTGCTCTCAGTCAGCTTTTCACCGGAGAACACATCGCCGGCTTTGAGACGCATCAAGGCGCGCAGCTCGCTTTCGCGGCCAAACATCTCGCCTTCAAAATTCACCCCGGCCACATTGTATTTCTCGCCTTCGGCCAGATTGATGGTGATGTAGATGTCTTTTTTATCCGGTGAAATCGAGACCTGGGTCGATTCGATATTCATTTCCAGATAACCGCGATTGAGGTAGAAAGAGCGCAGGCTTTCAATGTCAGCGGTCAGTTTCTGCTTGGAATACTGGTCGGCCTTGCTGTACCAGGTCATCAAGCCCGGCGTGGAGAGCGAAATCTGATCGCGCAACTCGCTGTCTTTAAACGACTTGTTGCCGATGAAATTGATCTGCCGGATGCGCGCCGCTTCGCCTTCATCGACGATAAACGAGATATCGACCCGATTGCGCTCCAGCGGCGTGATGGTGGTGGTGATTTTCACACCGTACAAGCCGCGCGAGAGGTATTGCCGCTTTAACTCCTGCTCCGCGCGATCGACCGAAGCCTTATCGAAAATACGCGACTCGGCCACGCCGATGTCTTTCAGGGCCTTGGTCAGGGTGTCTTTTTCAAACTCTTTCATGCCGGTGAAGTCCACGCCGGCAATCGCCGGGCGCTCATCGAGCAAGACCACCAGCACGTCGCCTTCGACTTCAATGCGCACATCTTTGAAAAAGCCGGTGGCGTACAGGGCCTTGATCGCGGCTGTGCTCTTTTCATCGTTGAACACATCGCCAACGCGCAGCGGCAGATAGCTGAACACGGTGCCGGCTTCGGTGCGCTGAATCCCTTCCACGCGGATATCGCGCACGGTGAAGGGTTGCACCGCGAAAGCGGACTGACAAAGCGCAAGCGCTGCAAGAGCGAACGTGCTTTTACGCAGCACGGGGAAACGCTGAAAAGAAAATTTCATCGGTTAAAACTTGCAAAAAAATTGTTCGGTTTGTCGCAGCCGGAATGCAAATGCGCTCCCATCCTGGCATAACCCTTCATGCCAGGTGACGCGCCACATCGTTGATCAGTGCTAAAAACATCATGCCTATCAGTATGCAAAAGCCTGCACGCTGAGCAAATTCGATGATGTTTTCCGGCAAAGGTCTGCCACGCAAAAGCTCCAGCGAATAATACAGCAAATACCCCCCATCCAGCATCGGAACCGGGAGCAAATTCATCACACCCACACTCAAACTGATAAAGCCGATAAAGTGCAAATACGCTTGCCAGCTGATGCTTGCGGTTTGTCCCGCATAGTCGGCAATCGTGATCGGCCCGGTCAGATTGCGCCATGACAGCTGGCCGGTAAGCATCTTGCCCAGCATCTTCAGGGACATGATGCTCATGTCCCAAGTCTCGGCGCAGGCCAGGTATAAACCTTCAAACAGGCCGTAGCGCAGCAGCTGCATATCGCGCGGGGCCGGATCAAGCCCGATTTGCAAGCGGCCAATACTGCTACCTTTGGCATCGGTTTGCGCTACCGGCGTGGCGCGCACTTCCAGCGTCTGGCCGCCGCGCTGCACCTGCAACAGCAATTCGCGGCCCGGCGCATTGCGCACCAATTGCACCAGGCGCATGCCATCCGGCACAGGCTGGGCATCGACTTGCAGCACCACGTCACCGCTTTGCAAGCCGGCTTTGGCCCCTGCCCCGCCCGGCTCGACCGTATCTAAGCGCGCCGGCTTGCGCGCCATTTCCAGGCCCAGCTTGCTCATAAAATCGCCCTGCTCCAGATCAGCGGCGGAAATCGCCCCCGGATCGAGCTGCACCCGGCGCGCATCCAGCGGCAAGCCATCCACCCCAAGCCTGGCCACCTCCAGCACAATCAGCTTGCGCTCTAAGACCGCGAGCATGATTTGCTTGCGCAACGCGCTCCAGCTGCGCACGTCCTGATCATCGACGCGCAAGACCCGCTCGCCGCCCTCTAATCCGGCCTGCGCCGCCGCCGTATTCGGGGCCACCTGGCGCAACAGCGTGCCCGGCTCCTGCGTGCCGACCAGATTCAAAAACCAGAACAGTAAAATCGCCAGCAAAAAACTGGCGGCCGGGCCGGCGGCTAAAATAAACATGCGGCTGCCCACCGGCTTGGCGGTGAATTCACGCCCGGCGTCTTGCGGCAAAATTTGCTGCTCCGGGTCGCGCGCATCCAGTAATTTGACATAACCGCCCAGCGGCCATTGCGAGAGCGCCCATTCGGTTTGATCGGCCCCCAGTTTGCGCGCAAACAGCACCCGTCCCATACCCAGCGAAAAGCGCAATACTTTGACCCCGCAGGCGCGCGCGGCCAGATAATGTCCCAATTCATGGAACAGCACCAGCAGCGAAAAGGCAAAAATAAAGGCCAGCAGATAAAACAGGCCGGTTTGCAGGGATTGCATTTGCGCGCCCCGGGTTTAATGCGCCGCGATATAGGCAGCGGCGGCGCGACGCGCAGCAGCGTCTTGTTGCAGCAAATGATCCAGATCCGCCACCGGCGCATGCGCCACTTGCGCCAACACAGCTTGCAGCACGGCGTCGATTTGACGAAAACCGATGCGGCGCGCCAAAAACGCTTCGACTGCGACTTCATTGGCGGCGTTTAAAATCGCCGCCGCCGTACCGCCGGCATGCAAAGCCTCATACGCCAGTTTCAAACAGGGGAAGCGGGTGAAATCAGGGGCTTCAAAATCCAGCCGCGCCACCGCCGCCAGATCGAGCGGCGCCACGCCGGAAACGATACGGTGCGGCCAGGCCAGCGCGTGCGCAATCGGGGTGCGCATATCAGGGTTGCCCATCTGCGCCAATACCGAGCCATCCACATACGAGACCATGGAATGAATCACGCTTTGCGGATGAATCACGACCTCGATTTGTTCGGGCGGCGCAGCAAACAGCCAGTGCGCCTCGATCACTTCCAGGCCCTTATTCATCATGGTGGCGGAATCGACCGAAATCTTGCGCCCCATGACCCAATTCGGATGCGCCACCGCTTCTTCCGGCGTGACTGCGGCCAGACTCTCCAGCGCCCGGGTGCGGAACGGCCCGCCGGAAGCGGTCAGCAAAATTTTGGCCACGCCGGCGCGCGCCGGCGCGCTGTGGGCAAAATCGCCCGGCAGGCATTGGAAAATCGCATTGTGCTCGGAATCAATCGGCAACAGGGTCGCGCCGCCGGCGGCCACTGCATCGATAAAGATGCGGCCCGACATCACCAGCGCTTCCTTATTCGCCAATAAAATCTTTTTGCCGGCGCGCGCCGCCGCCAGCGCCGGGGCCAGGCCGGCCGCGCCGACAATCGCCGCCATCACGCAATCAGTCTGGCTGCTGGCGGCCACCGCTTCGAGCTGCGGCGCGCCGTACAGCACTTCGGTGCGGCAATCCGCCGCACGCAAACGGGCCTGCAAATCCTGCGCCTGTTGCGCCGTATCGACCACCGCGAAAGCCGGCGCAAATTGCAGGCACAAATCGCCCAATTCCGCCACACGGCTGTGCGCGCTCAAGGCAAACACTTCATATTGTTCAGGGTGGCGCGCAATCACGTCCAGGGTGGACATGCCGATTGAGCCGGTGGCCCCTAAAATGGTAATCCGCTGCTTCATGCCGGCTGCCTCAACATGAAATCAAACAGGCCGACCAGCGGCAAGACCGGGATCAAGGCGTCGATTCTGTCTAACACCCCGCCATGTCCCGGCAGCAAATTGCTGGAGTCTTTCATCTCAGCGCGGCGTTTCAACATGGATTCAAACAAATCCCCCACCACCGACGCGGCGCAAATCAAGAGCAAAGCCGGAATCAAGGCCAGCCAGCCCCAGCGCGCCTGCAGATACACCACGAAAGTGTCATGCATCCACGGATAGGACGGGGCCGCCAACACCACAGCGCTGGAAAGCGCCAGCACCATCAGCGCGCCGCCAATCGCCCCTTCCCAGGATTTGCCCGGCGAAATCGAAGGCGCCAGCTTGCGCCGGCCAAAAGTGCGCCCGGAAAAATAAGCGCCGATATCCGCCACCCACACCAGCGCCATGGCTGAGACCAGATACACCGGCGAGCGCTGTTGCAGATACGCCAGGGCGATAAAGCAGCACAGCAGACTCAGATTATAGATATTGGAGAGCAGACGGTTGGCCAGGGAATCGGCGGGCGGCAAGCCCAGATTCAATTTGGGACTCAGGCGCAAGGCCCAGATGCCGCAAGCCAGCGCGAATAAAATCGAGACGCCGCCGAATTTCTCACCGGCGGGCTGTGGAATGCCCAGCACCAGCGCATAGGCAAAACACCAGATGCCGATTTGCAATTTGGGGCGCGGGCTGAAAAACAGACGCTGGCTTTCCCAGATCGCAGCGGCGTAAAACACAAAGGCCAGCAGCGCAAACGCCGCATAGTAGCCGGAAAACAGCGCCGGCAAAATCAGCGCCAGCAAAACAATGGCTGTCAGAATGCGTGTGCCTAACATGCTTTACTCACCTTGTTCGAGTTGCGCGCTGGTGCGGCCAAAACGCCGTTCGCGCTCTTGGTAGGAAGCAATCGCCAGATCGAGGGCGGCGCCATCAAAATCCGGCCAGAAGGTGTCGCAGAAATAAAATTCGGTGTATGCAAGCTGCCACAACAGAAAATTTGAAACGCGCTGCTCGCCGCCGGTGCGAATGAATAAATCCGGCTCCGGCGCAAAAGACAGGGCCAGATGTTCGGCCAGCTGCTCTTCCGAGAAAGGCAAAGGGCCGGCTGCGGGCGGCGGCATCCCTTGCGCCAGCAATTTGCCCATGGCCTGCATAATGTCCCAGCGCCCGCCATAGTTGGCGCAGACGGTGACGGTCAAGCGGGTATTGTTGGCGGTTTTACGCTCGGCCTGCGCAATCAATTCCTGCAAACGCGGCTCAAAACGGCTCAAATCGCCCACCACCCGCAAGCGGATATTGTTGGCGTGCATCTTTGCCACCTCACGCTCAAGCGCGGTGACAAACAGCTTCATCAAGAGTGAAACCTCATCCTGCGGACGGCGCCAGTTTTCCGAGCTGAAGGCAAACAGGGTCAGGTATTCGACGCCGCGTTCGACGCAGGCTTCAACGATGCCGCGCACCGCATCCACGCCTTTGACATGGCCGGCCACGCGCGGCATAAAGCGCTTGGTGGCCCAGCGCCCATTGCCATCCATGATGATGGCGATATGGCGCGGCACTTTACTGACAGCAGGAATCGCCTTCGTCGAACTGGTAAATATCATGTGAAAAATCTATCCAAAGACTGCCCGGCGCATTTGCACACCGCTTGCCGCCAGCGGCCCGGGCTGCCCGAAAACCAGGAAAAAACGGCAAGCCGGGCCGGCCTGCCGCTGACACGGGCCGCCTGCACGGCGGCGCGCGATGACCTCAAACCGTCATCACTTCCTTTTCCTTTTCCGCTACCGTTTTATCGATTTCGGCGACGAATTTATCCGTCAGTTTCTGGATTTCTTCCTGGGTGCGGCGCTCTTCGTCTTCGGTGCAAGCCTTGTCTTTGAGCAGCTTTTTCAGCGCTTCATTGGCGTCGCGGCGCACATTGCGCACGGCAATTTTGGCGTCCTCGCCTTCGCCCTTGGCCAATTTCACCATTTCCTTGCGCCGCTCTTCGGTCAAAGGCGGGGTCGGCACGCGGATCATTTCGCCAAAGCTGGCCGGATTCAAGCCCAGATCCGAATCGCGGATCGCTTTTTCAATCGCGCCCAGCATTTTCTTTTCCCACGGCTGCACACCGATGGTGCGGGCGTCGATCAGGGTCAGATTGGCGACTTGATTGATCGGCGTCGGATTGCCGTAATAATCCACCATCACACTGTCAAGAATGCCAGGGTGGGCGCGACCGGTGCGCACCTTGGCCAGATTGGCCTTGAGCGTCTCGATCGACTTATTCATTTTTTGTTCAGTACTTTTCTTGATATCTGCCAAGGCCATAAAGCCCTCCTGAATAGAAATGCTGCACTCCAAAGGAGCGCATTGTATTACATTGCGCGCCGGCGCGACGTTTCGCCGCAAGCAGAAGCAGGCAAAACGGGCCGCACAGGCCCGCCGCCACACTTTCAGACGTGCACCAGGGTGCCCTCATCCTCGCCCATGATGACGCGCTTCAAGGCGCCGGGCTTGACGATGGAAAACACCTTGATCGGCAATTTCTGGTCGCGGCACAAGGCAAAGGCCGTTGCATCCATCACTTGCAAATGCTTGGTGATGGCTTCATCAAAGCTGATGGTGGCGTAACGCGTGGCGTTCGGGTCTTTTTTCGGATCAGCGCTGTACACGCCATCGACCTTGGTCGCCTTCAACACGATTTCCGCGCTCACCTCAGCCCCGCGCAAGGCCGCTGCGGTGTCGGTGGTGAAAAACGGATTGCCGGTGCCGGCGGCAAACACCACGATCTTGCCTTCTTCCAGATATTGCAGCGCCTTGGGCCGCACATACGGCTCCACCACTTGCTCAATATTGATGGCCGACATCACGCGCGCGGTCATGCCAGCCTGGCGCATCGCGTCCGCCAGGGCTAAGCAGTTCATCACCGTGCCCAGCATGCCCATATAGTCGGCAGTTGCGCGGTCCATGCCCTTGGCGCCCGGGGCCACGCCACGGAAAATATTGCCGGCCCCGATCACAATCGCCAGCTCGACGCCGAGCTTGGCCACTTCCGCCACATCTTTCACCATTTGCTCAATCGTGGCGCGGTTGATGCCATAGGCATCTTCACCCATCAAGGCCTCGCCCGACAATTTCAGCAGCACGCGCTTATAAACGGGTTTGCCTGCTTCCTGGCTGGAATTGCTCATCTGTATTCCTCATGGTGGCGAGCGCTAAGGCGCGATGCGCAACAGCGCTCAGACATTCAACAACCTGCGCCGGGATGCGGCGCAGCACAGCTTAAAAAAACGGGCCTTGCGGCCCGTTTTGCTGTTTGCATCAACCCTTGGCTGCTGCAACCTGCGCCGCCACTTCAGCGGCAAAATCATCCACCTTCTTCTCAATCCCTTCGCCCACCACATACAGGGTGAAGGATTTGACGGTAGCGCCGGCGGCTTTCAACATCGCTTCCACGGTTTGCTTGTCGTTTTTCACGAAAGCCTGATTCAGCAGCGACACTTCTTTCAGGTATTTTTGCACTGCGCCTTCGATACGCTTGGCAATGATCTCGTCGGATTGACGCGATTTGCCTTCAGCTTCCAGCTTGGCGTTATCTTCCTGTGCTTTCAGGGTGGCGACGCTGCGCTCACGCTCGATCAGCTCAGCCGACACTTGATCCGAAGACAGGGCCACCGGCTTCATGGCAGCGATATGCATCGCCACGTCTTTACCGACTTGCTCGTCGCCGCCGGCGATTTCCACCATCACGCCGATGCGGGTGCCGTGCAAATAAGAAGCCAGCTTGTCAGCGGTTTCAAAACGCTTGAAGCGGCGGAAGCTCATGTTTTCACCGATCTTGCCCACCAGAGCGGCGCGGATCGCTTCCAGCGATTGGCCGTCAACTTCCAGCGCGCCCAGCGCAGCCACGTCAGCCGGGTTGTGCTTGGCCACCAGTTTGGCGGCGGCGTCAGCCAGGGCTTGGAATTCCGGGTTCTTGGACACGAAGTCGGTTTCGCAGTTGACTTCCACCAGCGCCGCCACGCCGCCTTCGACGTACACAGCGACTGTGCCTTCAGCGGTGATGCGGGCCGAAGCTTTGGCAGCCTTGCCGCCCAGTTTCACACGCAGGATTTCTTCCGCGCGCGCCATATCGCCTTCAGCTTCCACCAACGCTTTTTTGCATTCCATCATCGGTGCGTCGGTCTTGCCACGCAACTCACCTACCATCGCTGCTGTAATTGCGGCCATGTTTTTCTCCTGTTTTCGATAAACTTTGCGCTCTCATGAAGCGCTACTCAACATATGAATCTGATTCAAAAAAAGGGGCCAGCCTGGCCCCCTTTTCTTGCTGTTGCCGGCGGCATGCCGCCTTGGGGCATCAGGCGTCTGCGTTTTCTTCGTCCACGAAGTCGTCGCCGGTGGCGTTGGACTTGATGGCTTCGATCACTTCGGTGGTGGCGTTGGCGCGGCCTTCCAGGATTGCGTCTGCCACGCCACGGGCGTACAGCGCGATCGCTTTGGAGGAGTCGTCATTGCCCGGGATCACATAGGTCACGCCTTCCGGGTTGTGGTTGGTGTCAACCACGCCGATCACCGGGATGCCCAGCTTGGCGGCTTCGGTCACAGCGCCTTTGTGGTAGCCGACGTCGATCACGAACAGCGCGTCAGGCAGCACGTTCATGTCTTTGATGCCGCCCATGGACTTTTGCAGCTTTTCCAATTCGCGTTGGAACATCAGGGCTTCTTTCTTGGACATTTTTTCCAGCGCGCCTTCTTCGATGGCGGCTTCCATGTCTTTCAGACGCTTGATGGAGCTTTTGATGGTTTTGAAGTTGGTCAGCATGCCGCCCAGCCAGCGCTGGTCAACGAAAGGCACGCCGGCGCGCTGCGCTTCTTGCGCAATGATGTCGCGCGCTTGACGCTTGGTGCCCACCATCAGGATGGTGCCACGGTTGGAAGACAGTTGACGGATATGTTTCATCGCTTCCTGGAACATGACCATGGTCTTTTCCAGGTTGATGATATGAATCTTGTTGCGTTGACCGAAGATGTAAGAAGCCATCTTCGGGTTCCAGAAACGGGTTTGGTGACCAAAGTGGACACCGGCTTCGAGCATTTCACGCATTGTGACGGACATAATATTTCCTTAGGGTTGGTTCTTGAACCGGCTCAGTCACCGCCATCCTGGCGGCACCCTTGGCGAAGCGGTTCGCGTTTAACAATATGCATTCAGCCGGGGCGGATTTTTCAATCACGCACGCCAACTGAAGCAGCGCGGCATTTTACGCGAATTCGCGGGCTTGTGTTCAAGATTCGGGAAATTTTTTTGCAGTGCACAGTGAAACTGCGAGCTGCGCAGCGGGTTTGTTGCGTCGCGATACCAACTGGCGCAATGAGGGGTGCACATCTGGAATTGGATAGGCATGCTGAGGCGCCACGTCGAATTGAGGCGTTTCAGCGAACGGGGGGAGAGTTCTAAAATTGTGAGGATTGAAGCTGAATGCGGCGCGACCAGAAATCGTCCAGCTCATTAAATCAGCATTTCCTTAGCGCAGCGGCTGAATAGAGACCAAAATTTCCAAGCACTCTTCAGCACACAAGAACATCCAATGCACGCGATATACAATTCATTGTCTTCATCTTTACCCCACCCCTCCATGCCTACCCATGACATCACCGCCGATCTCTGGCGTCTTTTACAACTTCCCCCTGCCGCGCTCAACTACCTGACGCTCACTGGCGCCGATCCGGTGCTGCCCTCGTCTTTTCGGGTCGGCGCAGCAGCGCAGGCGACGGTGGCGGCGGCGGCCTTGGCGGCGGCGGAGTTGCATCATGTGCGCGGCGCGCCCCGGCAAGCGGTGGCGGTGGATATGCTGGCGGCGGCCATGGAGTGTTGCGGCTGGTTCAGTGTGGATGGCAATACCCCGGCGGCGTGGGAAAAATTTTCCGGCCTGTATCCCTGTCAGGATGGCTTTGTGCGGATTCACGCCAATTTCCCTCATCACCGCGACGGTGCGCTGGATATTTTGGGGCTGTCAGCCGCCAGCGCGGAAAAAGAAGATGTCATCCGCGCGCTGCAAAGCTGGCGCGCGCAAGCGTTTGAAGAGGCCGCCAATGCGCGCGGGCTGGTGGTTTCGGCCATGCGCAGCTTTGCCGAATGGGACATGCACCCGCAAGCGGCTGCGCTGGCGGCGCAACCCTTGCTGACTCTGCGCAAAATTGGCGCGGCGCCGCCGCTGAACTTGCCTGGCGCAGGCGAACAGCCGCTGTCCGGCGTGCGTGTGCTGGATCTGACCCGCATCATCGCCGGCCCGGTCGGCGCGCGCACCTTAGCGGCGCATGGCGCGGATGTGTTGATGATCAATGCGCCGCATTTGACGAATATCAACGCGCTGATGGATATGTCGCGCGGCAAGCGCTCTGCACTATTAGATTTACGCCAGCAAGCCGGCCAGGACGCCTTGCGCGCCCTGCTGCGCGATTGCCATATTTTTATTCAGGGCTACCGTCCCGGCGGCTTGGCCCAATTGGGGTTTGAGGCGGGCAGCCTGGCCGCGCTGCGTCCCGGCATCATCGCCGTCTCGCTCAGCGCCTATGGCACAACGGGGCCATGGGCGCAGCGGCGCGGCTTTGATTCGCTGGTGCAAACTGCGAGCGGCTTTAATCATGCCGAAGCGCAAGCCTTCGGCAGCGCGCAAGCCAAGGCGCTGCCGGTGCAGATTCTGGATTACGCGAGCGGCTTTTTAATCGCATATGCGGCGCAAGCCGCGCTGCTTAAACAAATCCAGGAAGGCGGCAGCTGGGCGGTTGAGGTCTCGCTGGCGCAAACTGCGCAATGGCTGCGCAGCCTGGGACAGATCAGCGATGGCATTGCATTCCCGCTGCCGGATCATCTGCCTTTTACAGAGTGCAGCGCGAGCGGTTTTGGCCGCATGCAAGCGCTGCGCCACAGCGCGCAGCTGCGCGATACGCCGGCGCGCTATCGGCTGCCGGCGATGGCGCCGGGCAGCCATGCGCCGCACTGGCTGGCGTAATGCGCAGAGCCGCTTCAGGCTGGCGCATGCACATCCAGATACAACAAAGACCAATGCAATTCGCAGCGGTCTGCATACTCGGTATACCCGGGCAGGCGCGCCAATTCGGCTTGCAGCGCCGCAGCGTGCTGCAGCGGCACGCCAAACAGATTGCAGCAAAACCAGCACATCGCTTGCACATCGGCAAACACCCAGGGAATGTTTTCCTGGCGCAAGCGGCTGATGCGCCAATCCGCCGGCCAGGCGCTGCGCGCGGTGGGGAAGAAATTACCTTTATGTCCCTGCGGGTTGTAACGATCGACAAAACCATTCAAGAAGGCGCCTTGCGGGCTGTCTTGCGCCACATCCGCCACATGCAGCACGCCACCCGGCTGCACATGGCGCAATAAACGCGCCACGGCGGCGAGCGGATCATCAAAATGGTGCAAGCCGGCCAGACTCACCACGCGGCTGGCGACGCCGATTGGCCAGAATGGGGCGTGGGCGTCGATTTTTTGCACATGCGCGCCGCCTTCGTGCGCAAACCCGGCGCTGAAGTCAAAACATTGAATCGCACATGGCGTATCCAGATAATGTTGCAGATAGCCGCCGCCGCTGGGTATGTCCAGCATGCTGTCATGTGCTTGCAGAGGAATCTCGGAAAACAGGGTGGTGAATTCGGCGCGGCGCGCCTGCGGCATTAAGCGCATGGCGGCGTGGTAGCCATCGGCGCGCTGGTCAAAGATATGCGCATAATCAGGAGCGTGAGCGTATTGAGCTTGCATATAAAAGCAATCTTTCTTAAAGATTATTTATAAGAATTAAATAGAAAAACAATGCGATGCGCATACGCACATTGCGAAACAAAACAAAGGGAAAAAGGCTTGCCGGGCGGGCCGGCTGAAAACAGGACTGGCGTTGAGCCTGCAGGCAGCATCGTGGCCTGCGACGGGTCGGAATTATAGCGTTTGACGCAGGCTTGATTCAAGCCTGCGACTGGAGGAAGGCTTTTAATCGCCGGCTTGCAGCAAGCCGGCGCAGCTTATATTAAGCAGCTTTGCGGCGACGCGCAAAGGCGGCCAGGCAAGCCAGACCGCCGGCCATCATGGCCCAGGTTTGCGCTTCCGGCACCGCTTGCACATTCACCTGGAAGGCCCCGATGTTATTCGGGTGGTAAGTGTCGTTCACCGAAGCATAGATATGGCCGGCCTGGGTCAGATTGATAGTCTTATCAAAGCCGATCAAAAACCAGTCATCGGCTTGGGCGGCATTCGGGTTGTTGCCGGTGTAAGCGTTGGCGTTGAAGGTGCCGATCAAGGCGCCGATTTTGGCGTTCATGCCAGCGCGGCCAGTTGTGCCGTCGGCGATATACGAACCGTCCGGATTGAACACGCTCCCATAATGGCCGCAAGTCACGCTGCTGACCGGGCGCCCGTCCGGCCCCATCGTAAAGCTGCTGTCGCCGCACAAATCAATCGTGCCGCTGGCGGTCAGACGGTAAGAGCCGGGGCCGAACAAGCCCAGATCCAGCAGGCTGCCATTCGGCAACACGGTGGCGGCTTGGGCGCCGAGGCTGGCGATGCTCAAAACGAGGGCGGAGATCAGATTACGCATATTTTTTCCTGTGATTGGATGGTGAGAAAATGGTGAGAACAGAGTGAGGCCGCACATGAACCATGCAGCAGGCGGCGGGATGGATCAAACGCTTGGCGTATGACGTGTGCATTATAAATTGCAATGAGGAAATATTGCAACTGAAAATATGCACCTACCCCTATAAATGAAATCTGTTTGCGTAACAATTTTAAAAATAAGCTAACTGTACCTATCTAACTGGCGTGAACAAAACAGCGGCTTGCCGCATATGGTCACGCTGGCAAATTTCAGGCAGGAAAAGGTTACACTTGCAGCAAAGCAATCAAATCTGGAGACGGTATGCCACATCCCGCAAACGGTATGGCGCGGCGCGAATTTTTGAAAACCCTGGGCAATGGCGCGGTGGTCAGTTTGTCCATCAGCGCCCTGCCCATTTCCCCGGCGGCCCAGGCGGCCCCGACCAAGTCCGCCGCAGCCGACCCGGCCAGCCCGGCCTGGGCGCCCAAGCCGGGGGTGGCGCGCCGGCGCATCGACGGTTTGCCCAAGGTCTTGGGGCAAAAACTGTATGCGCGCGATCTGGCGGCGCGCGATTTTCCAGACTGGCCACAAGATGCGGAATATTTTGCCTATGCGCTGCGCTGTCCGCGCGTGGATGCGCTCTTGCTCGGCGTTGATTTGTCGCTGCTGCCGCCAGCGCTTAAGCCGCATATGATAATTGATGCGCAAAGCCTGCAAAAACGCGGTTTGCCGGATAAGGCCGCCAGCATGAATGCGCCGTTTTTCACGCGCATCGGCAGCGCGCCGGATTGGTATGGGCAGCCAGCGGCGATCTTGATTTTTGCTGATTTCAATACTTACCGGCGCGCCCGCAAAGTGCTGCAATTTAATCAAGATGTCTTGCGCTGGGGTGCGCCCGCCGCGCCGGTAAAGGCGGATTACGGCCCGGTTTCGCGCATTGTGCGCGACGACAGGCTGGATTTTTCTTTTTACCAAACTCCGGCCGAGGTGTACCAACAACGGCATGAGGTGGTGGCCCTGGGGGTGCGCGCCACGCTCTCGGATGAAGCCGGTTTGCGCCATTTTGCGCGCAGCTTTTCGACCCAGGCGCTGGATCCGATGTTTATGGAACCGGAAAGCGGTCTGGCCTGGTTTGACGCCGCCCAAGGCGCGCTGCACCTGGTGATGGGGACACAATCGCCCGGGGTTGATATTGCCGACTGCGCCACAGTGTACGATTGCAGCAGCGTGCAGCTGAAACGGATTGACTTGATCTGTTGCCCGCCCGGCGGCGGTTTTGGCGGGCGCGACGCCTCGTTTTTTGCGCCCTATCTGGCGCTGCTGGCGGCGTGTTGCGATAAACCGCTGCGCTGGCATTTTGACCGCTATGAGCAATTCCAGGTCGGCTTGAAACGCTGTCCGACAGAATTTTCCATGCAAATCTCACTGCAAAGCGATGGCCGCCTGCGCGGTCTGCTGGCCGATTATGTGTTTGACAGCGGCGGCGAGCGCAATTATTCGGCCTATGTCGCCAATCTGGCCGCGCTGTCCTCGATGAGCTGCTATGAGATTCCACTCGCTGCCGCCAGCGCAAAAGCGATCAAGACGCGCCACATCATCGGCGGCTCGCATCGCGGCTTTGGCGGGCCGCAAGCGTATATGGCGATTGAAACCCTGCTCGATGAAGCGGCGGCGGAATTGAAAATCGACCCGTTTGCGCTGCGCCGCAAGAGCTTGATGCAAAGCGGTGCGCGCAATATCAGCGGCGCCCCGCTGCAGCAGGATTTGCAATTGCTGGAGATGATGCGGCGCCTGGAGACGCATCCGCTGTGGCGCCAGCGCGCCGCGCAGCAGGCCAAAAAAGCGCGTCAGGGCTTGCGCTACGGGGTGGGTTTCGCGATGAGCAATCAAGCTTATGGCACCTCGATGGATGGCATGTTCGGTGCGGTCGAGCTGGGCGCGGATGGCGCGGTGATTGTGCATACGCCATATGTGGATATGGGCAATGGCGCTGCCACCACCCTGGGTCTGGCCCCGGCCTGGGGACTGGGACGCAACGCCAGCAGCATTGCGATGGGACAGATGGCCATCTTCACCGGGCTGGGCTTGCATTCGCCCGGGCGCAAGTCGGGCAATAATCAACAGGGTTGTCAGAATGCGGGGCTGCCGGCGCAAACCGGCGAGCCGCCGGCCAGCAGCGACCCGCTCGATCAAGTATTGCGCCTGGCGGGGCCGGCGGCGGCTTGCCTGGGCGCATTTCATAATTTTCATGTGGTGCAATATGCCGCGCAGGCCCTGTTTTTGCACAGCATTGTGCCGGCCGCGCGCCATCTGTGGCAGCGCGCGGTGGCGCCGCATGATTGCCAATGGCGGCAGGGACGTTTGCATGCGGCAAAACAAGCTGATTTGCCTGCCCTGAGCATGCCGCAGCTGATGGCGGCCTTGCGTCAACTGGCCTTGCCGGCGTATTGCGTGGCCCACGCCACGTTTGGCATGCGCTTTGCGCAAGCTGATTTCGCCCTGCACAGCGGCGTGCACGATCTGCCGCTGGATTGGCTGGGTTTTGGCATGCATGGCGGCGACCCCGGCAAACCGGTGCAGCGTTTGGCGCGCAGCAATTTGCGCAATCCGCCGGCGCAAGCGGCGCGTTGCGGGCGCAGCGTGTATGCGCCCGCCGCCTGTCTGGTGGGCTTGAGCGTGAACCCGAAAACCGGCGCGATCAAGGTTGAGCAGGTGGTCACTGCGCTATCCGCCGGGCGCCTGTTGTCGCCGCAGATTGTGGCCGGCCAATATCACGGCGGGGTGGCGATGGCGCTCGGCTCTTTGTTCACCGAAGATGCGCCGACCGACGCCAGCGGCCCCGGCAATGGCGCGTGGAATTTGCATCGCTACCATGTGCCGAAAATGGGCGATATGCCAAGCATGGAATTGATCACCCTGCCCGCGCCGCCTGATGACAATACCGCGCGCGCCATCGGCGAGGCGGTATTCTGTCCCACCGGCCCGGCTTTGATGAATGCGCTGGCGATGGCGTGCGGCAAGCGCTTTAGCGCCACCCCGGTCACGCCGCAACAAATACTGGAGGCTTTGCGATGAGTGCGCCGATTCATTTTTATGTCAATGGCCGCGCCGCCAGCTGCAGTGCAGAAGAAAGCGATATGAGCTTGTTGGAGTTTTTGCATGAGCGCCTGCACTTATCCGGCACTAAATTCGGCTGTGGCGCCGGGCTGTGCCGGGCCTGCACGGTGGCGCTCAAACGCCCCGGCCAGACGCTGGAAAAAGCCAGCGCCTGCAGCCTGCAGGTTTCAGCCTTGGCCGGGGTCGAGGTGCAGACCGTCGAGGGACTGGGAAATGCGGATGCGCTGGCCCCCTTGCAGCAGGCTTTTTTAGACCATTTCGCTTTTCAATGCGGCTATTGCACGCCGGGCTTTTTGATGGCGGCCAGCGTTTTGCTTGCCCGCCTCAAGCAAAAACCTGTGCCGGCTGCGCAACTCGATCAGCTGATTTTGCAAGCCCTGGGCGAGAATATCTGCCGCTGCACCGGCTATGTGCGCTATCTGGATGCGGTGCGCGAGGTGGCGCGCCAGTATGTGAAATAAGGAATGGGCATGAGCATTCATCTACGCCCGGCGCACAGCGCAGATGCGGATGCGGTGGCGCATATTCTGATCACTGCGCGCGCACTGTTTTTACCGTTTGCGCCTTCGCCGCACAGCGCTGCGGATATCCGGCAATGGGTCGCGCACACCCTGCTGCCGGGCGGCGGCGTGACTGTTGCACTGCAGGATGGGCGCGTGGCCGGGGTGCTGGCGCTGTCTTTTGATGGCGCATGCCATTGGCTGGACCAGCTGTATCTGGCCCCGCAGCTGTTGGGGCAAGGCGTGGGCCGGCAATTGCTGCAACACGCCTTGGCCCAATGCGGACGGCCGCTGCGGCTGTATTGTTTTGCGCAAAACAGCCGCGCCAGGGCGTTTTATGAGCGCCATGGCTTTGTCCCGCTTGCGTTTGGCGATGGCAGCGGGAACGAGGAAAAATGTCCCGATGTGCTGTATGAATACCGTGCGGCTTAATTGCCGCCCTGCGCCTGAATCAAACGCTGCACCGCTTCCATTTCTTCATCGCGTCCGGCGCGCTGCGCAGCAAAGCTGCGCTGCACCGGCACATCCGGCGCGATCCCGGCGTCCGGCGTATCGGCGCTGTATTGCCCGGCCAGCAGCGGGATATCCAGCGCCACGCCGGAATGCGGCAGTGTGAGCCAGGTCAGCTGGCCGCCGTTCAAGCCGCGCAAATTGCCGCCGGTGCTTTGTCCGACCAGGGTGGCGGCTCCGCTTTGCTTGCTTAATTTGGCCAAGACAAAAGTGGCCGAGCTGTTTTCCGCGCTGATCAAGAGATAGACTTTGCCGGCGTAAGGCCGGGGCTGCGGTGTGATGGTGTGCATGCCCTGGCGCGCTGTGACCAGATATTTGCCGCTGGCCGTGCCGCTGTTCAGTTTTTCCACCTCGCCGGTGCGGTCAAAGAAGCTGTAGTCCCAGGTGTCGAGATAGCGCACCAGGTTGTAAGGGACGCGCTCATATTGGCTGATGTTTTGCTGCAGGCTGTATTGCAAGGGTTGTTTCAGCAGATAACTCAGCAAGGCGTCGGCAATCGCGCCATCGCCGCCTTCATTTTGGCGGATATCGATCACCAGATAGGGCGTCTGGCGCGCTTGCAATTCGGCAAAGCTTTGGCGCAAAAATCCGGCCCAATCAAATTTGCTGTTCCAAAATGCAAAATTGGGCAAGGTCAGATAGCCGGTTTGCCCTTGAATCTGAAACCGCCATGCGCTGTCCGGTCCACTCACACCTTGCTTGGCCAGCGCCGCCGCGCGCGCCTGCAGGGTAAGCGCGGGCGCCTCCAGCTCGCGCGTCACGCTGCTATCCGGCTGGCGCAGTTGCACCCGGTAACGGCCCGCTAATGGCGGCGAGAGCAAGGGCCAGAGCATATCCATCTGGCTGTAGTCGCTGCGATCATGGTTTAACTGCTGCAAACGCTTGGCGTCGCTCGCGCCGTCGGCGCGCAAATAGGGCAGCATCTGCGCCACTATTTGCGGCGCGCTGAGGCCATTCAGCGCCACAATCTCATCGCCGGCGGCCACCTCCGGCACAGCGCTGGCCAGCACCAGCCAGCGCCCCTGCACCAAACGCAGGGTGAACGGTAATTTATTGGCCGCTCCCAGCAGCGCCGCTTTGCTGCCGCCTTGCTGATTATTCACATTCGGCCAGGTGTGCGAGCAGCGGATGAACGCACTCAACTGCGCCACCGCCAGATACATCCGGCTGCTATCGCCAGCCGCCTGGGCGGCGCTTTCAAACCGTGCGAAGGCTTGTTCAATCTCAGCCTGGCTGCGGTATTTGGTCAAAGCCGGATGCAACGCTTGCAAGCTGCGCTTGACGATCCGCATTTCCTGCGCCGCCTGCGCCGGCGTCAAGCCGCCATCCCCGGCCAAGGCCGGCCAGCATAAACACAGCATCAGACCGGCCAGCAGTCTGCGGGAAAATTGATTGCGCATCGCAACTCCGACAATGTGGGGGCGGACTGATTTTAACAGCCGGCGCGTCCTCGGTGCGCCAAGGCCGGCGGCAGTCCTCATCGATTGCGTTGCTGGCGTGCTGCAATCTTTTGTAAAATCAAGACTGTTGTAAAAGCGCTTCGCCACCTGTTGCAGCCTGCCCACCCAGTGAGAATCGAATATGAGTCAAGCACCGACTGCAGCCATCCGCCCTACCCTGATCATCCACGCCCACCCCGCCCAATCCCGCTCGCAAGTCACGCGCGCGCTGCTGGAAACCTTGAGCAGTTTGCCGCACACCAGCGTGCGCTCGCTTTACCATCTGTATCCCGATTTTGATATTGATATTGAAGCCGAGCAGCACGCTTTGCGCGCTGTGCAGAATGTGATCTGGTTAGCCCCGGTGCATTGGTATGGCGTGCCGTCCTTGCTGAAACACTGGATAGACAATGTGCTGACCTATGGCTGGGCGTATGGGCGCGGCGGCGCCGCCTTGCATGGCAAAAATCTGTGGTGGGTGGCCAGCGCCGGGGCCGATGCGCGCGAATACAGCGCCAGCGGTTCACATCACCGCCCGTTTGCCGAATACATCGCACCGATTCAGGGGATTGCTGAATATTGCGGCATGCACTGGCTGCCGCCCTTTATCACCCATGGCATGTCGCAAGCCGATGCCGCGCAATGGCAAAGCACGCGCGCCGGCTTGCTGGCGCAAGCGCACCGCCTGCTGGCTGAGCGCATTGGAGAAGCACAATGATTCAAGCCATTCTGTTTTTAGCCGCCGCCTTGATTTTTGTGCCAATCGCGGTGCGCCTGGGCCTGGGTGCGGTGCTGGGCTATCTGGCCGCCGGTCTTGCCATCGGCCCCTTCGGTTTGCAACTGGTGTCTGACCCTGCGGCGATTTTGCATGTCTCGGAATTGGGCGTGGTCTTGATGTTATTTGTGATCGGCCTGGAGTTGGAGCCGCGCCGCCTGTGGGCCATGCGCGCAGCGGTGTTTGGCGGCGGCACGCTGCAAATGCTGCTCTGCGCCGCCGTGCTGTTTCCGTTTGGCCTGCTGCTGGGCTGGCGCTGGCAGGCGGCGCTGGTGGGCAGTCTGGCGCTGGCGCTGTCTTCAACCGCGATTGCGGTGGCCATCATGCAAGAGCGCAATTTGATGCCGCTGTCAGTCGGACGCAGCGCGTTTTCCATGCTGCTGTACCAGGACATTGCGGCGATTCCCCTGCTCGCGCTGGCCGGCGCCCTGGGCGTGGCGCAAGCCGGCGCGCACAGCAATGTCAGTCCCTGGCTGCAATTGGGTGCGGTGGCCGGGGTGATTCTGGCCGGGCGTTTTCTGGCCTATCCCCTGATGCGCTTTGTGGCCGCGATGCAAGTGCGCGAATTATTCACCGGCTGCGCCCTGCTGCTGGTGCTGGGGGTGGCGGCGCTGATGGAAAAAGTCGGCCTATCGATGGGGCTGGGCGCATTCCTGGCCGGCGTGCTGCTGGCCAGCTCGGAATACCGGCATGCGCTGGAGGTCGATATCCAACCCTTCAAAGGTCTGCTGCTGGGACTGTTTTTCATCGCCGTCGGCATGAGTATGGATTTGGCGCTGTTGGCCAGCCAGCCCTTGCAAGTGGCGCTGGGGCTGTCCCTGGTGCTGCTGGGTAAAACCGGCGCGCTGTGGCTGACTGCGCGCCTGCTTGGCATCGAGGGGCGGCAGCGCATGTTGCTGGCCCTGCTCTTGTCCCAGGTCGGCGAATTCGCCTTTGTCGTCATCGCCACCGCACGCAGCGCGCAAGTGCTGCCGGCGCAAGACGCCAGCCTGCTGACCCTGATCGCGGCGCTGTCGATGGCCAGCACGCCGCTGCTCTTGATTGTGTTTGACCGCTGGTGCAAAGGCAGTTCGGAAGCGCGCCCGCCGGATGCGATTGAAAACGAATTTGCGCCGGTGATCGTGGCCGGCTTTGGCCGCTACGGGCAGACGGTGGCGCGGGTGTTGCTGGCCGCCGGCGTCAAACCGGTGGTGATTGACCATGGCGCGGACACGGTGGACAGTGCGCGCCGCTTTGGTTTTAAGGTGTATTTCGGCGACGCCTGTTCGCATGACATTCTGCACGCCGCCGGCATCGAACATGCGCGCGCGATTGTGCTGGCGCTGGACGATCGCGAGCAAATCAACCATCTGGCGCCCTGGCTGCGCCAGCATTACCCGGACTTGCAAATCATCGCCCGCGCGCGCGACGCCATGCACAATATGGAGCTGGCTGAAATCGGCGTGCACGATATCCAGCGCGAGGTGTTGGAGAGTTCGCTCAAAAGCGCGCGCGCCACGCTTGAAGTGCTGGGTTTTGACCGCTTCCAGGCGAAAACCATGGCCGACAAATTCCGCCGCAATTCCTACCGCTTCCTGCGTGAGATGGCGGCGTACCGGCACAATGAAAACGATCTGGCGAAACGTCTGAAAACCGCGCGCGAGCATTTTGAGCGCGATATGCTGGCCGAATTGGCGCGCCAGGACACGCGCCAAGCCACCGCCGGCTGGCAAGAGGAGGCCGGGACGGACAAAAAATGAGCGCGCCGGCACGCATCATCGGCGCGCATGTGCAGGGCGTGCTTTTTTTTGCTTGACGCGCTTGACTGCACAAACCAAAATCAAAGCATCCGCGTGACACAGGCATTACAGCCGGGAGCAGTCTTATGAAACATGATTCACTTGGCTTGACCCGGCTCAGCCTGGGCCGTATGCGCCGGCTCAGCCTGGCTGCGCTGCTGCTGCTGTGCAGCACATGGGCAGCGGCGCAAAACAAACCCGTGCTTAAAATCGCCACCGGCGAACTGGCCCCCTACGCTACCGAAAGCCGTGCTGATAAAGGCATTGCGCTGTCAATTGTGCGGCGCGCTTTTGAGTTGGCCGGCTATCAGGTTGAATATACCTTCCTGCCCTGGTCGCGCAGCCTGGCGGAAGCACGCATCGGCAAATGGGATGGCACCGCCTACTGGGGGCACAAGCCAGAACACGACAACAGTTTTCACCTGTCTGACAATGTGCTGACCGAGCAATGGGTGTTTGTGTATAACAAAAGCATCAAATTCGATTGGCGCACCCTGCAAGACTTGCGCCCTTACCGCTTCGCCATGATTCAAGACTACACCTACACCCCGGAAATCTGGGCCATGGCGAATGCCGGCGAACTCAAGTATGAGCGCTTGAAAGATGATGTCTCTGCGCTGCGTATGTTGATTTTGGGCAGAGTCGAGGTCGCCCCAATGGAGCGCAATGTGGCTTGCGATCTGCTCTCACGTAATTTCAGCGAAAGCGATGGCGCACAATTGGCCACCCATCCGAAGTGGATGACGGAATTATTCACCACCCATGTGATGCTGCCGCGCACACGGCCGGAAAGCGCCGTGCGGATTCAGGATTTCAATGCCGGCTTGAAAAAATTGCGCGCCTCGGGTGAATATGCGCGCCTGCTGTCCCAAGTCAAATGTCCGCGCGGCTGGGTGACGGGCCAGGGTAATTAAGCGCAAAAACAATCATTGCGCGCCGCCCCTCACCAGGCGCAGCTGCGAAAGCCGGTCAGCAGATGGTCGGTATGCGGCAGCGCGAAACCGCGCAGGCTGGGACTGCGCAGGCGCGCCGGGGTGGCGAAGGAGACGCCGCGCAACACTTGGCAGGCGTTGAAGGCGGCTTGCGAATATTCGGCCCAGGGGCCGGGGACAAAGCCTGGATAGGGCTGAAAAGGGGTGGCGCACCATTCGCGCAAATCGCCCCAGCGCAACGCCGGATGCCCGGAGCGGGCGGCGAATTCCCATTCAGCTTCGGTCGGCAAGCGCCGCTTGGCCCACATACACCAGGCTTGCGCTTCGTATAAATTGATATGCCGCACCGGTTCACTCAAGGGTAGCGCATGCAGCCGGCCAAAGCGCTGGCAAGCCCATTGCGCGCCTTGGCGCTGCCAATAGCGCGGCGCGCTGCGCTCTTGCTGCATCAGCCAGGCTTGTCCGGCGGCGCTCCAGAATTGCGGATGCTGGTAACCGCCATCCTGCACAAATTCAAGGAACTGCGCATTTGAGACCAGTGTGGCGTCCATCACAAAACCGCCCACCTGGCGCACTTGCAGCGGCATTTCATTGTCAAACACAAAACCGCCGGCATGGCTGCCCTGTTGCAGGATGCCGCCGGAAAACCGGATCTCGCCTTGCGCCCAGCTGTTCAAACCCAGCGTTGAGAGACGCGGCGGGGCCTGCACGCCGGTCAATTGCAGGCTGCAGACCAGTTCTTCACAGCGCAAATCTTCATGCGCCAAGGCCAGCCGCCAGGGAAACAGCCTGGCGTCGTCCGCCGTGCTGCGCTGCAATTGGTCAAGGCTGCGGTCGAGCACTTCATGGCAATAGGTTTTCATCGCGCCGGCGCTGGGCAGGCGCAATTGCCAGCGCATGCCATGCGGTACGGTGTTGGCGTCAAACCAGTCATCGCCCAGCGACAGCAACGATGGGCGCTGCGCCGCGCCCGGATGACTGCTGGCGGCCTGACGCAGCACAAACCACTCGCAAAACCAGGCAATCTGTCCCATGTCCCAGCGCGGCGGATTGATTTCAGCACGCGGCGCCAAGGCCGGCGGCGCATCCAGGCCGGCATCGACAAAACATTCATACAGGGAAAGCAGGTTGGCGCGCGCATGTTGCAAGCCCTCGTTTAATTGGGCGATGGTGGCAAAACGCAGCGGATGGGTGATCACAGTCATCAGATCGTCCTGCAGTCGGGGGAAATTTATTATATGCGAGGCAGACGCACAGTGCGCATGTGGATGCATACCACTTTCGTAAATGACAACATCCATGGCACAATGCCACCGTGACAAACGTATTCTCAGCGCCGATACAGCATGATTTCCACATCCTTTGCCGCAGATTTACCCGCCCCCGACTTCCTGCAACCCGCTGTGCTGCTGCGCCATATCGCCCACAGCATGGGGTTTTACCACCCGCGCGCGCTTGATGCTGCGGGCGGCTTCTATCATTTTCTGCGCGATGACGGCAGTATTTACAATGCGCACACGCGCCACCTGGTGAGCAGTACGCGTCTGGTGTTTATTTATGCGCGCGCCTGGCGTCAATTCAAACGGGCGGAATATCGCAGCGGTTTATTGCATGCGCTGGATTTTTTGCGCAATGTGCACCGGCAGCCGGCCAGCGATCCGGCGGACACGCGCTACCTGTGGGAATTTGATTTCATCAATGGCAAGGTAAGCGATCCCGATCCCTTGCAATATTGCTATGGCCATGTGTTTGTGCTGCTGGCCTATGCCGAAGCGCTGGCGGCTGGCGTGAGCGAGGCCGGCGGCTGGCTGCAGGAGTGCATGGCCACGCTGGACCGCCATTTCTGGCAGGAGGAATATGGCTTGTACGCTGATCAGGCCGACAGCCAATGGCGGGTGCTGCCGTATCGCGGCCAAAATGCGAATATGCATGCCTGCGAAGCGCTGCTGGCGGCGCACAGCGCGACCGGCAACCAGCATTTTTTACAGCGCGCCATCGGTATCGCTGATACGGTGTGCAATCAGCTGGCGGGACAGGCGAATGGCTTGATCTGGGAGCACTACGATCAGGAGTGGCGGCTTGATCTGAATTACAACCGGCATGACCCGCAACATTTGTTCCGTCCCTGGGGTTTTCAACCCGGTCATTTCACCGAGTGGGCCAAGCTCTTGCTGCAACTCGAAGCCGCCGCCGGGCCGAGCATGCCGGCGCATACGCTGGCGTGGCTGGCGCCGCGTGCGCAAGCCTTGTTTGACGCCGCGCTGCGCTACGCCTGGGACACTGAGCATGGCGGGCTGTGCTATGGTTTTGCACCGGATTTGCAGATCTGCGACAGCGATAAATATTTCTGGGTGCAGGCGGAAACCTTGGCCGCCGCCGCCATGCTGGCTGCGCGCACCGGACAACTGGCGTATCTGGATTGCTATCAGCAATTATGGGAATACTGCTGGCGCCATTTTGTGGACCACCGTCATGGCGCCTGGTATCGCATTCTGCGCCGCGATAACAGCCGTATTTCGGATGAAAAAAGTCCGGCTGGCAAGGTCGATTACCATACAATGGGCGCCTGTTACACGATTTTGGAAAACCTGCCCGTGCTCAAGCGACTCTCCCATCTGCGCGCGGCATGAGGCACTGCCCAGTGGAGCCACAGACATGAATGACAAAGCGATACCGCGCTTGAGCGCGCTGGCGCATGGCGGCGGTTGCGGCTGCAAAATCGCGCCGGGCGTATTGGCGCAGATTTTGCAGCAACACCAGGGCGCGCTGCCGCCACAGTTACTAGTCGGGATTGAAACCAGCGATGACGCCGCCGTCTGGCAGTTAAATGCGCAGCAAGCCTTGATCGCCACCACCGATTTTTTTATGCCGGTGGTGGACGATGCGCGCGATTTTGGCCGGATTGCCGCCACCAATGCGCTCTCGGATGTGTACGCGATGGGCGGACAACCGATTTTTGCGCTGGCGATTGTCGGCATGCCCATCAACACCCTGCCGCTTGAAACCATAGGCGCGATTTTGCGCGGCGGCGAGGAAGTTTGCCGCGAAGCCGGGATTATTGTCGCCGGCGGCCACAGCATTGATTCGGTGGAGCCGATTTATGGTCTGGTGGCGCTCGGGCTGGCCCATCCTGAGCAGATCAAACGCAACAGCAGCGCACAAGCCGGGGATTATCTGGTGCTGGGCAAGCCGCTTGGGGTCGGCGTGTATTCCGCCGCGCTGAAAAAAGAGGCATTGAACGCCGCCGGCTATGCGCAGATGATAGACAGCACGACGCGCTTGAATACGCCGGGGCCGCTGCTGGCGCAAACGCCGGGTGTGCACGCGATTACGGATGTGACCGGGTTTGGCCTGGCGGGCCATGTGCTGGAAATGCTGCGTCCGCAAAACTTGCACGCCCGGATCGACTGGGCCGCCCTGCCCTGGCTGCCGCAGGCGCAGGAATTGGCGCAAGCCGGCTATATCACCGGGGCCTCGCGCCGCAATCTGACTTCCTGCCAGACGCAACTGGCTGTGCAGGATGGCTTTGCCGAATGGCAAACCATGCTGCTGACCGATCCGCAAACCTCGGGCGGTCTGCTGGTGGCTTGCGATGAACAGGCTTTGCCAAAGGTGCAAGCGATTTTCGCGCAACAGGGCTTTGCCCAGGCCGGTGTGATTGGCCGCATCCAGGGAGCGGGTGAAAGCGCGCGGCTGGAGCTGGCGTGAATTTGACAAGGCCGGCGCAATTGCAGATGATGGATACAGCTCCGGCATATTGCCTGCATATTGGCATGGCCGGCCTATCCATTTTGAGATCCGGATTTCCGCAGCATATCGGCATGAAAGCATTATCGACAATCTGTACACTTCTGCTTTGTCTGAGCGCCAGCCTGCCCACGCATGCGGTTTCCAGCGGCGGCGCCGGCGGCCCCATGCCCCGGATTGTGAATGGCCAGGCGGTGGCGCCCAGCACGCCGCCGGATCTCAAGCAAGCGCGCCGCAATGAGCAACAGGCGCAGGCCATGGTGCAAAAAGTGATCGCCTATTTGCGCGAACACGGCCCGGATAAAACCATTGCCGAAATCAACAGCCCGCACGGGCCGTTTCGCGATGGCGAGCTTTATGTGTTTCTGTTTGATGGCCGCAAAGAGGCGTTTTGCTTAGCGCATGGCGCGTATCCGAATCTGATCGGCAAGGATTTACGTCATATCCGCGACCCGGATGGCGTCTTGCCCGCCATTGAGATCATGAAAGTTGGCAAGAGCCGCACCGGGCGCGGCTGGGTGGATTACCGTTGGCCGCATCCGATCAGCCACAAAATCGAGAAAAAACGAACCTATGTCGAGCGGCATGGCAATTATGTGCTGGGGGCCGGCATCACGCGCGAACACTGATGTTGATGCGCAATTGCGCATGCCTGGCGAAGAAAATGCGGCATTGCAAAATAAATTGCCGTTTCAGCTTGACAGCCGCCAGCGCCTTCCAGTAGATTGACGCTCATGAACTCTTTGACCGCACAGCGCTTTTCCCCCCAGACAATGCAAAACTGCATTGCTGCGCTGTACTTCCCTTCCGGTCAATCGCTTTCCTCCCCTGCTTCGCTACTACAACTATCTGCGCCTGCACTAGCGCTAGCGGCGCTATCGGCATGAATCCAGGCCCCGTCCTGATCTGAAACACCTTCCGCCCGCCAACCGGGCATTCACTGAAAAACCGGGTTTTTACCCAATTGAGAGGCAAACATGTGCTTGCAATGTCCTGCGCCGTGTTCTTCATCACTTCACGCTGTGCGCCTAAGCCGCGCTCAGCCGGCCCTGCGCCCTGGTGGCAGCCGGTTGGGCAATCCGCCACCGCACACTTGTCAATGAATGGAGAAAAATCATGATGCACAGCAACCCGTCTTCAAAATATCAAGCATTTCCCGCCATCCATCTGCCTGACCGGCAATGGCCCGGGCGCACGATTACTCAAGCGCCGATCTGGATGAGCACCGATTTGCGCGATGGCAATCAAGCCCTGATCGAGCCGATGAGCCCGGCCAAAAAACTGCAATTTTTTGAGATGCTGATCAACATCGGCTTGAAAGAAATCGAAGTCGGCTTCCCCTCGGCATCGCAAACCGATTTTGATTTTGTGCGCATGCTGATTGAAGAAAAACGGATTCCGGATGATGTCAGCATCATCGTTTTGACTCAGGCGCGCGAGGAATTGATCCACCGCACGGTTGAATCTGTGATCGGGGCAAAACGCGCCATCATCCACCTGTACAACTCGGTGGCGCCGGTGTTCCGCCGCGTGGTGTTCAAGATGGATAAGCCGGAAATCATCCAAATCGCCGTCAAGGGCACGCAACTGGTCAAGGAATTGGTGGCGGCGCACCCGGAAACAGAGTGGGGTTTTGAATACTCGCCGGAATCGTTTTCCACCACCGAACTCGAATTTGCGCGCGATATCGTGGACGCCGTGTCAGCGGTATGGCAGCCGACGCCGCAACGGCCAATGATTGTGAATTTGCCGGCCACGGTGGAGGCCGCCACGCCGAATGTGTTTGCCGATCAGATCGAATGGATGCACCGCCACCTGGCGCGCCGCGACAGTCTGGTGATTTCTGTGCACCCGCATAATGATCGCGGTTGCGCGATTGCCGCCGCTGAGCTGGCCTTGATGGCCGGCGCGCAGCGCATCGAGGGCTGCCTGTTTGGCAATGGCGAGCGCACCGGGAATGTGGATATCGTCACGCTGGCGCTGAATTTATACACTCAGGGGATTCATCCGCATCTGGACTTTTCCGATATTGACGCGGTGCGCCAATGCGTGGAGGAATGCAATCAATTGCCGGTACACCCGCGCCACCCCTATGTCGGCGATCTGGTGTTTACCGCCTTCTCCGGCTCGCATCAGGATGCGATCAAAAAAGGTTTTGCCGTACACGATCCGGACGGCTTGTGGCAGATTCCCTATCTGCCGATTGACCCGGCGGATCTGGGACGCAGCTACGATGCGGTGATCCGCGTCAACAGCCAATCCGGCAAAGGCGGCATGGCCTGGTTGCTGGAGCAGGAATACGGCCTGGTGTTGCCGCGCCGTCTGCAAATCGAGTTTTCGCGCGCGGTGCAGCGCGTTACCGATCAAAGCGGCAAGGAAGTCGGGGCGAAAGAGATTTTCAGCATCTTCCAGCAGGAATATTTGCAGCAGGAAGCCCCCTACCGCTATCTGGCGCACCGCACGCATGAAGATTCCAGCCGCGATGATGCGGTGGAAATTGAAATCGATGTCATGCTGGACGGTGAAAAAACCGCCTTGTCCGGCGCCGGCAATGGGCCGATTGACGCCTTTGTCGATGCGCTGGGCTTAAATGTGCGCCTGATGGACTACCACGAACACGCGATTTCCGCCGGCGCGAATGCGCAAGCGGCTTGCTATGTTGAGTTGCGCTTAGATGACGGCCCGACCCTGTTTGGCGTGGGCATGGACAGCAATATCGTCACCGCGTCGTTCAAGGCGGTGTTGTCGGCGATTAACCGGCAAATGGGGCACAACACGCGCCACGCCGCATCAGAGGCTGCAGCCAAACAGGAGGCTTGACGTCTTTTGCTGCGATTCAGGAACGCGGACAAGCGCTGCCGGCGTGCTAACATCAGATGATTACACCACTACAAAGGACTTGTATGAGCACTCTGATGAATCATCAGTACCGCTTGGCGGCGCGCCCGCTGGGTTTGCCCAAAGATAGCGATTGGCAATATGGCAGCGAGCCGGTGCGCGAATTGCAAGACGGCGAGATCCTGGTCAAGGTTTTGTATTTATCGCTGGATCCGGCCATGCGCGGCTGGATGAATGACAGTAAATCGTATATCCGCCCGGTGGATCTGGGCGCGGTGATGCGCGCAGGCGGGATCGGCCGGGTGATCGCGTCCAAATCGCCCAAGTTTGCTGAGGGCGATATCGTCAGCGGCGGGGTCGGGGTGCAGGAATATTGGATTGGCGCGGCGGATGATAAGCACGGCAGTTTTTTTAAGATTGATGCGCGCTTAGCGACGCTGCCGGCCTGGTTGAATGCGCTGGGCATGCCGGGCATGACCGCGTATTTCGGTTTGCTCGATGTCGGCCAGCCCAAAGCCGGTGAAACGGTGCTGGTGTCCGGCGCCGCCGGTGCGGTGGGGCAAACGGTGGGACAGGTCGCCAAGCAGCTCGGTTGCCGCGTGGTGGGGATTGCCGGCGGGCCGGATAAATGCAAGTTTGTGGTGGAGGAGCTGGGTTTTGATGCTTGCATTGATTACAAAAACGGCTCCGTCAAAGATGGTTTGAAACAGCACTGCCCGCAAGGGGTGGATGTGTATTTTGATAATGTCGGCGGCGATATTCTGGATGTGGTGCTGACGCGTATCAATATGAAGGCGCGGATTGTGATTTGCGGCGCGATTTCGCAATACAACAATACGACGCCGGTGAAAGGCCCGGCGAATTATCTCTCACTGCTGGTAAACCGTGCGCGCATGGAGGGCATCGTCGTGTTTGATTATGCGCCGCGCTACCCGGAAGCGGTTCGCCAGATCGGCCAATGGATGGCGCAAGGCGCATTCAAGAGCCGCGAGGATGTGGTGCAGGGCCTGGAAAATTTCCCGCAAGCGCTGTTAATGCTGTTTGAGGGCAAAAATTTCGGCAAGCTGGTCTTGCAAGTGGCGCCGGAATAAGGCGAACGCAGGGCTGGTATGAGCGGAGATAAGCCGAAAGATGGCTGGCTGCAAGCCACGCCGGAGCAATTGAAAAAGGCGCGCGGCGGAGCCGTAAAACCCGACGCGCCTTCGCCGCTGGCACAAGAACGCGCTTTGCGCGCTTTCGGACGCGCCAGGCCGGATGGTTTGCAAGCCAAGTTGCAAAACAGGCGGCGCGGCTCTGCTGTGGATCTGCGTCGCGCACTGCAGTTAGCGGCCATCAGCGGCATTCCAACAGCCGCCCTGCCCTGGTTGTTCGCCAGTGCGCCGGTGGCGGCTTTGTGCAGTGTGGCGGCGCTGGCCGCTGGCGCGGCGCTGGGCTGGGCTTGCGCCCGCAAGCCTGCCGCCGCACAAGCGCAGGACATGCTGGCGCTGGCGCAACAGTTTGATCAGGATTTGTTAGCGCATACGGCGCAATTGCCGGAGCAGGCGCGCGCAGTGCTGGCGCAGATTCAAGCCGAGTTGACTTTTATTTTGCCGCTCATGGCGCAGGACGCGCCCGGCTTGTATGACGTGCAAGAAGCGTTTTTTGTGCGCCAGAGCATCAGTGCTTATCTGCCGCAGGCGCTGAAGACCTATTTGCAATTACCGCCGCCAGCGCGCGATGCCAATGCGCAAGCAGCGCTGACGCAGCAATGCGCGCTGGTGCTGGAAAAACTGCAAGCCTGTTCCGTCAATCTGCGCCAGGGTTTGCAGATGCGGCAAGCGGCGCATACAGAATTTTTAAAGCAGAAATAAAAACCGCCGCCCTGCCAGGCGCAGGACGGCGGATACGGCTTGATCTGATTACTCTTCGCTGCTGGCGCCATGCCGGCCTTCCACTAAATCCGCTTCATGTTTATCGCGAATGGTTTTGGAGACGGTAAATGCGGATGAGAGCATGAATAAGCCGCTGACCAGCAAATAAGCAAGCTGCCAGTCTTGCAGCGCCATGCTCATCAAACCCCAGGTCAACATGCCCAATGAAGCGGCAAAACCGATCCAAATCAAGATTCGCCAGATGGGGGTATCCACTTTTTCATGCTGGTTATCGCGCAAGCTCTTGGCTAACACCAGGGCGGCGAACAGCACAAACACAAATCCGGTGGCGATAAAAGCTTTTTCCAAATCCTGCAGCTGCACCATCATCACGCCATATGCGCATAAGGAAAGGGACAGAATGAAAGCGATCCAGACTTGCGCAATCCAGGCAGGGGTGTCGCGGCGCACCAGTATTTGCTGACTCATTTCAATTCTCCAATAACATGAATGCTTGCATCTTGACACAGCAAATCGGAATGTACAAAAAGCCCTGGTGATGTGCTGGCAGGCGCTACCGGAGAATTAAATTTATATACTTCAATTTTATAGAATTATTCGTTAATACCGCTGTTACAGAAAAAAACGGCGTTTTATACAAACGCCGTTTTTTGCTGCACATGCCAATTATTTGTTGGCGCGGCTGCGGTATTCGCCGGTGCGGGTATCGATTTCGATCTTGTCGCCGGTTTCCACAAACAGCGGCACCGCCACTTCAAAGCCGGTGGCGATCTTGGCCGGTTTCAGCACCTTGCCCGAGGTGTCGCCCTTGACAGCCGGTTCGGTGTACACGATTTCGCGCACCACGCTGGTGGGCAGATCAACCGAGATGGCTTTTTCATTGTAAAACACCACTTCCACCGCCATCCCGTCTTCCAGGTAATTCAGGGCGTCAATCATGTTTTCTTTTTCAACTTCGTACTGGTTGTAGTCAGCGTCCATGAAGACGTACAGCGGATCAGCGAAGTAGGAATAGGTGGCGTCTTTCTTGTCCAGCATCACGGTTTCGAGCTTGTCGTCAGCGCGGAACACAGTTTCAGTGCTGGATTCGGTCAACAGACCCTTGAGCTTCATTTTGCAGACGGAAGAGTTGCGGCCCGATTTGGAGAATTCGGTCTTGATCACGACCATCGGCTGCTTATCAATCATGACAACATTGCCAACGCGGACTTCTTGTGCGGTTTTCATAGCGGATTTGCTTGTGTATAGGTTTAAAAACAGTCTTCCCCCGGCTGACCGGGGAGTGGAGGGCCGTTACGCTGCGCTCGGGCCAAAGGGCGACATTTTACCCGATTTTTTGGATGAATTGGAGCAGATTGCCGGCCAGATCGCCATTGCGCCGCAAGCGCTGCCGCCAGCGCAAGGCATGCCGATGCAACTGCGGCAAACTGGCTTGCAACTGCCGCCAGGCTGCTCCCAGACCGGCGTAGTGCTCAGGCTGATTCCAGACTTGCCACAAGGCCTGCAGCGCATGCGCGGCAGGCGGCTGCAGGCGCGCCAGATACGCCTGCATAAAAGCCTCAAGCTTTTCCAGATGCGCATCAGCTTCTTGCGGGTAAATTTGCCAAACCAGCGGCAAACCAGCCAACTGCGCCCGCACAAAAGAATCTTCACCGCGCACAAAGGCCATATCAGCCAGCCACAACAAGCGGTCAAAGCGCGCTTGCGGCACAAAGGGCAGAATGGCAAGCGTCAAATTTCCCTGCCGGCGCCAGGCTCCGGCTTGCGCCTCTCCCCCCAAAAAAGCTTGCGCCTGCGCCGTTGCCACCCCTTGCGGCAATAAACAAAGCAACTCTTGCGCGCCCTCCTGCCAAGCTTGAATGAGCGCAGACAGACCGGATTGCGGATAGCAAAACATCAGCACTTTCAAGTACGCAGGATCATCCAAGGCCTGCTGCACCGGCAACGGCAGATGCAAGCTTTGCACGAATTGCGTGCGCAGCGCTGCTTGGCGGCGGAATGCGCGCCGCTCAGCATCCAATCCAGGCTCATACAACACGCCGCCGGTCTTCGCGCTGAATCCGGGGAAGAAAAAATATTTGGAAAGTCCGGTCTGGGCATCGGGCGAACGCAGACCATGGCAGGATTCAACCCAGGATTCTGCTGAAAGATATTCCAGATTGATCCAATGCGGGCGCAATTGCGCAATACGTTCCAAGGCGGCGTCCGGCAAGCGGCAACCGAAGCCCTCAATCAACAAATTGGCTTGCAATTGTCGCCATTCCGCCGCCGGCATCTGATCGCACCAATGCACCACCTGGATTGATTCATACGCCTGATGGCTGGCTTGCACATCAAGGCCGGGACACAACCTGGCAAAGCTGGCCAAATCGTCCACCCAGATGCTGACTTGCCAGCCATATGCATGCTGCAGCAGACGCGCTAAACGCCAACACACGCCGATATCGCCAAAATTGTCGATCACCCGGCAAAACAAAACTGCGCTGCGCATGTTTTCTCCCGCGTAAATGCAAAAACGCCGCACAATGTGTGCGGCGTTTTTTGTTTTGGTGGAGGTAAGCGGGATCGAACCGCTGACCTCTTGCATGCCATGCAAGCGCTCTCCCAGCTGAGCTATACCCCCGATTGTGGCGCGCGAAGCGCCAAAGCTTGGCATCCCCAAGGGGATTCGAACCCCTGTACTCACCGTGAAAGGGTGATGTCCTAGGCCTCTAGACGATGGGGACAAAATCTGTCCTGTACAAGCCTGCCGGATGACTCCGGAATTTTTACTGCATGCCGTATTGGCATCCCCAAGGGGATTCGAACCCCTGTACTCACCGTGAAAGGGTGATGTCCTAGGCCTCTAGACGATGGGGACCCTGAACTGTACGACTTTACTGCAACTGCAATTTGGTGGAGGTAAGCGGGATCGAACCGCTGACCTCTTGCATGCCATGCAAGCGCTCTCCCAGCTGAGCTATACCCCCATTCTTACACAATGACGCCATTGCGCAAGTCAAACTTGGCATCCCCAAGGGGATTCGAACCCCTGTACTCACCGTGAAAGGGTGATGTCCTAGGCCTCTAGACGATGGGGACAAAATCTGTCCGCTTCCAAGCTCAAAATAAAATGCCCTGATCCGCTGGATTTGATCAGGGCATTGCATACCCGTCATGCATTATTGATGCCGGGCGAAAATCCTGGCATCCCCAAGGGGATTCGAACCCCTGTACTCACCGTGAAAGGGTGATGTCCTAGGCCTCTAGACGATGGGGACCTTGAACTGCAATACTGCTTCCCGATTTGGTGGAGGTAAGCGGGATCGAACCGCTGACCTCTTGCATGCCATGCAAGCGCTCTCCCAGCTGAGCTATACCCCCAATTACATAACCAGAACTTTAAGCATCTTTTTGCTTTAAGTTTTTCTCGTCATGTGTCGAGAAACAGAATTATATAGTCATTTTTTGATCTGTGCAAGATTGCTGTTTCACGTTTCACGCTGCAATCCTGCACACAGCTCAAACAGCTTTTGCAATCCGCGCATGCACTGTGTCGCGCCCGAACAACTCAAGCACAGCATCAATGGTTGGCGTTTGCAACTGCCCTGTCACCAGCAAACGCAGCGGCATAGCCAGCTGCGGCATTTTCATCTTGTGCTTGGCAAGCAAGCTCTTGATCAAAGACGAGATTGTAGCACGATCCCAGGAAATAGTGACAGATTCCGCCAGGAAATCCTGCAATGCGGCACGCGCCGCCTCGCTCAAATGCTGCGCCAGCAAATCCGCCGGCGGCTGCGGTTCACGGTAAAACAGCATGGCTGCTTCGCCCAGTTCCACCGTGGTGTTGCAGCGCTCTTTCATCAGCGCCAGCACATCTTCCAGCGCCGGCGCATGCGCAAATTGCGCGCCGGCCTGCTCCATCTGTGGCTTGACCATTTGCGCCAGACGGGCATTGTCCGCCGCACGGATATAGTGATTATTCAACCAAGCCAGTTTTTCCATATTGAACTGCGCGGCGGACGCGGTGATGTGCGTCAAATCAAACCAATCCGCCATTTGCTGCATGGAAAACACTTCATCATCGCCATGACTCCAGCCCAGACGCGCCAGATAATTGAGCATCGCTTCAGGCAAATAGCCCAGCTCCGGGTACATCATGACGCTGACTGCGCCATGGCGCTTGGAGAGTTTTTGTCCATCCGGCCCTAAAATCATCGACAAATGACCATATTGCGGCACGGTTGCGCCAATTGCACGCAGGATATTGATTTGGCGCGGCGTGTTATTGACATGATCATCACCCCGTATCACATGGGTGATTTGCATATCCCAGTCATCAACTGCAACGCAAAAATTATAGGTTGGCGTGCCATCCGGACGCGCAATCACCAGATCATCCAGTTCAGCATTGGAAATCGTAATCCGGCCTTTGACCAGATCATCCCAGCTGACCTCACCCTCAGCCGGATTTTTAAAGCGCACCACTGGTTGGCGGTCTGCAGGAACCGGCGGCAGGGTCTTACCCGGCTCAGGCCGCCATGTGCCGTCGTAACGCGGATGCAGTCCTTGCGCGCGGGCGCGCTCACGCATCGCCTCCACTTCCTCGGGTGAGGAATAGCAATGATAGGCAGTCCCCTCTTTGAGCATTTGCGCCACCACTTCGCGATAACGCGGCATGCGCTGCATCTGATAAAACGGGCCTTCGTCATGCTGCAGGCCGAGCCATTGCATGCCGTCCAAAATCGCCTGCACCGCCTCGGGCGTGGAACGCTCCAGATCGGTATCTTCAATCCGCAAAATAAATGTGCCGCCACAATGGCGCGCATAGGCCCAGCTGTACAGCGCGGTGCGCGCGCCGCCTAAATGCAAATAGCCGGTCGGGCTGGGGGCGAAACGGGTTCTGACTGTCATTGCATGCCTCTTTCTTCAATACTGTGTAATCTGCTCAGTCGTGTTTAACGACAATATTCGGGAATTTACTGCTCATGTCTTTGCTTTGCTGGCCCAGTTTGACAGCCAGCTGCAAAGCCAGCCGGCGGTAAATCTGCGCCACATCGCCATCCGGCTCAGCGATCACGCTGGGCTTGCCGGCATCGGCTTGCTCGCGGATGCTGCGCCGTAAAGGCAGTCCGCCAAGGAATTCAATGCCATGCTGCTGGCACATCTTCTGCGCCCCGCCTTCGCCGAAAATGGCTTCATGATGACCGCAATTGCTGCAGATATGCATGCTCATATTTTCGATAATGCCCAAAATCGGCACGCCGACTTTTTCAAACATCTTCAAACCGCGCAAAGCGTCAGCCAAAGCAATATCCTGTGGCGTGGTGACGATCACAGCCCCGGTGAGCGGCACTTTTTGCGACAGGGTGAGCTGAATATCGCCAGTGCCGGGCGGCATATCCACCAGCAGGTAATCCAAATCCTGCCAATTGGTTTGCAACAACAATTGTTGCAAAGCCTGTGTCACCATCGGCCCGCGCCAGACCATCGCGTCTTCGGGCTTGATCAGAAAACCGATGGAGGCCACTTGCAAGCCATAATTCTGCATCGGCTCCATGCTTTGGCCATCGCGGCTCTCTGGCTGACCGGCAATCCCGGTCATCATCGGCTGCGAAGGGCCATAAATATCCGCATCCAGAATGCCAACCCGTGCGCCCAGCGCCGCCAGCGCCAGCGCCAGATTAACGCAGGTGGTCGATTTACCCACGCCGCCTTTGCCGGAGGCGATAGCGATAATGTTCTTTACTTGCGGCAAAGGCTTCAAGCCGCGCTGCACGCCATGCGGCACGATTTTGCTCTGCACCGTCAGCGCAACCTCGTTGACGCCTGGCTGCTGCAATAAAAACGCCTCAACCGCCTGACGCAATTGCGCATCGGCAGACGCAGCCGGATAACTCAACTCAATCACAGCCTGGGCGCGGCCATCTTGCAGGCTGAGCGATTTGACTGCCCGCCCCAAAGCAACGCCGGCCACAGGGTCTTGCAAGGCGGACAAGGCCGCTTTCACATCATCCAGATTCATTTGCACTTCCGCAAAAAATGGAAAACCGCCAAGTCTAGCCTAAAACGCTGCATTCAGCTGGCCAACGCATCTTGCCCGCCAATGCTTCTGCGGTCTGCTAAAATCAGCCTTTTCCACTCAATTCCCACGATCATGACACGCAAGCTGTTCGTCACCACTGCCCTGCCCTACGCCAATGCCGCCTTCCATATTGGCCACATCATGGAATATGTCCAAGCCGACATTTGGGTCCGGTATCAGCGCATGCAAGGCGAAGAAGTGCATTTCGTCTGCGCTGACGACAGCCATGGCGCGCCGATCATGATTTCAGCTGAAAAAGCCGGCCTCTCGCCGCAGGCGTTTGTGGCGCAAATCGCAGCCGGCCGCAAACAATATCTGGATGGTTTTCACATTTCCTTCGACAACTGGCATTCCACCGATGGCCCGGAAAACCATCAACTGTCACAGGAAATTTACCGCCGCCTGCGCGATGGCAGCCACAATGGGGATTTGCGTTTGATCACCAGCAAAACCATTGAGCAATTCTACGATCCGGTCAAGAATATGTTCCTGGCCGACCGTTATATCAAAGGCGAATGCCCGAAATGCGGCGCGAAAGATCAATATGGCGATTCGTGCGAAGCGTGCGGCGCGGTGTATGCGCCGACCGAATTGAAAAACCCCTATTCCGCCCTGTCCGGCGCAACGCCGGTGCTGAAATCCTCCGAACACTTTTTCTTCCGCTTATCTGATCCGGCCTGCGTCAATTTCCTGCGCGAATGGGCCTTGGGCGAAGCCAATGGCAAACCACGCCTGCAAGCCGAAGTGGCCAACAAGGCGCGTGAATGGCTGGAAGGCAAGGAAGGGGAAGACAGCGGCCTGGGCGACTGGGACATCAGCCGTGACGCGCCCTATTTTGGCATTGAAATCCCGGATGCGCCGGGCAAATATTTCTATGTCTGGCTGGATGCGCCGGTAGGCTATCTGGCCTCACTGAAAAATTATTTCGGCAAAAAAGGCTTGGACTTTGACGCCTTCATGGCCGATCCCGCCACCGAGCAATACCACTTCATCGGCAAAGACATTGTGTATTTCCATACGCTGTTCTGGCCGGCAATGCTGCATTTCTCCGGCATGAAAACGCCTGACAGCGTGTTTGTGCATGGCTTTTTGACCCTCTCGGGCGAGAAAATGTCGAAGTCGCGCGGCACCGGTTTATCCCCGCTGCGCTACCTGGAACTGGGCATGAACCCGGAATGGCTGCGCTACTACCTGGCGGCCAAACTCAACGCCAAGGTGGAAGATCTGGATTTCAACCCGGAAGATTTTGTGGCGCGCGTGAATTCCGATTTAATCGGCAAATACATCAATATCGCCAGCCGCGCCGCCGGTTTCATCTCGAAAAAATTTGATGGCGTGCTGACCGACCCGCGCGCGCGCAGCAGCAACCCGTTCTGGAACAGCTTGCAGCAAGGTGCGGCTGAACAGATCAGCCAGGCGTATGAGGCGCGCGAGTTCGGCAAAGCCGTGCGCCAGATCATGGCCTTGGCAGATGAAATCAATTCCTATGTGGACCAGCAAAAACCCTGGGTGCTGGCCAAGGATGAAAGTCAAAAAGCCCTGTTGCAAGATGTCTGCTCCGATTTGCTGCTGTCATTCTGGCAGCTCAGCATCTTCCTCTCGCCGGTGCTGCCAGCGCTGTCGCGTAAAGTGGCGGCCTTCTTTGGCATTGAACGTGATCTGGTCTGGTCGGACTTGCAGCAGACTCCGCAAAAAATCGGGGTGTATGAACATTTGATGCAGCGTGTTGACGCCGCCATGCTGGACGCTTTATTTGAACCGGTCACCGCCGCCAAGGCGCAAGCCGCACCGGCGACGACGACAGCGGCAGCGGCAACCGCCGCCATTGAACCGCTGGCGGAAGAAATCAAGATTGATGATTTCGCCAAGGTCGATTTGCGTATCGCTTTAATCGTTGATTGCGAACTGGTGGAAGGTTCTGACAAATTATTGCGCTTAACGCTGGACGCAGGCGAAGGCCGCTTGCGTAATGTGTTTTCCGGCATCAAGAGCGCCTATCAACCCGCAGACCTGAAAGGCAAGCTCACGGTGCTGGTGGCCAATCTGGCGCCGCGCAAGATGAAGTTCGGAATCTCAGAAGGCATGGTGCTGGCCGCCTCGGCTGCCGATGAAAAAGCCGATCCCGGCTTGTATGTGCTCAATCCCTGGCCAGGCGCCAAGCCGGGCATGCGGGTGCGCTGAGCGTAAGGACTTGCCATGGACATCGTGCTGAGAGAGGCGGGTCTGGATGACGCAGAATTGGTGGCGCAACTCACCCGGCAATCCTGGGCCGGCAAAGTCGCGCCCTCTTCCAGCGGGCACCGGGAAGATGTGGAGCGCGTGCTGGACGACCTGCACGCCGGCGGCGGCTTCATTCTGATGCAGGATGAAACGCCGATCGGCTCAGTGCGCTGGCGCCCGCTGGACGATGATCATGATGTCTGGGAAATTATGCGCATGGGAATTTTGCCAGCCTGGCGCGGACAAAATCTGTCTGAGCATCTGCTCGAAGCCGTGATTCATCATGCGCAAAGCTGTAAAGTGAGCGAATTACGGCTGGCCCTGCGCGGCGATGCGCCGCAGTTGCAAGACTTTTATGCCGCATTCGGCTTTGAATCCGCGCCGGAAATTGAATATTCTCAAGCCAGTCAGGATGCGCCGCCGCCCTGGGTCATGCGCAAATTCCTGTACGCTTAAGCACAACCCGGGGTTTGCGGTAAAATACCGCCCGTCTTTTCGTGAGAGAACACCATGAAATTCCTGAATCAGCATAACGAATACGAATCCGATTTCACCAAATGGATGAAAGAACTCAAACAGCAAAAGCCGGATCTTGAGCAAAAGCAGCGTGAAGGCCGCGCCCTGCTGTGGGATAAGGAACCGCTGGTGCTGGATGAGCGCCGCCGCACGCTGGAATCCAGCATCAAACAGCAAGCCTACGTTTATCAAACCAAGGTTTGACCTTGACCGCAGAGCAGCTAACGCCGCCAGCTGAGGCCATCGAAACCGATGCCGCGCTGGCGCGCCTGTATGGCGAACCGCTGCTGCAACTGCCGCAAGATCTCTACATCCCCCCTGATGCGCTGGAAATCTTTCTTGAAGCCTTTGAAGGCCCGCTGGATTTGCTGCTGTATCTGATCCGCAAGCAAAATTTCAATATTCTGGATATCCCAATGGCGGAAGTCACCCGCCAGTATCTGAATTACATTGAACAAGTTCGCCTGCAAAACCTGGAGTTGGCAGCGGAATATCTCTTGATGGCGGCCATGCTGATTGAAATCAAATCACGCATGCTGTTGCCCGCCAGGCAGGCCGATCCGACAGACGAAGAGCACGACCCGCGCGCCGAACTGGTGCGCCGCCTGCTTGAGTATGAGCAAATCAAACTGGCCGCCTTTGAGTTGAATCAAATCCCGCAACTGGGACGTGATTTTGTGCGCACCCAGATTTTCATCGAGCAAAGTTTGACGCCTATCTGGCCGGAAGTTGATGCGCTTGATCTGCAACAAGCCTGGCGCGGCCTGCTCAAGCGCGCCAAACTGACCCAACACCATCGGATCACGCGCGAAGAATTATCGGTGCGCGAACACATGACCGCGATTTTGCGCCAATTGCAAAATGCGCGTTTTGTTGAATTCACTGAATTATTTGACGTGCAGCGCGGCATCCCGGTGCTGGTAGTGAATTTTGTCGCCCTGCTGGAGCTGGCCAAAGAAACCCTGATTGAAATTACCCAGGCGGAAGCCTTTGCGCCAATTTATGTGCGCTTAGCTTACTCCCCGGTATAAACTGTTTTACCCCTTTTTGAAAGCAAGCAATGAAAATCATTACTTCGATCGAAGAATTGCGCGATCAGTTGCGAGGCCAATTGCGCACCGCCTTTGTGCCCACCATGGGCAATTTGCATGAGGGCCACTTATCTTTGATGCGCTTAGCGCGCAGACATGGCGATCCGGTGGTTGCCTCTATTTTCGTCAACCGCCTGCAATTCGGCCCGAACGAAGACTTTGATAAATATCCGCGCACCTTTGAAGCTGACGTCGAAAAACTGGAAAAAGAAGGCGTATATGTTTTATTCGCGCCCACCGAGAAAGAATTGTATCCAGAGCCGCAAGAATTCCGGGTGCGCCCGCCGGATGGCTTGGGCAATATGCTGGAAGGCGAATTCCGTCCCGGCTTTTTCACCGGCGTCACCACCGTGGTGTTAAAACTGTTTTCCTGCGTACAGCCGAAAGTCGCTGTGTTTGGCAAAAAAGATTATCAGCAATTGATGATCGTGCGCCAGATGACTGGACAATTTGCCTTGCCGACTGAAATCATTGCTGCTGAAACCTATCGCGCGGACGACGGTTTGGCGCTGTCCTCGCGCAACGGTTATCTATCCAGCACAGAACGTGCGGAAGCGCCTGTTTTGTATCAACAATTGAGCCATATCGCACAGCAAATCCATCAGGGACGGCATGATCTGCCCGCATTGGAGCAGGAAGTCATGCAACATCTGGCGCAACGCGGCTGGAAACCGGACTATATTGCTATTCGCAAACGCGCCAATTTACAGACGCCGGCAGCAGATGAAGTCGCCGCTGGTGAAAAATTGGTGGTGTTAGCAGCCGCCAAACTGGGGGCGACGCGCTTGATCGACAATCTGGAAATCTGATCCGGATGCACAAAACAAAAAGCCCCGCAACTGCGGGGCTTTTGCATCACAGCCTGGATCACCGTTTCAGGTTTCAATTGTTTGCGCCCAAGCCAGTGCCTGTAAATGCGCCTTATTGACTTCTTCCGGCTCAATTTCAAGCTGTGACGCCAGAGAACCAACCAGCACTGGATTCAATTCACAGGCCTCGGCCAAAGCCAGATAAGGTCCATAAATCCCGCTGCGGCTGAGCAAAGCTTGCACCACTTCATCGGAAAGTTGAATCGTTTCCAATACCTGCTCCATCGGCATCCCCAACAATCGATCAAGCAGGGAAAACATGCCGGCGACAAACAGATTTTCCGCTTCACCTTTGGGCAAAAACGGCATGCCAAGTAATTCAGTCAAACGGCCGCGCACCACAGCAGTTTCCATCAACACAGGGGAATAGCCGCTGGTTGACGCGGTCGCCAGCAACAATGTCAGCCAACGGTATAAAGGCGCATACCCTAACAGGGCAAGCGCCTGGCGCAAAGATTGAATTTCACGCCCCACACCGAAACCGGCTGAATTGATAAATCTGAGCAATTTATACGAAAGCGCAGCATCGCGTTTCAACACGTTTTCCAGCTGCGGCACATCGGCATTCTTCTTGACCAGCTGCATCAATTGCAAAATCACGGTTTGCGCCGGATTCAAGCCTTTCACCGGATTGCCGGGACGCGGCGTCAAATGCAATTTACCGACAAATGCATCCAATCCAAGCATGGCGCAGGCGTCAAAATCGGCCCAGGTGGTGACAGGCCGCCCAACCATACGCACAGAAGATTGTTTCAATGCGGCATAGGCGCGCGCTTGCGCCGCCACATCAGCCCCTGTAAAACGCACCTCGATATATGAGATATCACTCAACAGCTTTTTCTCAAGCTTGCTTAAATCCGCATCCCGCAACGCAATACCCACGCCCCCGGCTCGCAAGGCGCGCACGGCGGATAAAGTATCTTCATTTTGCAAATCGCTGCGCGACAAGGTCAGCACTGTATATTCCGGCGGCATAGCGTGCAGCGCATCGGTGGACAGCAGCTCAGGCACCGCATCCATGAACAGGATTTTCTTACGCAGCAGCCAATCCCCGTCTTCACTGACCAGCTGCTCAGCGACGAAACCCATCAAAGCTTCCATGTCTTCCGCAGTGGGTTTGCCGGCATGAGCCAATTGCCATGTCAATTCATAACCAATGACACGCTGTTTGGGGTCTAACAGGGGTTCCCGCACAATAAAGTTTATTTCTTGCATTTTGATTCAGTCCAATCAAGCGGGCCGCAAAGAAACAGCGAAACATGCAAAAAGTGACTGTACAGCAGGGCGCCGAATTGATGCCGGTCCATCAGTCATGACTACAGCGGGTTTGGTTAAAAACCCAGACTCTCCAATAAGTCATCCACCTGCCCTTGATCCGCCACCACCTCACTGTTACCTTCAGGGTTGATTTGAGGCCCGTTGAGCAATCCGGAATCCAGTTCGCGCTTGAACTCAGTTGGCGCATAATCAATCAACAATTGCACCAATTGCTGTTCAAGATTTTGCGCAATCCCGGTTACCTTCTTGATCACTTGCCCGGTTAAATCCTGGAAATCCTGCGCCATCATAATATCCATCAAATGGCCCTTGGTTTCCATCGCAGACATATGCGTCTTGTCCAGATAGCGCGTGGTTTTTTCGGTCAGCTCGCGCAATGAATCCGGCAATTGCCCTGATTCAAGCAAAGCCTGCCACTCCGTCGATAACTCGCGCGCACCATCGTCAATCTGCTGCTGCAACGGGCCGGCGGCATCGGTCGCATTCAAGACTCTTTGCGCCGCTTTTTCACTCATCCGCGCAACATAATCAAGCCTGTCGCGCGCATCAGGAATATCCTGCGCAGCTCTTTCAATGAGCTTATCCAGCCCCAGACCCCGTAAGGAATCATGCAATGTCCGGGTCATATGACCGATACGGACTAAGAACTCTTCGTGCTGCCCCAAATTCACCTGGCCAGCAGCAGCGGTTTCCGCCTTGTCAGGCGGATTGGCGGATGAATTTTCCACATCAGGCTCCGACTTTTTCGAGTTTTTCAAATATCTTGGTCAGCTTTTCATCCAGGGTCGCAGCAGTAAACGGCTTGACCACATAACCATTCGCCCCGGCTTGCGCTGCGGCAATGATATTTTCCTTCTTGGCCTCGGCTGTCACCATCAGCACCGGGATTTTCGCCAACTGAGGATCGGCGCGGATGTTTTGCAACATCGTCAACCCGTCCATGTTTGGCATATTCCAGTCAGAAACCACAAAGTCGAAGGGCTCGGCACGCAATTTTGCCAATGCCATCACGCCATCTTCTGCCTCATCGACGTTGGAGTAGCCCAATTCCTTCAACAGATTACGCACGATGCGGCGCATCGTTGAGAAGTCGTCAACAACCAGAAATCTCATTTTAGGATCAGCCATGAATTACTCCATTGATTCACAAGTTATTGAAAAGGCGGCACTGCACCTAGCATAGCACTTCCACTGCAAAAGTGCGCTTTTGCACAATCAAACACGCAAAGCTCTGCCACCCTGTGCTGCAAGATGATTCAAGACCATTCCTGGCAGGGAAGGCAAAGGCCCGACCTCATGCGTAGCGCCAACCGCAATCGCTTCGCGCGGCATGCCAAACACAATGCAAGTGGCTTCATCCTGCGCAAAGTTATATGCGCCGGCATTGCGCATCTCCAACATGCCGGCTGCCCCATCTTTGCCCATACCGGTCAAAATCACACCGATTGCGTTTTTCCCGGCCGCATTGGCGGCGGAACGGAACAACACATCCACCGAGGGGCGATGGCGGTTGACCGGTGCGCTTTGCTCCAACTGCGTTACATAGTTGGCGCCACTTCTGGCTAACAACAAGTGCGAGTGCCCCGGCGCAATATATGCATGCCCCGGCAATACACGCTCACCGCCAGCAGCTTCATTCACCGAAATTTTACAAAGGCCATCCAGGCGCTTGGCAAAAGAACGGGTGAAACCTTCAGGCATATGCTGCGTAATCAGGATGCCCGGACAGTCTGAAGGCATTTGCATCAAAAATTCCCGTATTGCTTCCGTACCGCCGGTAGAAGCGCCGATAATGATCAGCTTCTCACTACTGGTAAGCGGATTGCGCAAAGAAGGCAACGGCGTTCCGCCCTCTTTGCTTGCGCCGGCAGGCAAGGCAACCCTGGGCCGGATCCTGGCTTTGGAAGCGGTGCGGATTTTATCTGCGATCAATTCAGAATATTCGCGCATACCGCTTTGGATGGAAAGCTTAGGCTTGGTGACAAAATCGACCGCGCCAAGCTCCAGCGCCCGCATGGTGATTTCTGAACCGCGCTCAGTCAAAGAGGAAATCATCACTACCGGCATTGGGCGCAAACGCATGAGCTTTTCCAAAAAATCAAGCCCATCCATCTTCGGCATTTCCACATCCAATGTGAGAACGTCCGGATTGGTTTGCTTAATCAGCTCGCGCGCCACCAACGGATCCGGAGCCACACCGACGACCTCCATATCTGGCTGGCTGGAGATGATTTCGGTCATGACACTTCTGATGAGTGCAGAATCATCAACAATCAAGACCTTGATTTTCATAATTTCATGTCTCCAAACAGGACACCTGGAAAACCGCGATTCCCGGGGCGGAAATATTATTAAAACAATTCAACGTCACCAGCGACGGAATTGCCACGCAAGCGGGTAGCGTAGTCCTGTTCGCGTTTGACCAGGGTATCGTTATGCACTTGCATCAGTTTCTTAACCAGTACTTTGCCTGTACGCGGAAAAAAATACACTTTGCGCGGATAGACATCATTCAAATCTTCTGCCGTGATGCGCATTTTTTCATTGCGTAAATATTTGAGAACAAATTCAGCATTGCGCTCACCGACATTGATGGCGGAAAAACCGCGCAACACCGCACCACCGCCAAATACTTTGGCTTCCATGTTTTCCCGCCGCGCGCCGGATTTCAAGAGCTGATTGATCAAAACTTCCATCGCGTAGGTGCCGTATCGCATTGAGGCGGAAATCGGACTGTCGCCATCGCCACTATCCGGCAACATGAAGTGATTCATGCCGCCCAGGCCGGAAACCCTGTCACGGATGCATGCAGCAACACAGGAACCAAGCACTGTCACAATCAGCATATCTTTGCTGGTGTAATAGTACTCACCCGGCAAAATTTTGGCCGCATCGCAATCGAATGTCCGGTCATAGTACACGTTGCTGGCCAACTGTTCTTCATAGAGATGACTCATATTTAGTTCTCACGAACGAGACGACATTTTTTCCGAAACAGGGCGATGCAAATTCGCCCCCAGTTCGTATACCGTTTTCCCCCGTAATTTCAAAGCGTCTGAAACATACAGGAAATTTTCGGAATGTCCAGCAAACAACAGGGCATCCGGTTTCATCAAAGGAACAAAGCGCGACAAAATTCTGGCTTGCGTCGGTTTGTCAAAATAAATCATGACATTCCGGCAGAAAATAACGTCAAATGCTCCGGAAATCGGCCAGGAATCAGACAGCAAATTCAGCTGCTTGAATGTAATCATATTGCGCAATTCATTCCGCACTCTGACCAATCCAGCCTGCTCTCCTTTTCCACGCAGGAAAAACCGGCGCGCCCGTTCCGGCGATAATTTATCTATCCGCTCAATCGGATAAATGCCGTTGGAGGCAGTCGCCAGAACATTGGTGTCAATATCCGTCGCGATAATTTGCGCCGGCGGTGTTAAGGTGCCAAAAACCTCACATACGGTAATCGCAATCGAATAGGGTTCTTCGCCGGTGGAACTGGCCGAACACCAGATATTAATATCGCGCTTATCACGAATATGTTCAGCCAAAATCGGAAAATGGTGGGCTTCACGAAAAAATGAAGTCAGATTGGTTGTCAGGGCATTGGTAAACGCCTCCCACTCATCTTGTGCCCGGCCACTCTCCAGTTCATCCAGATACTGCGAGAATGAACTCAAGCCATTGGCGCGCAGGCGGCGCGCCAAACGGCTGTACACCATCTCATACTTACTCTCAGCCAGCGCAATGCCTGCCCGTTTGTAAATCATGGCGCGCACACGTTCAAAGTCTTGAGCTGTGAACTCAAATTCTTTGCTGGTATCGCTTTTATTGTGCGGGCCTGGTTTCACTATTTTCCGCCTGTCAATTTATACTGCGCTGAACAAACACCCTCCGGGCGCGCTTGATCAAAACTCTTCCCAACCATCCTCAGCATGCACTGCAGCCTTCTTCTGCGCAGGTTTGGCTGCGGCTTTTACCGGGACAATCGCATTGCGAACAGCTGCTGCCGGCCTCGACACGGATTGGTGAATAGGCTGTGTTTCATACGGCCTGGATCCAAGCACGCGGTTAATGGCAGCTTGATCCAGTTTGAAAATACTGACTGCGGTCGAAAGACGGTCAGCCTGTTCTTGCAAACTTTCAGCCGCTGCTGCAGCCTGCTCCACCAGAGCGGCATTCTGTTGCGTCATCTCGTCCATCAAGCTCACTGCTTGATTGATTTCTTCAATGCCATTGCTTTGCTCTTGCGTGGCTGCAGTAATTTCTCCCATGATATCGGCAACCTGTTTGACCGATGTCACCAGCAAATCCATGGTCTGCCCAGCTTCGTCCACCAAGCGGTTGCCACGTTCTACTTTTTCCACCGAATCACCGATCAAGGATTTGATTTCTTTGGCGGCGCTTGCGCTGCGCTGCGCCAAACTGCGCACCTCACCCGCCACCACAGCAAAGCCCCGCCCTTGTTCCCCCGCACGCGCAGCTTCAACTGCGGCATTCAATGCAAGGATGTTTGTTTGAAACGCGATACCATCAATCACGCCAATGATGTCCACAATTTTGTTGGAGCTTTCTTTGATCGACCCCATGGTCAACACCACTTCATTGACCACTGCACCGCCTTTGGAGGCGATTGTGGATGCCGAATAAGCCAGTTGATTTGCCTGTCTGGCATTATCAGCATTCTGCTTGACGGTTGAAGTCAATTCTTCCATCGAACTTGCGGTTTCTTCAAGTGAACTGGCTTGAGATTCCGTTCTGGCAGACAGATCAGCATTGCCCGACGCAATCTCATGAGAAGCGACGTTAATTGTCTCAGTGCCGCTGCGCACATCAGCCACGGTACGCACCAGGCTGTCATTCATTTCCTTGAGTGCGCCCAACAACTCGCTGGTCTCGTCCTTCCCCTCCAGCTTGACGTCAGATGTCAACACCCCGGCTGCGACCGTTTTCGCCAGATCAATCGCACCTTGCAAGGGAAGCACAATGCTGCGCGTAATCACGTAAGCCCAGCCCACGCCAAGCACCAAGCCGAACAAACTGATTCCAGCAAGTATTACAGATAAGCGCTTATCCAGCACTACAGAGTCCGATAACAATTTGGAGGAGGCTTCTTGCTGCAACTCAACCAATTTGTTTGTGCTTTGAATAGTCTGGGAAAAAAGTGGATCAATCTCAGTGATAATGATCTTGGCCGCCCCCTCACTATTGAAAGCCATCGCCTGCCCCATCGCCTCAGCAAACCGGCCTTTGACTTTAGAGTCAATGCTTTCAATATCCTTGAGCAGTTTGGTCTCACCGTCAGACAAACCAAGTTTGGTCAATTTGTCTTTGGCCTCATTGTATTTTTTCCGTTGCGCCTCGACCTTGGCCTGCTCTTTCTGCATTGCCCCGACCTCAGCCAACAAGCCGATATTACGCATGGCCACGCCTATTTCAAGCAGCGAACTCTTCATCACGCTGGCTTGAATTGACTTGGCGTCTGCAACATCCAGCCCCGCCATCAATTTATCTTTATTGCGCTGCGTCAGCATCACCGTCAGCACAACAGTAATAACCAGAATCGCCAGCACGAAGCCGAAACCCGCATACAACCTGGCGCCAATTCGATAGTTACTAAATTTCATAGTGTCATTCCAGAATGAGTCGGTCTGATGGAAGCCAAGTTTCACAACAATTGCCAGCTATGCGGCTGCGAAAACCAATGCAAGGTAATCAAGCCCCTCGCCACAAACTGATGTGATGCACAATTATCCACCAGAAAAACCGACGAACCAGCTATACAGTTCGAATCCGTTGCAAAAGCGCTTCATTTGCCCGGCTGTACTGCACGCTACACGAGACACTCAAGCTGCCAAGCGCTCAATCAAGCCCATTTCAGAACTGGACATCAATTTATCGATATCGACCAGAATCAACATCCGCTCATCAATCGTGCCCAGGCCAATCAAGTAATCCGTATTAAACGCCGTACCCATTTCCGGAGCAGGCTTGACTTGCTCAGGCGACAGCGTGGTGACATCTGACACACTGTCAACCACCATCCCGATCACCCGGCCACTGATGTTGAGGATGATGACCACGGTGAACTGGTCATAAACCGGGGTGCCCAGATTGAACTTGATGCGCATATCCACGACAGGAATAATGATGCCGCGCAAATTGATCACCCCTTTGATGAATTCAGGCGCATTGGCAATCCGCGTAACCGCTTCATAACCACGAATTTCCTGCACCTTCAAGATATCGATACCATATTCTTCCTGCCCCAATTTGAAGGCAAGAAATTCATGGCCGGCAATATCGTTCGCGCCAACGCTCATGCCCGCCACTGCTCCTTGTGCTGTTTGTGCCATGATCAAACCTCATCAATCATTCAAGAAAAAATTGACTCATCCGCCAGCTGCCTGCTTGAACGCAACAGTGCGGCCACATCCAAAATCAGGGACACGCCACCATCGCCCAGGATGGTTGCCCCGGAAATCCCGGTGACTTTGCGATAGTTGGATTCCAGATTTTTGACCACCACCTGTTGCTGCCCTACCAGGTCATCGACAAACAACCCTGCTTTTTTGCCATCCGACTCCAAAATAACAACTATGCCTTGTGATGGATCGGTAAATCTGGGTTCGATATCAAACATCTGGTACAGAGGAATCAGCGGCAGATATTCGCCGCGCACCTTGATCACTCTGCCCTTGCCGCTGATTTCTTTGATATCGGCAGGCACTGGTTGCAGCGATTCGACCACAAAACTTAGCGGCAGAATGTAAATTTCCTCGCCGACTTTAATCGACATGCCATCCAGGATGGCCAAGGTCAAGGGCAGCGAGATCGAAATTGTGGTGCCGAAACCTTTAGCGGAGCGGATGTCAACTGAACCGCCCATGGTGGTGATATTACGCTTGACCACGTCCATGCCGACGCCACGCCCGGAAACATCAGTCACCGTTTCCGCCGTTGAAAAACCGGGCGCGAAAATCAATTGCCAGACATCGCTATCGCTCATGCCATCAGAAACCGGCAACCCTTGCTGTTTGGCTTTGGCCAGAATCTTTTCCCGGTTCAAGCCACCGCCATCATCGCTGACTTCAATCACGATATTGCCGCCTTGATGACCTGCGGATAAAAACAGGCGGCCAGCCTCGCTTTTGCCAGCCGCCACACGCGCAGCCGGCATTTCGATACCATGGTCAATACTGTTACGCACCAAGTGAGTGAGCGGATCAACGATGCGCTCAATCAAGCCTTTGTCCAATTCTGTCGCAGCGCCATGGGTGATAAAGTCCACCTTTTTACCCAGCTTGGCCGCCAGATCGCGCACCATGCGTGGGAATCGCGAAAACACGAAATCCATCGGCATCATGCGGATAGACATCACCGCTTCCTGCAAGTCACGGGTATTACGGGTGAGCTGGCTGACGCTGTTGAGCAGCCGTTCATGCAACATCGGATCCAATGAACTGGTGCGCTGCTCAATCATCGCCTGGGTAATAACCAGCTCACCGATCAGGTTGATAAGCTGATCAACTTTCTCAATACTGACGCGAATGGAAGAAGATTCGGCAGAAGCCGGGGCCTTTTCTGGTGCGCCTTCGCGTTTAGGCGGCAGTTTCTTCTCAACTTTGACGGCTTCCACATCCGCCGCTGCTGCAGTATTCTCGCTGCGTGCGGCAGAGGCCGCCAGCACAGTCTCCATACCGGCAGGTGGCGCTTTGGCATTACTGCGGATTTCATCCAGCGGTTGGAAAAAGCCATAGCCGCGCTCATCATCCGACATTTCTTCGGCATTGCTGCTGACCGGCTCTTCCATGGGCTCAAAAAAGCCATAACCGCGTTCTTTCTCAAGCTTCTCTTGCTGCGCTTTTTCCTGCGCCTGCTGCTCCGGGCTCAGATTGCCGGTTTCAGTGATCTTCAGATCGTTTGGATCAAGTACGAAGGAACAAATTGCAACGATGTCGTCCACCCCTTCGCTTGTGGTCAGAGTCAGGGCATAGCGGGAGGAATCTATCGCACTGGTTGCAATCTGTCCCAATAAACCCAGTTCGGCGACCAGGGCATTGATATCCCGCTCCGGCAATTTCGGCAATTCAATCCGATAACGGTGTGCCCCCTGTGGAATCGGACTGTTGGCTTGCAGTACTGACTGGAAGGCCAATACAGGCCCTTGCGATGCGGCGACTGCGACCGGCTCCTCAGATAAGGATTGCAACATCATACGGGCATTGCCAACGGCATCCTGATCCACCGGAGTGCCGAGCTTATGCCCGTCAAGTTGCATCTTCAAAATGTCTTTTGCAACCAGAAACGCATCGACATGCTCGGCGGTCAATGCCATTTCGCCTTTGCGGATACGATCCAGCAGAGACTCCAGAATATGCGTCACCTCGGTCATATCGGTCAGGCCGAAGGTGGCGGCGCCCCCCTTGACTGAATGCGCGGTGCGGAAAATCGCATTCAAATCTTCAGAGTCCGGGGCCGCAACATCCACAGCCAACAGCAAGCGCTCCATTTCAGCGAGCAATTCTTCGGCCTCATCGAAAAACACCTGAAAAAACTGGCTGATGTCGATGGTCATTATCAGACTCCGTTACGGTCGGATTTCATGGCGGTGAGAATCTCTCAACCAATCACTTTTTTCACGACCTCAATCAATCGTTGCGGATCAAAAGGCTTCACCAACCAGCCATTTGCCCCGGCGGCACGGCCCTTTGCCTTCATTTCATCACTTGACTCTGTCGTCAACATCAAAATTGGCACTTTCTGGTAGCTGGCCAAGCCACGCAAAAGCTTGATCAAGGCCAAACCGTCCATGCGCGGCATGTTTTGGTCTGTCAGCACCAGATCAACGGTCTGATTTTTGGCTTTTTCGAGCCCATCCTGCCCATCCACTGCTTCAACCACTTGATAACCCGCAGCTTTCAGGCTGAACGCCACCATTTGTCGCAGTGAGCTAGAATCGTCAACTGCCAGAATTGTCTTTGCCATCTCCACTCCCACAGTTCAAGATTAGTCTGATGCCACCCCCGCACATGCAGACTGTTTCCCTTAGAATAGCTCAATATCGCCGCTTTCCAGATGCTTTTGATCAACCGCTTTGCGCAAAACGCTGCGCAACTCCAGGCTTTGTACGGCAAGCGCGGTATTGATATTGCTCAAGACATTCATGATGTCATCATTTTCCGCCTGTTGATGAATTTCCGCACCGTTTGATCCCAGTGTACCCAAAAATTCACGCAAACCGGTCACCCGTTTCAATGTGCGGTCAAGCAGCTGGTTCGTCATGTCCTGAAATTGCATGCATGTCACCGCCGCATTCACATGGCCGCCAATAGCATCCGGCATCGCCACCAACCCGGCCACCGCATCCGCCTCCGGCTTTCCACCGGAGAGCAGCAAATCGATAGTTTGCTGTTGCGCACTTACAACCGCATGAATCGCCATGAAGTTGGCGCCTAACTTTTCGATGGCCTCTTCAAGCAACAACGATGTTTGCCGCAAATCGGCTTCCACTTCTGTCAAATGCCGTATCCCATGATCAGAGACCCCGGTCAGCAGACGCTTGACATGCGAACTCAATGCTTTATTTCTGCTCATGGCTACCTTCCTATCGCTCGGGTTCCTCGAGGCAGTCGGCGCTGACTGTCACTGCTTGCCAGCTTGCACCGGCGCCGGAGCGGCTTCCACTTGATTACTGACTTCCATCGTTGCGCCATCCGAAGTGATGTACTCCTCGGTGCGCTTATTCATGACCACAATGCTGATGCGCCGGTTGATCGGATTGTACTTGTCGGATTTGTCCAAATGCACTGAATCCGCCAATCCCACCACCCGCACCACTTTGTTTTCATCCATCCCGCCTGCGATCATTTCACGCCGTGAGGCATTGGCGCGATCCGCTGACAATTCCCAATTGCTGTAACCCCTGTCGCCACTGGCATATGGTTTTGAATCCGTATGCCCGGACAAACTGACCCGGTTTGTCACGCCATTGAGCGCAATCCCTATCACATGCAAAATTTCTTTAGTGTAAGGTTGCAACTCACTCCTTGCCAAAGCGAACATCGGGCGGTTTTGCTCATCCACAATCTGGATACGCAAGCCTTCAGTGGTGATATCAATCAAGAGTTGCTTTTTAAATTCACTCAGATTGACATCATTGACAATGACCTGCTCAATCCTTTCCTTAAGTTTCTTCAGCTTCTCAGCCTCGACCTTTTCCAACTCCGCCTTTGCCGCTTTCAAATCATAGTTTTTCTTTTGCGGCGGATCGCTGCCGCGCTTCACCTGCCCTTCCTTCTTGGTCAGATCTTTGCCGCCGCCTTGCAATACGCTGGAGCTGTCGCCACTGCCAGAACCTCCCAGCAAGCCGACTTTGAGCGGAGTCTGGAAATACTCGGCAATCCCGTTCAAATCGCCCTTGGTAGTCGAGCCCAGCAACCACATCAACAAAAAGAAGGCCATCATGGCGGTGACGAAATCAGCATAGGCAATCTTCCAGGCGCCGCCGTGATGCCCGCCACCATGCTTTTTGACCCGCTTGACGATAATGGGCCGTATACCTTCGTCTGCCATCCGTCCACCCTGCCTTTACTTGGACTTGCCTTTTTTCACATATTCCTCCAGCTCAGAGAAGCTGGGACGCTCAGTTGAATACAGCACTTTGCGCCCGAACTCCACCGCCAAAGCAGGCGCATAACCATTCAGGCTTGCCAGCAATGTCACTTTGACGCACTGGAACATCTTGGACGACTCTTCGAGTTTTTGCGTCAACAAGCTGCCAAGCGGGCCAATAAAGCCATATGCAAGCAAAATCCCCAGGAAGGTGCCGACCAGCGCATTGGCAATCAAAATCCCCAACTCCGCCGGCGGAATCCCGACTGAAGCCATGGTATGCACCACCCCCATCACCGCAGCCACAATGCCGAACGCCGGCATACCGTCGCCGAGCGCCTGGATACAATGCGCCGGCACTGCACCTTCGTGATGGTGGGTTTCGATTTCATTATCCATCAGATTTTCAATTTGAAAAGCATCCATATTGCCTGACACCATCAGGCGCAGGTAGTCAGTCATGAACTCGACAATATGGTGATCTTCCAGAACGGTGGGATACTTTGAGAAGACCGGACTTTCCTCCGGTTTTTCGATGTCGCCTTCGATCGACATCAGGCCCTCTTTGCGCACTTTGCTCAGCACGTCAAACAATAAGGCCATCAATTCGAGATACAGGTCTTTGTTGTAGCGCGAACCTTTGAGCACAGTAGGCAGCGCTTTGAGCGTGGCTTTGATGGCTTTGCCATTGTTGCCGACCAGGAAAGCGCCGACTGCCGCGCCGCCGATCATCAGCAATTCAACAGGCTGAAACAGCGATGAAAGGTGACCGCCGGCAAGGGCGAAACCACCAAACACCGAAGCCAACACGATCACATATCCGATGATGACTAACAAGCTTGCCACTCCTTAGCGTTAGAGCAAAGAGCCATCCGTCAAATCCGCCCCAAAAGTGACGGAACCGGTGGCGCAAGTCCTATTCCAGCACAAAGCCACTGCAGCGCACAGCCGCTTGTCCCCGATTCAGCTGCGGAGAACCAAGCTTGCCCCTCAGGAAGAACAATAGCGTGAGAATGCGCCGCTAGCAAGCAAATCGCATGATTTACGTCTTAAAAGCGCCAACCATACAAAATCCTGGCGCGCCGCCCCAACACTATGCTGTAATCCGCAACATGTCCCGGCACTGGGAATTCGTATGAGAAAAAATGACTGCCTGGCCGCATCTGCTCTTTCAGCTGGAGCCATAGCGAAGGCATGGCCGGCGGGGCCAGGTAGGCGAACACCAGATCGTATTGCCCCAAGTCGAGGCTTTGGTAATCGCATCTGAGAAATTGCACACGGCTGCCGCACAGTTTGGCGCGCAGGCGGCTGATCAACCATGGCAAGGGGGCCATCTCCACACCATGCAAAATCAGATCCGGGCGCTGCTTTTCAAGAAAAAGCAACATACCGCCCAAGCCGCTGCCAAGATCGGCGACGCGACATGGGCCGTCAGGCAATTGACTCAGGATTTGCCGCCACACGATTGAGCCGGAGGGATAGTAAGGAACCTGGGTGCGGAAAGTGCTCCAATACAACAACACGGAGAACACAAAAGCGGCTAAATACCACGCAGGCGCGATACGCCACTGCAAGGCATACACTAAGGCCAGTGGAAACAGAAATTGAATCAACCACCACCAGCGCTGCAAACCAAGCATGAAGGCCAACGCCGCAGCCAGCGCCCCCTGCATGCAAGCGAGCAACAAGATGCGGAATGCCGCATCTTCCGGCGGCACAAGCCGCACCAGATATGGCAAACAAAGCCGTAACAACACCAGGGCGAACAACTGCGCCAACAAGGCGCGCAAGGCCGGACTGCGCCACCAGGGACGGCGCAAGGCTGCCGTCTGTGACGGCGTCATGCGCATAACCCTGTATCAAGCAGCCATTTGGCGTGCATCAAGCGCTTTGCGGGTTTTGCCGGCGCGTGAAGGCATATGGCACAAGCCGCATACATATTCATTATTCAGATCAAGAGAGTTGACCACAAAGTGTCCGCCACATTTGTCGCAGCATGCAGTTTTCAGCATCCCGCTGCCAAAAAAGCGCACCAACGTCCAAGCCCGGGTTAATGACAGCACCGGCTCTTCACCTGGCTCATACGGCGTTTGCTCCAAGTATAACTTGTAAGCCTTCATGACCGCCTCAATCCCGCTGATGCCTGCATGCTCCACCAGATAATGGTAGATGTTCATAAACAGCGAGGAATGAATATTCGGCTGCCAAGTCAGAAACCAGTCTGCGGAGAATGGCAGCATGCCTTTTGGCGGCGAGACTCCCTTGAGTTCTTTATAGAGCTTGAGCAAGCGCTCACGCGACAAGGCCACTTCAGACTCCAGCAGCTGCAAACGTGCGCCAAGATTGATTAACTCAATCGCCAGTTGGATTTCATGTGCTTCCGACACCACGCTCTTTTGCGCCATGATCATTCTCCCCGTTTCAAACGAACCGCATTAAGCAATCGCTTCAACAGCCTGCCCGGCCATCAGAATGGCGGCATGCGACTGCGCCAGGGTGCGGTCTTTGTTGTAGTTGGTGAGCATCATCAGAATGGCGCTGTCGTCGAAGCGGAAGCGCGCCAGCATCATATTGGAGCCAGCCAGCTTGAGAATTTGCGCATTGCTCATGCCTTCGATCAATTCAGCAATATCTTTGCTGATGCCAAGGCGGAAAATTGCGCTGGCTTTGTCTGCCCGGATCATTTGCTGAGCCAGCATCAGATAGCTCAAATTGGCGTCACGGATTTCAGCCATCATGTCATTTGCAGTCATGTCGTTCTCCTCGATCAGTTGTACTGTCGCTGTTTGCATTGCCGATGAGACACATTCTGCAAGTGGGAGGATTTGCCGTGAATAGGACGCTGACTGTTTTTTTTGTAAGAGTAAACAAGGCAAGGCCGTAGGCGTTTGTCTTACAAACGCACAGCACAATGGGGAAAATCCCTGAAAATCAAGGAAATAGAGGCGAAGACAAGCTAAAAGCAAGCTTGGGAAAGCATCGATTTACTGCTGTTTTTCCCAGTTTTGTGCGCTTTGTATCGGCAATGCACACAAGGAATCTGATCAAACAACCGCTGACTGCTCACAACAACCACAGCAAAACGATGCATTTTCACAACAAAAACACCCTTCCGGCGATCTTGCTGCATTTCAGGCTTGTTCAACTTAAGCGATGTATCGGCAACGCAAACGAGAACTTTAGGCCTGTCTGAAACTTTTTTTGAAACCCTTTTCCGGGCATCTGGATTGGTTAACGGCACGAACTTGAGGAACTTTAGGGTTGAAGTGAAAAATTTTTTAAAAATTTTTTAGCTATCAACCGGCAAGCTTTTAGACAAGATACACAACATAATCTTATCACACTCATAATTTTCTTGCCCTCAACACGGATTCACGCGTATCTAAACTACTTAACGGCAGGCTTGAGGCCAACTTTAGGGTTTGATGAAAAAAAATTTTCATCTTCGGCTCACCTTGCGCAAAACAGGTGATGACGCAGAATCAGCATAAAATCCAGGCGTGCCACGTCCTTCGCCCATTGCCGTCTTATCATGCCGGGGGCGCAGGAAAACGCCCTGCCCGTCTATATCAACAGGAGTAATCAGATGCTGACCCGTGAAGATTGCCTGCAACTCGATGCCAAGGACACCATCAGCGCCTTGCGTGACGCTTTTGATCTGCCTGAAGGGCTGATTTATCTGGATGGCAATTCTTTAGGGGCCAAGCCCAAAGCCGCCAGTCTGCGCGCACAACAAGTGGTGGACCAACAATGGGGGCAAGACTTGATCCAAAGCTGGAACAAAGCGCATTGGTTTGAGTTGCCCATGAAACTGGGCATGCAAATGCTGGATCTGCTGGGAGCCTGGCCGAATGAAGTTGCGGTGACCGACACCACATCGGTGAATCTGTTCAAAGCGCTGGCGTTTTGCCTCAAGCATCAAGCGCAGAAAGATCCCGCGCGTAAAAAAATCATCAGTGAACGCAGCAATTTCCCCTCCGACTTATATATAGCGCAAGGCCTGTCCAACTGGCTTGAGCAGGGGCATGAACTGGTGTTGCTCGATGATATAGCCGACCTGCCCAAGGTCTTGAATGAAGAATGCGCGGTGCTGATGCTCACGCATGTCAACTATCGCAGCGGGGCCATGCTGCCGATGCAGGAAATCACCGCATTGGCGCACCAGCATGGCGCCTTGATGCTGTGGGATCTGGCTCACTCTGCCGGCGCGGTTCCATTGGATTTGCGCGGCTGCGACGCGGATCTTGCGGTCGGCTGCACCTATAAATATTTGAATGGCGGCCCGGGCGCGCCAGCATTTATCTGGATCCACAGCCGTTTTCTGCGCGATTTTGAGCAACCGCTGTCCGGCTGGTGGAGCCATATTGAGCCATTCGCGATGCGCCCGGAATACCGGCCCACGCCTGGCATCGGGCGCGCGCTTTGTGGCACGCAGTGCATTGTTTCAATGTCTCTGGTGGAATGCGGGCTGGATGTGTTTGCGCGCACCGATATGCAGGCGATCCGGGCAAAATCTTTGGCCTTGGGCGATTTGATGCTGGCGCTGCTGGAGCAGGAATGCGCCGGACTGGATGTGCAAGTCATCACGCCACGCGAGCACGCCCGTCGCGGCAGCCAGATTTGCCTGGCGCATCCGCATGCTTATGGCGTCATGCAAGCACTGATCAAGCGCGGTGTGGTCGGTGATTATCGGGCGCCGGACATCATGCGCTTCGGCTTGGCCCCGCTCTATGTGCGCTTTGTGGATATCTGGGACGCGGTATACGTCCTGAAGGAAATTTTGCAAAAACAGGAATACGACCCAGACGCAATCCCGCTGCTGGTCAGTTAATTAATATGCATACATCCCCCGCCTGTAAACAGTGCGGGGGATGCTGCAGCAAACAATCTAAGGCTGATAAACAGCGTATGCCTCAGGCCGCATTAAGCAGCATTTCATTGATGCGCTTCACAAAACCAGCCGGATTTTCCAGCGTGCCGCCTTCAGCCAGCAAGGCCTGATCAAACAGCACATGACTCCAGTCGGCAAACTTGCCACCCTTGCTGTCTTCGTATTTCAGTTTTTGCACCAGCGGATGGTCCGGGTTGATTTCCAGAATCGGCTTGGCGTCCGGGGCTTTTTGGCCGGCAGCTTTGAGCATGCGCACCAGATTGCCGGACATTTCATGCTCATCCGCCACCAGGCAGGCCGGCGAGCCGGTCAGGCGGTGGGTGACGCGCACTTCCTTGGCCTTTTCTTTCAAGACATCCTTCATGTTTTCAACCAGGTCTTTGAAAGATGCCTCAGTTTCCTCATGCTGCTTCTTCTCGGCTTCATCTTCCAGCTTGCCCAGATCCAGGCCGCCTTTCGCCACCGAGACCAGTTCCTTGCCATCAAACTCATTGATGAAGGAGAGCATCCATTCATCCACCCGGTCGGTCAAGAGCAAGACTTCGACGCCCTTCTTATTAAAGATTTCCAGATGCGGGCTGTTTTTCGCCGCCACATAGCTATCTGCCGTGACATAGAAAATCTTTTCCTGACCTTCTTTCATCCGCCCCAGGTAATCGCTCAATGACACGGTTTGCGCATCGCTGTCATGATGGGTGGAGGCAAAGCGCAATAATTTGGCGATGCGCTCTTTATTATTACTGTCTTCGCCAATGCCTTCCTTCAACACCTGGCCGAACTCACCCCAGAAAGTGGCGTATTTGTCCTTATTCGCCTGTTCTTCGCTGTTGGCTAATTCTTCCAACATCGACAACACGCGCTTGGTCGAACCTTCACGGATCGCTTTCACATCGCGCGACTCTTGCAAAATCTCACGCGAGACATTCAGCGGCAAATCATTGGAGTCGATGACGCCACGGATGAAGCGCAGATAGGTCGGCATCAACTGCTCAGCGTCATCCATGATGAAGATGCGCTTGACGTACAGCTTGATGCCGCCGCGCTTGTTGCGATCCCATAAATCATATGGCGCGCGCGCCGGCACATACAACAGCTGAGTGTATTCGCTGCGCCCTTCCACCCGGTTATGGGTATAGGTCAGCGGCGCTTCAAAATCATGCGACACATGTTTATAGAACTCTTCATATTGCTCATGCGTCACATCAGACTTGCTGCGAGTCCACAAAGCGCTCGCCTGATTGATGGTTTCCCATTCATCCTTGGTCACCATTTCTTTCTTTTCCTCATCCCACTCTTCTTTGAGCATGCGGATGGGCAGTGAGATATGGTCGGAATATTTGCGGATGATGGACTTCAGTTTCCATGCGGAAAGGAATTCATCTTCCTCTTCACGCAAATGCAAAATGATATCGGTGCCACGGTTTTCTTTGTGGATGGTTTCCACGGTGTAATCACCCGCGCCGCCGGATTCCCAGCACACCGCTTCTTCAGCGCTGGCGCCGGCGCGACGGGATTTGACGGTGATTTTATCGGCAACGATAAAACCGGAGTAAAAGCCTACGCCGAACTGGCCGATCAGGGCCGCATCTTTTTGTTGATCGCCGGAGAGCTTGCCGAAAAATTCTTTGGTGCCTGATTTGGCGATGGTGCCCAGATGCTGGATTGCCTCGTCGCGGCTCATACCGATGCCGTTGTCGGAAATCGTCACGGTGCGCGCATCTTTATCGAAGCTGATCTTGATCAGCAATTCGTGGTCATTGCCGTACAGCGCATCGTTGTTGATCGCCTCAAAGCGCAATTTATCAGCGGCATCTGAAGCATTGGATATCAACTCGCGTAAAAAAATTTCCTTATTGGAATACAGCGAATGAATCATCAAATGCAGCAGTTGTTTGACTTCAGCCTGAAATCCCAGGGTTTGCTTTTCTGAAACGCTCATTTTTCTTCCTCGTTGGAAACAGGGTTGTGGAAAGATTCGCCCGAAATGGGGATGCGCGGGCATATTTCAAGCGCTGCGGCAGAAAAAAATCGCGCGTCTTTTACGCCTGCCATGACTTTTACACTGCAAAAGGAATACAGGGTTTCATTTTCCCGAAGCCATGATGTATAGTCACGGCAGAAGGCAGACAACGCACACTGCCTTAACTGACTGCTGCCAGATTGACAACGAATAATTGTCCTTGAGCGGCAAAATCCGCCGAACTGTTCTCAGGAGGCAACAAAGCTGCAGATAGATCGCATTGCATCGCCCACTTTTGTTCCAGCACAAGCATAATCTGAAGAACTTCAGAAAACGATTCCCGCCAGCTTGGCTTGAGCAGTTTTTTCGGAAAGATTACTGATTGGCAATGTTTCGCAACTACCTACGCCGCACCGGCTTCAGCCTGCAATTGACCGTGATCATTTCCACGGCCATTCTGGGGCTGGCTTTATTCTCTTCCATGACCAACTCGCTGGAGGCAAGCCGGCGCATGCGTGGTTATTTTGTGGAACAGGGTGAGCGCATAGCTGAAAATCTGGCGCGTCAAAGCACGCTGGCCTTACTCTACCACTCAGGCGACAATGCGCGCGAAGGCGTCGCCACCACGCTCACCTTTCCCGATGTGCTGCAGGTTGAAATCACCAACGCCAACCATAAACCCTTGGTGATCCAGGCCAAAGCCGGCGCCCGCAACGCCAATTTCCCCAAATTGCCGCCGCAAATCCTCTCCATCGCCAAAATGGAACATGAGACCGGCGAATGGTGGCGCTTCGGGGCGCCTGTGTATGAAGGACAAGCTGAAAGTTCGCCCTTTGAAGAGGCGCGTCAGCCGCAGCTGCTGGGCTATGTGCATGTGGTGATCGCCAAAAACACATTAAACCGCCTCACCACCTCCCTCTTCATCACCAATCTTGCCGTCACCTTATTGTTTACAGCGATTTTATTGCTGCTGGTGAATTGGCTGACGCGACACGCTTTGATCCCCTTGAACGCCCTGTCCAATCTGATGCGGCGCGCGGAAGCTGGCGAATCGGGTATGCGCGCCGAGGCGCAAGGCCCGCGCGACCTGATCGAAATGGCGCACGCTTTCAACAAAATGATGAATGTGCTGGAAGAGCGCGAAGAAGAACTCAAGCAATCACGCGACAAAGCGGTGAATATGGCGTTGATGAAAGCGCAATTCGCCGCCACAGTCAGCCATGAAGTGCGCACCCCGCTCAATGGGGTGGTGGGCATGCTGGACATGCTCAAGGAAATGAATCTGACCAAACGCCAGCAGGAATGCGTGGAAGTGGCCTGGAGCTCCTCGCGCACCCTGATCGATCTGATCAACAATATTCTCGATTTTTCCAAAATGGAGGCCGGCAAGCTGGAGCTGGAAGAAATCGACTTCGATTTGCGCAAGCTGATGGAAGAAGTGATCGAGCTGATCGCCAAACAAGCCCAGCAAAAAGGTTTGGAGCTTGGCTATCTGCTGGGGCCGGATGTGCCGGACCGGATCAAGGGCGACTCCCTGCGCATGCGCCAGATCTTAATCAATCTGATCGGCAATGCAGTCAAATTCACTGACAAAGGCGAAGTGGCGATTCGTATCAGCCGTTGCGACAGCAGCGATGGGCAATTATTTTTGCGCTTTGAAGTCGCCGACACCGGCATCGGCATGACGCAGGATGCGGTCAACCATGTCTTCACCGCCTTCGCGCAGGCAGACCCCTCCACCACACGCAAATATGGCGGCACCGGTCTGGGGCTGGCAATCTGCAAACAATTGGTGGGATTGCTGGGCGGTGAAATCGGCGTCGCCAGCCAATATGGCAAAGGCACCACGTTTTATTTCTCGATCCGCTACAAACAAGCCGACCAATTACCGGATCAAACCCAGGATCACAGCTTAAAAGGACTGCGCGTGCTGGTGGTGGATGAAAGCGAAATTGTGCGCAGTTTCCTGGAACAAAATCTGACGCGCAGCTTGATGCATTGCCATACCGTGCGCAATGGCAACGAAGCCGTGCAGGAATTACGTCGCGCCAAACAGGAAAACCTGCATCAGTACGGCTTGGTGATCATGGATATCGGCGCAATCGATGAAAACGGAATTGATCTGGCGCGCCGCATTCATGCCGACTACCCCGCCAATCAAGTCCGCATCCTGGTGCTGGATCGCTACAGCACGCCCAGCGCGATCACCCAAAGCGGGGTTGAAGCCACCCTTGGCAAACCGCTGCGTTTAGACCGTTTGCTGGAAACCATCAAACAATTGATGACCGAGGAAAACGAGCTAAGCACAGCAAACTCTGCCGGCCTAAGCAGCAGCAGCGCGCCGCTGGCGAATAAGGAATTCCGGATTTTGGTGGCCGAAGACAATCGCACCAATCAGATGGTGGCGGCGGGCATGCTGGCCATGAACGGCTGTCATTGCGAATTTGCCGCGAATGGGCGCGAAGCGATGGAAATGGCGCGCAGCGCCCGCTTTGATTTGATTTTGATGGATTGCAGCATGCCGGAAATGGATGGCTACGAAGCCACCGCGCATATCCGCAATTATGAAGAAAGCGCCGGCCTGCGCACCCCGATCATCGCGATGACGGCGAACACACAAAGAGGCGATGCAGAAAAATGTCTGGCGGCGGGCATGGATGATTATCTGGCCAAGCCGATCACCCTGATCGAATTGCGGCAAAAACTGGAACTCTGGCTGCCGCGCGTCAAAGATGAAGAGCTGGGCAACGCGCAAAGCGCCCCGGCGGCAGGCGAGCGCAATCTGCCGGATCTGCCGGAAGGCGGCCCGCTCGACCATGTGATCTTCGACAAGCTGCGCGAGATCCTCGGCCCCTCGCTGGATCAGGCGGTCAAACCCTTCCTCGAAGATACGCCCGGCTATCTGGATCAGCTCGAAGTCGCCGTGCGCGACAATAACGCCGAAAAAGCGCGCGCCGCAGCCCATGCGGTCAAAGGCAGCAGCGGCAATCTGGGCGCGGTGCAACTCTCGCAAATCGCCAAGCAGGCGGAAGAATTGGCGCTGGATCATCAGGTCGGCGACATCGCCGCCCTGCTGCCGCATCTGCGCACCGCATTTGAAGCAGTGGCCCGCGTGCTCAACTCCGAAGTATCGATTGAAGATGTTCTCTTGCCGCAACAGGAAGAGGAAATGGCGCAAGTGCTGGTGGTGGACGACGACCGCAGCACACGCAGCGCCCTGCGCCACACCCTGCTGCGCGATGGTTTCCGGGTCGAAGAAGCGGCGGATGGCGCACAAGCCTTGATGATGCTCAAACGCTTCCAGCCGGATGTGATTTTGATGGATGCTGTGATGCCGGTAATGGATGGCTTCACCGCCTGCGCCAGGATTCAGGAAATGCCCAACGGGCGCGCCATTCCGGTCTTGATGATCACCGGCTTGGAAGACAATGTATCAGTTGAACGCGCCTTTGCCGCCGGCGCCAGCGACTATATTCCAAAACCGATTCACTTTGCCGTGCTGAGCCAGCGCGTGCGCCGCATCATCGAGGCCAATCGCGCTGAAAAACGCATCCGCCATCTGGCTTATAACGATTTGCTGACCGGCTTGCCGAACCGCACCCTGTTCTTTGACAAACTCGGCAAAAGTCTGGATCAGGCCAGGATCAGCGGCGGTCAGCTGGCCGTGCTGTTCCTGGACTTGGACCGCTTCAAATACGTCAACGACAATCTGGGCCATGATGTCGGCGACCGCCTGCTGGTGGCGGTGGCGCACCGGGTGCGGCGCAGCGTGCGCAATGTCGATTGCGTGGCGCGCTTGGGCGGCGATGAATTCACCGTGGTGCTGGATGAGCTTGACGGGCCGGCGGCGGCGGCTACTGCGGCGCAAAATATCTGCCGCGTCTTATCCGCGCCCTTCCAGATTGACGGCCACGACATTTTCGTCACCAGCAGCGTCGGCATCGCCATGTATCCCAGCGACGGCGCAGATGTCAGCACCCTGGTCAAGCATGCCGATACCGCAATGTACCGCGCCAAGAAAAACAATTCCGGCTTCCAATTCTTTGAAGCCTCGATGGAGCATTCCATCTCTGAACATGTGCGCATGGAAAGCGATTTGCGGCGCGCCTTAGATAATCAGGAACTGGATGTGTACTACCAGCCGCAGGCGCGCTTAGACACCGGCGAAATCATCGGCATGGAAGCGCTGGTGCGCTGGCACCATCCTATCCGTGGCATCGTCTCGCCGGCAGACTTCATCCCGCTGGCGGAAGAAACCGGCTTGATCAAGCCGCTGGGCGATTGGGTTTTGCGCACCGCCTGCCAGCAAATCAAACGCTGGAGCGAAATGAGCAATATGCCGCCGCTGCGGGTGGCGGTGAATCTATCGGTCAAACAATTGCTGCAAAAAGATTTCGCCAGCACCGTCGAATCCGTACTGGCCTCGACCGGCCTGCCGCCGCATGCGCTGGAATTGGAAATCACCGAAAGCACTTTGATGGAAAACGCCGGCGATACGCTGGAAGCCTTAACCCGCTTGCGCAATCTGGGGCTGCGCTTATCGATTGACGATTTCGGCACCGGTTATTCTTCCCTCTCCTACCTGAAGCGCTTCCCGGTGGACATCATCAAAATTGACCGCTCCTTTGTGCGCGACACGCCGCACGACACGGATGACGCGGCAATTGTCACCGGCATCATCGCCCTGGCTCACAGCCTGCGGCTGGAAGTGGTGGCCGAAGGTGTGGAAAGCGAAGCCCAGCTGCGCTTCTTGCGGGAACAGGCTTGCGACATCCTGCAGGGCTACTATTTGAGCAAACCGATTCCCGCCGACAAATTCGAGCAGTTCATTCTCTCTAAAGCGCATTTGCAAGTAGAAGGCTTGGCCACCGTCACCGAAGACGCCGCCTGATACAAGGCGCAATAAAAAACGCGCTGCTTGAACTGCAGCGCGTTTTTTTATACACGGCCAGAAGGCCGCGTCACTTCTTAAATCTCTTCGTACAAGGGCAAGGTCAAAAACTCTTCAAAAGCTTCGCTGGTGGACATCTTTTCAAAAATTTGCGCAGCGCGCGGGTAAGTGGCGCCATCGCCTGCCACCGCCTGCACCTTGGCCAATTCTTCCGGAATCATCGCCCGCACCATATCTGCCGTTACCTTGCGCCCATCTTCCAGCACGCCTTTGTCCGAACGGATCCACTGCCACACCTGGGAACGCGAGATTTCAGCAGTCGCCGCATCTTCCATCAAATTATGAATCGGCACACAGCCATTGCCCGCCAGCCATGCGCCCAGATAATGAATGCCGACATTGATGTTGTAACGCAAACCGGCTTCCGTGATCGGCGTTTCCGGCTGGAAATTGAGCAAATCAGCTGCGCTCACCGTCACATCCGGGCGCTGCTTATCGATCTGGTTTTGCTTATCGCCCAACACCTTCTTGAACTCAGTCATCGCCAGATCGACCAGTCCCGGATGCGCCACCCAGCCGCCGTCATAGCCATCGCTGGCGTCGCGCGCTTTGTCGCTACGCACCCCGCCCATCGCGATTTCATTCTTTTCGGCGTCGTTTTTAATCGGAATCAAGGCCGACATGCCGCCGATTGCCGGCGCATTGCGCTTGTGGCAAGTCTTCAGCAAGAGCAAGGCGTAAGCGCGCATAAACGGCGCCGTCATGGTCACTTTGGCGCGATCGGCGAGGCAGAAAGACTTATCCAGCTTGAATTTCTTGATGCAGGAAAAGATGTAATCCCAGCGCCCGGCGTTCAAACCGCTGCTGTGTTCGCGCAACTCGTACAGGATTTCATCCATTTCAAAGGCGGCCAGAATGGTTTCAATCAGCACCGTGGCCTTGATCGTGCCTTGCGCCAAACCCAGCTCATTTTGCGTCATCACGAAAATATCATTCCACAGACGCGCTTCCAGATGCGACTCCATCTTCGGCAGGTAGAAGTAAGGGCCGGCGCCGCGCGCCAATTGCTCTTTTGCATTGTGGAACATGAACAGGGCGAAATCGAAAATCCCGCCGGAAATGCGCTTGCCATCGACCAGCACATGCTTTTCATCCAGATGCCAGCCGCGCGGACGCACCACCAGGGTCGCCACTTTTTCATTGAGTTTGTAGGACTTGCCGTTTTGTTCCAGGCTGATTGTGCGGCGCACCGCGTCCATCATATTGATTTGACCGCTGATTTGATTATCCCAATTCGGCGCATTGGAATCCTCAAAGTCAGTCATATAACTGTCCGCGCCGGAATTCAAGGCATTAATCACCATCTTGCGCTCGACCGGGCCGGTGATTTCCACGCGGCGCGTCTTGAGCGCTTCCGGCAAGGGCGCAATCGTCCAATCGCCATTGCGGATATGCGCTGTTTCAGGCAGAAAATCAGGGCGCTCGCCAGCATCCAGACGCGCAGCGCGCACCACCCGCGCCGCCAGCAAATCCTGACGCCGCGCCTCAAAGCTGCGCGACAATTTGGCGACCAGTTCCAAGGCAGGCAAGGTCAGCACCCGCTCAAAACCCGGCTTGATCTCACCGATGATTTCCATTCCCTGCGGCAAAGTAAGTTGGCTCATTCAAAACTCCAGAAAAAAGAAAGGTAAGGCCTGGGCAGCTCATCATGCACTGCAACATGCCAGCGCCAAGCAAATGCTACACCCAGCGGCGCCGCTTGACGCATCAGTTTTCAAGTATAGGGATAAAAATGCCACAGAACAGATGGCAAAACGCATTTCATTTTTGCATTTTAGTGTTAAATTAAGCTGGATTTCAGCACATTTACTTCTGTTTATGGATCAATTCAAGCAAATCTCCACCTTTGTCGAAGTCGTGGCGCGCGGCAATCTCTCTGCCGCCGCCCGCGCCGAAGGAATCGCCCCCGCCATGATAGGGCGGCGCCTGGACGCATTAGAGGAAAGACTCGGGGTCAAGCTGCTGCAACGCACCACCCGCAAAATCGCCCTCACCGAAGAAGGCGCGGCCTTTCTGGAAGACTGCCAGCGCATTTTGCGCGAACTCGACGAAGCCGAAAGCGCGGTTTCCGCGCGCAGTGCGCACGCCAGCGGACACTTGCTGATCTCCGCCCCGGCGGGTTTTGGCCGTCAGCATGTGGCCCCGCTGCTGCCGGAATTTCTGGCGCGGCACGGCGATTTACAAGTCACGCTGAATTTAAACGACCGGGTGGTTGATTTGATCGGCGAAGGCATCGATGTCGCGATCCGCATCGCCGCCCTCTCGGATTCCTCCCTGGTCGGCGTCAAGCTGGCCGACAATAAACGGGTGATCTGCGCCACCCCGGCGTATCTCAAAAAATACGGCGTGCCGCGCACCCCGGATGATTTGCAACGCCACCACTGCTTAACCATCAGCAGCGAAGGCAGCCAAAATGGCTGGACCCTGCGCCAGCATGGCAAAAACATCGTCTGCAAAGTGGCCGGCCGCTTGCGCTGCAATGACGGCCAGGTGTTGCACGCCTGGGCGCTGGAAGGTCGCGGCCTGGCCTGGCGCTCCATGTGGGAAGTCGGCAACGACATCGCCAGTGGCCGCCTGGTGACCGTGCTGGATGAGTTTGCCGCTCCCGGCAATGATATTTACGCGGTATTTGCGCAACGCCGCCATCTGCCGCTGCGCATCCGCGCTTTTGTTGATTTTCTGCGCGACACTTATGGCCGTGCGGAATATTGGCGGCGCGACGCCGAAACTGTGAATGAACTGGAGAAACCATGAAACCTGCCCACCTGCTGGCCACCATGCTGACCGGCCTGCTTGCCGGAACCTGCCTTGCGCAGGAAAAAAACGCGCCCAAAGCGCCAATCGAGCGCCAGATTCTTTCGCGCCAGATGGCCTCAGGCGCCGGCGCGCGCGAAATCGTAACCGCCAGCGTCAGCGTAGCGCCAGGGGTGCGCGCCGGCTGGCATGTGCATCCGGGAGAAGAAATCAGCCAGATCAATGAAGGCGAAGCCACTTTGCACATTGCCGGCCAGCCGCCGCGCAAACTCAAGGCCGGCGACAGTTTTGTGATTCCCGCCGGGGTTGCGCATGACGCACAAAATCATGGCGCAGGCCCGCTCAAAGTATTCGCTGTGTACCTGGTGGAACCGGGTAAGCCCCTGGCCAGCCCGGTCAGTCCGCCGCAGGAATAAAGCACTACTGCGGATGAGGTTATTGCGCACATAAAAAAACCGCCCCCATTCAGAAAATTGTGTCTTAAAATGGGTGCAGTAAGACACTTTGTTCTTAACAGGATTTTTCACCAGATGAGGATCACCATGTCGATCACTGTACTGCGCAATTCCCTGTTTTATCTGTCCCTGGCGGCGCTTTCCCTGCCCGCCGCCGCTGGCAACGCCACCAAAGAAGAGGCCGTCGCCATGGTGCAAAAAGGGGTAGCCTTCATCAAAGCCAACGGCGCTGAAAAAGGCTACGCGGAAATCAGCAAAAAAGGCGGCCAATTCTCAGATCGCGACTTATATCTGGTCGTATATGGTCTGGATGGCACGGTGTTGGCGCACGGCGCCAATCAAAAAATGGTTGGCAAAAATCTCATCGACTTCAAAGATATCGACGGCAAGCCTTTTGTCAAAGAGCGCGTCGAGCTGGCCAAAGCCAAAGCCAATTTCTGGCAAGACTATAAATTCACCAACCCTGAAAGCCGCAAAGTCGAACCCAAGCAGATGTATTGCGAACGCCTGGGTGAAACTGCGGTATGCGGCGGGATTTATAAATAATCATTTGCCTGGCGGCGCGCCAGCCGCCAGGCAAACTCACCGCTGCATCCGTTGCCACGTCATGTTGGCAAAAAGCAAATGAGGTTGCGTATGAAAATCAAACAACGGATGTATATCGCACCAATGACAGCCCTGGCTTGCATCTTGCTTCTGGGGCTGTTGTCATTTATGGCCATGCGTTCGCAGGACAGCCGCATGGTAGAGCTGGGCGAAGTCAATCAAGCCGCCTATCGCAGCGCCAGCCAGGAACTGATACAACTGGGCGAGTTGCACGCCGAAGTGTATGGAAAAATCGCCATCATGAGCAGCATGGATGAAGCCGCCATCAAAAAGATGACCACAGACTTCATCAAGCGGCTCGACAATATCGAGCAGGAATTCGGCAAGATGCAACAAAATCCTGTGCTCAAAAACCTGGGTGAGCGCACCCTGCCCCGCCTGGGCAATTACAAAATGGCGATCAGCGCCGCACTGGATATGGGCAGCATCGATGCCAACACCGGGATTGCCTCCATGCAATCTGCCGCCGGGCATTATCAAGCCATCAAAAAAGAATTGGATTTCACGGTGCAAGACCTGGATAAGCGCACTGCCGCCGCCCTGGCCACCAGCAAAACCGTGAATATCGAAATGCTGTTTGTGATTGGCGGCACGATTTCGCTGGCGCTGTTTGGCGTGCTGGCGATTTCCAGCATGGTGGCGGCCAGCGTCACCAAACCCCTGAATGACGCCGTGCGCATTGCGCAAGCAGTGGCTGCAGGCAACTTCCACATCGACATGCCGCAAGCAGGCACAGATGAAATCGGCGACCTGATGCGCGCCTTGGCGGATATGACGCGTCAATTGGCCGAAACAGATATGCGGATGAAAGGCGAAGTGCAAATCCAGCAAACCGCCATCGCCAGCGTCAGCGCCAACATCATGATCACCAATGCCCAGGGCCAAATCATTTATCAGAATGAAGCCCTGCAAAAACTGATGCGCGAGGCGCAAGACGATATCCGCGTCAGCCTGCCGGAATTCAAGGCGGCGGCGCTGCAGGGCGGGCGCCTGGATATCTTCGGCGCAACGTTGCCGCAAGCAGGCGAATTAAGCCAAAGCCAGGGCGGGCAATTGCGTCTTGGGGCCCGTTTGTTCAGCTGGCTGGCGACGCCGATTTTCGGCGCCGAAGGGCAACGTCTGGGCTGCGTGCTGGAATGGATGGATAAAACCCGCGAAGAGCAGGAAGCACAGGCGGCGCGGCAAAATGCGCGTATCCGCCAGGCGCTCGATATGTGCGCCACCAGCATTATGATTTGCGACAGCCAGGGGCGGATCAATTATCAAAACCAATCGATGCAAAGCTTGTTTGGCGCCGGCAACAGCGTGCTGGCGCAGGCGGCGCCAGGTCTGCCGGCGCAACTGGAGGGCAGCCCGTTTGAGGCACTGGCGCAAGCCGCCGGCCTGCCAGCCGACTGGCTGCAACAATTGCAGAACAAGCAGGCACATGAATGTCAACTCGGCCCCGGCAGCTTCAAGCTGACCGCCAGCCCGGTGATTCATGACGGGCAAAGGCTGGGCACGGTGTTGGAATGGCAAGACCGCACGCAAGAGCTGGCGGCGGAACAGGAAGTGGAAGAAGTGGTGGCGAGCGCAGCGCGCGGCGACTTTTCGCTGCGTTTAGAGAGCGCAGGCAAACAAGGCTTCCTGGCCAATTTGACCAATGGCATGAACCGCATGCTGCAAGGCAGTGAGCAGGGCTTGCAGGAAATCGCCGGCATGCTGGCGGCGCTGGCGCGCGGCGACTTGAGCCAACGCATCGAAACCCGCTATGAAGGCACTTTTGGCCGGCTCAAAGATGACGCCAACGCCACCTGTGAAAAACTGGCCGGCCTGATCGCCGAAGTGCGCAGCGCCGCAGATTCTCTCTCATCCGCCGCGCAACAGGTCAGCAGCACCGCCAACAGCTTATCAAGTGCCGCGTCCAGCCAGGCCGGCAACACCGAGCGTTCCTCTAAAGCCCTGGCCTCGATGCTGGGTTCGGTGGAAAAAAACGCCGATAATGCGCGCATCACCGACGGCATCGCCGCGCGCTCCGCGCAGGAAGCGGATAGCGGCGGCCAGGCGGTCACGCAAACCATACACGCGATGCAGCAAATCGCCGCCAAAATCGGCATCGTGGACGACATCGCCTATCAAACCAATTTGCTCGCGCTCAACGCCGCCATCGAAGCCGCGCGCGCCGGCGAACATGGCAAAGGCTTTGCGGTGGTGGCGGCGGAAGTGCGCAAACTGGCCGAGCGCAGCCAGAACGCGGCGCGCGAAATCAGCAATCTGGCCGATTCCAGCCTCGGCATTTCAGAGACCGCCGGCAAAGCGCTGCAAGATATGCTGCCGGGCATACGCCAAACCTCGCATCTGGTGCAGGAAATCGCGCAAGCCTCGCAAGCACAGGCCGGCGGCCTGTCTGAAGTCAGCCAGGCCATGAATGATTTGAACAGAAACACCCAGCAAAATGCGGCGGCGGCGGAAGAATTGGCCGCCACCTCGGAACAAATGAGCAGCCAAGTGGAGCAAATGCAACATTTGATGTCTTTGTTTGTGCTGGATCAAGGCAAGCCGCCGCCAGCCGCCCCGGCGCGGCAAGAGGTGCGCACGCCCTTGCCGGCGCCAGCCAAACGCCCGACTGTGAAATGGCAAAAACCATTGCCGCTGCCCGCCTGGTAAGCCGGGCAACGGCGCGCAACACGGACTGGCTGCGGTTTGTACTGCATCAGTCCGGCTGCGCGGCTTGTCGCAACAAAAAACACAGGCCGCCCATTTGTCGTACAATGCGCGCCAGCTTTGGCACAAAAAGACCATGATGAGCACCCTGCCGCAAGCGCTTAGCGCGCACAAAAACAAGACATTCGCCACCCTGCTCGCCGCCTTTGGCGGCGCGCTGGGCCTACACCGTTTCTATTTATACGGCTGGCAAGACCGCGCCGCCTGGCTGCACGCAGCCAGCATCATTCCTTCTGGCGTATTGCTGACTTTATTTCCCGGACATACCTTTTTCGACATGCTGCCGCTGATGCTCTCAGCCCTGGCCGGCGTATTGACCGCCCTTGTCTATGGCTTGAGCGCGGATGAAAAATGGGATGCGCGCCACAATCCCGCCAGCGGCAGACAAAGCGCTTCCGGCTGGCCGCTGGCCTTATTGCTGGTGTTTACCTTTGGCGCCGGAGCGATTGCCACAATCGCCCTGCTGGCCCGCAGCTTTGATTTGCTCTGGACCGGCGGCGCCTATGGTTAATCCAAGCGCATAGCTACTGCCATAAGATTGCCTATATCACCGAACAATCCCGGCAAAACCGGAACAACCCCTATACAAAACCATGAGTGCAACCGTAAAAATTTTCCTGGTGCATGGCGAAGCAAAGCGCCTGCGCACCGCTGAATTATCGAATTGGACCGGCAAGGCGATCACTGCGCCGCGCCATGAATTTGCGCAACTTTGCGCACGCGAAGAATTGCAAGGCCCGGGCGTCTATGTGTTGACCGGGGTCGATGGCGCCAGCGGTCTGGATGCGCTGGCGATCGGCGAAGCGGATTGCCTGCGCCAATGTCTGCGCCAGCAATTGGGGCAGGACTTTTGGAACAATGTGATTTGCTTTGTCAGCAAAGATGGCCCGCTGGGCAAACCGCAACTGCGTTATCTGGCCGCGCGCCTGACCGAGATTGCGCAAGGCGCAGGCCGCGCCCAGGTCAACCATGAACCGCCGCCGGTGCGCGCCCTGCCTGAATCTGAGCGCGCTGATATGGAAGGTTTTTTGCACAATATCCGCCAACTGCTGCCGGCGCTGGGCTGTGAACTGCTGGTGCCTTCGACCCAAAGCATTGACGCCACCGACGACCAGGATGTGTTGTATTGCGATGTGCACGGATTGCAAGCCAGCGGCACCCCCAGCCCGAGCGGATTTGTGGTGTTTGCCGGTTCGCAAACCACGCTGGAAGTCAAACACCCCGAGCGCGCACTCTGGATTGCGCTCTTGCGCGAACAGCTGCTTGATGAAGGTCTGTTGGAAGAAGAAGACGATTGCCTGCGCTTTGCACGCGATATCGAATTTCCCACCCCGGCCTGTGCGGCTGCCGTGATCCATGGCGCGCCGGTGCAAGGTTTGCACTGCTGGAAAGACAGCGAAGGGCTGAGCTTGGCCCAGATTGAACAGCAGGATTGAGTCCAGCCTCAAGCGCTCAGGGCCAGGCGACGCCGGCCCGCGTCACAAGCCGGCCCGGAATTTGCGGCCAAAAAAAATCCGCCGGCGCCCCCAAGCGCCGACGGCCAATGCGGATAAATGGAAAAACACATCTTCAACGCCGGCGGTGCGCGCCGGCTTGTGGCCGGACGCACCCCAAAACGCTGCTTACTTCGCCTTCAAACTGCTGATGCCCTGCGGCAAATCAGGATATTCCTGACTCAAGGCATACTTCTTGCCGCCAATTGTGATCACATAATTCGACGGGCCTGAGATTGGCAGCTTGTAGTTCAAAGTCAAGCTGACCGAAGCCCCCGGCGCCAGCGATTGCCAGGCCGGAATAGTGAATTGGGCGTGATTGAAATTGGCTTTAAAGCCGCCGATATTATTCGGGCCGGTATAGCCTGCCTTGGTGACTTTCAAACCAAAGCCGGACTGGTCTGACATATCCTGCGGCGCCGATACCGGGTAATCAAATTCAATCACCGTGCCGCCCGGAATCGTGCTTGCGGTATTGTTTTTGACTGTCATCACCGGATTGATCGGGTAATTCGAGTCCCCCATCTTCCAGCCGCCCAAGGTGATCGCCACATTCACCGTAGAGGCCGGCATGGCGCTCTCCGCCCGCTTATTGCCATACGGGCCGGCGGCTTTCAAGGTGTTGTACAGGGTGTCGGTCAGGGTTGTGCCCATGAAGTACTCGCCCTTGCCGCCATTGCGGTTGGCGTGCCAAGCATAGTCACCCGCCATTTCCCAGATCATCACCCCGCCCAAACCATTGGCGGCGACCCATTCCGCCTTGGTTTTCAGCGATTGCGGGGTTTCGGTCGAGATAAAGACTTTTTTCGACTCATTCCACAGCCACGGCGCCACCAGAGTCGCGCTGTAATGCGGCACATATGTCCCGGTCAGCGTCTTATCTGTCACTTTATAGGCGTCCAGATAAGACGGCACGATGCCTTTTTCCAGGTTCATCGCGTGCCACATCGGATTGCCGCCGCCCGCCAATGGCCGGCCCTGACTATCCAGGTCATACCAGACATTGTCGATGCCAATCGCGCCAGTGCCGCACTTGGGCACGCCGGCGCACAAGACCGGATCCTGCACCACGCCGGACTTGCCCCACAGCCCATTCACACCACCTGTCACATTGCGCCAGCCACGGGTGTAATACGGCACCCCCAGCACGATGCGGCCAGACTGCAGCGCGCCACGGTAATAGCGGTAAGCCCAATCGCCATTCAGATAGCCGATGTTGTTATACGAATAGGCGTTGCCGGCCAGCAGTTCAGCGTCTTTGCCATCGTCAAACAAGGCGGCGTTGGGGCCGACAAATTCATTCCAGCCGCCATGCAAGTCATACGACATCATGCTGGCGTAATCCAGGAATTGCAGGCCGGACATATTTTCTTCACCGCGCAAAACCCAGCCGGAAGCGGAGCCGGCGATGGTCAACATATAGTATTTCTTGTCGGCCACGGCGGCGGCGTCGAATTTATCGCGCAGCACTTTGAGCAGGACGTTATAGCTCTTCATCAAACCGGCCAGGCGCGGCTTGGAGACAGAGAAATCAAGCGGATTGCCGGCTTCATTATTGGTGGTCGGATGTTCGTAATCCACATCAATCCCGTCAAAGAAGGGATATTTGCGCAAGAACGCGACCATGGAATCGGCCAGGGTATTGATGCCGGCATTATTGATGCTGCCATCCGCATTCGTGGTGGCGGTGTAAAAGCCGGTGCTGCCAGCCCAGCCGCCCACTGACAGCATGAGCTTGACCTTGGGATATTTCTTTTTATATTGCGCCAGCAAATTGAAATGTCCCTTGTATGGCAGGCTGGGATCCATTTCCGCGCCCGGCACGCCCGGCCAGCTCATCGCCGTGTCAGGATTATTCGCGCCCTCCCCTATGCTGAGCTTGAAGCTGGTTTTGTCCACCGTACCGAAGGCATAGTTGATATGGGTGATTTTGTCCCAGGGCAAATCTTTCACCAGATACGTCGGGCTGCCATCAGCGCCATTGCGCCAGGAAGTGAAATACCCCACGATGCGGCGTTGCAAGCCATTCGCCAGCATCTCGCGCCCATTGCTGTCATACACCTGGCAATACGGCACATTCGGCACGGCGGTGATCAAACCATCGGGCTTACAAGCCACCGGGGTCGGGGTTGGCGTCGGTGTTGGGGTCGGCGTCGGCGTCGGCGTTGGCGTTGGCGTTGGCGTCGGCGTTGGCGTTGGCGTCGGCGTTGGCGTCGGCGTTGGCGTCGGCGTGGTGCAGGAAGTCGCGCTGCTCACAGTCCAGGCTTGCTGCCAAGCCCAGCCCACGCCCGGCTCATACGCCGAATTGCCGGACGAGCACCAGCCCGCTACCGTGCACTGATACACCGCGCCGGCATTGCTGACGATATCGCCGGCTTTATAGGCGTTGCCGGCTTTATAGGGCTGACAACCTGGGGTTGGGGTCGGCGTTGGCGTCGGCGTCGGCGTCGGGGTCGGCGTCGGGGTCGGCGTCGGGGTCGGCGTCGGGGTCGGCGTCGGCGTTGGCGTCGGGGTCGGCGTAGCCGTCACCAACTCCCATGGCCCCCACTGGTCAGCGCCGGGCACATTGTTTTGCGTCCACCATTTCGCCTTCCAGGTCTTGCCGTTGTATGTCACGCATTGGCCGGCGGTGTACACCGCGCTTGCGCTCCAGGCTTCGCAAGAAGCCGCAACGCCTTTGCTGGCCAGCAATTTGGTGGCCGGGGCCGGGGCTTCCGCACCGCCGCCGCAAGCCGCCAAGGCGGCGGCGGCCAGAATGCTCAAACTGATGCTGTGTGTGAATTTCACGGATCATCTCCTCTATCGTTATATTTCCCCCTGCTGCGGCAGGGGGGACGCTGCTTATTTCAATACGACATTCCAATTGTCTTGCACGCACTTGACGTAATTGCCCGGAATCAAGGCGCTGTACGGCGTCTGGTAGCTGACCAGCTGGCATTGGTATTCGCCGCCGGCATTCCAGTTTTTCTCCCAATAGATGTTGTATGCGGCTGAGCTGTTGGGGCCAAAGCGCTGCATGCTGGCGCAAGATAATTGTTCCTTGCTGTAATCCCAGCCCAGGTCGGCTGAGAATTGCTTGTAATAATCAATGCGGTTTTGCGCCGCCGGCTTTTCTGTCCCCGTGCCGCATTCCGCATTGATAATCATGATGGTGGTGGCGAAGTTATTGCCGGCCCCGGCGGCCTTGTCCGCCGCATTCGGAACCCATGTGCCATCGACCACATGCAGCATCGAGGGCTTGGGCGGTTGCGGATAAACAAAGAAGAAGGTGGCCGAAGCCAGATTAAGCCAGGTGGAGGCAACCAGATCCGGGTTATTCAAGAGCGCGAATTGATCGCCTTGATTCATCGCCTGCGAAAACGGGCCGTAGTTGTAGTTGTAGCTCAGCTGCTTGGCCCCGCGTCCAAAATATTTCTTGAACGTGCCGTCGGCATTTTTGCCGCAAGTCCAGACCTTGTTAAACACCGGATCATTGCATTCCGTGTTGTAGCCGCATGTGCCGCCAGTCTCGCTGCAACCCATTTCGCGCAAATAGTACAAACCCTGGCGCCATTGCGGGATGCTGCTGTTAGCGTTGTGTTCGCCGGTTTCCTGGGCGAAGTGGGCGAACATCGTCGCCAGGGAATGGCGGCAAATCGCATCCGCGTTGCGGCCATCGCTGTAGTCGTCGCACAGCGCCGGGAATTTGGCCACGGCCTGCAGGAAACGGGTATAGCTGTAACTGGCGTCGCGCACCGCAAAGTAGTAATCCCATTTGGCTGCCGGCAAGAGACGCTCAACCCGTTTCACATTGAGCGGGTTGGCCGCATTCCCCGGCGTGACTTTCTCCACTTCCGCCGAAGCCAGCGTGCGCACGGAAGCTTTCACGGTTTTGAAAAATGGCGTATCGGTGAGCTGCACTTCTTTCGCCTCTGCCTGCGCCTTGCTCGGCACGCCTGGGGTGGGTGTCGGCGTCGGCGTCGGCGTCGGGGTGGGGGTAGGCGTTGGCGTCGGCGTCGGCGTTGGCGTCGGCGTATCGCCGCCGTTGCAGGAATTCACCTGCTTCCAGGCTTGGCTCCAAGCCCAGCCGCGCCCCGGTTCGTAAGCGCTGTTGCCGGACGAGCACCAGCCCGCCACCAGACAGGCGTAATAGCCGCCGGCGTGGCTGATCACCTGGCCTTGGGTATAGGCGTTGCCGGCTTTATACGCCTGACAGCTTGGCGTCGGCGTGGGTGTTGGCGTCGGTGTTGGCGTCGGTGTTGGCGTCGGCGTTGGCGTAGGCGTGGGTGTGGGCGTTGGCGTCGGCGTCGGTGTCGGCGTCGGGGTTGGCGTCGGCGTAGCGCTTTGCAATTCCCACGGCCCCCACTGGTCAGCGCCGGGCGCATTGTTTTGCGTCCACCATTTGGCCTTCCAGGTTTTACCGTTGTATGTCACGCATTGGCCGGCGGTGTACACGCTGGCGGCGCTCCAGTCTGCGCAAGCGGCGCGACTGGCCAATAAGCGCGGCGTATTGGTGCTGCTTTCCTGTTGTCCGCCGCATGCGGCTAACAGGCCGAGCAAGAGCATGCTCACGCCCAAACGGGCGGGATATTGGATAGATTTCATTTGGTCTCCTGTTGATTCAGGCCGGATCTGTGTCCAGCGCAGGGTCTTGCCGCACCCGGCCTTGGCGCCGGGTGCGTACTGCGGGCGGGGCCGGTTTAAGGCATCGTCTTCAAAGCGGCGGCGGCCGGCTTGGAGAAATTAAAGCCGTCGTATCTGTCCCAGTTGATAGACCAGGTCATGACGCCACGGAAATCCGGATAGGCCTGGTTCGGTTTAACGCTGCCGCAATGTTGCAAACGGCTCATACAATTGAGCGCATCCGCCACCACTTGCGGCGTGACAAAGCCGCGATTCGCAGATTGCCGCCCGGAGGGCACGCCAAACGCCACCTGATCCGCACGCAAACCCTTGAATTGGCCAGCGCTGCCGCGCGCCAGCGGGAAGCCTTCGATTAACATCTTGCTGCCGGCCACCAGCCCATCGACTGTCCCTTCCTGCACAGTTCCGGCGGCATACGGTGTATCAAAGCCGCCATTGTTGTAGTACTGCACATGGATTACCGAAAGATCATCGCGCAAGCCGTCGATGATGGGCAGATATGCGCCCCAGATACTGCCATACGAGGTATAGCCGCCCTGCACATAAGGATGTTCCGGCGCCATCGAGAGATAGAACGACGGCCCGACCTTGGCTTTGAGCTGTTTTACCGCCTTGATCAGATTATTGATAATCGGTGCGCCATGCGTCACGCCGGAACCGCTTTCCAGATCGATATCAATCCCGTCAAAGCCATACTTCACCATCAAGCCATGCAGGCTGTTGACGAAATTCGCCACATCGCTGTCAGTGTTCAGCGTGATCGAACCATCCTGCCCGCCAAGGGACAGAATCACTTTCTTGCCAAGCGCTTTTTTATCTTTGATGTCTTGGATGAACTGCGCTTCGCTGCCGGCGGCCGGATCGAGTTTGAAAGCCACATTGCCATTGCCGGCATTGTCGCCAAACGAAACCACAATCACATCCCATTCGTCCGCCACTTGCTTGATCGGATAAGTCGGCCCGCTGGGATTGCTGAAGTTATGCCAATAGCCGACCAGCATATGCTTTTTCAAGCCCGGCGTTGGTGTGGGCGTCGGCGTCGGCGTCGGCGTGGGTGTGGGTGTGGGCGTCGGTGTCGGCGTGGTGCAGCTGTTGGCCGGCGCCGCGCTCCAGGCGTGTTGCCAGGCCCAGCCTACCCCCGGCTCATAAGCCGCTGCGCCGCTTGAACACCAGCCGGCGACCGTGCATTGATACACCCCGCCGGCATTGCTGACGATGGCCCCGGTTTGATAGGCCGCGCCGGCTCGATATGGCTGACATGTCCCAGGCGTTGGCGTTGGCGTCGGTGTCGGTGTGGGCGTAGGTGTGGGCGTAGGCGTCGGCGTGGGTGTGGGCGTCGGCGTGGCGCTCTGCAATTCCCATGGCCCCCATTGATCCGCCCCCGGCACATTGTTTTGCGTCCACCATTTCGCCTTCCAGGTCTTGCCGCCATAGGTGGCGCACATGCCGGCGGTGTAGATTGCGCTGGCGTTCCAGGCCTCGCAGGCCAGCGCTGCGCGCGCGGCCAATAACTGCGGCGCGCTTTGCGGCGCTTCACCGCCGCAACCCGCCAGCGCCAAAACGGCCAGCGTGATCAGTGAAATCTGCTGTTTCATAGTCTCCCCTTGTTTGAAAAAACCGTCTGGCGCGGCTTAAAAGTCGTGGTCTTGCGGGTAATTGCTGAAAAAATCGTTATCCCACAGGAAATTGGTGAAAGCGATGGTGATGGAAATATCCAGCCCCTCGACAAAGTGCCAGCAGCCGACCGGCAAAAACAGAATTTCACCGGGTTCCAGCACACATTCATGGATTTGCACATCGCGCAGCTCAGTCCAGCGCGCCGGGTCCGGATTGCGCCCGTCAATTTCGGTAAAACAGTGACGGAAGTTGCGCAACAGCGGGGTGTCGCAGGCGGCCATGATTTTGACGCGCTTTCTGCCCATCACCTGGGCCATGAAATTATTCGTCAAGTCATGGTGGAACGGAGTGATGGTGCCAGCCGGGCCAAACCAGAAAAAGCCGCGCTGCGCGTCGTCTGCGCGTAAATATTCCGGCAGCTGCACAATGTCCTGCCACAGCTCAATCAAGGCTTGCCGGTTCGCGCTGTCATTATTGGCGGTCATGTAAAAATCATTGGTCGCGCCCGCCGTGCGCACCAAATTGCAATACTCGCCAAAGCGCATTTTCTTTTTATGCGCAATGCTGTTGAGTTCGTAATTGGCGTCAGCATTGCGGCCAAATTGCACTTCCACTTCGCGCGCGCCAAACTGGGCGGCGAGCCAATCCAGATTCCATTTTTGCAGCGCCGGCCAATCTTCCATCATGCCGGTGATAATCACCGGGCGGTTTTGCGCGTAGTAGTCATGCAAAAACGCTTCCCGGCTGAGTTTGGCGCGCCGCTCAATCACAGGCGGGCGCAAGCGATTGAGTTTTTGCTGAATGCCCAACAGCCAATCGCGCTTGGCGATGCGGTTTTGCAAGCGGCGCACGCCGCGCAAATAGGGACTGGACAAGGCCAGTTGCAATTCGCGTTCAATCTCGAACACATGAAAACCCTGGCTGGCCAAGACCCGCGCCAAATCTTGCGGCGCGCCGCCTAACATCAGATTTTCCGCAATCCAGCTGCGCCAGGAATCATCAATACGGGGTGCAGGCGCGGCCTGCACGCTAGCCAAATGCGCCATTCTCTTTATTCCGGTGAGTGTTGTGATTTGCCGCCGGCCTGTGCTGCCGGCGGCGTGGGATCAGCCCCCGCTGCTGCGGGGGCGCGCTGTGTCAGCGATGTTGCCAGATGGTGGTCAGCAAGTCGCCGCTGGTGTCGCCGTCCAACTCCCAGGAGAAGGCGCCGGCCAGACCTTGATCTTTGACATATTGCATCTTGGTCTTGATCACAGCCGGATCGTCATACGTCCAGAACTCGCCATTGCTGGTGTACAACATCAATTGCTTGGTGACAGGATGAATCGAGCGGGCGCCTGCCTTGTTTTTCAAGACTTTGTAGTCTTCGATCCCGGTTTCATATGTCCCCTTGGCCCCGCCGGTGGCAGTTTGATACAAGCCGCCATTGGCAGCCGGCACGCCGGTCCAGCCACGACCATACAAACCGATCCCCAGCAGCATCTTGTTGCGCGGCATGCCGGCGGCAATCAGGGCGGAAATGCCGTCATGCGAGTTGTACTTCTTGACGTTGCCGGTGGAAGGGTCCGCCGGATCAGCATACAGCGCTGAATGGAAATTGGTGGTTTTTTCCCAGGCGCCATGGAAGTCATAGGTCATCACATTCACCCAATCCATGTATTGCGCATACTTGGCCGGCTCGGTGTTGGCGATTTTATCCACCCCGGCGCCGATGGCTGCGGTGAGCAGATAACGTTTGCCATCTTTGGCGCCCTGGGCGTCCAGCTGGGCGCGGAATTCCTGCATCAGCAAAGTGAAGTTTTGCTTATCCGCCGGGTCCACCGTGTTGTACGGTTGACCGCCGCCGCCCGGGTATTCCCAGTCGATGTCGATACCGTCAAACACGCCTTTGGCCGAACCAGGGCCGCCGCGTCCATCCTGCACCGGCAAATCGCCGGCAATGAACATCTTGATGCAAGACGACACCATTTGCTTGCGCAGCGCGTCGGTTTTGGCTGCCGCCGAGAAATTCTTCGACCAGGTCCAGCCGCCCAGCGAGATAAAGATCTTCAAATGCGGATGCGCCGCTTTGAGTAATTTGAATTGCTGGAAATTGCCATTTAATTTCGCGTCCCAGGGAATCGTTTTACCATCCACTGTGCGTCCCGGACTGCGCTGATAATCGGCCCAGGCATCGCCGCCGGTGCCGGCCGCCGGTGAGGTCGGATTGTCATTGCCGACTTCGGCGCGCGTCACCATATCGCATTCATAACCGCCATTCTTGGCGTACACATTGGCGAAGGCGTAATTGATGAAAGTCAGCTGATCGGCAATGCTGGTGGGCACGCCATTCACCACGGTCTTGGTGGTGTGGATGTCGGCCACTTCATAATTGCGGCCATACACGCCCCACTGCGCGAAGTAAGAACCGACCTGGCGGCCAATCGGCGTCGGGGTTGGGGTTGGGGTCGGCGTAGGCGTCGGGGTTGGCGTAGGCGTAGGCGTAGGCGTCGGGGTCGGCGTCGGCGTCGGCGTGGTGCAGGAATTCGAGGTCGTTGCGCTCCAGGCTTGCTGCCATGCCCAGCCCACTCCCGGCTCATAGGCCGAATTGCCGGAAGAACACCAGCCCGCTACCGTGCATTGATACACGCCGCCGGCATTGCTGACCACATCGCCCGCCTTGTAGCTTGTGCCGGCCTTATACGGCTGACAGCCAGGAGTCGGCGTTGGAGTTGGAGTTGGAGTCGGGGTCGGAGTCGGCGTTGGGGTTGGCGTTGGAGTCGGCGTTGGGGTTGGCGTTGGGGTTGGCGTAGGCGTCGGCGTGGCGCTTTGCAGCTCCCACGGCCCCCACTGGTCAGCGCCCGGCACATTGTTTTGCGTCCACCACTTGGCTTTCCAGGTCTTGCCGTTATAGGTGACACACATGCCGGCGGTGTACACATTGCTGGCGCTCCAGGCTTCGCAGCTGGCGGCGGCTTTGCTCGCCAACAGCTTGGGGCTGGCGCCATTTTGCACTTCACTGCCGCCGCCGCATGCGGCTAAGGTAGCGCTGATGATGGCCAGCGCAAGGCCATTGATTTGCTTGGTTTTCACTTTGTCTCCTTGGAATGTTTGCCGCATGCCTGTGCGGTCTGTGCCCCGCTTCGTGCCTTGTGGCTGCTGTTGTGGGCGTTTGTTGCAAGAACAGCATGAGCGCCCGTAAATTGGTAGTCAAGTGGTTTTATTCTATCTGACCAAAACCAATACCACTTGATTTTGTTGCAATGTGAAACAATTAAGGATTACATAAATGCAATGTCAAATGACGGGCATCGTGTCACTTTTCCTGCAAAAATTGCACTATGAAAATGCCTTGGAATGCAAAGATCAGGGCATTAAAGTATCAATTTTGCAAATAAGATCGGTGTCAAACCAGAGATTGCTTTTCAGGCGCAGGGTTTTTACCGGACCATACCACTTACCCCTGAATTTGAAAGTGGTCTTATTTCAACAAGACCAAAAAAATTTCAGCAGCCTCCGCAAAGCGCCCTGCGCGCACTCTTGCAGGGGCTGGCATGCGCGTCCCGCCGCCCAGCCGGAATATGACAGGCGGTATGCTGGCCACTGGCCCCGTCCCGGCGGCGGCTGACATGCGGTGGAACTGATCCAGACTGGCACAGTCAGACGCAGCGCCTATCTTTTCTTTCAGGAGCCTTGCCGTGTATTTGCCCTCCGCCGCCGCGCTTGCATCCATTCCCTTACTCACCTGTCTGCTGCAATTCGCCAGCGCGCATGCTGCGCCAGCGGCGTATGTGCGCCATCCCGCCGTTTCCAGTGAATATCTGGTGTTTTCCGCCGAAGGCGATTTATGGCGCGCGCCGCTGGCCGGCGGCCAGGCGCAGCGCTTGAGCACCGCGCCGGATGATGAAAGCCAGGCCGCAATTTCGCCCGATGGCAAGTGGATCGCTTACCAGGCTGCCGCCGCCGGCGTGCCGGAAGTATGGTTGATGCCGCTGGCAGGGGGCGCGGCGCGCCGTTTGAGTTTTGAAAACCAGCCCTGCCAGGTATTGGGTTGGAGCGCGCGCGGCGAAGTCTTGTACAGCACCCAATATGCAAACGGGCCAACGGGACAGAGCGTGCTCAAGGCTGTGGACATCGCCAGCGGCGCACTGCGCACCCTGCCCTTGCTGGATGTGACGGAAGCCAGCTTATCCGCCGATGGCAAACAGATTTTTTTCACCCGCTTTGGCCTGCGCAACGACAATGCGCGCCTGTATCGCGGCGGCGCGCAACAGCAAATCTGGCGCTTTGCCTTGGACGGTTCGATGCCGGAAGCGCAAAAAATCAGCGATGGGCGCGCCAATGAGCGCAGCCCGATGTGGTGGCAGGGACAGATTTATTTCATTTCCGACCGTGATGGACACGACAATCTGTGGCGCATGCAGGAAAACGGCGGCGGCTTGCAGAAAATCAGCGCGGCGCGCGATTTCCAAGTGCGCCAGCCGCGTTTGAATCAGGGCCGCATCGTCTGGCAACAAGGGGCGGATCTGTGGCTGCATGAAATCGCCAACGGCGACACGCGCAAGATTGCGCTCAGTTTAAACAGCGCGCAGGAGCAGCAACAGCGGCGCTGGGTGAAACGTCCCTTTGATTTTCTCAGCCACGCCGCGATCGCCCCGCAAGGTGAGCGGGTGGTGTTCAATGTGCGCGGTCAGGGGCTGGTGGGCGGTCTGCCGCCGCAACGGCGCCTGCAATTGAATTTGCCCGCCGGCATGCGTTTGCGCCACCCGATGTTCAGCCATGACGGTAAATTGATCTACGGCGTATGCGATCAAGCCGGGCGCGAACAGGAAATCTGCAGCCTGCCGGCGAATGGCGCTGAAGGCGTGCGCATGCTGACCCGCGATGGCCAGGGCCAGCGCACCCACCTGGCCTTAAGCCCGGACGGCAAAACGCTGGCGCACAGCAATCTGGACGGCACACTCTGGCTGCTTGATATCGCCAGCGGCAATAACAGCAAGCTGATGCAGATCAAGAGCAGCTATCTGCAAGATCTGCGTTTTTCCCCTGACAGCAAAACCCTGGCCATAGGGTTTACCGGCGAGATGCGCGACGTTAATCAAGTTTGGCTGCTGGAGCTGGCCAGCAAAAAATTGCATCAGCTGACCAGCGATAAATATGTCTCACATGCGCCCAGTTTCAGCCCGGATGGCGACTGGCTGTATCTGCTCTCGGAGCGGCACTTCCACAGCAATCAAACCAGTCCCTGGGGCGACCGCCGTATGGGAGTGAGTTTTGATAAGCGCAGCAAGTTGTACGCGTATGCGCTGCGGCCCGGCTTGCGCTTCCCCTTCCAACCCAAAAATGAGTTGGAGAGCAAGCCTGATGAGGCCAAAAAAGCCCCTGCCGCCCTGGATTTGGCCGGGGCTGCGCAGCGCATTCACGAGGTTCCGCTGCCGTCTGGCAATTACACCCGCCTGGCCAATGACGGCAAGCGTTTGTATGTGCTGGAACAAACGGCAGATGGCCAGGCGCAGCTGAAAGTGGCGCCGATTGATCAGCAGGGACAGGGCTTTGAAGTCTGGCAAAGCAATGTGGCCAATTTTGAATTGTCGCAAGACGCCAAAAAACTCATGCTGCAGCGCAATCGCGACGGCGCGCCGGAACTCTTGATTCTGGATGCGGCCAGCAAACCGGGCGCGGATCTGAGCAAGCACAGCATGGCGCTGGCGGATTGGCCGCTGGCGATTGAGCCGGCGGCGGAATGGCGGCAAATGTTTGATGACGCCTGGCGCATGCAGCGCGATTATTTCTTTGACCGCAAGATGCGCGGGGTCGATTGGCAAGCCATGTATGCGCGTTATGCGCCGCTCACCGAACGCCTCGCCAGCCGGGTCGAGTTGAATGATTTGCTGGCGCAATTGAATGCCGAACTGGGCACGCTGCATTCGCAGATCCGCAGCGGCGATGTGCGGCGCGCAGAAGACGCGCCCAAACCAGGTTTTCTGGGCGCGCAGTTTGAGCCGGTGGCAAACGGCTTGCGCATCAGCCATATCTATCAGCACGAGGCCGAATTACCGGATCAGGCGGCGCCGCTGGCGCGTCCCGAAACCGGACTGAAAGCAGGCGATATCGTGCAGGCGCTGAATGGGCGCAAGCTGCGCAGCCTGAGCGATTTGAGTCTGGCGCTGGAAAACCAGGCCAATCAAAGCGTCTTGCTGGACTATCTGCGCCCGGACAGCGAAGGCCGTCTGCAGAGCCGGCAAGCGATTGCGCAGGCGGTGGATGATAAGCGCCAGGCGCATTTGCGTTACGCCGATTGGGAATGGCGCAATGCGCAAAAAGTGCTGCAAGCCTCCGGCGGGCGCATCGGCTATCTGCATTTGCGCGATATGACCGGCCCCGATCTGGGACAGTTTGTGCGCGAGTATTACGCGCATATCGGTCGCGCCGGCTTGATTATTGATGTGCGGCGCAATGGCGGCGGCAGCATAGACAGCTGGATTACTGAAAAACTGTTGCGCCGCGCCTGGGCTTTCTGGCAGCCGCGCCATGGTTTGCCGGAAACCAATATGCAAGGCGCCTTCCTTGGCAAGCTGGTGGTGTTAGCCGATGAGCAAACGTATTCCGATGGCGAAACCTTCGCCGCCGCGATCAAGCAAATGGGCCTGGGCACGCTGCTGGGCCGGCGCACCAGCGGGGCCGGGGTATGGCTGAGCGACAATAATAATCTGGCCGACCGTGGCCGCATGCGCGCCTCGGAAAATGCGCAGCATCTTTTGCCCCACGGTGAATTCACCATTGAAGGCGTGGGCGTAACCCCGGATATTGATGTGGAGAACCTGCCGCACGCCAGCTTCAAGGGACAGGATGCGCAATTGGAGCAGGCCATCAAACTGTTGCAGGAGAAAATCCAGGCCGCGCCGGCGCCGCAATTACGCGCCAAAGCGCTGCCGCCTTTGCAATAAGCGTGCCGTGGCGATGTGAATTCACGCCTGTTGCTGCGGGGGTGAAAATGTGGCGGGCGTATGGGCCGGCTCCGGCTCCTTTGATAAACTGCCGGTGTCGGACGCCGGGTCGGCATTGCGCTCAACCCGGCCTGCGCTTTGTGGCGTGGCTTCGGCTGCCCTGCTATCAATTCACATTGGGAGAGTCTGATGTTCTTTGGTTTTACCCCGGTCTTGCATTCCCGCCTGGAAGATGGCAGACACTGGTTTACCACGATGGATGTGACGCCTTTGCAACTGTTGCCGCTGGCGCCGAATCAATACCGCGCCGGCAATTTTCTGCTCAGCCTGTTGACATCCAAATTGGAACAGATGGCGCAAGAGGCTGATGCTGATGCGCCGGCGGACTTTCCGTACACCCTGTGTTTATCGCGCGCGGATGTGGCGGCCTGCAGCGCGCTGACCAGCGACTATCCCGAGCTGGCTGACAGCGCCGCCAGCGTCAGCCTGGTGCTGGATTGGCGCCCCGGCCCACAGGCAACACACCAAGCGGCGCAAGAGGAAGAAGGCCATCCGCTCTTCATCACCCCCTTGCCGGGGCCGGATTGGGCTGGCGATTACGCCAGCTGGATCACGTTTTGCGCGCGCGCTCTGGGCCAGGATTTACCCTCCCCTGCGAACAGCTATGAAACCGAATTGGCGCACGCCCAGGCCCAGGTGCAAGCCCTGCTGCCGGCCTTGCGTGCACGCTATCTGAATGGCATGGACGGTTTGAATCTGGGCTTGAAAATCGCCTTGCCGACAAGCAGCGGCGGATTGGAATATGTCTGGGTGCGCCCGATTGACTGGAGCACGCCAGAGCAAGTGATTTGCACCCTGGAGAGCGAACCATACGACTGCCCGGCGTATGTCTTGGGGCAGACCATGCAATGCGCCAGCAGCGCGGTGCTGGATTATGGCGTCGGCAGCGAGGAAGCCGGCTTGCTGGAATCCGGCCCAACACAGAAAATTGCAGAAAATTACGGCATGTTGTGATGCCGGGCAGACTGAACAGTGCACCAGCAACAGACCTCATATGCAAACTGTCCTGCACAGATGGTACAGAACACGTTTGACATTTTTGCTGACTTTGCGCAAGATGTCGCCTCTTTCGCCCATCGCCGGCGCGAAGTCCTCAATTCCACACTTTGGAGAAACTATGAAACGCATCGCCCTTGCCGTCGCCGCGCTGGCTCTGTGTGCGCAAGCACAAGCCGCCGTTCTGTTCCAGGACAATCTGGATAATCTGAATAACTGGACGCGCAAAGCAGGCTGGTCATTTGCCTACACCACGAATAATGAATTGCATTTTTCTTCCGGCAATTCGGCTGGCGATATTTTCTCCAACCAAACCTTCACCCGTGGTTATTTCAATTTTGAATACAAAGGCACGGCTGGTTTTGACACCAGCGGCTATTTCGGCATCAGCGCCGGTTTCCCCGGCAACCACTACTGGTATGCCGGTGGTTCTGTCACCTATTCGACTCCTGTGCGCCTGATCAATGACGGTCAATTCCACCGCTACAGCGTGTATTTTGACAATGCAGTGCTGGGCGGCGCGCCGGCGCATTTGATGCTGGAACAATTCGCCGGCAACACCCCGGACGTGGCGGTATTCCGCCGCCTCTCAGTGACAGACACCGCGCCGGTGCCGGAAGCCGAAACCTGGGCCATGCTGGGCCTGGGTCTGGGCGCGCTGGCCATGCTGCGCCGCCGTCGTCAGGCGTAAAGCTTCAGTTTTGCAAGCGCGTCGCCCGTCTCCGGGCGACGCGCCCCCCCCCCGCTCTCTGCCGTCTGGCGCTGCACGCAAGCGCGCCAAGCCCGCCGGTTGAATATCGCGCAGGGCGCTTATCTTTACGATGAAAGTGGAAACATGCGGGCAAAGTTGCAGCACACTTCCACAACATGTCGCCTTAACAACAAACAATCAAAGCAAAATACCTCGCCAGGAAATGCATGGCGCAGCCATCAACAGCGCCAGTCATAGACGCCAGCAGGGACAAATCTCGATTTTCACACTGATCAAAAAAACTGCCCGGCCCTGCTGCTTGCCCATGAGCAAGGCCGCGCTGCGCTTTGCCAAAGCAGCCGCTTCAAGCCCCTGATGCAGCCTTGATTCTGGCCATCATTTGCACCATATTCGCCTGCGCATCGGCGCGCACTTTCTGCACATGCGGCCGCCCGGCCAGGCGCGTCAGATAGTCATCCAATTGCAGCGGGGCCAGCAAATCTTCACCGAACTGGATTTTGCAAATCGCGCTGATCAGCGGGAAATGCACCGCAGCGGCGCAATCGGCCAGGGTGAATTGTTCGCCGCCCAGCCAGGGGCTGGCCTTGGGCAGACGGGCGAAGGCGGCGATGTTTTTTTGCAGCGTCTTTTTGACGCGTTCTTTAACTTCATCCGTCGTGCCGGCGCCGAAAAAGGTGGCGGGAATCAATTCGCGCGCCACAATTTCCAGATGCCATTCCATGAAGGTGATCAGCTCGCGCAGCTTGGCGGCGGCAAAAGGATCAGCCGGCATTAAGGGAGGTTGCGGGTAAGCGGCTTCGATGTAGTCGGCGATGACTTGCGATTCGCACAGTGCGCCATGTTCCGTCTTCAAGAAGGGAATCTTGCCCAGCGGCGAGGATTGCAAGACTTCCGCATCGCCATAGGGCCAAACCAGCACTTCTTCAAACGCTACGCCTTTTTCCAGCAAGGCCAGCTTCACTTTGCTGTAGTAGTTACTGACGGAAAAACCATGTAATTGCAACATCATATTCTCCTGGGATTAGCTATGGTGCATGTTTCAAGGGGATGGAACGGTGGCTTGCTTAACGCTGGCTATGGCTCCTTTGTGAATCAAATGGTGTCGGATGCGGCACACCAAATTCTTTTGCCTATCCACCGGCGTCGGACGCCGGCTTATCGCTTCGCGCAAGCCAGCCGGCGCTTATTGCCCGCCGTGCTCGGGCAGGGGTTTGCCGGTGGCTTGCACTATCTGCAGCAGGCGCTGATCAATGAAGGTCAGGAGTTGCGGCGACATGCCCTGGCTGCCGCGCGCTTTCAGATAGGCATCGCGGGCTTGCGCCAGCAAACCTTCAGCTTGCAGGGAAATGCCTAAACCCATCCACCATACGCCATAATCGGGACGCGCCTGCAGCGCGGCGAAAAAATGTTCGATCGCGTCTTTGTGGCGGCGGTCTTTTTGCAGCAACGCGGCTAACAGGCCCTGGTATTCGGGGTCGCGCACGGCCAGCGGCAGGCTGCCGTACAGGCTGTCAATCGCCTGCGCCAGCTGTCCGCTCTCGGCTTTGATGCGCGCCGCCAGCATGGTGTAAGCGGTGTTGCCGGGGTCGATGGCCAAACCGTGTTGCAGGCGCTTGAGGGCATCTTCAGGCCGTCCCTGCGCGCTCAAGATCGAGGCTAAGGACAGGCGTGCTGCGCTGTGGCGTTTGTCAATCAGCAAGGCCGATTCCAGCGCCGCCAGCGCTTCCAGCGATTTGCCGTTTTGCTGTAATTGCGTGGCTTTGCGGTATTCCGCTTCGGCGCGGTTGCTGTCTGAGGCCGGCAGAATTTGCATGCTGCCGGCGCTTTGCGCGGACGCTTTCGGCGCGCTTTTATCCGCCTGGGCGGCGGGCGCGTCTTCGCGCTTGTCGCTGGCGGCCTGGGCGGTTTTGAGTTGCATATCCAGTTTCAAACCCTGCACCAGCGGGGCGGCGACTTCCTGCGGCAATTCGCGTTCTTGCGGCTGGCCTAAGATGGCGGCGCCGGGCAGGCCGTCCAACAATCCGGCCAGACTGCTGCGCGCCGGCGCGCTCGCGCTTTCTTGCGCCGCCGGGGCCGCTGCGGCAGGCCCCGCCCGGGGTGCGCTGGACGCCACATTTGCCACCGGCGCCGGCGCTGCGGCATGGCGTGCGGCAAACAGCCAGTATGCGGCCAGCGCGGCAAACAGCAGCAGGCACAGGAATGGCAGCAAGATGGGGGCCAGACTGCGCCGCAGGGCGCGCCAGCGCGATTGGCGCACCGCATGCGCGGCCTGCCAGGCCGCCGCCGGCGCGCTGGCGGCAGATTGGGCGGACTGCTTGCGCGCATCCAGATCCTGCAGCATTTGATTGATCAAACTCATATCCACCTCAACCAGGCGCGCGGCCAGAAACTATGGCTGGCCGGGGTGTCGGCCACAGCACGCCGCACATGTTGTTTTTGCACCTGTGGCGCGCCCATGCCATACGCCGCCAGCAGGCTTTTATGCGCCAACAGATTGGCCACGCGCGCAATGCCGCGACTGGCGCGCCAGATCGCGTCGGCGGCCCCGCTTTGCATCAGGTGTGGATTGCCGCCGGCGTGCGCGATGCGGTGCGCCAGATAGGCGCGCATTTCATCGCGCGGCATGGCTTGCAAATGATATTGAAAACTGATGCGCTGGGTCAGCTGGCGGATCTCGCGCCGCGCCAGCTTGTGTTCCAGCTCGGGCTGGCCAAACAGCACGATTTGCAACAGCTTGCGTTTTTCGGTTTCCAGATTGGACAACAGGCGCAGCGCTTCCAGCGTGGGCAGCGGCATGCTTTGCGCCTCGTCCATGCACAGCAAGAGGCGCTTGCCCTGCGCCCCCAATTTGAGCAGATGGCTGTTAATGGCTTTGAATAAGAGATGCTGATCGGCGCGCTCCGGCAGTTGCAGGCCGATTTCATCCGCCAGCGCAAACAAGAGGCTGCGCGGGTCCATCATCGGATTCGGAATATACGCGGTGCAATACTGGCTGTGTTGCGGGGCTTGCAGCAGGGACAGCAATTTGCGGCACAAGAGGGTTTTGCCGGCCCCGACTTCGCCTGTGATTTTGACAAAACCCTCGCCCGCATCGCACGCCACCAGCAAGGTGTTCAAAGCTTGCTGGGCGCTGCTGCCGGGGTAAAAAAAAGCGGTGTCCGGGGTGATCCCGAACGGCATTTCCTGCAAGCCGAAATGCGCCAGATACATATCAGGAACCAGCTTTGGCCGGCGTCTGTCCCATACGTTCGAGCTTGTCTATGCTTTGCTGCAAGTCGCGCGAAAAGGCTTCGCCGTTTTTAACAATGCTGGGTTTGATCAAAATCACCAGCTCGCGCTTGGCCGTGCTCTGGCGCGTATTACCAAAGGCTCCGCTCAGCGGCCCCAGCTTGTCGGAACCCGGCAACTGGTCGCGCTCATACACGGCGGACTGGCGCATCAAGCCGCCGATGGCGATGATTTGCCCATCCTGACCGCGCACCACGCTATCGGTTTCCGAGGTGGACGAGGTGGCCAGCGGCAGCGTGAAGACGCCGCTGGAACCCAGATTCACGGTTTTATTCACATTGCTGACCTGGCTCACCGCCGGATGCACATGCAGGGTGACATTGCCGCGATCATCAATTTGCGGCGTGACATCCAACACCACGCCGGAGAAGAACGGGGTCAGGGTGACAGAAGGCGGATTGGTGACGGTGCTGCCATTGGTGTTGGTATTGGTCACGCTGGGCGTGACGCCGGTGACGAAAAATTCATCGGTGCCGATTTTCAGCACCGCTTTTTGATTGTTCAGGGTGGCGATGCGCGGGCTGGACAGCACATGCACCGTGCCTTGCGATTCTAAAAAGGAAATCAGGGCGCCAAAGTTATTGGTTTGAAACGCAATCCCGAACAGGCTGCCCAGCGCCGTGGTGGGGCTGGCCATGCCGCCGCCGGGAATGCTGCCTGGCATGCTGACGGTCAGTCCCATATCGCCGCTGCTGCTCTGCGCGCCTGTGCCCAGTGTGCCGATGGTGCTGCCGGGCGAGATTAAGCCGGCGCTGAAGCGGTTGTCATGTTTACCGCCCAGGCTGGTGAAAGCTGACCAGTTAATTCCGCTTTGATAGCCGTCGTTTAATTGCACTTCTAAAATCTTGGCTTCCAAAATCACCTGGCGCTCGACTGAGAGCTGGGTGGCTTTCAAATATTCTTCCACGCTGCGCAACTCATCCGGCATGGCGCGCACCACCACCACCCCGGATTGCGGGCTGATGGTGACGCTGCGGCCTTCACCCCGGGTCGAGATAATCGCTTGCAGGGTGAACTTGAGTTCGCTCCAGAAATCGGCCACGGTGGCGGTGCTGACGCGGCTGCTTTCGACCGAGCTGCGCTGGCTGCCGCCGTTATTATTGTTGTTGCTGTTATTGCTGTTATTGGCGTTGCTGTTGTTGTTATTTGTGCTGTTATTGTTGTTATTGTTGGAGCTGTTATTGATCGCATCCGACACTGAGCCATTCGCCACGCGCAAATCGGAAGCGCCCAGGCGCGCATGGTTTAAATAATTCACCTGGAAAATGCGGGTTTGCATGGTCAGCGGCTTGATGTAAATCCGGTTGCCTTCGACTTTATAGTCATAGCCATACACTTCGCGAATCGCATCGAGCGCTTCAAACAGGGTCACATCTTTCAGATTGGCCGACAGATTGCCCGCCACATCCGGGTGCACCAGCATGTTGTAGCGGGAGCCGGCCACCACGGCATTGAAAAACTGTTGCGCCGGCACATTGTTCAAGGCCAGCGAAAAACGCTCTTCACGCGGGGCGCGCGCCGCCATCCCGGCCACTGGCGGCAGCAGCGCCTTGCTGACTGCATCCTGTTCCTGTTTGGCTTTTTCCTGGGCCAGCGCGAGTTGCGCGGCCATCTGGCTCATTTCGGCTTTCAATTCGGCGCGCGCGGCGTCGTAGGCTTCGCGCCGCGCCGCCGGCGAGCTGCAAGCGGCCAGAAACAGCCCGGCCAGGCAGAAGACGCCGGCACGCATGGCTGCCGTTTTTCCCGCTTGTTTTGCTGCATGTTTCGCCATGGGTTTTACTCACTCTTGACTGATTGGGATTGCGCTGGTGCGCGTTTTGCATCGGTGGTTTTGCGCTTACCGGAGCCGGCTGCGATTTTTTGCACATCCGGATACATATTCAGCAGCACTTTCTGATTGCCGCGCAATAAAACCACTTGTTGTTCATGGATCTGCAGCAGCTTGGCGTCTTGCACCATCTGGCCCACGCGATAGGTCTGGCCGTTGATGATGACCAATTCGCGGCCCGGCGCGCGCAAGACCGATTCCAGGCGCAAGCCGTCCTGCTCTGCAGCGCCGGGGCTGGCGTCCGCCTTGCCGGACTGAAACTGCGGCGGTGGCCGGGTCGGGTCGGGCAAGACCTCGCTTTGGGCGGCTGCCTGTCCCGCCGCGCAAAGCAGCAGGCACAGACAGGACAGGCGCCAGGATTTCATAATGTCAGCCATTTCTGATCCAGACTCAAGGTATAGACGCGCAAGCGCAAGGTGCAGCGCGGATGCTCGTCCACCTGCAGGCGCGCCTGGCTCCAATACAGGCGATTCGGCAATTTTTCCAGGGCTTGCAGATAGCGCATCAAATCGGCATAGGCGCCGCTTAATTCCAATTCCAATTCATGTTGATAGATGCGCGGCAGATCCGGGGCCGGCGCAGCGGCCTGTTGCGTTGCCGCCTTGGCGGCGATTTGCGATGGCAGATTGGCGTCGGCCCCGCCGGGCAGCAGTTTGGCGGCGTTTTGCACCGCTTCTTGCTGCGCCGCCGCCAGCGCTTGCTCAACCTTGCCGCTGCCCTGCCCTTTGAGCACATGCTCGCGCATGGCGCGCTCGCGCGCCAGGGCCGGATCGTCCGGCGCGGGCGCGGCTTCTTCATGCATGGCGCCGTCGGCATGAATGCGCATCGTGCGCAAAGGCAGGCTGCGCATGCTGCGCAATTGCACTTGCTGGTGTTCGCGCAAGAGGTTTTGCAAGAGGCCTGGCACGCTTTCCGCCGCCACCAGGAATTGCTGGCGGGTTTGCAAATCCTGCTGCAGGCGCGCGATTTGCTGCTGGATGTCTTGTTCGCGCGCGCGCAGGGCGATATTCGGATCTTTGGCGGCCTTGCTCAAACGCGCATTGATTTCATCGACAGCCGCCGAGATTTGCTTATTGTCATTGTCGAGCTGGTTTTTGAGGGCGGCCTGATTTTTATCAAACGGCAGCATCAGCAGATTCGCCACGCCATAGAAAAAAGCCAGCAGCGCGGCAAAAATCAACATTCTTTCACGCTGGCTCATGGCGTCCACTTTTTGCAGCATGAGCTGCCAGCGCTGGCGCAGTTGCATCATACCGCGCCTCCTTTCAAGCTGAATTCAACCCAGGGCGCCGGACGCGGGGCCGGCGTTTTCTCCACCTTCGCCCGCACCGGAGCGGGGGCCGGCGCCGGCGGGGCGGCTGGCGCTGCGCTTTGATTCAGTGCGCTGTTTAAGCGTCCGAGCAGTTGCTGGGCGTTCAGCGCGCCGCCTGGCAATAAATCCTGCGCCGCCGGGCTGCTTGGGGCCGCTGGCGCGGCGGCGGGCGCGACAGGCGCCTCCTCCTGCAGCTGAGCGCTGAGCATGGGCCGCTCAAGATGCACCGTTTGCAGGCTCTTGCCGCGCAATACCGGTTCGGCATTGAGCTTGCCCAGCCACTGCGCCACCAATTCCGGCTGCAGCGCGCGGCCATACAATTCCAGGCAACAGCTTTGGCTATCGATCAAAAAGCCGGTCAGCCACAAGCCTTCCAGGTGCTGGCGCGCAAACGCTTGCAGATAGCGCGAATAGCCTTCGGTATTGCCGCGCTGGCCGTTACTGAGCCAGTTTTGCATCTGTTGCAAGCCCTGCAAGCGCTGTTCCATGCCCTGCACCCTGGTTTGCAATTGCTGGCTCAATTCCGGCGGCGGGGCGGCGGCTTGCAGCGCAGTCAGGCGCTCTTGCAAGCCTTTTAATTGTTTCGCGGCGGCGGCCTGCCGTTGCAATAATTCCTGCTCCCGCCAGACTTGCCAGCCCAGCAAAAGCATGACCACCAGCGCCAGCAAAGCGGCGGTCTGCAACATCATGCGGGTGGAAAATTGTTGCCGCGCCGGCAACAGCGCAGGATTGAACAGATTGATCTGACGCATCAGTCCGTGCCCTCCTCCAGGCGCAAGGCAGCGCCCAGCACTTGGAAATAGCGTTGTTGCATAGCAGCGTCTTTCAATGAGGGCACATGGCCGCAATCCAGAATATCTTGCAAATCCAGCCACTCGACCGGCAGATACAGATTGCTCGCCAGATAGTTAAACAGGCTTTGCCCTGCTTCCGGCAAGGGCGCAAGCATGAGCCGGGACAGATTCATGAAGTGGTATTGGCGGTCGAAATGGTCCAGCGAGCGTTGCAATTCGAGTGTGATGCGCTCCAGGATGGCGGCGCGCTCTTCGCTGTCGCGGTGTTCCAGGGTGTACAGGCGGACATCGATGCGGCGCGTCAAATACAAATCGCCGCCATGGCTGATGGTCAGCAAGCCGCCCTCATCATCAAAAGAAAGCAAGGCCAGCGCGCTTCCCTGCGGTTCGACCAGAGCCGCCAGGTTGCGTTGCGCCAATTCGGGAATGTCGATCGTGCGCAAGCCGGTTTTCGCTTGCACGAAGAGGTTTTGATGCTCGGTGATCAGGGTGTTGCGCGCGGCCACCACAAACACCTGGGCGCGTTCGCCGCCCTGTTTATCCTGCGGCAGCGGCAAGAGGTCGAAGGTGGCCATATCGACCGGATAATCAATCATGTCTTTCAAGCGCCAGCGCAAGGCGCCTTTCAATTCTTCGGCCTGCACTTGCGGCGCATCCAGCAGCAGGATCTGGTATTCGCCATTGGCCAGCAGACTGGTGCAGTGATGACGCTCGATTTGCAATTGGCGCGTCAATTCTTCCAGCGCGGCGGCGCGCGCTTCGCGCACCGGGCGCGCGCTGCCGCCTTCAAATTCGACGGTTTGCACCAGCCTGACCTTGGGCTTATGTCCCGGTATCCGCTTAATGCAGGCGGCGCGCACGGCGTCGGCGGCGAAGCCTATCGCCATCCAACCTGATCGCTTTCTGTTTGCTGAAAAGAAACGCATGCCATGTCCACGGTAAAGGTGCGCCTTGGGCGCAATCTTGCATTCTCGACGATTCTACAGGGAAATTCCGCTGTGACACGGCTTTGCCTGCTTGCCTGATGGGCAAATGTTGGTGTTTGGCATCTTTATTCCGGCGTCATCGGCGTTTGCCAATAGCGCTGGCGGCTGGCGCGCTGGCTGTGCATGCGCCAGCCGGCGGCGTCAAGCTGGAGCAGCAGCGCGCCTTCGCGATCGGTGCGCGCGCGCCATATGCCCAATTCCGCATAGCGCTGCCAGACATCGGCGCGCGGATGGCGGTAGCGGTTATGCCAGCCAACTTGAAACAATGCCAATTCCGGCTGCACCGCTTGCAAAAACGGCACACTGGATGAAGTGCCGCTGCCATGATGCGGCGCCAGCAGGATGGCGGCGCGCAGCGGAGCGCCCCTGGCCAGCAAATGCGCTTCCTGCGCCGCCTCGATATCGCCGGCCAGCAACAGCGCCGGCGCCTGCGCGTGGCTGATTTTCAAAACGCAGCTGCGCGCATTGCTGCGGCTGGCGTTGGCGAATGTCGGATCGGGATGCAAGATGGCAAAGCGCCAGCCATCCCATTCCCATTCCTGGCCGGCGCGGCAGGGAATGTGCGGCAGCGCCTGGGCCGCCGCGCTTTGCCGCAAAGCGTGCTGCGGATCCAGGCTGGAGCGCCACCAGCCAAGGCGCACGCCCTGCATCAGACTGGCGGCCCCGCCGGCATGGTCGGCGTCGGCATGGCTGATCATCATGCCATCGAGCGCGCTGATGCCGCGCGCCTGCAGATAGGGCAAAAGAATTTGCTGTCCGGCATCGCTGCCTGAAGGATAGGCCGGGCCGCTGTCATATAACATTCTGTGGCGCTCAGTTTCGATCAGGAGCGCAGTGCCCTGCCCCACATCCAGCGCAGTGAGCCAGAGCGCGCCGGGGGCGGGATGGGCGGCTGGCTGCAATACCAGCGGCAACATCGCCGCCAGCGCGCACAGACGGGCGCGCCAGAGCGGCAAAAACAGGAACAGCAACCCCACGCTGGCGCAGGCGAAGGCAGGCCAGCCGGCTTGCGGCAGGCGCCAGGGCGGCAACACGCTGTGCATCTGCGCCACCAGCGCGGCCAGTGCTTGCAGCAGCCAGTGTGCGGCTTGCAGCAAGGCCGCGCCGCATGCCTCCGGCAGGAAAGTCAGGCTGGCCGCCCCCAGCAGCGCCAGCGGCGTCACGCCCAGGCTGATGAGTGGAATCGCCAGCGCATTGGCGAAGGGACTGAGCAAAGAAATCTGGGCAAACAGCAAGACGCTAAGCGGCAGCAAGCCGAAAGTCACCGCGCCTTGCGCGCGCGCCTCTTGGCGCAGCCGCACCCAGGCCTGACGGCGCCAGCTGGCCATTTCAGTCAGCCGCTCTTGCGCATCGCGCCGGCGGCCACTGCCGGCATACAGCAGCAGCGCGACCGCGCCGAAAGAGAGCCAAAAACCGGCAGACAGCACCGCCCAGGGATCGGGCAGCAAAACCGCCAGCAAGGCCCAGGCCAAGACCACGGAAATGGGCAGATTGCGCCACAGCATGCGGCACAGGGTGGCAGCAATCAGCATATACAAGGTGCGCAAAGCGGGCGCTTCGGCCCCGGCCAGCAAGACATAGCCGGCCGCCGCCAGACAGCCGCAAACGGCGGCCACATACGGCGCCGGCCAGTACAGCGGCAGACTGGCGCGGGTGAAAAAAGAATGCCGCCAGAGCCAGCCGGCCAGTGCGCCGCACAAGGCCGCCAACATCGTGATATGCAAGCCGGAGATGGAAAGCAAATGGCCGATGCCGGCGGCATTAAACAGCTGCCAGTCGCTATGCGCAATCGCGCGCTGCTCGCCAATCACCAGCGCCACCAGCACCCCGGCATAGGGCGCGCCGGGCAGCGCCTGCAAGATGCGGCTGCGCAAGTCTTCGCGCCAGCGCGCCAGACGCGCCCCCGGGCCGCCGGCCTGCGCCGCCAGGCGTTGCGGCTGGCAATCGGGCGCGCTTTTGCGCGCCGGCACAACCTGCCCGCCGCCCTGCAGATTTTGCGCAAAAGCCCAAGCTTCATAATCAAAACCAGCAGGATTGGCGTGCCCATGCGGAGCGCCGATGCGCAGACAAAAGCGCCAGCGTTCCGCCGCATGCGCCACTGGCGCGCGATCGCTGCTTTCTTCTTTATGCCAGCCCAGATACAGGCGTTGCTGCGGACTGAGGACTTGTCCCGGATCGGGCGTGAAAATGAATTGCAGGCCCAGCGGGGTTTGATGCGGCAGGCTGCTGATCACGCCGCTTAACACCACATCGCGCCGCTCCCATTGTGCGCCAAGGCGCGCTTGCAGCCGCTCTTGCGCACAATATGCGGCCCAGACCCAACCGCCCAGGCCGCCGGCCAGCAGAGAGGCGGCGGCGCACAGCATGGCGGCGCGGGCCAACTGCCGGCGCGCGCGCAGACGCCGCGCCAGCCAGACGCAGGCCAGGGCCAGCCCCAGCAGCGCGCCGCCATACAGCGCAGTCTGGCCCCAGGATGGCAGCCGCGCCAACTGTTGCAAACCACAGACCCCAAGCAAAAATCCGGCGCAAAAACTGCGCATGCCCGCCTCCCGCAATCCTGTTTGCTGCATGGTGCGGGCAGCAAGGTTTGCGGGCAAGCGGCTGTGGCGTTTTTTGCTGCAGTTCTTGCGCTCAGGCAAAAACGGCGCGCCGCAATGACTTCAGCGCGGCGCGGCCTGCCCTGTCAGGCGTTGCCGCAGGCGCGGCAGAACCTGGCAGACATTTTCACTGGTTTGCGCCGCCACCTGCTCCAGCGGCGCAGCGCGCAATTGCGCCAGCACGGCGCCGATGCGCGCACATTGCGCCGGCGTATTCGGCCCGCTGCCGCCATGTCTGGCGTGCAACCATTCGGGTGGAATGTCGGGTGCGTCGGTTTCCAGCACCAGGGCGCTTAAGGGCAATTCCACGGCCAGACGGCGGATTTGCAAGGCGCGCGGATACGTCATCGCCCCGCCCATGCCCAGCTTGCAACCGAGGGCGATGAATTGCTGCGCCTGCTGCAAGCTGCCATTGAAAGCATGGGCGATGCCGCCCGGCGGGGTGATGCGGCGCAATTGCGCCAGAATCTGATCTTGTGAACGGCGCACATGCAAGAGCACCGGCAAGCCGAATTCACGCGCCAATTTCAGCTGGGCTTGAAAGAAATACAACTGCCGTTCGCGCATTTCCGGGCTGCATAAGGCCGGTTCAAAAAAATCCAGGCCGATTTCACCGACGCCGGCAAAAGCGGCATCCGCCAGCGCGGCGCGGATTTGATCGCGCAAAAAGTGCAGATCGTCTTCATGCGCGCGGCCAACATACAGGGGATGGATGCCAAGGGTGTAGGCGCACTGCGGCACATCCTGCGCCAAGGCGGCGCAGGCGGCGAAATTGGCGCGCTCGACCGCCGGAATCAAAACCCCGCCCACCCCCGCCGCCAAGGCCTGCTGCGCCAGCGTGCGCCCGGCGCCGGCGAATTCCGGCGCATCCAAATGGCAATGACTGTCAATCCACATCCACATCTCCCGGTTGCGTCCCATTATAGCGCCGACGCCTCCCCCGCTTGACGGCGCTGGCCCCTTGCCGCCGTCCGTCAAACTGGCGATACTGATTCTGTTTGCAGCGCATATGGAGCGGAGGCTGGCATGACTGTGTATTGCTTAAGCGAAACCAGGAAAATGTTATTAGCATTGAAACTGTTCAAGGGTATGCAGGATGAACAGTTGGCGATTTTGCTCGATCATGCCGAATTGATTGATTACATGGCGGCGGACTACATCATTCGCGAAGGCGAACAGGGCCAGCATTTATTTGTCATCATCGCCGGCCAGGTGGATATCTGCAAACGGGTGCACGGCGCGCAGAAAGTGATACAACGTCTGGGGCCGGGCGAGGCGTTTGGCGAGATGTCCCTGATTGAATGCCGCGCCCGCTGCGCCTCAGTACGCGCCGCCACCCCCTGCAAAGCGCTGCGCATCGATGGCGGCTGCCTGGACAAATTGCCCGACATCGCCTTGCGCATCTACCGCAATATCGCGATTTTGTTATCGCAGCGCTTGCGCCAGGCGAATGAAATTATTGCCCTGTCACGCTGAGCCGGCCACTTGATGCAAGTGTTTTTTATCAGTCAATGGCTCACATAGACAGCATCGCATCATCTATCACGATTGCTCAACGATGCCGCAGCGAACACATTTCCCATCTGAACATGCCAATATCCCCCCCATATTGTTTCAGTGATTATTATTCACAAATCTGATGAATGATATTCACGATTCAAATTTTCATGATATGCCGAGCAATTGCTCCATTTTCTGTTGACAGTCATCCACCGCAAAATTAGCATAGCTGCAGCTCACAAATTGTTGCAAACAATCAAGTTTGCGGCGGCAAAGGGGTTTGCCATTGTGCTGCGTTTTTTCCGCCGGCTTGGGAGGCTGACGCGAAAACCTGTTTTTCATACGACAAGAACGATACGGAGACGACATGAATCAATTGGCTCGCATTTTGCGCGGCACGCTCGCGCTTTGCCTGTTTTCCAGCTTAAGCGCGCAGGCGGCAAATTACACTTTATGGATTAATGGCCGCACCGGCGGCGGCGCAGTCGGCAATTACAATAGCTGGACATATTGGGGGCCGGGCACAACCGCCGCCGGGATTAATAAGAAATCCGTGAATTGGGATGGCTATAACAGTATTTCCAGCCAAAGCAGCAAAATCCGCGATGCGCTGGATTGTTTTTGCACCGGCGCCAATTGGTGTTATATCGCCACCCACAGCGCCGGCAATTTAATGCTGGGCTATAACCTGGCCAATTATGGCGGCAGCGCGCGTTATAAGAAAAACGCCACGCCGAATAGCGCCGGCCAATGCGGCAACAGCGACGGCACAACCCAAACCGGCTGGAATATCAAATGGGTGCGCAACGCCTCAGGCGCCTCGGGTGGCTCGGAATTGTCTGATTACGGTTCCTGGAGCACCTCGGAGCCGCTGGTGAAGGATTTGAAAACCACCACCGCGCGCGCCCTGTATGACCACAACAACACCCGCAATATCTGGTTTTATATGTATGCCGGCGCCAGCGGCACCTTGTATTCCAGCATTTTGCCGGGCCAGGATGATGAAGCGGTGGCCTATCACAGCACCGGCGGCGTGGCTGGCAGCAGCGGCACATCGCTGGGCAATCCTGCCGACTGGCTGAGCAATGATTTATCGCTTGGCACAGCCGCAAATGAAGGCGGTTCGGTAAAATGGTCGTATCACTCCGTCACTTTCCGCGATGATAACGAAGCCTACAACCATTATGCGAATGGGGCCTGGGGCGGCATTATCTCGGTAGTGCGCAACGCCATGGTCAACTACGCCAAATAGGAATGAAACACGACTTCAACTTAGGGCGTGTTGACAATTAACAGCACTTTGGATGGGAATTTTCAAAAAAAGCTGTTAACTTTTTGCCACTTGTGTTTACATTCTTGTTTTTGGGCAAAACAGAATGGCACGGATGATGTTACGGGACGATCAGTGGGCAAGAATTGAAGCCTTGGTACCAGGAAAGGTTGGCGATAGAGGCAGAACAGGCGTGAATAATCGGCTGTTTGTGGAAGCTGTTTTATGGATAGCAAAGACAGGCAGCCCGTGGCGGGATTTGCCTGCTGAATTTGGCCCATGGAACAGCGTCTATGTGAGGTTTGCGCGTTGGTCGGATAAGCAGGTATGGCACAAAATCTTTGCCGTGCTACGCGAGGACGCGGACTTTGAGGAAGTTTTTCTTGATAGCACTATCGTGCGGGCGCATCAGCATGCAGCAGGAGCCGCAAAAAAAAGGGGCCGCAATCCATTGGCCGGTCTCGTGGGGGATTAACCACCAAGATTCATGCTTGCGTTGAGGGCTTGGGCAATTTGGTTCAGTTCATCCTGACAGGCGGAGAAGTTCACGATATAACCCAGGCAACCGCGTTACTCAATGACGTCGCGCCACAAGCGGTGCTGGCAGATAAAGCCTATGATGCCAACACACTGATTGATTGCATTGAGGGAAAAAATGCCAAGGTCGTGATTCCACCAAAGGCGAACCGGAAAGAACAGCGGGATTATGATCAGTTCCAATATCGAAACCGCAATCTCATTGAGCGCTTTTTCGCCAAAATTAAGCAATTTCGACGGATCGCTACCCGCTACGACAAACTGGATACCCGTTTCTCTTCGTTTGTAACCTTGGCGGCATCAATGATATGGTTGAAATAAATGTCAACACACCCTAGACACCGACGGCGCGCAGCCCAGTCTGCTGCGCCGTTACTGGCCGCTGGGTCTGGGCGCGCTTGTGCTGTTGGGCGGCATGCTGCTGTGGCGCCATGCCGAGCAGCAAGAGGCGATGCAAGGCCAGGCTGACTGGGTGAATCAGGCCACCGGCAAAACCGCTGCGGCGCCAGCCGGCGCAGCGGCGCATGCGCGGCAGGCGCCCGCGCCGCAGCCGCTGCCTGCAGGCGTGGCGCCGGACAGTCATGCGGCGCGGGTGATTCTGGCCAAACAGCAATTGGCCTTGGCCGAGCACACGTATCAAAGCTACCGCGAAGGCACGCGCTACCCGCAAAACTCGCGTCCGATTGAAGAACATCCTGACCAGATCTGGCCCAACCGCCCGGTGGAAGACAGTCACGCCATGCGGCAAAAAGATGGGAAGACCCATCCCACGATCACTCTGAAAACCACGCAAAACCGGATTTTTGTCGGGGCCGGCGAACATCTGCTTCTGAGCATGCAGGCGCAAGGCAAAGATGGCAAACGTCTGCCCCTGTTTGTGACGCGGGCGCAGGCGCAGGCGCTGCCGAATTCCGGCAGCCCGGCCGGACGCGGCAGCGCCGCCCTGCCCTCGGCCAGCCTGCAATTTGCCGACAATGGCATGCAGGGCGATTTGCAAGCCGGCGACAATATCGTCAGCGCCAGCCTGACGCCTGCCAACAGCGCGTTCGCCAGCTGGCATGGCGCGGTGCGCATCGAAGTGCAATATCAGGCCGGCGATCAGGCCGGCTCAGTCAATTTTGATTTCATCCACACGCCGCAAGCGCCGGCGCAATGGAGCGGCGGGGTGCGGGAAACGCTGGCGGATGGCAGCCTGAATTTCTACCTGAAAGCGCGCGTGCGTGAAGGCGGGCGTTACCTGATTGCGGGACGGGTGGATGACGCCAGCGGCAAACCGGTGGCGCTGCTGAGCTTTAATGATGTGCTGGCGCCGGGCGAACAGGAAGTCCGGCTGCAATTGTTTGGCCGCCTGCTGCGCGATCGCAAGCCGGTGTTTCCACTCACTTTGCGCGATGTCGATGGTTATATCCTGTATGAAAACGCCGACCCCGACCGCGCTATGATGCCGCGCCTCATCGGCATCGCCCACACCAGCAAGAAATACAGTCTTGAGCAATTTTCTGAAGCCGAATGGAGCAGCGAGCAACGCGAGCGCTATTTAACGGAATATGCGGCGGACGTGGAGCGCGCCAAACAGGACTTGCAGAACTTGCAAAAAAACGGCCAGTAAGAACACAGAGTAAGGCAGCCCATGGTTTACACTTGCGTGCATAGCAAAGCTTAGGCACGCACATGAAAACCAAAACGCTGCTTTACCTGATTGCCGCCGGCGTGATACTGGCCGTCGGCTTGGCTGTTTTTTCCATTTACCATCAATACCGCACACCCGCAGCGACTGCGCCAGCCAGCGCCGCCGCCACAAGCGCCAGCCCCGCCGCGCCTGCGCCGGCGGCGCAACTGATTCCGGCCTCACGCGAGTTACTGGCGAATTACCGCAAAATCATTGTCCTGCTGGCCGAAGATAAAGGCCAGAACCAGGCCGCGCAGCAGCAGGCGCGCAGCATCGGCCAGGCGATTTTTCATGACAATCAAAACCGCCGCAACCAGCTTGAGCAGCTCTTACAGCAAATTGCTGCCGGCAATCACGCCAAACGCCATGAAGAATTGAGCCAATGGCTGGATTTTGTCGAAAGCGACCCGGATTTATTCGACGCAGACCGCTTGGCGTTTCGCGAATTGCTGGTCAGCTTGCAAGCCGCCATGACGCGCGACTCGGCCCTGGCCGGCATCAAGCTGCATAAGCGCATTGGCGAGGATTTGGATGCGCTGGCGGAAATTGAGCGCAATTACGAAAAAGAAATTCAGCAGATTTTCAGCCAGCTCGGCACGCGCAGCATTGAACTCAAGCGCGAGCGCTGGGAGGATTATCTGGCCAAATTGCGCAAGCTGTATCAGCGCGAGCAAATCATGAAGGAATACGGCTATATCCAAGCCTATCCGCAGCCGGTGGGAAAAAACGATGGCACGGAAATTCTGGGTACGGAATTACCGCCGAAAACCGTGGTGCTGACCTTTGACGACGGCCCGCACCGCCGCTACAGCGACGAAATTGCGGCGATTTTGAAACAATACAGCGTGCCGGCGGTGTTTTTTTCTGTCGGGCGCAATATCGGTCAGTATGACAAAGGCGCAGCCAAACTCGAAGCCGGGGCCGACGTCAGCCGCCGCTTGCGCGCCGCCGGGCATGCGCTGGCCAATCACAGCTACACCCATGCCCAGCTGGCGAAAACCAGCGGCGAGACGCTCAAAGCAGAAATCTTAAATACTGACAATTTATTGAAAGCAGTCGATAAGGAACGCGCCCCGCTGTTCCGCTTTCCCTATGGCGCCAGGAATGGCGAAGGGATGCAAATGTTAAGCGAAGCCAAACTCACTTCCGTGATGTGGAATATTGATTCGCTGGACTGGGCCGACCCGGTGCCGGAATCAATTGTGGAGCGGGTGTTCCGCACCCTGGAAAAGGAAAAGCGCGGCATCATCCTGTTTCACGATATTCACGAACGCACCGTCAAGGCCCTGCCCAAAATCCTGCAGCGTTTAAGCGCCGAAGGCTATGCCTTCGCGGCCTGGGATGGGAATGGATTTAAAGTGGTCAAGGGCACGCCGGGCGAAGAGAAAAACAAGGTGGTGGTGGATTCCGGCTATAGCAACTCCTGGGCTTTATTGATCGGGATTGATGATTATGCGAAATGGCCCAAGCTGCATTACGCGGTGCGCGACACTGAGGCGATGCGGCAAACCCTGATTGAGAAATTCGGCTTTGCGCCTGAGCATGTGATCACGCTGACAAACGGCGCCGCCACGCGCAATGGGATTCTGGCGGCGTTTCATGAGCGCTTGCAACACAGCGCAAAAAAGAATGACCGCATTTTTGTGTTTTACGCCGGCCACGGGGCCACGGTGAAACTGAGTTCGGGACGCGATCTGGGCTATATCATTCCGGCTGACGCCGATCCGAAACAAGTGGCGGCGGAAGCGATTCCGATGACGGAAATCCAAAATATCGCCGAAAGCCTGTCAGCACGGCATGTGCTGTTTGTGATGGACGCCTGTTACAGCGGGCTGGGTTTGACGCGAGGCGCCGGCAATCCGAATTTTCTGCGTGAAAACGCCAAACGTCTGGGCCGGCAAATGCTGACCGCCGGCGGGGCCGATCAGTTGGTGGCCGATGGCGGGCCGAATGGCCATTCGGTGTTCACCTGGGCCTTGTTGCAGGGCATGCAGGGCAAGGCCGATTTGAATGGGGACGGGTTGATCACCGCCACCGAACTGGCGGCCTGGGTCGCACCTTCGGTCTCGGCGGTATCGCAACAAACCCCGGCGTTTGGCAGCCTGCCCGGCTCGGAAGGCGGCGATTTCATTTTTGAATTGCCATCCGAAACAGAATTCATCAGCCCGCAGACCGCGCAATTAAGCAATGATGCGATTGCCTTGAACAGCAAGCTGGCGGCAGCGCGTCCGGCCCCCGCGCTGACGGCCGCCAGCGCGCCGGCGGCGGTGACGGAAACGGCGATCAAGCCGACGCAAAAACCGGCCCCGGTACTGGTCAAAGATTTGCATGGCGGCGAGCAAAAAATCACCCCGCCCAGCGCAATTCCCAGCAATAACCGTCAGCTGGCGCAACGCGCCAATGATCGCGGTCTGCAACTCTTCAAGGAAAAACAATACGCCAAAGCAGAGCTGGAATTCACCGAAGCCTTGAAACTGCGCCCGGATTTTTCGCAAGCCGCCAACAACCTCGGTTTTTCCTTCTACAAGCAGGATAAATACCTGGAAGCGGCGCGCTGGTATGAAAAAGCGCTGCAAATGGACCCTTCGCGCGCGATTGCCTGGCTGAATCTGGGGGATGCGCTGGCCAAGGCGGAACAAAAAGACAAGGCCAGAAAAGCCTATCAAACCTATCTGGAGCTGGCCCCCAAATCCGCTGCCGCCGGCTATGTCACATCACAATTGGAAAAACTGGGGGCATGAGAGCGATGGAAATCCCGCGTGAAGCCCAGATCAATGCCATCCTGAATCAAAGCGTCAGCGATCTGCTGCAGCAATATTGTTTTGGCTCCTGGCTTGTGCTGCGCAAAAATTGGACTGTCGGCATGAATGAGATTGTGTGCGCAGCCAAGCCTGGCGGGCTGGCGCGTTTTGTCAGAAAACCGGGCGCAGGCGAAGGTTTTCTGTTGCTGGAAGATGGCAATGGCTACGCGGTGTGCTATATCGAACGCGGCCAAGTGAGCGAGCGCCGGCACTTCACCGATCTGGAAGCGGCTTTTCGCTGCTGGCTGGAAAAGACGATGCAAAGCATGACCTTGCCTGTCCTGCCCTAAGCATGTTGTCAAGCCTCGCCAGCCGCACCACCCCTTACGGCGGACGCATATTACAAGTCAACCATGCCGGCGAACATGGCGCGATTCAAATTTATGCCGCGCAAATCGCCATCGCACGCTGGCGCGCGCCAGCTTTAGTGGCGCAGCTGCAGCAATTCCGCGCACATGAATTGCGCCATCGCGATATCTTCGCTGCAGAATTGCGCCGGCGCGGCATAGCGCGCTGCCGCAGCTATGCTTTGTGCGGCATCGGCGGCTATCTCTTGGGCCTCATCAGCGGCGTATGCGGCCCGGCGGCAATCGCCGCCACCACAGTGGCGGTGGAAGCGGTGGTGCTGCATCATTTGCAGCATCAAATGCGCACCTTGCAAGGGACAGATGAGATGGCATTGGCGGCAGTCAGCGCGATTGTGGCGGACGAACAGCGCCATCATGACGAGGCGGCATTGCATGAGCAAGCCGGGGCTTTCTGGCCCACCATCTTCAAACCGCTGGTGCGTATAGCGACAGAAAGCGTGATTTGGCTGGGGATGCGTTTATAGGGCGGATCAGGAAAGCAGCATCTGAAACCAGCAATATTTGACAAAAACGCGGTGCGGTTGAATACGGCAAGGCGGGGGAAGATAGAGAAACTGGCCTGCCCAGCAGGAATCGAACCTGCGACCCTCGGCTTAGAAGGCCGATGCTCTATCCGACTGAGCTATGGGCAGTATCTGCATGAAGGATGCTGCAAGGCGTAAATCATAGCATGTGGCAAGCGTCTTGCGCTTTGATGCATGCAGTGAATATCGTGCTGCGGCAATAAAAAACGGGCGCAAAGCCCGTTTTTTGAAATTGGTCGGAGTACAAGGATTCGAACCTTGGACCCCCTGCTCCCAAAGCAGGTGCGCTACCAGACTGCGCCACACTCCGAAAACACAAATCTTACGCGGACTGCTGCAATGCGTCAAGCGTAATCCAGGATTTCCCGGATTTTTTATGCTTTTTGAATCAAAACAGCATGTGTGCGGCAAAATTTCAACGCGCCATGCTGATATTTTCACAAGCTCAAGGGTTGCACGGCGTATGTCGCCAGAATATTGATTGAGACAATATAGCGGGGATAAAGCGCTGACCACAAATGAGCGTCGAAAACCCGGGGCAAATGGCCAATCATCGGCCGCAGATCGGCATCGCTGTTGGCATGCAGGCCCCGATGCAAGCGCGCCAGCGCTGTCAAGCCTAAAAAAGGGGCATACCCAAGATATGCCCCCTTCCCTGCTTAAGCCGCCAGCTTCACATCACTTACCGTGAAATTCGCGCACCTGCTTGAACAGATAATGCCCGTCCGGCAGGATTTTGACTTCCATGTCGAGTGACAGAGGTTTGTTTTTATCTTGCCACACGGTGTTGCAATTGCCGTTCGGGTAGTAAGACGGCTTGGCCTTGCAGTACGCAACTTCGATCTTGCGGGCGATTTCCACAATCTCAGTCATTTGCTTGACCGTCAGCACCGTGGCGCTGCGCACCGGGTCTGTCACGGTCGGTTTGGCGTAGCGGGTGGTGGTGAAACGCGGCGGGCGGGTGGCGTCGGAGAAGGCGGCAATCGTGTATTCCGAGATCGTGCCCGGGGTCGGATTGGTCACCAGGTTTTCACCCACCTGGGTCGAGAGCGAATAGCCATACACATCGCTGCCCAGTACGCGCGTCACCAAAACCATATTCGCGGCTTCATCGCCATACGAAGGATTGACCGCAATGCCCATGCCGGCGCTGGCGTGATCCAAGCGCGCATAGCTGCGCTCCACCAGGGCGCGCGGATTCCACAAGCTGGCGTACACCGCCTTGATGCCGCATTGCACAGTCTTGGGTTTGACTTTGAGCTTGGTGATCACGCCGTTTGCGCTTTCTGCTTCCACCACGCAAGACATGTCCGCATTGTCAACTTTCTCCGGTTCAATCGAAAAACTGTCATACAAACCGGCGCCATTGAAGTTGGCCACGTCTTCCGAGGTGGCGCTGGAGCGGAATTTGAACTTGCTCACGCCCGGGCTGGCGGCAGCCAGCCGGGTTTTGACGTTTTCCACCAAACCGGCCGGCAGCGTGGCTTTGTAAAACAGCGCCTGTACTTGCGCCGCCATGCTGTTGCGTTCCGCCGGGGACAGTGCGCCGCCTTTTTCAGCGGCGATCAGGGCGTCCACTTTGCTCTTCAAGGCGGCATTCGCCGGCAGCGCCAGCATGTCGCGGTAATACTGCACCGGAATGCCGATGCCGCTCGGGCTTACATCGTAGCCGGCGGCAGCGCTGATTGTGCCGCTTTGGTTGGCGCGGCCCAGGGCTTTGACCAAAAAGGCCAGGCCGCTGGATTTGCCGCCATAGCGTTTGGACGGTTCAAAACAGCTGCTGGCGGTGCTGCACAGCACATCAAAACTTTGCACCCGGCTTTCATTCACCTGCGGCAAGGGAGTCCAGGGTTTATTCAGTTTTTGCGCCAATTTGGCGGCCACGATTTCCGCTGTGCTGGCTTCGATTTTCCAGCCTTGCGGGCCGACCACCAGATGCACCGGCTTATCGGCCCAGGCGGCCAGAGCCGGATGTTGCAAACTGGCGTCGCGCAACACCATATTCGGCGTTTGCCGTTCTTTGGATTTTAAATTGACGTGCGAATTAATATCCTGATAGGCCTTGGTGATGACGCCGGCCACCACTGATAAATCAAGCGGCAACTCGTCAAATACCGGGATGTCGGTCGGGCGCAGATTGTCCACGTTTTGCGGGAATAAGCGCAAATAACCCCAGGCTTCGCCGGCATTCAAGCCGATGTATTGAATATTGCCCAGCACCTGATCAATCGTGAACAATTCAATCCCCAGCGCTTGCGCTTGGGCTTGAATCGTGGCGAAAGTTTGTTGCGGGCCGGTGGCGATGAAAATCAGCTTGGCGTTGGGAATCGCAAAGCCGGCTTTGATGGTTTTGAGCGCATCCAGCAAGCTGGCTTCGGCTACCACATCATCCGGATAAAACTGCACCGCATAGCTGGGGCTGGCGGCGTCGCCCAGGGTGTAAGTCTGCAGCGTGCCGGCGTAAAAACGTTTGTTTTGCGCAAAATACGTGCTGTTATTAAAGGTGGCGACATCATCGCCGATGTTGTGCCGCACTTTGGCGAAATCGTAGTGATATTTCGCATAATTCGGGATATAGCCGCCGCTGCTGTAATTGCCATTGATAAAACTCAGGCTGCGTTTGGCCGGGTTGCGGTTGTCGATCAAAAATTTCACCGAGCGGCCCGTGGCGCTTAAAACGCCGCCGCTTTTGGCGAATTGATTGAATGTGCTTGCGGAATAGAGGCTTCCGGCGTAATACGGGCTGGCGACAGCGGCTTGCGGCGTATTGATCGCTTGCGCGGCGGGGCCTTTGGCAAAGGGGTTGGCCAAGGCGTCTTGTTGTGCTGCTTGCGCCGGCGCTTGGGTAAATGCCAGCAGCAAAGCCCCGTGCAGGGCCAGTTTCGAGAATTGCATAGATTTTTTTATGAGTGACGGGTTGGGGTTGTTTGCCTCAAGCAGCGCGGATAGCGCGGCGACGCGGCACAAAGCCGGAGAATGCGATGGGCTGCGCTTGAGGGCCGCGCATATTACCCAAATGCAACAATGAATGCCAATTCAGAAAATGAATGACATGTATCACGGAAATCGATAGCGTCAGGATGAGGCCGCAAAAACCATCGTTTGCCTGGTCTGGCTTACAACTTCTTTAACACGCAGCTGGCAAAGGACACCCGGCCAGATCTTCGGGGTATCTGCACGAAGAAATATTTCGCCGCCGGTGATAGATGAGGAATTACTGTAAAAGCAACATCAGCACCCTGCAATACAGCGCTGGCGCCAAAGACAGGAAAATCAACAAACCGCCTGCCGCTTTCAATCCCCCGTGCAGCCCTGCCCTTGCTCGCATATAATTCCCACCTTGACAGGAGCAGATCATGGCCATCATCATCAAAAACGAAGAAGACATCGCCGGCATGCGTTTGGCAGGCCGCTTAGCCTCGGAAGTGCTGGATTTCATCACCCCCTACGTCCAGCCCGGCATCAGCACCGGCGAAATCGACCGCCTCTGCCATGAATTCATGGTCAATGTGCAGGGTACGATTCCCGCCCCCTTGAATTACTGCCCGCCCGGCTACACGCCCTACCCGAAAGCGATTTGCACATCAGTCAACGATGTGATCTGCCACGGCATTCCGGGCGATAAAGTGCTTAAAAACGGCGATGTGTTAAATATCGACATCACCGTCATCAAAAACGGCTATCACGGCGACACCAGCCGCATGTTTTACATCGGCGCGCCGTCCATTCTGGCCAAGCGTTTAACCGAAGTCACCTATGAATGCATGTGGCTTGGCATACAAAAAGTCAAACCCGGCGCCACGCTGGGCGATATCGGCAGCGCGATTCAACTCCACGCCGAAAAAGCCGGTTATTCGGTGGTGCGCGAATTTTGCGGCCACGGCATCGGCAAGGGTTTCCATGAAGAGCCGCAAATTCTGCACTACGGCAAACCGAACAGCGGGCCGAAGCTGCAAGCCGGCATGATTTTCACGATTGAGCCGATGATCAACGCCGGCCGCCGTGAGATCCGCGAAATGAGCGACGGCTGGACCATCAAAACCCGCGACCGCAGCCTGTCCGCCCAATGGGAACACACCGTGCTGGTGACCGAACACGGCTACGAAGTGTTGACCGTCTCAGCGGGCAGCCCGCCGCCGCCGGCTTTTGTCAAGCCGGTCGAGCACGCCGCCGCCGAAACCGCCGCCGCCTGAGATGCCAGACTGCGCCAGTCTCACCAGCACCCTGCGCGAACAGATCAAGGCTGATCGCAAGGCCGTGATCGCGGCTTTTGAGCAGGATGGCAAACCGGAAAAGCTGTTGCGTCACCTGCGCCAGAATGTGGACGCGGTTTTGCAACAGCTGTGGCAGGCTTGCGCGCTGCCGCCGGAATTGGCCCTGGTCGGGGTCGGCGGTTACGGGCGCGGTGAGCTGTTTCCCTATTCCGATGTCGATTTACTGATTCTGTTGCCAGCCCCGCCTGACGCTGCGCTGACAGAAAAGCTGGAAGCCCTGGTGCAAAGTCTGTGGGATTTGGGGCTGGATATCGGGCACTCGATCCGCACCCCGCAAGAATGCATTACCGAAGCCGCCGCCGATATCACGGTGCAAACCAGCTTATTGGAAGCGCGCCTGGTGTGCGGCAATGCAGCCCTGCTGCAAGCCATGCAACAACTGTTTTACGCCGCCCTGAACCCGCAAGCCTTTTATCAGGCCAAGATGATGGAAATGCGGCAGCGCCATCAAAAATACGAAGACACCGCCTTCAGCTTAGAGCCGAATTGCAAAGAAAGCCCGGGCGGTTTGCGTGATTTGCAAGTGATTTTATGGGTCGCCAAGGCGGCAGGGCTGGGGCATTCCTGGCGCGAGTTGGCGCAGCGCGGCTTGATCACCTATGTTGAAGCGCGCCAGCTGATGGAAAAAGAGCGCGCCTTTAAAGATATCCGGGTGCGCCTGCACATCCATTGCAAACGGCGCGAAGACCGCCTGGTGTTTGATGTGCAGACCGCGATCGCCAAAACCTTTGGCCTGCAAGACAGCGGCGAAGGCATGCAGGGGCGGCGCGCGAGTGAATTTTTAATGCAGCGCTATTACTGGGCCGCACGCGTGGTGACGCAGCTCAATGCAATCATGTTGCAAAGTCTGCAAAGCCTGCTGTTTCCGCAAGCCGCCAACACGATCGCCATCAATGCGCGCTTTAATGACAATAATGGCGTGATTGATATCACGCATGAAGATGTGTTCCAGCTGCACCCCTCGGCTTTGCTGGAAGTGTTTTTATTGCTCTCGCAACACCCCGAACTCAAGGGCATGAGCGCGCGCACGCTGCGCGCAATGTGGCATGCACGCCATAAAATCGACCATGAATTCCGCCAGGATGCGGCGAACAAGCAATTATTCCTGCAGATTCTGCAAGCCCCGCGCGGCATCACCCACGCCATGCGGCGCATGAATCAATTCGGCATTTTGGGACGCTACCTGCCCAGTTTCCGCCACATCATCGGGCAGATGCAGCATGATTTATTCCACGTCTATACGGTGGACCAGCATATCTTGATGGTGGTGCGCAATGTGCGCCGCTTCACCATGACCGAACATGCGCATGAATATCCGTTTTGCAGCCAGTTGATGGCGAATTTCCCGCAAGCCTGGCTGATTTATGTCGGGGCCTTGTTTCACGATATCGCCAAAGGACGTGGCGGCGACCACTCGAAACTGGGCATGGCGGATGCGGAACAGTTTTGCCGCGAACATGGCTTGTCGGATGCCGATACCGGCCTGGTGGTGTTTTTAGTGGAACACCATCTGACCATGAGCCAGGTGGCGCAAAAGCGCGATTTATCCGACCCGGATGTGATCGCCAATTTCGCCGCCATCGTCAAAGACGAGCGCCATCTGACCGCGCTGTATTTGCTGACAGTGGCCGATATCCGTGGCACCAGTCCCAAGGTGTGGAATGCCTGGAAAGGCAAGCTGCTGGAAGACTTGTACCGCATCACCCTGCGCGTGCTGGGCGGCGAGCAGCCTTCCACCGATCACGAATTGAAAAACCGCCAGGAAGAAGCGCTCAAAACGCTGCGCCTGTACGGCTTGCCGGCCCATGCCCATGACGCGCTGTGGAAACAACTCGACGTGGCGTATTTTTTACGCCATGACGCCTCTGACATCGCCTGGCAGACCCGCACCCTGTATGACAAACTCGACAGTGAGGCGCCGGTGGTCAAATGCCGCCTGGCGCCAATCGGCGAGGGTTTGCAAGTGGCGGTGTATGCGCAGGACAAGCAGGATTTATTCGCCCGCATCTGCAGTTATTTTGACCGTAAAAATTTCAGTATCCTCGACGCCAAGATTCACACCACGCGTCATGGCTATGCGCTGGACACGTTTTTAGTGACAGAGCAAACATTCGCCAACAGCTATCGCGACATCATCACCCTGATCGAGCATGAGTTGTGCGAATTGATACAATCCGACGCGCCCTTGCCGGCGCCGACCAAGGCGCGCTTATCGCGCCTGTCACGCAACTTCCCTATCACCCCCGCCGTGTATTTGCGCCCTGATGAGCGCGGCCAATATTGGCTGCTCTCGATTTCGGCGAATGACCGCACCGGTCTGCTGTATTCGATCGCCAATGTCATGAACAAATACAAGGTGAACCTGCATACCGCCAAAGTCATGACTTTGGGAGAACGGGTGGAGGATGTGTTTTTGATTGATGGCGTGATTTTGAATAACAGCCGCAACCAGATGCAATTCGAGACCGAATTACTGAGCGTGCTCAAAGTCTGACCCTTTTTTTGGATAGTCCCATGCAAACCCCACGCTTTAAGCGCGCGCCCGCGCCTATGCCCACGCAAGACGCCCGCAGCGGCGGCGCCCGCAACCATACGCGCCGCCCGCACGACGATGAGGCCGGCGGCAAAGCTTTTAAAAAGCCTTTTAAAAAACCTTATGCCGATCAGGATGGCGGCCCGCGCAAACCCTATCCGCAACAGGCGGTGAGCGCAAGCACGACGGCAAGCGGCGCAACGCCAGGCTATACCTGGACGCCGGGGGTGCGCCCAAAGGCTGACGCGGCCCGTCCCGAAGGCGGTTTCAAGCCGCGTTCTGAACGCAAGGATGAAGCTTTCGACGCCGAACGTGGCGAGCGGCGGGAAGACGGTTTCAAGCCGCGCTTGAAAAGTGAAGAAGGCAGCCAGGAAGGCCGCCGCTTTGCGCGCAAAGGTGAAGGTTATGCGGTCGAGCGTGCGGAACGCAGTGACAGAGGCGAACGCGCTGAACGCGACTTCAAGCCGCGCTTCAAGCGGGATGAAGGCGGATCAGAGGGGCGCCGCTTTGAACGCAAAGGCGAGGGTTATGGTGGCGCGCGTGCTGAACGCGGCGAACGCAGTGAAAACCGCGAAGGCGGCTTCCGTCCCCGTGCAGAACGCGAAGGCGGCAACCAGGATGGCCGCCGTTTTGAACGCAAGGGCGAAGGCTTTGGCGGCGAGCGGCGTGATTGGTCTGAGCGGGGCGCGCGTCCTGAGCGCGGCGAGCGCGGTGAAAACCGCGAAGGCGGCTTCCGCCCCCGTGCAGAACGCGAAGGCGGCAACCAGGATGGCCGCCGTTTTGAACGCAAGGGCGAAGGCTTTGGCGGCGAGCGGCGTGATTGGTCTGAGCGGGGCGCGCGTCCTGAACGCGGCGAGCGCAATGAAAACCGCGAAGGCGGCTTCCGTCCCCGTGCAGAACGCGAAGGCGGCAACCAGGATGGCCGCCGTTTTGAACGCAAGGGCGAAGGCTTTGGCGGCGAGCGGCGCGATTGGTCTGAGCGGGGCGCGCGTCCTGAGCGCGGCGAGCGCAATGAAAACCGCGAAGGCGGCTTCCGTCCCCGTGCAGAACGCGAAGGCGGCAACCAGGATGGCCGCCGTTTTGAACGCAAGGGCGAAGGCTTTGGCGGCGAGCGGCGTGATTGGTCTGAGCGGGGCGCGCGTCCTGAACGCGGCGAACGCAGTGAAAACCGCGAAGGCGGCTTCCGTCCCCGTGCTGAGCGCGACGCATCGCAAGGCTACGCGCGGCGCGATGTTGAAGCCAAGGGCGGCCATGCGCCGCATACGCCGCGCAAAGACAGCAGCGACGACGCGCCGGACAGCATGCGCTTATCGCGCCGCATGTCGGAACTCGGGCTGTGCTCGCGGCGCGAGGCGGATGAATGGATCGTCAAAGGTTGGGTGCGGGTGGACGGCCAGGTGATTTCTGAGCTGGGCAGCAAAGTCACGCGCGAGCAGAAAATCGAGATTGAGCGCCAGGCCAAGAGTGAACAAGCGCGCCTGGTGACGATTTTATTGCACAAGCCGATTGGCTATGTCAGCGGTCAGGCGGAAGATGATTACAAGCCGGCCTCGGTGCTGGTGCTGCCGGAAAACCGCTGGGAAGGCTGTCAATCCGGCCACGAATTCCACCCGCGCCAGTTGAAAAACCTGGCCCCGGCTGGCCGTCTGGATATTGATTCAGTCGGTTTGCTGGTCTTGACCCAGGATGGCCGGGTAGCGCGGCAATTGATCGGCGCGGATAGCGAAACGGAAAAAGAATATCTGGTGCGGGTGCGCTATGAGCATGGCGAACGCTTGCCGATGGAAGAGCTGGAGCGCCTGCGCCATGGCCTGGAATTGGATGGCAAGCCGCTGCTGCCGGCGCGGGTGGAATGGCAAAACGAAGACCAATTGCGCTTTGTTTTGAAAGAAGGCAAAAAACGCCAGATCCGCCGCATGTGTGAAGCGGTCGGCTTGAAAGTGCTGGCCTTAAAACGCATCCGCATTGGCCGCGTGACGCTGGGCGATTTGCCGATCGGGCAATGGCGTTATCTGCGTGAAGACGAGGCGTTTTGATGGAGCACATCAGTTGGCAGGAAGGCGCGCAGACACGCAGCGCGGTTTTCTTCAGCGCAAAACAGGGCAAAGCTCCGGCGCGCCTGCAGCTGGCGGCGGACAATCTGGCGGCGGATGCCGCCATGAGCGCAATCAGCCAGGGCGCCAGCCTGCTGTGGCGCGGCGACTATCATCAAGCGCGCCAATTGCTGCAAGCGCTGGCGCGCCGCCTGGATAAAAAAAGCGCGCCAAAACCGGGCGCCACGCCGCCGGCCCTGCCGCAAGCCTTTCACCAATGGCGCATGGGCCAGGCGCAACGCGCACGCGTGCTGGGCGCGCTGCTGCTGGAAGTGGATGCCGATTGGCGGATTCTGGCCGCGCGCGCGCCGGATGTGCAGGCAGCGCTGCACGCCACTTGCCCGGACTGGCAAGCCCAGCTGCCGGGTTTGATTTCCCTGCGCGAGTTGCAAGGCATCATCGGCGCCTGGGAATGGCGGCGCCAGGGTTTGGCGCTGGCGCAGTTGGATGGCGCGCGCCTGACGCCGCATTGGGGCGTATTTGCGCCGCAGCGCAATGAATATCTGGATTTGCTGCTGAGCGCGCCACTGCCGCCGGGCTGCGCCCGCGCATTGGATGTCGGGGCCGGCAGCGGCGTGCTGTCTGTGATCCTGGCCAAACGCGGGATTGCTGAAATCGACGCCACAGACAATGCGCCGCGCGCGCTTGCCTGTGCGCGTGACAATCTGCAACAGCTGATGCCCGCCGCCTGCCGCTGGCGTGTGCTGGAGGCGGATTTATTTCCGTCCGGGCAAGACTATGATTTGCTGGTCTGCAATCCGCCCTGGTTGCCGGGCAAGGCCGGCAGCAGCATGGAAGCGGCGATTTACGACCCGGACAGCCGTATGTTGCGCGGCTTTTTGCAAGGCGCCAAAGCGCATCTGCGCCCCGGCGGGCAAGCCTGGCTGATTTTGTCGGATCTGGCGGAACACTTGCGCCTGCGCAGCCGCCAGGATTTGCTGGACTGGATTGCGCAAGCCGGCTTGCAGGTGCTGGAAAAGCACGATGTGCAGCCGCAACACCGGCGCGACCCGGACGACCCGTTTTACCGCGAACGCATGCAAGAAGTCAGCAGCTTGTGGCGACTGGGCGCAAGCTGATGCGGATGAGCGGCGAATTGCAGCGCGCAAGATTCCCGCTTACAATGCATCGCATCTGCAACGCATTAACGGAATTCCAATGAAAACCGCCGCCATGCCCTCACTGCGGGTCGAGCCAGAGCTGCGCAATGCCGTCGAAAACGTGTTGCAAGAAGGTGAAACCCTCTCCCTGTTTATGGAAAACGCCTTGCGCAACGCCTTGGCCGCGCGCCAGGCGCAACAAGCGTTTTTAGCGCGCGGCATCGCTGCCGCACAAGAAGCGCGCGCCAGCGACGAATACTATAGCGCCGATCAAGTGCTGGAAGAACTGGATGCGATGCTGGCGCAATCCGGGGAGGCGCTCTGAGCTACCGGGTGCGGTATACCAGACAGGCGCGTGCGGATTTGCAGCGCCTGTTTGCATTTTTACTGCAGAGCGACGCCACCGCCGCCAAACGCGCCCGCGCCGCCATCGGCAAAGCCATGCGCGTGCTGGAAGATTTTCCCTTCACCTGCCGCAAAGCCGCCGCCGACACGCCCTTGCTGCGTGAATTGCTGATTTCCTTTGGCGCCGGCGGTTATGTCGCCCTGTTTGAGATTGACGACGCGCAAACCGTGACGATTCTGGCCTGGCGCCATCAGCGCGAAGAGGATTTTGTGTGACGCAGCAGGCCTTACAACACGCTTTTACGTCCTGGCGTGCTGGCATACCCAAGACCGGCAGCCTGTAATTTCTGCAGCAAGGCGTCGCGCCCATGCTGGTGCGACCAGCGCATTTCTTCTTCCGTGATGACACAGGCCGCCAGCATCTCCATGCGGCCAGCCGGCAGCGCACAGCCATCTGGCAGCGGCGCTTGTGCTTTGGCGATCAAGACATGGATGTGCATGCCAGGGGCCACCAGAATCGATTCGATGGTCAAACCCTGATATTGCTCAACTTTTTGCAAAAAGCCCACATCCTGATTCATTTCCGCATTCACCGCCCATTGCAGAAAATTGACCGGCCAGCTTTGATTTTCCGCCGCCAGCATGCAGATTTCATAGCCGTAGCCGGCAAAACCCGGGCGCCTGGGCGCGGGTTCGCGCACTTCGACTGTGCCGGAAACGCGCTTACCACCCCCGCCTTCATCCTGCAAGCTGAGATCGCGCATTTTGTACATGGTCGGCATGTCTGCATTGCTCAGGCCAAAGGTGGTGTACAAGCACATGCCCGGCCCCAGCCTGGGGGCCGGAATCACACACAAACCGCCGCCCGGCCACACTGCGGCCATATGCAGCATTTTCAAAATATCCGGCGGCAGCGGGCCGACCGCACGTTCAAAATACGCTTCACGCGCATCATAATTTTCACGCCACAGCTGTTCAGATGGACTGGGCGCGGCCTGTGCGGTCTCTTGTTTGCCCGGGAAAATCAGGGCGTTCAAATTGCTGACGAATTGTCGGATTCCCATGGTGTGCTTTCTTGCTGGTGTGACAAAGGCTGCACATCATAACAAGTTGCGGCGCATGAATACGCTGTGCGGATCTGGCTGATAAGCGGCAAATGGGCCGCAATACTCAAAACCCATGGCTTTATACAAGCGCTGCGCCGGCGCAAATGCGCTGTTTGTGCCGGTTTCCAGATACAGCCAGGCGTAACCCCGGGCGCGCGCATGATCCACGATATGCGCCAGAATCGCACGCCCGGCGCCGCGCCGGCGCAAGTTTTTGGGGGTGCGCATGGATTTGATTTCGCCCTGGCTGGCGTCGAGTTGCTTTAATGCGCCGCAGCCCAGCAAAATCCCATCTTCCCAGGCGGTCCAGAAAGTGATATCCGGGCTTTTCAGGCGCGCCAGATCAAGCGCAAACACGCATTCTGCCGGCGAAAGTTCATACATATTGTCCAAATGCTCTTGCAGGAGCGCATGCACTTGCGGGCGCCTTAAGTCATCAATCTCGATTTGCATGGGAGCAGCGCAACAACGGCGCGAAAAGTGGCGAGACAATGATTTTAGCTGCTGCAAAAAAACATGCATGCATTGCGCTGAATCGTCGCATCATGGCAAAGCTGCCTGCTTGGCCGGCAGCCACGCCAGGCTGTTGGCGTGCAAGCTTTGGATGTAGAGCTTGTCCGTTGTCTCCAGCACGCTGGTGGTTTCCGGGTAGGCGCCTTGCGAGTCTTGCAAGTCGATCATGATCTTGCCCTCGCGATCATTCATGATGCACTTGTGTCCAAGCCCTGCCACCACTTACGAACCCAGCAGTTTTGTCCGCATCGCTTCTTTTTCCTCAGCGACACATTCCTGCTAACCACCCTTGACAGCAGGTGAATTGTACATATGCTCCCTGAATGACGTATAATACTCATTACTCACTTATATATATTTCTAAACAGAAATAATTCAGTTGGAGACACCAATGACAACAACCAGTGTCAATTTATATAGAAGCGTAAGAAAAGACGACTTTCCAAATGGCGTAATGTCGTCCAGCGGAGTTGTGACAGGGACTTTATACCCAAGCTTCAAAGATACAACATACCATGCTAATGTTGCTGGCAAGACAATAACAAAAATCAGGAAAGCCGACGTTTATCCCTATTCGTATGGTGGGCAAGAAGTCATCGATCCTGGCGGCGGCACATCGTTGTTTGATAAAGATAAGGCATTCGGGACCAAGCATTGGTGGTACTTTACAATTCCTGTTGGCACTGTGATACCAGACTCCCTCCGAATCAGGTTCACAGGACGTAACGATACCTACGGCGCAGATCACTATCAAATCGAAGCCTCAAGTATTCGCATGCCGGTTGACTCCTTTAAGGCCGCACTTGATAATTTAGCAAGAAACGCAATTGCTAAACAATATGAAGATGCGCGGAAGTAATACAAAATAGTTGGAGAATTTTATGCCCCACATCAGTACAGACACACTCATGATTGCCATTCAGTCGGTGCATGCTGAAATCAGCCAGATTAAGGCCAGTGTGCAAGGCAATATTGATGATCTCGAAGCCGATGCGCAGGAAATCCTGTTTGCATTGAGCCAAGCGCAAAGTGAGATGAAACAAGCTTATATGCAAGAGTGCGCGGTAAAACCGCAGCTCCCTGAGTATCAGCACTTGCTGGCGCCTATGTCCATATAAACACCACAGAATTTGGGCTGATACTTACAATTCACTCTTGCAGCCTGGAAATAGCAAGTACTGCTAAATTTCACGCCCAATCGATGGAAAAATTCAAGCGCAGCGCCACAATCAGCAAAAACGCGGCGCATACTCTCTCCCCGGCTGAGCAATTAAAACTTGCGTTCAATCAATTCGATTTTGTAGCCATCCGGGTCTTGCAGGAAGGCAATCACAGTGCTGCCGCCTTTGACCGGGCCGGGTTCGCGCGTGATCACGCCGCCGGCTGCGCGCAAGGCCTCGCAGGTGGCGTAAATATCGTCCACCCCCAGCGCCAGATGGCCAAAGGCTGTGCCGATCTCGTATTTTTCCACGCCCCAGTTATATGTCAGTTCGATTTCGGCGTGTTCGGGATTGCTGCCATAACCCAAAAACGCCAGGGTGTATTTATATTCCGGGTTCTCGCTCTTGCGCAGCAATTGCATGCCAAGCACCCCGGTATAAAAGTCGATGGAACGTTGCAAGTCGCCGACCCGCAGCATGGTGTGTAAAAAGCGCATGGTGTTCTCCAAAAGCAAAACGGGGGCCATGCGGCCCCCGTTTGTGATTCCATATCAGTTTTGCAATAAGGCGTTGATTTGCGCCAGATCTTCTTCTTTCAATGTGCCGGCGGCTGATTTCAGACGCAGGCCATTGACCAGGGTGTCATTGCGCGCGCGGGAAAGGTCTTTGCGGGTCGAATACACTTGCTGCTGGGCGTTCAACACGTCGATATTGATGCGCACCCCGACTTGATAACCAAGCTTGTTCGAGTCCAGCGCTGATTTGCTGGACAATTCCGCCGCTTCCAACGCTTTGACCTGGGCCAGACCGCTGGAAACGCCTAAAAACGCCTGGCGTGCGCCAAAGCTGGCGGCGCGTTTGGCGCTTTCCAGATCATTGCGCGCTTTATCTTCCTGCGCGATCGATTCGCGCACCTTGCTGGTGATGGCGTGTCCGGCAAACAAGGGCACCGACCATTGCACGCCGATGGTATTGTTATTGTTATCGCCGCTGAGGCCGCCGCGCCCCCGGCTGTGCCAGGCGAACAAGTCCACGGTAGGCATATGGCCGGCGCGGCTGCGCTTGATTTCCGATTTGGCGATGTTGTAGGCAATGTCTGCCGACTGTACGCCGGTGTTTTGCTTTTCCGCCGCCAGCACCCAGTCTTCCACCTTGGCCGGTTGCGGCGCGCTGATGCTGACATTCGCACGCAACGGTGCGAGCGCACCCGGATCTTGCCCGGTGATCTGCAGCAAAGCGGTGCGCTTGATGTCCAGGTCAGCTTGCGCCGCAAATTCCTGCGCCATGATCAAGTCATAGCGCGCTTGCGCTTCGTGGGTATCGGTGATGGTCTGCGTGCCAACTTCAAAATTGCGCTTGGCCGAGGCGAGCTGTTCGGCGGTGGCGGTTTTCTGCGCTTTCACCGCTTCCAGCGTGTCTTGCGCCGTCAGCACATCAAAATACGCTTGCGCCACGCGCAAAATCAATTCCTGCTTGGCCTGGGCGAATTGCACTTCAGACAAAGCGCCAGCCAATTTCGCCTGCTCGTATTGCTCCCAGCGCGCCGGTTCATACAGAGGCTGGCTCAAAGCAATTTTGATTTCTCTGCTTGTGCTGCTGCGGTTAACCGTGCCAGTTGATGCGAGAAAATCCGTATCACTGCGGGTGACATTGCCGGACAAGCCTACCGTAGGCAACACCAGAGAACGGCCTTGCACCACTTTTTCCTGCCCTGCAATTTGCGCAGCACGCGCGCTGGCGTATTGTGCGTCATTACTGAGGGCTTGCTTATAGACTTGCATCAAGTCCGCCGCATATGCCGGCGAACATCCCAGTGCGCCTGCGGCAAGCAGGGCCAAATATGTTTTACGCATTCGATTCTCCAAAGGAGTGATTCAAAACCAGAGTGTCAGTAAGTCGGCATCGAGGGATCCACTTGCGCCGCCCAGGCGTGCACACCCCCGCTCAAATTACTCAAATGTTGAAAACCGTGCCGCTCCAGAAACGCCGCCACTTGCATACTGCGCCCACCGTGATGACAGATGCAGACGATTTCAGCGTCCTCATCCAGCTCCTGCATACGGGCCGGCACGCTTTGCATACTCATCAATTGTGCGCCGGGAATGCGGCAGTGCTCAAATTCCCAGGGTTCGCGCACATCCAGCAACAGCGGATCGGGACGGCTGGCGTCAGCCAGCCAGGCAGCCAATTCAGTGGCGGTGATTTGCTTCATGGTGTTTCCATCAGAATTTGAATTGCGGGGCCGCTTGCACTTCGCGCAAGGGGCTGACACAGGTTTCAAACAGCTTGACTGTGTCAAAGGCGTTTTCACCGGTGCGGGTGATGATTTGCGCGCTCATGACAGGCGCCTCACCCAGAATCACCGCCAAACGGCCGCCGATTTTGAGTTGTTGCAACATTTCCTGCGGCAGCGTGGGCAGCGAGGCCGAGACCACGATCACATCCCAGGGCGCGCACAGATTGGCGTCGCCGGCCCAGCCTTGCGCGCCATTGCCTTGCACCACACGGACATTGGCGACGGCCTGGCGCGCCAGATTTTTTTGCGCCATGGTTGCCAATTCGGCTTCAATTTCCAGCGCCAGCACCACGCGCGCCTTATGCGCCAGCAGCGCCGCCATATAGCCGGAACCGGCGCCGATTTCGAGCACGGTTTCATGTTTGCCGGGATTGACCGCCTGCAAAATCTTGGCTTCCACCTTCGGCGCCAACATATGCTGGCCGCAAGGCAGCGGCACTTCAGTATCGGCGAAGGCCAGGTTTTTGTATTCCTGCGGCACGAATTCTTCGCGTTTGACGATGCCAAGCAGGTCCAGCACGCCGGCATCAAGCACATCCCACGGGCGGATCTGCTGTTCAATCATATTGAATCGGGCTTTTTCGATATTCATGTTCTGTACATTTTCTGCAAGGGTCGGAAAGACAGCATTTTAGCTGCGATTGCGCTTTCTTCCAAAAACTGCGGGATTTTCCCTTGCTTGCTTGAACGCAAGACTAAGGGCAATCCAGCGCTTTGCCTGTGCCTTTGCGACGAATCGCGCTTTTGGCGGGATGAGCTGCACATTCACGCTTTCGGCTTGCGTTTAAACCAGGCCGCCAGATCATCCAGCCAGGTGTACACCACCGGCACCACCACCATGGTCAAGAGCGTGGAAGTGATCACACCGCCGATCACGGCCTGTCCCATCGGCGCGCGCTGCTCGGAACCTTCGGCCATGCCGAAGGCCAGCGGGGCCATGCCAAACACCATCGCCAGAGTTGTCATCAGAATCGGGCGGAAGCGCACATGCGCGGCTTCTAACAGGGCCGCGCTGCGCTCACTCCCGGCTGCGCGCGCCTGATTGGCGAAATCCACCAGCAAAATCGCGTTTTTCGTCACCAGCCCCATGAGCATAATGAAGCCGATGATGGAAAACAGATTCAAGGTCGAATTAAACATCAAAAGCGCTAAAAACACCCCGATCAGGGTCAGCGGCAAGCTCGACATGATGGCCAGCGGCTGCATAAAGCTGTGGAACTGGCTGGCCAAGATCATGTAAATGAAAATAATCGCCAGCAGCAACGCCGACATGGCGTAGGCAAAAGATTCATTCATATTCTTGGTGGCGCCGCCCATTTTGAAGCTGTAGCCGGGCGGCCAGTTGATGCTCTCCAGCGCCGCCTTGACTTCACGCCCGGCCTCGCCGCCGGAACGGCCCACCACATTGGCGGACAACTCAACTTCGCGCCGCAAATCGCGCCGGTTGATCTGGTTTGGCCCGGTCGAGAGTTTGACCTCAGCCACCTGGGATAACACCACCAGCTTCTGCGCCCCGTCCGCACCCGGCTGGCTGCTGGACAGCATCAAGCGCTGCAAATCGGCCATGCTGTTACGCCGCTCCGGCGCCAGGCGCAGATTCACATCATAGTTTTCCCCATCCGGCGCGCGCCAGCTGGACACCGCATCGCCGGCCAGCAAAGGCCGCAGCGCAGCGCCGATCTGGGCCACGCCCACGCCCAAATCCGCCGCCGCCTCACGCCGGGGCGTGATCGCAATCGTCGGTTTTTCCGCCTTCAAACTGGTGTCAAGATCAACAATACCGGGGATGGCGCGCATTTTTTGCTGCACTTGTTCCGCAAGTTTCGCCAACTGGGCCAAATCCTGTCCCTGAATCGAAAGCCGCAGATTCTTATTGTCGCCGCCCACCCCGTCCAGATTGCCGACGTGGGTGACGACAATGCCGCCGACTTGATTGATGCGCTGGCGCAACTCAATCCCGAGCTGATAGGCATTGCGCTTGCGCTCGGCGCGCGCAACCAGGCGCACAAACACCGTGGCGTAATTCTTACCTTGCGAATTGCCGGTGTTGACCGTGACATAGGTGTCCAGCACCTCCGGCATTTCATGCAAAATCGATTCCACCTGGCGCGCTTTGCTTTCTGTGAATTCAAGCGAAGAACCGGTCGGCGTGTATAAAGTGACCCCGGTTTCAGAATAATCCGCCTGCGGCACAAAGTCAGAGCCGATCAGCCCCGAGGCCGGCAAGGCCAAGCCGCCAACAAAACTCAGCAGCGCAATCAGCATAGTCAAGCCGCGATGTTTTAAAGACCAGGCCAGCAAACCCTGGTACCACAGCGCCAGATCTTCCATTTTGCGCTCAAACCAATCCAGCCAGCGCCCCAGCAGGCGCCAGTACAGACTTTGCGGATTTTTCGGCGGCTCATGCCAGATCGAAGACAGCATCGGATCGAGGGTGAAAGAAACAAACATCGAAATCAAAACCGCCGCCACCACGGTGATGCCGAATTGGTGGAAAAAGCGTCCGATGATGCCGCCCATGAAACCGACCGGCAAAAACACCGCCACAATCGAAAACGTGGTGGCCAGCACCGCCAGGCCGATTTCCTCGGTGCCGTCGAGCGCGGCGCGGTGGTGGTCTTTCGGCTTACCCTCATGCAACATGCCGGTATGGCGCACAATGTTTTCACGCACCACGATGGCGTCGTCAATCAACATCCCGACCGAGAGCGAAAGCGCCATCAGGGTCAGCATATTGATGGTGAAACCAAACATATACATGAACAAAAACGAGCCGATCAAGGCCACCGGCAAGGTCAAGCCGGTAATCACGGTCGAGCGCCAGGAATTGAGGAAGAGGAAGACAATCAGCACCGTCAGCAGCGCGCCTTCGATCAAGGTGCGTTGCACATTATCCACCCCGACTCTGATCTGGCGCGAGCCATCGCGGATCACCTCGACTTTGACGCCGGGATACAGCGCGTCGAGCCGGGTTTGGATTTCCTTCATCGATTCTTGCAGACTGTCTGCAACCTGGATGGTGTTCTGCCCCTGGGCTTTGAGAATATCCAGCGCCAGAGTGCGCCGGCCATTGTAGAGCGCCAGATTTTCCTGTTCTTCCTGGCCATCCACGATTTGCGCCAATTGGCGCAATTGCACCGGCTGGCCGGCGCGGCGCGCGACGATAATGCGGCCAAACTCTTCCGGCTGTTTCACCCGTCCCAGGATCTGCACCACTTTTTCATCTTTCGAGGTGCGCACCGCGCCGCTGGGCAACTCCTGATTTTCATTGCGGATCGCAGCGCTCACCTGATCGACCCCGACGCCATAAGCTTCGAGCTGCTCCGGGTTCAAATACACATGAATTTCACGCTTGACCGCGCCCACCAGATTCACCGACCCCACGCCGCGCACGTTTTCGATGCGCTTTTTAATCACCTGATCGGCGATGGTGGATAAATCACGCAGGCTGTATTTGTTCTGCTTTTCATCCTGCGTCACGGCAATCGAGAAAATCGGCCGATCCGCCGGATCGTAGCGCGTCACGCGCGGCTCTTTGATCTCTTTACGGAAAGTGGTTTTGATGACGGCGATTTTTTCCCGCACATCCTGCGCCGCCTGGGCCGGATCGATGGTCAGATCAAATTCCACAATCACCACCGAACTGCCCTCATACGAGCGCGAAGTCAGGGCATTGATGCCATTGATGGTGTTGACCGCTTCTTCCACCTTGCGCGAGATATCGCTTTCCACCGTCTCAGGCGAGGCGCCCGGATAATCGGTTTGAATCACCACCACCGGAAAATTGATATCCGGGAACTGATCGACGCGCATGCGCTGATAGGAAAACAGGCCCAATACCACCAGGGCCATCATCATCATGGTCGCAAAGACCGGGTTGCCTATGCTGATCCGGGTAAACCACATGGAAAAATCCTGTTTCTGCGCTGTATGCGCGTGAATTGACGCTTAGCGCGCTTTCGCCGCAGCGCTGCTGGCGCTGGCCGGATTCGCTTTCGCCTGACGCAGGCGGATTGCCTGTCCCTGTTGCAGCTGTCCCAAATTCAGCCCTACCAGTGTGGCCCCGACAAGCAGCGGCGGCGCGGACGGTGCGGCTTGCAATTCGATCACCGCGCCGCTCTCATCTTCCCCGGACAAACCGGTTTTAACCGCCTGACGCTGCAGGCGGCCATCGCGCACCAGCCATATATATTGTTCCTGCTGGTTCTGATACAGCGCAGATAGCGGCGCTTTGAATACGCCCTCTTTCTTTTGCAGCACAATCTTGGCCTGCGCGAACATGCCGGTCTTGAGTTGCGCCACGCCGGGGCCGGCAAGTTTGGCGTACACATTCAGGCTGCGCGAGGCGGTGGAGGCGGCCGGGCTGATGCGGCTGATACGCGCTGTCAGCGGCTGCGCCAGGCCGTCAAAGCTGGCGCGCACTTCCTGTCCCAATGAGAGCGCAGGAATATCCGGGGCCGGCACGCTTAACTCCAGCTCCAATTCGCGCAAATCGACAATCTCCAGCAGGCGCGCATCCGGCGCCACTTTCTCGCCCGGCTGCACGCTGCGGGAAGCAATCACGCCATCAATCGGCGCGCGCACTTCGGCGTCGCGCACGGCCTTTTGCGCCACATCCAGCGCTGCGCGCGCCGCATCCAGATTGGCTTGCGCGATCGCCCATTGCTGTTCGGCAGTATCCAGCGCGTTTTTAGAGATGAAATTTTTAGCCTGCAACTGGCGATTGTTATTGCGCGTGTTGTTGGCGATTTCCAGCTGACCGCTGGCGGCGCGCAGATTGCCTTGCGCCTGCTCCAGCCGCGCGCGCGCATCATTGGTGTCGATTTGCGCAATCAATTGCCCGGCGCGCACGCTTTCGCCTTCGCGCACCAGCACTTTCAACACTTCGCCTGCGACTTTGGCCTTCACCGTGGCTTGCTGCAGCGCGCGCACATTACCTGAGACTTGCAAAACTTGCTGCACACTGCCCTGCCCGATGCTGGCCAAATCGCCGGGCAGCAGTTCAAGCACATTCTCGACTGCCGCGCTGGCCGGGGCCGGCGCTTTGGGATTGGATTTGACTTTAGCCACGCCCAGGGCCGCCAGCCCCAGAATGATTGCGCTGATGAGAATGGTTTTTTTCATAAAGAATCCTTGGCGCAGCAAACCGCGCCGGATGCGTCAGCAGTGACAGGCTGCCGGCACAGACCGTGCAGGCAGAGATCAAGATATTCTTCCAGATAGGTTTGCGGATCGATTTGCAGGCCGGCGTTCATGCCAAAAGAATGCTGCCATAGCATCAACATCAAAATCGGCGACACCATGACCTTGGTCAAACTGCTGTTGCCGGTATGCAATTCAGCACGGAACTCGCCGCTGTCCACCCCGCGTTGCAGCAGCTTGCGCACAATCGCATCGCTGCGCATGATCACTTCTTCCTGATAAAAACGCGCCAGTTCAGGGAAATTCCCGCTCTCAGACAGCATCAGCTTGGTGATGCCGGATAATTTGGTGTTGCCCACGCGCTCCCACCAGCCCAGCACAATGCAGCGCAATAATTCACTCGCGCTGCCCTGGTGATTGGCGGCCATGTCCTCGGCCTGGCCGAGCGTGGGCACGATGTTTTCGCGCACCACGGCTTTGAATAATTCTTCTTTATTGGTGAAATACAGATACAGTGTGCCTTTGGAGACGCCGGCGCGACGCGCCACATCTTCCAGGCGGGTCATGGCAAAACCACGCTCGACAAATATATCAAGCGCAGCCGCGAGCAATTCCTGTGGCCGGGCGTCTTTGCGACGCGCCCAGCGCGGCTTGACGCCAAAGGGGCATTCCATGTCCAAACCTTGTCTTAGCGGATGAGTTGATCTTTGCAAAACAGGCGACAGCCCTTTTGCAAATTACTTACTTTCGAGTCAGTAATATATATCCGGATGAGGAATGGGTCAAGTTATGCGGGATTTTTCACAATCATCAGTTTTATACTGATGAAACAGTATGAAAACATCGAAATAACAGAAGAAAAAAGCGTCAAATGGTTAATTCATCTTCCGCTTTATTTGGCTTGGAGCGCACATCATAGCAGGGAATTTCATCTTGGATTTAAGTAATGGTCACATTTCCCCAACAATCCCGCACGCCGACAGCGCCCCCGGCAGGCAAGCGCGGCAAGATTCAGGCCCGCGCAAACTGCCTCGCCGGTATATCATGTATGCATGTTCTCACTTCTTCAGGAGTCATCCATGTTTCAGGCAATCGGTATTTTGTTCCTCGTGCTCGGCTTGCTATGCGGCGGCGCAATCGTCGCTGCCCCCTTGGGATTGATGCACCAGCCGGACGGGATGGCGGTTTATCTCTTATTCCCCGGGCTGTTTATGCTCGGCTATCTGTTTCTGGCCGGTTCAGTGCGCGATCCGGCAGTCGCCAAAATCACGCGCGGAGCGGGCGCGGCCCTGATGTTGCTGGCGGCGGCGGCGGCGGTGATTCTGGTGATTTTCGCCACCGGCATCATGGTGGCTGAAGGCAGCCGCCTGCCCTTGTGGTATGTGATGGGTCTGGGCATTGTGTTTGGCTCGGCTGCGCTGACGGTGCGCGGCGACCAGAGCAAAATTTAATCGCGCGCAATAAAAAACGGCCTGCAAATGCAGGCCGTTTTGTTTTGCTGCGCAGACTTTACAGCGCCAATAATTCGCGCGCCATTTTGCGTGTGGTGTCGGTGATATCCAAGCCGCCCAGCATGCGCGCCACTTCTTCCACCCGCGCATCGGCACTCAGCAGATTGATTGAGGATGCGGTGCGGCCATTTTCAAGACCGCGCTTGGCGACTTTGAAATGCTGATTGCCCTGCCCCGCCACTTGCGGCAAATGGGTCACGCACAAGACTTGCCGCTCCTGTCCCAGTTTTTGCAATAAACGCCCCACCACTTCCGCCGTGGCGCCGCCGATGCCGCTATCCACCTCGTCAAAAATCAGAGTCGGGGTGGTGGCTGCGCTGCTGGCGATAACGGAAATGGCCAGCGCAATGCGCGCCAATTCACCGCCGGACGCCACTTTGGCCAAAGGCCGCAGGCTGACGCCGGCGTGGCCTGCCACCAGAAATTCGATATTGTCAGCGCCATGCGCTTGCGCTGCGCCTTCTTGCACGCTGACTTCAAAGCGCCCGCCCGCCATCGCCAGGCTTTGCATGGCGTCGCTGACCGCTTGCGAGAGTTTGTGCGCGGTATCCTGGCGCGCCGCGCTTAATTGCTGCGCCAGTTTGCGCCAGACTTGCTGCAATTTTTCTTCCTGCGCACGCAAGGCGTCCATATCGGCCACGGCGTCGAGCTGCTGCAATTGCTGCGCCAGATTTTCATATTCCTGCGGCAAGTCTTCCGCCTGCACCCGGAATTTGCGGCTGGCGCTGTGCAGGGCTTCGACGCGCGCTTCAATTTGCGCCAAGCGCGCCGGATCGAGTTCGAGCCGGCCCAGATAATCATTCAGCGCATACACCGCTTCTTGCAACTGGATGCGCGCAGGCTCGGTGCAATCCAGCACGCTTTTCAGATTTTCATCATACGCCGCCAATTTACCCAGGCGCTGATTGAGCGAAGAGAGTTGCGACAGAATCGGGTGGTCAGATTCGGAAATGATTTGCAGGGCTTCTTGCGCCCCATCCAGCAAACTGGCGGCGTGCGCCAAACGGCTGTGCTCCTGCGTCACTTCCTGCCATTCGCCGGCTTTGGGGGCGAGTTTTTCCAATTCGCTGACCTGCCATTGCAGGCGTTCGCGTTCTTGCAAAACGTTTTTGGCGTTGGCTTCAAATTCGCGGCACTGCCGCGCTGTCGCCTGCCACTGACGCCAGGCTTGCTGCACTTGCGGCAACAGGCTTTGCGCGGCTGGCGGCAAAAGATTGTCCAGCATTTGCCGCTGCGCACTGTCTTTGAGCAGGGATTGGTGCATGTGCTGGCCGTGAATATTGACCAGCAATTCGCCGATATCGCGCAATTGGCTGGCCGAAGCCGTCGCGCCATTGATCCAGGCTTTGCTGCGGCCATTATTGTCGATCACGCGGCGCAATAAAATCTGCCCGTCTTCGGCTTGCATTTCATTTTCATTCAGCCAGGCCAGGGCCTCCGGCGTGGCTTTGAAGGCGGCGCAAATGTCGGTGCGCGATGCGCCTTCGCGCACCATGGAAGCGTCGCCGCGCGCGCCCAGGGCCAAGCTGAGGGCGTCGATCAAAATCGATTTGCCGGCCCCGGTTTCGCCGGTAAACACGGTGAAGCCGGGGGCAAATTCCAATTCGATCTGATCAACGATGACAAAATCACGGATATGCAGGGTATGCAACATGTTTGGCAGAATTAACAAAGCAGCTCAGACAACCGGGCTGCGTTCAAAAGTGGGGATTTCATTCCAATGCAGTTTTTCCCGCAGCGTATCGTAATAACTCCAGCCCACCGGATGCAAAAAGGTCACAGTGTGCTGTGAGCGGCGCACGCTGATGCGGTCGCGCGGCATTAAGCTGGTGAAAGTTTGCATATCAAAATTGATGCTGATATCGCGCCCGTTTTTGACTTCAATCAAAATCTCGCTGGTCTCCGGCACCACAATCGGCCGGTTGGACAAGGCGTGCGGCGCAATCGGCACCAGCACAATGCCGCGCAGGCTGGGGTGCATCAACGGGCCGCCGGCAGACAGGGAGTAAGCGGTGGAGCCGGTCGGGGTGGCTAAAATCAAGCCGTCCGAGCGCTGGTTGTACATGAAGTGGTCATCCACATCAACCCGCAATTCCACCATGCCGGCGCCGGAACCGCGCGCCACCACCACATCATTCACCGCCAGGCCGAAGAAGATTGGCGCGCCATTTCTGATCACCCGGCCCTCCAGCATGCTGCGCCGCTCGGACTTATAATTGCCTGACAGAATCGCTGTCACAGCGGGGATCATGCGGTCGCGCGAGATATCCGTCATAAAGCCCAGCCGTCCCTGGTTGACGCCGATAAGCGGAATATCAAACGGGGCCAGCTGGCGCGCGATGCCAAGCATGGTGCCGTCGCCGCCCAGGACGATGGCCAGATCGGCGTTCAAGCCGATTTCCGTCACGCTCATCGGCGCCACTTGGGCTAACACGCCCTCGCGTTTGATGTGCATGGCGGTATCAGCTTCAAAAAACAGCTGATGGCCTTGCGCCAACAGGAATTCGACCAATTCCTGCAGCACGGTTTCGATGCCTGCCGTATGATGGCGCGCAATCAGTGCGATGGTTTTATGCATAGGAAAGCGGAAATAATGCGGCGGGATGCGCCGGGCACTGCCCGCCGGCTGGCGGCGGGCAACATGATTAAACCATAATTCGGAACAATTTGGCAGGAAACGCCATGCAAGCACCTACTCAAACGCCATTGCGCGCCGTGCTGTTCGATCTGGACGACACTTTATGGCCGGCGGCGCGCCTGTTAGCCAATGCGGAACAGCAAATGATGCAGTATCTGGCGCGCCATGCGCCGCGTGTGTTGGAGAATGGCGCGGAGCTGTTGCGGCGCGAGCGCGCCGAACTGCTGGCCAGCCAGCCGCAATTGCAAGTCGATTTATGGAATTTGCGGCTGACCGTTTTGCGCAATGCCTTGGCCAGGAGCGGCACCCCGGATCCGCAGCAAACCATCTGCGCCGGCGCCATGCAGGCGTATGTCAAAGCGCGCAATGCAGTCACGCTGTATGCCGATGTGCAACCGGTCTTGCGCGAATTAAAAGGCAATTATCTGCTGGGCACAATCAGCAACGGCTTTGCCGATTTGCAGCAAATCGGACTGGCCCCGTTTTTTCAAGTCAGGCTGGCGGCGCACCGCTTCGGGCGCGCCAAGCCGGATGCGGAAATCTTTTTGGCCGCCTGCGAAGCCCTGCGCATCGCGCCGCAACAGGCAGTGTATGTGGGCGATGATCCGGAATTGGATGTGCTGGGCGCGCGCCGCGCCGGTTTGCGCAGCGTCTGGCTCAAGCGCAACGACGTCGCGCCGCGCGCGCATGCGCAAGCTGAGTCCGATGCTGATGCGGTGTGCGCCGATTTGCGCGAAATGTGCGCCTGGTTGCAGCAACAAACTTGATGCAGACGCATTGCAACTTGCGCACGCCGGAAAATCTGCCCACAATGAGCAAGATTTATTGAAATTGAGGGTTGGCGCCGCCAGCCCCTTGTCTGATTGAAACCATGCAACTTGATTCACGCGCCCAAACCCTGCTCAAAGTTCTGGTTGAGCGTTACATCGCCGAAGGCCAGCCGCTCGGCTCGCGCGCGCTGTCCAAACTCTCGGGCCTTGAGCTGTCTCCGGCGACAATCCGTAACATCATGTCGGATCTGGAAGAACAAGGTTTTCTGGCCAGTCCGCACACCTCGGCAGGCCGGGTGCCGACGCCGCGCGGCTACCGCCTGTTTGTGGACAGCCTGCTGACTTCTCAAGCATTGGACCAGGCAGCGCTGCAGATTGAAGCCGGCTTATCACAACAGCAACAGCCGCAAAAGCTGATTGCGAATGCGGCGCAATTACTGTCCTCACTGTCACAATTCGCCGGCGTGGTGTTAAGCCCCAAGCGCGAATCGGTATTTCAACAAATCGAATTCCTGCGCCTGGCGGAAAAACGCATCCTGCTGGTGATCGTGACGCCGCATGGCGATGTGCAAAACCGCATGCTGCTGACCGATGTCGATTATTCGCCGGCGCAGCTGGTGGCCTCGGCGAATTATCTGAACCAGAATTTCGGCGGTTTGAGTTTTGATGAGGTGCGCCGGCGCCTGCAGGCGGAATTGCGTCAGCTCAAAGACGATATGGCGCATTTGATGCAGGCGGCGGTGGAAGCCGGCAGCGCCGCCATGGCGGAACAGGAAGAAGATGTGGTCATCTCGGGCGAGCGCAATTTGCTGTCGGTCAATGATCTGTCCTCAAATATGACTTCGCTGCGCCAACTGTTTGATATGTTTGAACAAAAAACCAGCCTGATGCAATTGCTCGATGTCTCGGCCAAGGCCAGCGGCGTGCAGATTTATATCGGCGGCGATTCTGAATTGGTGCCGGTGGATCAAATGAGCATCGTCACCGCCCCGTATGAAGTGAATGGCAGAATAGTCGGCACACTGGGCGTGATCGGCCCCACCCGCATGGCTTATGAACGGGTGATTCCGATTGTCGATATCACCGCCAAATTACTGTCAAATGCATTAAGCCAGAATGAACCCCGGAGTTGATCCCCTGCTCAGCACAATAAGGAGGCTGGATGGACAAATATATTTCCACTGTCATCATTGATGACAATGAAATGACGCGTGAATTACTGCGCACCGCGTTGCGCAATGACGGCTATCAGGTGTTGGGCGAAGCCACCGATGGCGTCAGCGGACTGGAAATGATTTTGCGCGCCAAACCGGATGTGGTGTTTCTCGATGTGTTGATGCCCGGCGCCAGCGGACTGGAAATTTTGCAGCAGGTGCGCAAAGCCCTGCCGCGCTGCGCGGTCTTGATGGTGACTGGCAGCAGCGACCGCGAAACCGTGCAAACCGCACTTGCGCGCGGCGCGCACGGCTTTATTCTCAAGCCATTCAACACCGCCACCGTGTTGAAAACCACAGAGGCGGCATTGAATCGGGCGCGAGGGCTGTAAGCCGGCCCCGCTCAGCCTTTATGCGGGCAATTCTGGCGGGCGCAATTGACATACAGCGCGAGCGCGTGTTCGGCAATCGTAAAGCCGCGCTCCGCCGCGATTTTCTGCTGGCGCGTTTCGATTTCCTCATCGAAAAATTCTTCCACCCGGCCACAGTCGAGGCAGACCAGATGATCATGGTGCGAACCCTGGTTTAATTCAAATACCGCCTTGCCGCTCTCAAAGTGATTGCGGTGCAATAGGCCGGCCTGCTCAAATTGGGTCAGTACGCGGTACACGGTGGCTAAGCCGACATCCATGTTTTCCGCCAGCAAGACCTTGTACACATCTTCCGCAGTCAGATGGCGCACTTCGCTGTTTTGAAAAATTTCCAGAATTTTCAAGCGCGGCAAGGTTGCTTTCAGGCCACTGGACTTCAGATCTGCAGGTTTGTTCATAGCATTGTTTCTCGTCATGGGTTCAACTGCTTTATCATATAGCGTTTTGGTGCTCCTGACCGGCTTCGATATGCAAACCATGTCTTTCTTACATTCTTTTAAGTCCACCCGTTTCCAAACGCGCAGCGGTGTGGCGCTCGCAGCCTTGTTGCTGTGCGCTTGCGCCAGCAAAAATCCGCTGATCGACGAGGCGCCCGCCGCCAAGCAGGCCGCAGCGCCGGTGGCGCAAAGCGCTGCGGGCAAGCCGCAAACCGGCCCCGGCGATCTGGATGCGAAAACCACTTCGCTCTCCGCTTCCCAGCGCGTACTGTGGTTTTTCTCGCCCTACCGCGTCACAGTGCAACAAGGCAACTTCATTTCCCAGGAAATGGTGGAACAGTTAAAAACCGGCATGACGCGCGAACAGGTGCGTTTCATCGCCGGCACCCCGCTGCTGGCTGATGTGTTCCACGGCGCGCGCTGGGATTACCCCTTCCGCTTGCAAAAAGGCAGCGGCGAAACCACCACCAGCCGTATCGCCATCTTTTTCAAGGATGACAAAGTGGAACGCATTGAAAGCGGCGAATTGCCAAGCGAAAAAGATTATCTGAACCGCATCGCAGGCCCGGCGCGCGAAGCCAAATAAGCATGGCCGCAAAGGCTGCGCATTTAATCATATTTTGCGGCTTCATGCCGCCACCGCAACAGGACCGACCATGAAAATTGCCGTCGCTGGCGCCTCCGGCCGCATGGGCCGGATGCTGATCGAAACCATTTTGGAACAACCCGATATGCAATTGTGCGGCGCGCTTGACCTGCCCGGCAGCGCGCAACTGGGGCAGGACGCCGGGGCTTTCGCCGGACGCCACTGCGGCGTGCCGATTTGCGCCGACCTGGCGCAGGGCTTGCGCGATGCGGAATATCTGATCGACTTCACGCGCCCCGAAGGCACCCTGCAGCATCTGGCGTATTGCGCAGAACATGGCGTCAAAATGGTGATCGGCACCACCGGCTTTTCGGCAGAGCAAAAGAGCACCCTGGCGGCATATGGCCAGCGCATGGCGCTGGTGGCGGCGCCGAATATGAGCGTGGGGGTGAACGTCACCATGAAACTGCTGGAACTGGCCGCGCGCCAGTTATCCGAAGGCTATGACATTGAAATCATCGAAGCGCATCACCGCCATAAAGTCGATGCGCCTTCCGGCACCGCCTTGCAGATGGGCGAAGTGATTGCGCAAGCGCTGGGGCGCGATTTGCGCGAAGTGGGCGTATTTGCGCGCGAAGGCGTGACCGGCGCGCGCGACCCCTCATCGATCGGCTTTGCCACTGTGCGCGGCGGCGATATCATCGGCGACCATACGGTCTTGTTCGCCGGCATCGGCGAGCGCATCGAAATCAGTCACAAATCTTCCAGCCGCATCAGCTATGCGCTGGGGGCTTTGCGTTGTGTGCGCTTTTTGCAAAACCACGCAAGCGGCTTATTCGATATGCAACAGGTTTTGGGTTTTGCGCCACTGAATAAGGCATAAAAACATGAACAACCCGTTTGGCGGCAGCGGTTTGCTGCACTTCTGGAACCAGGGCGACAGCGTCAGCCACGCCCTGAGCCTGGTCTTGCTGGCGATGTCGATTCTGTCCTGGTTTTTCATCCTCTCCAAAGGGCTGACCGCCTGGCGCGCCAGACAGGCGGCGCGCGTATTGGGCGGTTTTTGGCAAACCCAAAGCCTGCAGGACGGCCATCAATTATTGGCGCAAGCCGATGACGAAGCGATTTTCGCCCCGCTCGCCGCGCAAGCCCTGGCCTTGCAACAGCGCCCGGCGGAAGGCAGCCTGGCCGCCAAACTGTCAGGCGAAGAGCTGGCCACCCGTCTGTTGCGCGAACAAATCCACATCGCCACCCGCAAACTGGAGCGCGGCCTGACCCTGCTGGCCTCGATCGGCGCCACCGCCCCCTTTGTCGGCCTGCTCGGCACCGTCTGGGGCATTTACCACTCGCTGTCAGCCGTCTCGCACGCCGGCATGGCGCAAATCGACAAACTGGCAGGCCCAGTGGGCGAGGCGCTGATCATGACAGCCCTCGGACTGGCGGTGGCGATTCCGGCAGTGCTGGCCTACAACGGCTTTGCCCGCCTCAACCGCATCACACTGGCGGAACTGGATGGTTTTGCCCATGATTTGCTGGCGGCGCTCAAGCGCCTGTCGTAACACCGGGAGGCCGTATGGGATTTGGCAGCTTTGACAACAAAGGCGCGCATACGCCCATCTCAGAAATCAATGTCACACCAATGGTGGACGTGATGCTGGTGCTGCTGGTGATTTTCATCATCACCGCGCCGCTGTTTCAACATCAAATCCCGCTCAATCTGCCGGCGCTGGAGGCGCAGCCGATGCGCAACAAAGTGGAAGCCATTACGGTATCCATCGACAGTCACGGCCGATTGTTCTGGAACGATCAAGTATTGGAAAAACCGGCATTACTGCCTAAACTGCTGGAAGCGGCGAAAAAACAGCCGCAACCCGAATTACGCATGCGCGCCGATAATGAAACCCGCTATGAGGAAGTCGTCACGCTGATGGCGACAGCGCGCAAAGCCGGTCTGCAACGCATAGGCTTCGTGACGGAACCACGCAGCCCTGCGCCGCCTGCCGGCCCCAAACAGCCTGCCGCGACTGCGCCCGCGAAGGCCCCTGCAATCAAGCCGGAATGACCGGCACAACGGAATGAGGACAGCCATGGCGAGCACCAAGCTGGATGGAAAAAAAATTCGCGATTGGGACAGTTTTCATGATGAATGCCAACAGGCTTTCGGCTTTCCTGATTACTACGGGCGGAATATGGACGCCTGGGTCGATTGCTTAAGCTATCTGCGCGACGATGACGGCATGACCCGCTTTAAACTCAATGAAAATGAAAAACTGGAAATCGTGATCGATGGCGCGCAAATCATGCGCGAACGCGCACCCGACATCCTGGAAGAAATCACCTATTGCGTAGGCGGCATTAACGAACGTTACGAAGATTATGGAGAAAAGCCGGCTTTGCAGCTGGTTTTACGTTAATCCGCTTCGCCCCACCCGGCAATGCGCCGCCGCGTGCGGCGCGCTGCCGCATTGCGCTGCAACAAACAAGCCGCAGCCTGATAAAAAACCCGCTTATAATGGACGTTTTGCACGCAAGACAACCGTGCAGCGCAAGCTTGCGCTGCCTAACCAGACCTTGACCGCTGATCATGCAAGATAAATACAGCCACGCCGAAGTAGAAGCCGCCGCCCAACAACACTGGCAGTCGATTGACGCCTATAAAGCGATTGAAAACGACCCGCGTTTCCCCAAGGGCAAATACTACGCCTGCTCGATGCTGCCCTATCCTTCCGGCAAACTGCACATGGGCCATGTGCGCAACTACACCATCAATGACGTGCTGGCGCGTTTTTTGCGCAGCAACGGCCACAATGTCTTAATGCCGATGGGCTGGGACGCCTTCGGTCTGCCTGCGGAAAATGCGGCGATGAAAAACAAAGTGCCGCCGGCGCAATGGACTTATGACAACATCGCCTATATGAAAAAGCAGATGCAGGCGATGGGGCTGGCGATTGACTGGTCGCGCGAAATCGCCACCTGCGACCCTTCTTATTACAAATGGAACCAATGGCTGTTCCTGAAGATGCTGGAAAAAGGCATCGCCTACCGTAAAACCCAGGTCGTCAACTGGGACCCGGTGGATCAAACCGTGCTGGCGAATGAACAAGTGATCGACGGGCGCGGCTGGCGCACCGGCGCCCTGGTCGAAAGGCGCGAAATCCCCGGCTACTATCTGAACATCACCGGCTATGCCGAAGAATTGCTCGATTGCGTGGTGAATCAACTGCCGGGCTGGCCGGAACGCGTGCGCCTGATGCAGGAAAACTGGATCGGCAAGAGCGAAGGCGTGCGTTTCGCCTTCAGCCATGAGATTCGCGACGCCGCCGGCGCCTTGATCCAGGATGGCAAGCTGTTTGTCTTCACCACCCGCGCCGACACCATCATGGGCGTGACCTTCTGCGCCGTGGCGCCGGAACATCCACTGGCGCAACACGCTGCCGCCGGCAATGCGGCGCTGGCGGCCTTCATCGATGAATGCAAAAAAGGCGGCGCCACCGAAGCCGAATTGGCGTTGCGCGAAAAAGCCGGCATGCCGACCGGCCTGTTTGTGCGCCACCCCTTAAACGGCGCACAAGTCGAAGTCTGGGTCGGCAATTATGTCTTGATGAGCTATGGCGACGGCGCCGTGATGGGCGTGCCGGCCCATGATGAGCGCGATTTTGAATTCGCCAAAAAATACAATCTGCCTATCAAACAAGTGATTGCAGTCGAAGGCGAAAGCTATTCCGAGGCCGCCTGGGCCGAATGGTATGGCGACAAGCAGCGCGGCGTCACTGTGAATTCCGGCGCGTATGACGGCCTGGGCTACAAGGCGGCGGTGGATAAAATCGCTGCAGACCTGGCGCAACAAGCCGATGGCGAAAAGAAAACCACCTGGCGCCTGCGCGACTGGGGCATTTCGCGCCAGCGCTACTGGGGCACGCCGATTCCCATCATCCACTGCGACAGCTGCGGCGCCGTGCCAGTGCCGGAACAAGACTTGCCGGTGGTGCTGCCGCAAGACTGCGTGCCGGACGGCAGCGGCAACCCGCTCAACAAGCGCGAAGATTTCCTCCAGGTTGACTGCCCCAAATGCGGCAAGCCGGCGCGGCGCGAAACCGACACCATGGACACCTTCGTCGATTCGTCCTGGTATTTCATGCGCTATTGCGACCCCGCAAACAAGGAAGCCATGGTGGCCGAAGGCGCAAACTATTGGATGCCGATGGATCAATACATCGGCGGCATTGAGCATGCAATTCTGCACTTGCTGTATGCGCGCTTCTGGACCAAGGTCATGCGCGACCTGGGCCTGACGAAAGTGAATGAGCCATTCGTCAATCTCTTGACGCAAGGCATGGTGTTAAAAGGCGCCTTCTTCCAGAAACCTGCCGACGCCGGTAAAAATTATTACTGGGAGCACGAAGTCAATGTGCTGCGCGACGACAAGGGCCAGATCACCGGGGCCAGCTTAAAAGCCGACGGCTCGCCGCTGGAATATGAAATGACCACCATGTCCAAGTCCAAAAACAACGGGGTTGACCCGCAGGACTTGATCAACCAATACGGGGCCGACACCGCACGCCTGTTTGTGATGTTCACCTCGCCGCCGGAACAAACCCTGGAATGGAATGACGCCGGGGTGGAAGGCGCACACCGCTTCCTGCGCCGCGTCTGGGCCTATGCCTATGGCCACAAAGCCACCGTCTCAGAAGCGCCGGCGCTGGATATCAACGCCCTGGATGAAGCGCAAAAAACCCTGCGCCGCGAAATTTATAAAGTTTTGCAGCAAGCCGATTCGGACATGCGCCGCATCCAGTACAACACCGTGGTCTCGGCCTGTATGAAGATGTTGAACTTGCTCGAAGGCGCCAAGCTGGCCCCGGGCGCGCAAAGCATGGCGGTGCAAAAAGAAACCCTCGGCATCTTCCTGCGCGTGCTGTACCCGGTGGCGCCGCACATCACGCACGCCCTGTGGCAACAACTCGGCTACGCGGCGGAAATGGGCGAATTGCTGGACGCGCCCTGGCCGCAAGTTGACCCGGCGGCCTTAGAGCAAGCGGAAATCGAATTGATGGTGCAAGTCAATGGCAAGCTGCGCGGCGCGATCAAAGTCGCACGCGACGCCGACAAACCGACGATTGAAGCAGCGGCGCTGGCGGCGGAATCGGTCGTCAAGTTTATCGAAGGCACACCCAAGCGCATCATCATCGTGCCCGGCAAACTGGTTAACATCGTCGTCTGATGATGCGCCTGACCAAACGCGCATGGGGCTTGCTGGCCCTGTGCGCCCTGCTGCTGTCGGCCTGCGGCTTTCAGTTGCGCAGCAATGATGCGCTGTTAGCCCTGCCCTTTTCCAGCCTGTACCTGGAAGCGGATGCGCGCTCGCCGCTGGCCATCGAACTGACGCGCAATTTGCGCGCCGGCAGCCGCTTGCAACTCGCCGCCAACGCCAGCCAGGCCGACGCGGTCTTGCAAATCATGGCCGATACGCGTGATAAAACCGTGCTTTCGCTCAACAGCGCAGGCCGGGTGCGCGAATTCGCCCTCACCTACACCCTGCGCTTTCGCGTGATTGATAACAAAGGACGGGAATTGCTCATGCCCTCCGACATCAATCTGCGCCGCACCATCAGCTTTAACGAAGCGCAAGTGCTGGCCAAGGAAGCAGAAGAAGCCTTGTTGTGGCGCGATATGCAAAGCGATCTGGTGCAACAAATCCTGCGCCGGCTGGCGGCGATCCGCCCGGAGCGTTGACATGCAATTGCGCGCGGAACAGCTCAAAGCGCATTTACAGGCAGGCCGCCTGGCCAGCCTGTATGTCATCGCCAGCGATGAGCACTTATTAGCCCTGGAAGCGGCGGACGCGATCCGCGCCGCCGCCCGCACCCAAGGCTATACCGAGCGCGAAGTCTTGCATGTCGAGCGCAATTTCAAATGGGGCCAGCTGGCCGCCGCCTGCCAATCGCAATCGCTGTTTGGCGACCGCAAAATACTGGAATTGCGCATGCCCGGCGGCAAACCCGGGGTCGAAGGCGCACGCATGCTGCAGGATTTACCGCCGCTGTTGGGCGACGACACCCTGTGCCTGCTCTCCATGCCGAAACCGGATTGGCAGACGCAAAAAGCGGCCTGGGTGCAAAGCCTGCAGCAACATGCCGCCTATCTGGAAATCCCCCTGGTCGAGCGGGCGCGCCTGCCGGCCTGGATCGAAGAACGCTTAAGCCTGCAACAGCAAAGCGCCAGCCGCGAAGGGCTGGACTTCATCGCCAACCGGGTCGAAGGCAATTTATTAGCAGCGCATCAGGAAATCATGAAACTGGGCCTCTTGCACGGCCCCGGCAAACTGGAATTGGAAGACATCCATGCCAGCGTCTTGAATGTGGCGCGCTACGATGTGTTCAAACTCTCAGAAGCCATGTTAAAAGGCGAACCCTTGCGCGTAGCGCGCATGCTGCAGGGCTTACAGGGCGAAGGCGAAGCGCTGCCGCTGATTTTATGGGCCATGACAGAAGAAGTGCGCACCCTGCTCAAACTCAAGTGCGCGCAGGCGCGCGGGGCGCAATTAGCCCAAGCCATGAAAGAAAACCGCGTCTTCGGCCCGCGCGAACGCCTGATCGGCGACGCCTTGCGCCGCCTCAGTCTGGCCCAATTGCAAGCCGCCCTGCGCCAGGCCGCCCAGATCGATAAAATCATCAAGGGCTTAAAAAGCCGGCAACTTTCCGGCGATTGCTGGGACGCGCTGTTGCAACTGGGCTTAGCAATAGCCCGCTGAGAATGATGGAAACACAGGCGATGAATCAAGAACACTTAGCAGACTATATGCAGCAACTCGGGCAGCGCGCGCGCGCCGCCTCCGCCGCCATGGCGCGCGCCGACAGTGCGCGCAAAAACCGGGCCTTGCAGGCGATTGCAGCGCAGATCAGCGCGCAAAGCGCAGCGCTGAAAGCGGCGAATGCGCAAGATATGCAAGCCGCACGCGAGGTCGGGCTGGAGCCGGCCCTGCTCGACCGCTTGCAATTATCCGACAAAGCGATTGGCCTCATGATCGAAGGCTTGACGCAAATCGTCAGCCTGCCGGATCCGGTGGGAGAAATGAGCAATCTGAAAATCCGCCCCAGCGGCATTCAGGTTGGCCAGATGCGCGTGCCGCTGGGCGTGATCGGCATCATTTATGAAGCGCGCCCGAATGTGACGGTGGATGCGGCAGCCTTATGCATCAAGAGCGGCAACGCCAGTATTTTGCGCGGCGGCAAAGAAGCCATCCACTGCAACCGCCTGCTGGCGCAATTGGTGCAACAGGGTTTGCTTGACGCCGGCCTGCCGGCTGAAGCGGTGCAAGTGGTGGACACCACCGAGCGCGCCGCCGTCGGCCATTTGATCACCATGAACCGCTATGTGGACGTGATCGTGCCGCGCGGCGGCAAAGGCTTGATTGAGCGGCTGATGCAAGAAGCGACAGTGCCGATGATCAAACACCTCGATGGCATTTGCCATGTGTATATTGACGAAGACGCCGAGCTGGAACAAGCGCGCGCGATTGCCTTCAACGCCAAATGCCACCGCTACGGCACCTGCAACACCATGGAAACCCTGCTGGTGGCGCGCGCAATAGCGCCGCGCATCTTACCGCTGCTGGCGCAAGACTATTTAACGCAGCAAGTGGAATTGCGCTGCGATGCCGCCAGCCACGCCCTGCTGCAAGGCTACCCGCACCTGGCGCAAGCCAGCGACGCCGACTGGGACAGCGAATACCTGGCCCCGATTTTAGCCGTGCGCGTGGTGGACGATATGGATCAGGCGATTGCGCACATCAACCGGCATGGCTCAAAACACACCGACGCCATCATCACCCAGCACCATGGACGCGCCATGCGCTTTTTGCGCGAAGTCGATTCCGCCTCGGTCATGGTCAACGCCTCAACCCGTTTCGCCGATGGTTTTGAATATGGCCTGGGCGCGGAAATCGGCATTTCCAACGACAAACTGCATGCCCGCGGCCCGGTCGGGCTGGAGGGGCTGACTTCGCTGAAGTATGTGGTGTTCGGGAGTGGGCAGGTGCGGGGGTGAGTTTGCTGTAATCTGGCGGTAGGTTTGGCAACAGAGCCGCCCGCATAAATATATGATTTTTTGCCAGCCGATCACTGCGCTGCCTGCCCCGCCCCCGCGCAAACCTTGCACCTTAAACGCCATATGAGACGCATGGGAACTGCCACAGCGGAGGAAATTTCTGGCTTCAACAGCCTCTTGGAAGCTGTATTGGAACGTCCGCAGACAGTTCCACAGTTGGTAAAAGAGAAACCCGGAATTCTGGAGTTCAATAATCACTCTGCAGAAACGGTGCTGCATTGCTTGGCCGTGGAAAATCATACAGATGGAATTCGTTTGCTGCACAGCTTGGGCGCCATAATCCCTGAATTTGCTTTGATACACGCACTGCAAGGGGGTCAAGCTGAGGCTGTTGATTTACTTCTCACCCTAGGCGCCAAGTTCACGCTGATAGACCCACACGATGTGATCCGAAAACCTGTCTGGCAGTTACCCATATCGAAGCAGAAGGAACTGACCGTGATTCTCGCAGTTCATGGATATGAAGCATAAACCTGCCGGGCAGAGGCACTGTCCGACAAACTGGAATGCGACGTAAATCACTCCTTAGGCAAGGTCCTGATTTGGTGAGTTTGGCGTGCCCCTGCCAAAATAAATTACCCAATTCTGCAGATTGAGTTCAGCGTAATTTCCAGACCCAACAATCTGCATGTTGCGAACTGATTTCACCAGTCATGGATGTACATCGTACATCAACAAACAGCGCTGTTACGCTCGTTCTTGCTTGAATTTCCTGATGGAAATCATTTATTTGCAATCGCAAGTCAACACACAGCAAGGGAAATGCTACACTGCCGCACTTCCCGTGTGACAAGCGCTGTTCTGCGCATTCTTTGCCGACACCCATGCAACAAGACCCCCTTTTCGCCATCTGGCAGCGCGGCGTGCAAGCATTTTTATATGACTTGCAGCGTGTGCGCCTGCCATCCTGGCCAGAATTACAGCGTGCCTGCCGCTTTGCCAGCGGCGACAGCGCTTTCGGCATGACGCGCGACGCCTGCGGGGCGATTGCGCGCGGGCAGCGCGTCATGCAAGCCTTGGAACAGGCCAACGCCATGTATCAGGAGCGCATGCACAACGCGCTCGGCCAGTTTCACATCGCCAGCTTGCTCCCGCTGCTGGAAAAACTGTGCAAGGAATTGGCTTTATACCTGGGCGGCGGCGCGGCCTTGGGCGCGCTGTTGGGTGGGGCGGCGGGTTCGCTGGCGTTTGGCGTGGGCGCCGCGCCCGGCGCCGCTGCCGGCGCGGTGCTGGGCGCCAAGCTGGGCGGTTTTTTCTTGAATCTGGTCGGCATCGCCGAGGTGGCGCAGTATCTGGCGCAAGCCATGCCGCAGGCCATGCAACATTACAAACTCGGATTCTGGGACGCCTGGGGGCCGATGCCGCACACGGATAGGATGGCCTTAGGCAAAGTCAGCACGCTGCGCGCCAGCCAGCATTTTGCCGAGGGGCATCTGCTGTTTTCCCTGGCCTTGCTGAGCGCCTTGCTGGCCTGGTTCACCCGTGGCAAAGGCGAAGCGCAAGCCATGCTGGCCAGCGTGCGCGCCGCGCCTGCGCTGGGCGAGCGCTTTGCGCAATGGCTCAGCCAACACGGCGCCGCCGCCAGCCGCCACCCATTGCTGCAAGTCAAACCACCCGCGCACGCCCACGCCAGCAGCGGCCCGAAACCCACAGGCAGCGCACCCGCGCCCGGCCCCTTCGCCCGCCCGGCAGTATCCGCACCGCCAGCCAGCCCGCCGCCCCGCGCGCCAGCGCCTGCGCCCAAACCCGCTCCCGCGCCTATTCCAAGCCGGCCCCCGCTGACGGCAGCGCAAAGCCTGCTCGGCCAAAGCCAGGGCGGCCCCGGCGTGTGGCAAGCGGCGCCGCTGCGCGCCAAGGGGGTGGAATATCAGGAATTGGTGACCGGCGTGGAGCGTGGGGTAGAATATGCCGTGCCGTATGCGGATGTGCCCAGCGGTAAGGTGCTGTTTGATGGGTATGATCCGGTGCGCAAGGTTTTGATCGATGCGAAGGATTGGGAGAAGTTTCCGCCTGCTGGAGCTGAGTTTTGGCATGCAAATGTGTTGAACGACGCGGAAAAGCAATTACGCGCAGCAAAAGGCATCCCAATCGAATGGCATTTCAGCACGCATTCGGCAAAAGATGCTGTACGTGTTCTGTTTAATGACAATGAAGTCAAAGGCATACGCCTGATAGCCAGTGGAAAGGAATAAGAAATGAGACATGTCATGCTTGGAGCTTATTGGAATGAGACATGCATTTCTTTTGGCGAATTTGCAACTAATATCAAGAAAACGTTAAGTACATTACGCGAATTTGACAGCACATTTTCACACTTCTGTCACATAGCAAAAGGGAAAGATGCAACACACCTCATTGCTGAAGATTTTTCAAATTTATCAGAAATCTTGCGCGAGTCATCCAGTGCTGATGACAAGATTTTCTCAGTAGTCGATGAAAACAATATGATCAGCGATCATGCAACAAGTAAATTAGGATTTAGAGAAATTTTCAACACTTCCAGGAAATTAAAAGACGGCGGAATTAATATATCTTTTTGCGATGGCAAACATGGAGAATTTTCAAGTAGCAATCTTTTCCTGATTAACTTTCCTGACACCAGAAAAGCTGACAGACACGTTCTCTATCTGATGCAAACAAAGTTGAAAGATTTGGCTTTGTTAAGTATTTCCATGTTCAAACCCAGATCCTTACGCTCAGGCGATCAAGATTTTGCTTATAAAATTTCTGAAGAGGACATTACCGCAATTAATTGGCTCACCTACCTCTCCCACCTCCCCCCCGAGCAAGTCCCCGCCAAATCCGAGCTGCTGGGCATGGGCATTAGCTGGGAAGCTGTGCCGCAGGGCGGAACCTTATTCATGCTCGATCAGGAAATGGTTTCGGCTGACAATCCTGAACACGTGGCGCGCGGCAAGTTGTTGCGGGCGCGGCTGATGGAGCATGGTTGGATTGAGAATTAAGCGCCCCTGACTGCCGCGCTTGTTTGCGTTTTCTGATGGAAATTATTTATTTATAAGCATAAGTCAAGGCGCAGCAAGGGAAATGCTACACTGCAGCACTTCCCGTGTGACAAGCGCTGTTCTGCGCATTCTTTGCCGACACCCATGCAACAAGCCCCCCTTTTCGCCATCTGGCAGCGCGGCGTGCAAGCATTTTTATATGACTTGCAACGTGTGCGCCTGCCATCCTGGCCAGAATTACAGCGCGCCTGCCGCTTTGCCAGCGGCGACAGCGCTTTCGGCATGACGCGCGACGCCTGCGGGGCGATTGCGCGCGGGCAGCGCGTCATGCAAGCCTTGGAACAGGCCAACGCCATGTATCAGGAGCGCATGCACAACGCGCTCGGCCAGTTTCACATCGCCAGCTTGCTCCCGCTGCTGGAAAAACTGTGCAAGGAATTGGCTTTATACCTGGGCGGCGGCGCGGCTTTGGGTGCGCTGTTGGGTGGGGCGGCGGGTTCGCTGGCGTTTGGCGTGGGCGCCGCGCCCGGCGCCGCTGCCGGCGCGGTGCTGGGCGCCAAGCTGGGCGGTTTTTTCTTGAATCTGGTCGGCATCGCCGAGGTGGCGCAGTATCTGGCGCAAGCCATGCCGCAGGCCATGCAACATTACAAACTCGGATTCTGGGACGCCTGGGGGCCGATGCCGCACACAGATAGGATGGCCGTGGGCAAAGTCAGCACGCTGCGCGCCAGCCAGCATTTTGCCGAGGGGCATCTGCTGTTTTCCCTGGCCTTGCTGAGCGCCCTGCTGGCCTGGTTCACCCGTGGCAAAGGCGAAGCGCAAGCCATGCTGGCCAGCGTGCGCGCCGCGCCTGCACTGGGCGAACGCTTTGCGCAATGGCTCAGCCAACACGGCGCCGCCGCCAGCCGCCACCCATTGCTGCAAGTCAAACCACCAGTGCACGCCCACGCCAGCAGCGGCCCGAAACCCACAGGCAGCGCACCCGCGCCCGGCCCCTTCGCCCGCCCGGCAGTATCCGCACCGCCAGCCAGCCCGCCGCCCCGCGCACCTGCGCCAACGCCTAAACCCGCCCCCGCGCCCATCCCCAGCCGGCCCCCGCTGACGGCAGCGCAAAGCCTGATCGGCCAAAGCCAGGGCGGCCCCGGCGTCTGGCAAGCGGCGCCGCTGCGCGCCAAGGGTGCGGAATATCAGGAATTGGTGACCGGCGTGGAGCGTGGGGTAGAATATGCCGTGCCGTATGCGGATGTGCCCAGCGGTAAGGTGCTGTTTGATGGTTATGACCCGGTGCGCAAGGTTTTGATTGATGCGAAGGATTGGGAGAAGTTTCCACCCTTGGATGCCGAATTTTGGAAAAAAGGGATTCTGGCAGATGCGATGAAACAAATTCATGCGGCTGATGGTGTCCCGATCGAATGGCACTTCAGCAATACTGCGGCAAAATCTGCAGTAAATAGATTATTCCGGGAAAACGAAGTAAGTGGAATTACGCTAAAATTTTTAGGGAAAGAGTAAAAAAAAATGGAAGCATATTTTGGGTTTTATTGGAGTAAAAATAAACTCAGTTTTTCAGAGTACGCGATATATTTGAAAAAAATTCTCACTTCACTCAAAAATACAAAAGCAGTTGTCAGCGATTTCAAAGTTATTGGCACTCAAGCAGGGGAACGCTTGCCAGCAGGAGAAAATCTTAGTGAATTAAAAGATTCAGTAAGAAAATCAATTTCACATACAGACCAAAAATTTACTGATACAGACGAAGCCGGTTTTATCACTGACTGCACTTTGGCGCCGCATGGTTTTACCTGTCATTTAGAAGCGCATTCATGCTTCAATGATTCAAAAATTCAAGCGAAAATCTCATATTCTGATGGTTACTTTGGAGAAAAGCCGGTTAAAAATCGCCTTATATGTAAATTTATCTACCAAGAAAATTCACCATCTGCAGTTAAGCGTTTGCACGTTAATGATTCCTTCCATTCACTGATATCGCTGCTATCGCCTGAATATGCCCGCATCAGCAATCCTGATTTCAATGAAGCAATCAGTCCCGAACAAGTGACATGTATCGATTGGCTCACCTACCTCTCCCACCTCCCCCCCGATCAGGTTCCAGCGCGCGCCGAGCTGCTGGGCATGGGCATTAGCTGGGAAGCTGTGCCGCAGGGCGGAACCTTATTCATGCTCGATCAGGAAATGGTTTCTGCCGACAATCCCGAACATGTGGCGCGCGGCAAGTTGTTGCGGGCGCGGCTGATGGAGCATGGTTGGATTGAAAATTAAATTTTCGGCCCGCTGCTGCGCCAATAGCGCCTGCGTTTTTGATCAAGATCAGGCTTTCCGGGCAAATCGCCTCAATCCATTTCCCCGCCAGCCGCACAGGAACAATTCCCGTGCGGCCGTCTTACACAATCAACACCGCCTCAATACCATCTAAACACTTTCGCCCCGGTTACAAAGGTGATCAAACCGGTCAGGCTCAGCACCACCAATGCCGTGGTGATTTCCGCAATGCCGGCGCCTTCAACAAAAACCATGCGCATGGAATCCGCCAGAATCGTCAGCGGCAGGTATTGGATGATGCTGACCATCCATTCCGGGAAATGTTTATAGCTGAAGAAAATACCGGAGAAAATCACCATGAACAAAATAGTCACTTCCAGCATGCCGCTCGCGGTTTGTGCTTTTAAGGCGCGGGATGCGGCCAGGATGGCGATGCCGGCGAAGCATAAATTACCCGCAATCACCAGTAAGAGGAAGGGTAGCAAACCGCCCTGCGCATGAACATCAAAATAACTCTGCGCAAAGAAATAAATCGCGAAAATCTCCATGAAGCAAAACACAAAACAGGCCAGCACATGGGCGCCTAAAAAGTCGTAGCGGTTCATCGGCGTAATGCGCATTTGACGTGTGACTTTGGTGGCGCGTTTTTCAATCAAGGTCCAGCCTACCGCGATTAAGCAGGTTTCCATAATCGCCATGCCGATCAAACCCGGCACCAGGAAATCGATATAGCGCAGACCGGGGCTTTCCAGGACGGACATGTTTTTCTCGACCGCTTTATTCAAGCTGTCCGGATCGTCACGCAGGAAAAAGAAGGTCAGCATGGCGTCGCTGTTTTGCGGGTCCAGAAAATACATGCGCTTACCTTGCGCATCCGGCTCGACAAATACTTGCACATCGCCACGTTTCAAACCGCGCACCACTTCTTCGCGGCTTTCATAAAATTTGAACTTATATTTGACCTTGACCAAATGGGTGCGCTTGACTTCATTTTGATTGACGATGGATGGCATCGTGTGTTCTTTACCTTCGATGCGCGCAGCCCATGCTTTCAATTCCGCCTGCGCCGGGCCAGACTGCGCCGGCACAACCACGCCGACAATGCGTTCATTCACATCCGGCTCGGCAAAGGACACGCCTAACAACCACACCAGTAAGAGCGGAAAGCCAAACGACCAAAACAAAATTTGCGGTTCGCGCAAATATTGACGGAATTGGGTGGCGGTTAAATTAAACAATGCGTTATTCATGGAAACCTCGGCCTGCGATGGAAAGGAACAAATCGTCCAATGTTTTTTTACGGACCACGATCTGGTCGATATCAACTTTTTTATCTTGCACAAAGCGGGCCAGGCGGTATAAAAACTCGGTGCCGTTATGCGCCAGAATGCGCACTTTGGCGGTGGCCTGGTCGTAGTGGTATTGAATCACGTTGTCGTGATGGCGCAATTCATTACAGGCGGCTTCGTCGCGCACCCGATATTCCACAATTTCGCCCGGCTCATGCACTTGCAGCAAGTGCGCCAGGGTGCCCTGGGTCAAAATACGGCCTTGATGCATGATGCAAATGCGGTCACACAGGTATTCCGCTTCTTCCATATAGTGCGTGGTTAAAATCACGGTCGAGCGCGTTTCGTGATTTAAACGGCGCAGGATTTCCCAGGTGCTGCGCCGCACTTGCGGGTCTAAACCGGTGGTGGGTTCATCCAAAATCAGCACTTCCGGCTGATTCAAGACTGAAATCGCCAAGGCTAAGCGCTGTTTTTGACCGCCCGACAATTCTTCCACCAGGGCTTTGCGCTTGCCCGACAATTCCACCAGCTCCAGCACTTCATCGCTGCGCTTGCGCGGCAGTTTATAAAAGCTGCCAAACAAATTCACCGTCTCGACCACGCGCAATTTGTTGATGAAGAGCGGTTCTTGCAAAACGCCGGCTAAGCGCATGCGCAGGAAAGCCTCATCTTTTGCCCAGCTGCGGCCAAGAATGCGGATGCTGCCGCGATCCGGGGTTTTCAAGCCTTCGATCATTTCCACCAGGGTGGTTTTTCCTGCCCCATTCGGCCCCAAGAGCGCAACAAATTCGCCCCGATAGATATCGAGTGACACATCATTGACGGCTGTGAGGTCTTTGAATTGCTTGCTGACGCCCGCAAATTCAATCACTTTTTCTTTGCTATCCATTCGGCATTTACCTGTCTATTGAGTTGAGCCTGCTTGATTGATGATGGTGTGCGGGGCCACGCTCACAGTGCGCAAGATATCTTCCACTGCGGCAATCATCCTGCGCACCCCGGTTTCGTTTAAGTTTGAACAAATCATGCGGATACTCGGTTCTGCATGACCTGTATCAAGAATGTAGAAATTGATGCTGTCTTCTTCCCAGTTGTTGTCCACTGCCTCACTCAACAGCAATTGTGTCGGGTCAGTTAGTTGCGCCGCGCGTACTTCTTTATCGGCCGCATCCGCCTGGCTGGGCTGATTGGTCTCGCGTTTGAAGGCGCTTTGCAAAATGTTCACATTCAGCACCGGCGCCGCCACGCCACCACGTTCTGCGCGCGGCGGTTTTTTAGCAAACACTGCGCGCCAATTTTCCGGCGGAAATGCTTCCATGAGCCAGAAATCAGCCAAGAAGCGCGGATACAGCTTGGCGCGCGCAAAGACTTTGGCGTAAATCTTGCTGCACGCCTTGATCAGCGCCAGATATCCCGCCGGACGCTGTCGCCAGCGTTGTTCGGCCAGGATGCCGACCGGAATGCTCCAGGGGCAATCTCGGTGCTCATATGCTTGCAAAACATGCTGGCGCACCTGCTGCAGAACTTGCTCAAAACTCAGTTCGCCTGTAAAGGAAAACGGTACCGGCATCACGCGCAACAAGGCCGCCATCAAGCCTTCCGTGCCATGTTCGTCGCGGCTTTCCAACACAGAATTGATGCTGAATTGCGTCTGTCCCGTCACGCGAAACACTGCGCAGGCGATCACCGCCAGCAGCGCCATCTGCAAGCTTGCTTTATGGCGTTTCGCCACATCGGCCAATTGCGTAAAACTCGCTGCCGGGAAATTGGCGTAATGATCGGTCTCTTGCAAAGCGCCTTTGGCCAGCAAGGCGTCAGGGAAAGTCGCGTATGGCCTGGCGTGCAATTTCTCACGCCAGAACTGTAAAGCGGCCGCGCCATGCTGCGCATTGCGCTGGCGCTCCCATTCGACAAAATTGGCGATTTGCAAGGTTTGCGCACGGCCTGGAATATGCGCATCAGCGCGACTCAGGCGCCGATAGGTATCCATCAACTGCTGTTCAAACAAGTGCACCGCGCCGCCATCGGCGATGATATGCGGGAAGCACAGCAACATCACATACTGTCTTGCGCTGCGCCGGCATAAATGTGCGCGCAGCAATGGGGCCTGGCTTAAATCAAAGGCTTGATCCACCATTTGGTGCGATATTTTACCCACCATCGCACTGAATTCCGCCTCGCTTGCCGCAGCGCCATCAAAAAAAGCCAAATCAAAGGCTTGATGCGGCATGATTTTTTGTACCGGCTGGCTCTTGGAAATACTGGCGCGCAAGGAATCATGTCTTTGCAGCATCAAATTGATGGCTTTTTCCATCAAGCCGACCTGCACCTCCCCATCGATCATCAAGCGTGACAGATTATTCGCGGTCTCGCCCAGCGCCTCATACACCACCCAAAAACACAGTTGCGCATAGCCCAGGGGAAATTCCACCCCCTCGGCAATCAGTTCCTGGCCGATGGCGCTTAGCTCCGTCTGTCCCGGCGACGGGTATGTGGCAAGCTTGCCTGCAGATTGCGTTGTCATGATTGGCCTTTCAGTTCTCTTCCACAGCCGGGGTCTTTGGCATGCGCGCCGCCAGACTTTGCGCCAACTGTGCGATCGTCGAATTGTCGTAAATCGAGCCGGCCGGCAGGCTGACATGCAGCTTGCGCTTGATTTCGGTGATGATTTGCACCGCCATCAGAGAGTGGCCATTGAGTTCAAAAAAGTCATCGTGTACGCCCAGCGGGGCGACGCCGATTTTGTCTTGCCAGATGGCGCAAATACTGGCTTCGATCTCGTTGCGCGGGGCCAGATAGGCCACCGATAAATCCGGCCTTGGATGAAATTGGCTGGCGCTCTCGGCAGCCGCATCCGGCTTGACCGCGTCCGTCCCATCGCTTGCAGCGGCCGGCGCGGCCTCACTTTGCCGGGCTGTTGGCAAAGGCAGGCCACGGGTCGAGGTATAGCAATGGCTCAAGCCGCTGTTTAAGGCCAGCTGCAAGGCTTGTACGCCTTCCTCCGGCATGATGCCGTGGTGGATGTAGTGCAGCTTGTCGGCGCCCAGGCTGTTGACCGCCATGCCGACTTCCTGCCAGGAATCCCAGCCGATCGCCAGATAGCGGGTGGCGCCACCCTGCGCCGCCCGGGCTTGCGCGAATGCGTCCTGGTAGGCGTTTGCGGCGCAGTAAGCGGCCTGTCCGACCGGCGCGATTTCCGAGGCCAGTGAGGAGCACAACACAAAGCAATCCAATTGATGTTGCGCAAACAAACGCTGCAAGTTTTGCGTGCCGATCACTTTGGAGGCGAATACTTTGGCGGAATCTGCGGCTGTGCGGCGTTGAATCAAGGCGCCATCGGCAATCCCTGCGCTGTGAATCACGCCTTGCACCTTGCCCAATACCGCTTCGGCGCGCTGCAGGCCGGCTTGCATCGCGGCGGCATCGCTCACGTCCGCGCAAATCACCTCGACCTTGGCGCCAAGCTTGATTAATTCCTGCAATAAGCGGATGCGCTGCGATTTGTCATTTGACACATCGTGACTCGCCAGCCAGGCCTCCCATGCCTCAGGCGCGGGCGTCTCGCCGCGTGAAGTCAGAATCAAACGCGCCTGGTATTGGCTGGCCAGATGGCGTGCGATACTGGCCCCAATGCCGCCAAAACCGCCGCTGATAAGGTACACGCCTTGCTGGCGGAAGCATGGCGCCGGCGCGCTTTCATGCAAGGGCACAGCTTGCACGCTTTGCACTAAACGGCTGCGGCCACGCAAGGCCACCACTGGCGCAGCGCCATGCTGCGGCGCGCGCTGCAACTCGCGCAGCAAAGCCTCAGCGTCAAACTTGCCGGCGCGGCCAAATAAGCCTTTGGCGGGCAGCACGATATCTATCGTGCTGCAATGGATTTGGCTGTATTCCTTGGGAATCACGCGGCATGCGCCGCTGAGCAAGGATTTGGCCGGATCAATCGCACTGCCGCACACTTCGGCCAGATGATTGAGCACCAGGGCGAATTGGCATTCGGCATCCGCGCCCAGCAGCGAATATTCGCGCGCAATGCTGAGCAGGGATTCAAACTGCGCATAACTCACCGCCGCATCGCTCTTGGGCAGATCCTGGATGGCGCCGCAATACACAATATGCTGCGGCCAGAGATTTTCTTGCTTTAAGCAGGCGAATAATTTTTTGAAATCTGCGCCCTGCCCTGGCGTCACTTGCGCGCTGCGCGGGTTTTTGCCGCCAGGCATGCGAAAGCCGGAACCGGATTTGACTTCGACCACCGTGTGCCCGGCTGCTTGCAAGCCGGCTTTCAAGGCCGCCGACACCCCATGTTCATCGTCAAACACCAGCCAGTTTTTGCCAGCGCTTGCGCCGGTCTGCGCACTGACTGGCAATGCGGCTTGCTGCCACACATGCTGATAAAACCAGTCTGGCAGCGCTTTGCGGGCGCCGTCTGGCGTGGCCTGCGCCGCTTGATCAGCAGCGGCAGTGGCGGCAGTGGCGGCAGCAACTGGCTCCAGCCAATACTTTTGCCGTTGAAAGGCGTAGCTTGGCAAGACGATTTTGCGTCTTTGTTCGGCCTGATAAAAACCGCGCCAGTTGACGCGCACGCCCAAGGCCCATAATTGGCCCAACACGCCATACAACACCGCCTCATCGCTGGCCTGGCGTTTCACTTCCCGCACACAGGCCAGCACCTGGCCGCGCTGGTTTGGCGCAAGCTGTTGCTCGACCAAGGCCGCCAGGCTGCGCCCCGGCCCGACTTCCAGCAGCACATGATTGGCGTCGCTCAGGATTTTTGCCACGCCGTCGGCAAAGCGCACCGGCTGGCGCAATTGGGCCAGCCAATACGCCGGGGACGTGGCTTGCGCTGCGGTGATCCAGTCGCCGCTCAGGCTGGAAATAAACGGCGCTGTCGGCGCATTAAGTGTGACGCCTTCAAAGGCTTGTGCGAACACATCCAGACAACCTTGCATCATGTCCGAATGGAAGGCGTGCGAGGTATGCAAGAGGCGGTTGGAAATCGGATTCCCGGGCGCTTGTTGCAGCGCGGCTTGCACCGCCTGGATGCTCTCATGCGGGCCGGCCAAGACCACCATGTTTGGCGCATTCACCGCCGCCAGTGAGACACCGGCAATCCGATACGCTTCAACTTCGCTTTCGCTCAAGCCGACCGCCAACATGGCGCCGCCGGGCATATCGTCCATGGCGGCAGCGCGCGCCGCCACCAGTTTCAGCGCATCGGGCAAGCTGAAGACGCCAGCCAAACAGGCCGCCACATATTCGCCAATGCTGTGGCCAATCGCGGCTTTGGCTTGCAGCCCCCAGCTGCTCAGCAATTGCGCCAGCGCATATTCAAACACGAATAATGCCGGCTGGGTGTAGCGGGTGCGCTGCAAGAGCGCGGCTTTACCCTCGTCCTGTGCTGCGGCGTCGAGAAACACCACGTCGCGGATATCCTGTCCCAACAGCGGGAGCAGGATGGCTGCGCTGGCGTCCACGCTGGCGCGAAACACGGCTTCTGCTTGGTACAGGCCGCGCATCATATTGTGATATTGCGCGCCTTGGCCGCTGAACATAAAGACCAGGGCGCGATCTTGCACCCGGCTGTAGTTGCCGGGCAATGCTTGTCCCAGTTTTGCCAGGGCATCAGCGCGGTCGCGGCACAAGACGGCGCTGCGATATTCCAAGCTCACGCGCCCGGTTTTCAAGGTATAGGCGGCGTCGGCAAACACGCTGTCATCGTGATGTTCCAGCCAGCTGCGGAAATGCGCGATATTGGCTTCCAGCGCGGCCCGGGTTTTGCCGGAAAAACAGAGCAACTGCAATTCGCGCGAGGCGGAGCCGGGGCCGGCCGGTTCTGCCGCTTCCAAAATCGCATGCGCATTGGTGCCGCCAATGCCAAACGCGCTGACGCCGGCGCGGCGCAGCGGCGCAGCCCACACCTGGCGCTGTTGGTTGACATAAAACGGCGTGGCGGGAAAGTTGATTTCCGGGTTCGGCGTCTCAAAATTCACAGCAGGCGGCAACACCGCATGCTTGAGCATTTGCACCACTTTAATCACACCGGCGACACCGGCGGCGGTATCGGTATGGCCGATATTGGCTTTCACTGAGCCAATTGCGCAAAAGCCGGTTTTCTGCGTGTGTTGGCGATACGCCTTGCTTAAACCGGCCAATTCGATAGGGTCGCCCAAATGGGTGGCGGTGCCATGCGCTTCGATATAGCTGATGGATTCCGCTTCGACATCGGCCGCCGCCAGGGCTTTTTGAATAACTTCGGCCTGGCCTGCCACCGAAGGCGCGGTAAAGCCGACTTTTTGCGCGCCATCATTATTGACTGCCGTGCCCTTGATAATCGCATGCACGGTATCGCCATCGCGCAGCGCATCCTCCAGACGCTTGAGCACCAGCACCCCCACGCCATTGCTGGAAATGGTGCCGCTGGCCTTGGCGTCAAAGCTGCGGCAATGGCCATCGCGCGACAAGATCCCGCCTTCGGCATACGAATAAATCGACTTGTGCGGGACACTCACGCGCGCGCCGCCGGCCAAGGCGACATCGCAATCGCCGGCTAACAGCGACTGGCAGGCGTAGTGCAGCAAGACCAGCGAAGTCGAGCATGCTGTGCCAAGCGTAATGCTGGGGCCGCGCAAATTGAGTTTGTAAGAGACGCGGGTGGCCAGCAAATCATGCGTGTTTTCATACATCAAATCAGACAGCGCGACCTGGCGCAGCGCAGCGGCATTTTTGGCCACGGTTTCAAGCAGATAGCTGCTGCCCGGCGCGCCGGCGAAGACGCCGATTTGGCCTTCAAATTGATCCGGCGCACAGCCGGCATGTTCCAGCGCTTCCCATGCGGTTTCCAAAAACAGGCGGTGTTGCGGGTCCATCAACTGCGCTTCTTTGGCGGCGTAAGCAAACAAGCCGGCATCAAAATATTCGATCTCTTCTAAAAACGCGCCTGCATTCACATTCTCCGGGTTGGCCAATTGTGCTTCACTGACGCCGGCGGCAGCCAGCTCATCCGGGCGCAGCGGGCGCACCGATTCGATGCCGGCGGCGATATTGCGCCAGTATTGCTCGACATTTCCGGCGCCGGGAAAACGCCCTGCCATGCCGATGATGGCAATTTCCAAGCCAGTAGTTGTTTGCATGTTCAATCCAATTCCATTCATTTTTTATATCTTTTTGCTGCAATCTCCCGGCACAGCGGCAGCAGCCTTCGTGTGCCGGGATAAAACCGCAATCAAGCCATTACGCGCGCTGTTTTTGTTGCTGCAATTGAGCTAAACGGCGGCGCCCGTCCAGGCGTTTTTGCTCGCTCTGCGCATTGATTTCCGCCTGATTGGCGCTGGCGCCTGCGTTCTGGCGGCTTTCTTGCACATGCTGCGCCAGGCTGCGGATGGTCGGGTAGTTGAGCAAATCAACAATCGCCAACTCGGCATAGCCACGCGCGCGCAATTGCTGGTGCACGCGCGCCAGCGACAGCGAATGGCCGCCCAAGTCAAAGAAATTGTCATCCAGACTTGGCTGCGCCAATTGCAAGACTTGCTGCCAGACTTGGGCAATATCCAGCTCAATGACGCTGGCCGGCTGCATGGCGGCGCCCGCCGGCTGCGCCGCTGTCAACGCGGCGGGGGCCGGCAAGCGTTTGCTGTCCAGCTTGCCATTGCGCGTGAGCGGCATCTCCGGCAACAGGATCAGTTGATTCGGCAACATATATTTAGGCAGCTGCTGCGAGAGGAAGATCTTTAATGCGGTCGTGTCCGCACCCAAGCTTTCCTGCGCCACCACCCAGGCGATGATTTTTTTGCCGCCGGCAATCTCCAACACCCGCACCGCCGCCTGTTTGACTGCCGGATGGCGGCACAAGGCGCTTTCAATTTCGCCCAGCTCGATACGGAAGCCGCGCATTTTGACCTGGCCATCGATCCGTCCCAGATAGTGCAGATTGCCATCGCTGTGATAGCAAACCAAATCACCGGTGCGATACAGGCGCGGGGCCTGGCCGCTGGCGTCAAATGGATTGGCGACAAATGCGGCCGCCGTTAATTCTTCGCGCTGCAAATAGCCAAAGGCCAGCCCGGCGCCAGAGACATACAACTGCCCCGGCGTGCCGATCGGCGCCGGATTCATGAAAGCATCCAGGACATAGGTTTGGGTTTGCGCAATCGCGCGGCCAATGCTGATGCCGCCGCTTTGCTCCGTATCGGCCAGACTCACCTCGTAAGTGGTGCTGAAGGTGGTGTTTTCAGTCGGGCCATAGCCGTTTGTCAGGCGCAATCCCGGCGCCGCTTGCAACAGCTTGCGCGCATGGGCCGGCGACATCGCTTCGCCGCCGCTGATGAGATGGCGCAACGGGGCCAGAATCTGCGGTTTTTCATCGACCACGGTATTGAGCAAGGTGGTGGTGAGGAAGGCGGTTTCGACCTTTTGCTGCGCGATCAGGTTTTCCAGCACTGGAATGCTGGGCAGGCTGTTCGGATACAGAATCAGGCAGCCGCCATTCAGCAAAGCGCCCCAGATTTCCAGGGTGGAGGCGTCAAAGCTGACGCTGGATAACTGCAAGACCCGGCCATTTTTCTCAAAATCCACAAAGCCCGCCTGTTTCACCAGACGCACAATCCCGGCTTGCGGAATCAGCGCGCCTTTCGGCGCGCCGGTTGAACCGGAGGTGTACATGATGTAAGCCTTTGGCTCTTGCTCAGAGGGGACAAGCGGCAGATCATCCGCAGGCAAGGCCGCCAATTCAGTGCTGATTCGCTCCAGCAGCAGCAAACCTTGCTGCGCCGGGAAATACGATGCATAGCGCTCCTGGCTGATGATCAGTTGGCAGGCGCTGTCTTGCACAATGCCGGCGATGCGCTGCAAGGGGTCTTCCACATCAATCGGCACATACACCGCCTGCGCTTTGACAATCGCCAGGATGGCGATAATCATTTCCGGCGAGCGCGCTAAACACAGGGCCACATGCTGGCCGGCGCGCAAGCCCCGGCTTTGCAAGTGGCGCGCCAATTGATTGGCGGCCTGGTTCAGCTGCGCATAGCTATAGCTGCGCTCGCCATCGGTCAGCGCCGTGGCCTGGGCATGTTTGGCGACTTGTTCGGCAAACAAGGCGGCCAGGCTGCGCGCGCCCTGATGCGGCGCAGTGCGGCTTGCCCCGCTCCAGTCTTGCAGCAAGGTTTGCCGTGTGGCTGGCGGCAAAAAGTCTTGCGCATGGTGCGGCGCTTGCGGGCTGCTGGCCATGGCGCTGAACACGGCTTGATAATATTCCGCCATCTCATCGATTTGCTGCCGCGTCAATTGGCTGGCGTCATAGTCGATTTGAATCGAAATTTGCTTGCGCTTGAGCTGTGAAGACAGGGTCAGGTGCTGGAAGTGCACGTTCAAGGCAAAGTTGGTGCCTTCATTCACTTCGCCGCTATCGAGCGTATCGACCACCGTGAAACCCAGCTTGCTGTCGAGTTTTTCATAGACATGGAAGTCCATATAGTTAAACAGCACTTCATCGAGCAAGGCTTGGCGGCCAAACTGGCGCTGAATTTCCGCCAGCGGGAAACGGCGGTATGGCATGGCTTCGCATTCATTGGCAAACACCGCCTGCACCGTGTCGCGCCATGAGGCGCCGTGCTGCAAGATAAAGCGGAAGGGCAAGGTGTTTAAGAACAAACCGTAGAGGGCGTCGCCACCCACTTCTTCCGGGCGGCCATTGCTTGGAATGCCGGTCAAAATATCGCGCTCGCCGCTGACCAGACTCATCACTTTGATATGTCCCGCCAGCAGTACGCTCTTCATCGGCACGGAAGCGGCATGCATCAGCGCTTGCAAGCCGGCATACACCTCTTCCGGCAAATGGATGCGCACCGCTTTCAGGCAAGGCGCCGTGCTGTGCGCGGCATCGTTTTGCGGCTGCAGGCGCGGCAGGCGCAAGATGGTGCAGTCGGCCAGTTTGTCGGCCCAATATTGCTGATGCGCAGGGTCGGCCACGGCGGCCAATTCCATTTCCACAAAATCGCGGTAATTCACTTGCAAGGCCGGCGGTTCAACAAAGTCGCCATCGCCGGTGATGCCGGCATAGCGGTTGAACACCTCGACGATCATGGTGTGATAGCTCCAGCCGTCAAACACCGGGTGGCATTCGGTCATGGTGAATTGCAGGGAAAGCTCGCTGCGCAATTGAATGAAAAAGCGCAGCAAGGTCGGCTTGGACAGATCAAACGGCGAGTTGCGCTCTTGTTCCAGCAAGTCTTTAATGCGCTGTTCTTGCGCGGCTGTGTCCATGCCGCGCAAATCTTCCACTTCCAGCGGCAATACGGCATCGGCATGCACCACTTGCAGCGCCTGGTTAAAGCCGCTGAGTTCAAACGAGGTGCGCAACACATCATGGCGCGCCACGGTTTCTTGCACGGCCTGGCGGAAGGCGGCTTCATTAAACGGACTCTTCAAGCCAATATGCGAGGTGCCGGTGCAGTGGTAAACATTCGATTCCGGCGCCAATTGCATGTGGTAGAACATCGCCCCTTGCATGCGCGACAGAGGGTAGGCGTCAATCGCGCTGGCCGGCAATTGCGCGCGGTCTTCTGCGCTGATCAGGCTGAATGGCTGCTGCGCCGCTTTCACGCGCGCCGGCAGGTTTTGCGCTGCCTGGCTGGCCAGGCCGGCGATGGTCTGGTGCGCAAACAAATCAACCAAGGCCAGATTCAAGCCCAAGGCGCGCGCCTGACCAATCGCCTGCACCCCGCGCAGGGAATCGCCGCCAAGCGCAAAGAAATTATCCAGCACGCCGACTTCGCTCAAACCCAAGACCTGGCGCCAGACATCGGCCAGCAATTGTTCTTGCGGATTGCGCGGGGCGACAAATTCGCTGGCCATATGCGGGCGCAAATTGGCCGGCGCGGGCAAGGCTTTGCGATCAATCTTGCCATTATTGGTCAATGGCAAGGCGTCCAGGAACACAAAGTGGGCCGGAATCATGTATTCGGGCAGAGTGCGCTTGAGGCTGGCGCGCAGATGCTCAATTTGCGGCGTGGCGCCGGGCTGCGCCACGATGTAGGCGACGATGCGCGCCGCGCCCTGATCGCGCAAGGTGCTCAAACACACTTCGCGCACCTCTTCCACTTGGCGCAAGGCGGCTTCAATTTCGCCCAATTCAATCCGGAAACCCCGGATTTTGACTTGATCATCGGCGCGGCCTTGATACTCGATACTGCCATCCGGCAAGAAGCGCGCCAGGTCGCCGGTTTTATACAGGCGCGCAGCAGGATGCCAGCCCGCCGCCTGCTGCAGCGCCGGCGGCCAGGCGATAAAGCGCTCTTGGGTCAGTTCGGGGCGGCGCAAATAGCCTTCGGCAACGCCGCTGCCGGCCACATAAATCTCACCTGTGACACCGATCGGGGCCAGCTTCAAATTGGCGTCCAGAATGAATAAACGCAAATCAGGAATCGCCACGCCAATCGGGCTGGCGCCGTGGTTTTGCGCGTCGGCCCGGGTGATGCGGCGATAACTGACATGCACCGTGGTTTCGGTGATGCCATACATATTGATGAGTTGCGGCGCAGCGTCGCCATAGCGCTGCATCCAGGTGCGCAGGCTGGACGGCTCCAGGGCTTCGCCGCCAAAGATCACATAGCGCAAGGCCAGTTTGTCCGCGTTTTGCGGCATCGCCGCATCGACTGCGCTGAACAATTTGAAGGCGGACGGGGTTTGATTGAGCACCGTCACCTTTTCGCTTTGCACCAGGTCGTAAAAAGCTTGCGGCGAGCGCGACACCATATAGGGCACGACGACCAGGCGGCCGCCGTATAACAGCGCGCCCCAGATTTCCCAGACCGAGAAATCGAAGGCGCTGGAGTGAAATAAAGTCCACACATCTTGCGCGCCAAAACCGAACCAGGCGTCAGTGGCGTGGAATAAGCGCATCACATTGCTGTGCGGCACCAGCACGCCTTTCGGTGTGCCAGTCGAGCCGGAGGTGTAAATCACATACGCCAATTGCTGCGGCGAGCATGGCAGATCAAGATTGTCTTGCGCCATCGCCAGCATAAACGCGCGTTCGCTATCGACGCACACGGTAGACACCAGCGCGCTCTCAGCCGGCCCGAACAGGGGACTGAATTCCGCATTGGTGAGCACCAGGGAAAGTTTGGAGTCTGTCACATAAAAAGCAATCCGCTCAGGCGACAAGGCCGGATCAATCGGCAAATAGCCGCAACCGGCTTTCAGCACCGCCAAAATCGCCACCACCAAATCATCTTCACGCGGCAGGCAAATACCGATCAGGGCATGCCGGTTTTCATCCGCGCCGGCCGGCTCCGTCCCGCTTTGCTCCAGGGCGCTGCGCAGATAGCGCGCTAATTGGTTGGCGCGCGCATTCAAACTGGCGTAGCTGATGCTTTGCTCGCCCACGCGCAGCGCAATCGCGTCTGGCGTGCGCGCGGCCTGCTGCTCAAAGGCCTGATGCAGGCATGCGCTGACAGGATAGTGCGCGAGCGGTTGATCCCAGCAAGACAATAATTGCCGGCGCTCGGCCTGGCTTAAAAATTCATACTCGTTCAGTCTGACTTGCTGGATGTCGCTGGCGGCGATTTGCGCTAACAATTGCGTAAAGTGTTCGCTGAAACGCTGCATCGTTTCCGGCTTGAACAAATCGCTGCTGTATTCGAGCGCGCAGCGCAATTGTCCATTCAGATTTTCCAGCGAGAGCGTGAGGTCAAACTTGGCCGTATCCGCCGCCACGTTCACGCGCTCCACTTGCATGCCCTCAAATTGCCAATGTTCCGCAGAAGCTTCCTGATAAGCGAACATGACTTGGAAAATCGGGGTATGGCTTAAATCACGTTCCACATTCAAGGCTTGCAAGACGCGCTCGAAGCCGACATTTTGCTGCGCCTGGCCATCCAGCACCACTTGCCGCACTTGCTGCGCCAACTGGCTGAAGCTGGCTTGCGGCTGCACATCCACACGCAAGGCGATGGTGTTGACGAAAAGGCCGATCAGATTTTCCAGCTCCAGGCGGCCACGCCCGGAAACCGGGGCCCCGACCACCAAGTCGGTTTGCCCGGTATAGCGGTAGAGCAAGACATAAAAAGCGGTCAGCAATTGCACGAACAGGGTATTGCCCTGTGCGCGCGCCTGCGCGGCCAAGGCATCGGTGGTGGCGCGCGGCAAGTCAAAATATTGTGTCGCGCCGCGATACGACATGCGCGCCGGGCGCGCTTTGTCCAGCGGCAGGGCCAGCGGGCTGACGCCTTGCAACTGCTGTCGCCAATAGGCCAGACTGGCTTCATCTTGCCCGCTCGCGGCTTGTTCGCGCTGCCATTCGGCAAAATCGGCGTATTGAATGCTCAGTTCCGGCAATTCCAGCGCCGTTTGCGTGAGCTGCGCGCGGTAGCACAGCGCCAATTCACGCGCCAAGATTTCCGACGACCAGGCATCGGAAATAATGTGGTGCATGGTCAGCGCCAGCACATATTCCTCCGGCGCGCACTGCAATACGCGGCAACGCAGCAGCGGCGCTGCTTGCAAATTGAAGGTCTGGCGGTATTGCTGCAAGAGGAATTCGGCGCTGCTCAAGTCAGCCCCATCCAGCACTTCCAGCGCAATCTCCAAGCTTTCCAGGCAGCATTGTTGCAGCACCCCGTTTTCGTATTCAAACACGGTGCGCAGCGATTCATGGCGCGCCACCACCTGATTCAAAGCCGCCTCCAAGGCCGCCAGGTTCAATCGCCCGCGCAAGGATAAGGCGGTGACGATGTTGTAGCGCGCCGAGGCCGGTTCGAGTTGATCCAGCAACCACATGCGCTGCTGGGCAAAGGATGGCGTAAATAAGTAAGAGCTTGAGCCGGCGCCCAAGTCAGTGGATACATTGGTTGAATCTTGCATATGCGCTTTCTGCGATAAATGTTAGGAAAGGATGCAGTGCATGGCGGCGTGGCGCGACTGCATCGCTTAAATTGATACCGTTTTACTTCTTACTCATATTCGAGACCCGTCGGCCCTCGCGCGCAATGCGCGCAATCGGCGCGGATGCAGAGGAAGCCGCCATCTGGCTGCCGCCCTGCTTGCGGCGTTGCCCGATCAAGTGCGCCATTTGCGCAATACTGGTTTGCTCAAACACATCTTTGATGCTGAGGCTGAGATTGAGTTGTTGCTCAATCCGCGCCAACATGCGCAAGGCTTTCAATGAGTGGCCGCCAAGATCAAAGAAATTGTCGTCCACCCCGATTTCCTGCTGCTGCAAGACCTCACACCAGATCGCTTGCAAGCTTTGCTCAAGGCTGTTGCGCGGCGCCAGCATGGCAGGACGCACCCCGATTTGCGGCGCCGGCAAGGCTTTGTAGTCGAGCTTGCCGTTGGCGGTTTGCGGCATGCTTTCCATCTGCACAAAGTGGCCGGGCAGCATGTGTTGCGGCAACAACTGGCCCAGATACTCGCGCAATTGGCCGGCAGTCGGCGCTTGCGCCGGCTGATGCGGCACCACATAGGCGACCAGCTGTGCATCGCTGGCCGCGCCATTGGCCGCTTTGTGCAAACGCAGCGCCACCTGACGCAATGCGGGATGGGTGGCTAACTGCGCTTCGATTTCGCCCAGCTCAATCCGATAGCCGCGCAATTTGATCTGCTGATCACGCCGGCCCACATAATCCAGATTGCCATCCGGCAAAGCGCGCACCAGATCGCCGCTGCGATACAAGCGGCCAGGGCCGAAGGGGTTGGCGATAAAACGCTCCTGCGTGAGCGCCTCGCGTCCCAGATAGCCGCGCGCAACGCCGGCCCCGCCGATATACAACTCGCCACTCGCGCCAAACGGGACGGGACGCAATTCGCTGTCCAGCACATACAGCTGCGTGTTATCAATCGGCTGGCCAATCGGCACGCTGCCGCTTAACTGCTCACCGGGCTGCACTTCATACACACAGCAACCGACCACGGTTTCGGTCGGGCCGTATTCATTGAAGATGCGGATCTGCGGTGCGCCATCGCGCCAGGCTTGCAAAGACGCCGCCGGCAAGGCTTCGCCGCCGACCACCATGGCTTGCACGCTGGCCGCTGCGCCGGCAGGCAGGGTTTGGCCCAATAACTCAAGATGCACCGGGGTGATTTTCAGCAAGTGCGCGGCCTTGCACGGGGCATCAAAGGCAAGCTGGGCCAATTCTGCTGTCGGGCTTAATTGCGTCGCCAAACTGGTGGCGTCTTGCGCATCGGGAATGATAATCACGGCGCCGCCGGCCACCAGCGGCAGCCACAAGCTGGTGATAGTGGCGTCAAAGCTGATCGAGGAATGCAAAAACGCCAGGGTATGCGCCCCGCTGCCATAGCTGCGCCGGGCATAACTGAGGTAATTCACCAAGCCGCGATGTTCAATCATCACGCCCTTGGGCAAGCCGGTCGAACCCGAGGTATAGATCACATACGCCAAGTTGCTGCCTTTTAACGCCGGCAAGTCGGGCGCCGGCGCGGTTTGCGCTGTTGCCGCCAGTGCAGGCAGGACTTGATCGAGCAAGAGCCGCTGTACGCCAGCGCCGCTGTCCGCCGGCAAACGCGCCGCCAATTGGCTTTCGGTGAGCAGGATGGCGGCTTGGCTGTCCGCCAATAAATACGCCACTCTTTCGGCTGGATACGCGGCGTCAATCGGGATATACGCCGCCCCCGCTTTGAGAATCGCCAACAGCGCCACCACCAAATCCGGCGAACGCGACATAAACACCGCCACCAATTGCTCAGTTTGCAAACCCTGCGCCATCAAATAGCGGGCCAACTGCGCAGCGCGCTGATCCAATTCCGCATAGCTGATGGCTTGATCCTGATAGCGCAAGGCGATGTGGTTTGGCGTCGCGCGCGCCTGCTGTTCAAACAAATGATGGGCGCAGCCCTCAAACAATGGCACAGGCGGCGGCGACCAGGCGGCCAGCAAAGCGGCTTCCTGTTCGGCTGTGAGCATATTGACTTGCGCAAGCCGGCTGGCTGCGCCGGTGCTGATGGCTTGCAGCAATTGCACAAAGTGGGCCAGCAAACGCTCTGCGGCGGCAGGCGTGTAATAGCGGTGTTCATAATGCAAATGACCATGCAAGCCCTGATTTTCCGCAATCACCAGGGTGAGCGGGAAATTGGTGCGCTCAGCCGCGCGCGCAAACTGGAACAGCGGCGCATCATGCCGGCTGCCCGGATAGTTTTCAAACACCAGCAGCGAATCAAACAGTGCGCCCGGCCAATCCAGCCCGGCCAATTGCTTCATATCCGCCAGCGAAATACTGCAGTGCTGCTCGTTTTCCTGCTGCGCTTTTTGCAATTGCCGCAACCAGTCTGACAGGCTTTGGCGGCCATCCAGATTGACGCGGCATGGCAAGCTGCTGATCATCAGGCCGACCATGTTTTCAATCCCCGGCAAGGCTTGCGCCCGGCCCGAAACTGTCACCCCGAAAACGCAATCATCCTGTCCCGTGTAGCGTTGCAGCAGCAAGCCCCAAGCCGCCTGGGCCAAGGTGCTGAGGGTGATGTGCTGCGCTCTGGCAAAGTGTTGCAAGGCGGCTTGGGTCTGGCTGTCAATGAGGAATTCTGCGCGGCCAATCCCGTCTTGCGTCGCCAGCACGGCGCGCGCGCCCGGCAAAGGCGTGGCTTCGGCCAAGCCCTGCAAGCGCTGCCGCCAATGTGCTTGCGCCGCCGCTTGTTGCTGCTGCTGCGCCTGGACATAGCTGCGGAATGGGCGCGCGCTCTGCTTGAACGCTTCGCCGCGATAGGCTTGGGTGACTTCATCCAACAAGACTTGCACTGACCAGCCATCCAGCAAAGCATGGTGATGGCTGAAAATCATGCATTGGCCGCCCTGCGGCAAATCAAACAGGCAGATCCGGTATGGCGCCGCCGACAAAGGAAAACCTTCGGCGCGATCAATTAAGAGATAGGCGTCCAGGGCGGCCGCATCGTCTTGCAGATCCTGTCCCATCTCTGCATAGTGGGCCGCGCGCCAATCGAGCTTGACTTCGCTGCTGACGCATTGCAGCGGCTGCCCTGCACTGTTCAAATCGAATCTTGTGCGCAGGGCCGGATGACGCGCCGCCACGCTTTGCCAGGCCGCGCGCAAGGCCGCCGCATCAACGCTTTCAGTGAGGCTAAAGCAGATTTGCTCAATATACAGACTGGCCGCTGGCGTTTGCAGGGCGTGGAACAACATGCCTTCCTGGGTTGGCGTGAGCGGATACACATCTTGCAAATGCGCATCTTTGGCCGCCAGCACATCGGTTTGCGCCTGGCTCAACTTGGCCAGCGGGAAATCGCAAGGCGTGTAGTGCGCCCTGCTTTGCGCCGCGCAGTGCGCCAGCAAGGCTTGCAATTGGCGTGTGAATTCGCTCGACAAGGCGGCTACGCATTGCAGCTCTGCTTGATAAGTCCATTCCACGGTCAGGCTGTCGCCCTGCACAAAGGCGTCGATTTCCAGCAAATGGGCGCGCTGATTGTCAGCCGCCTGACGCGCCCCGCCCGACAAGGCAGAGACGCCAAGCAAGGGCGTGGCGATAAAGTCGCCATCAAAGCGGCCAAGATAGTTAAAGCAAATCTCGCTGTTGCGCGCCAACTGCGCCGGCCATTGCCCCTCGTCTGCGCCATAGGCCAGCCAGCCAAATGCGGCTTGCGGCACGCTGCGCACAGCTTGTTTGACGTGTTTCAGCAGGGCATCCAAGGCTTGCGGCGTGCCGTCCTGCCCTTCTTCCAAGGCAAAGCAAACCGGGTACAGGGTGGTGAACCAGCCGACTGTGCGGCTGACATCCAATTCGATGTCAGCGCCATCGAGCGCGTCACGGCCATGGCCTTCAAGGTCGATGCGCCAATTTTTACCGCCCAGACAAGCGCGCAAGCTGGCCAACACAGCGGCTAACAGCAGATCGCTCACTTTGGCATGGTAGGCCGCCGGCGCGCTGGCCAATAATTGCTCAGTCGCCGGCAGCGTCACGCTTAATTTGCGCGCCTGCGCGACTTGATTGCGCTGCTGCAAGGCGGCAGCGTCGGCAGTCAGGCTGGCCACGGGACGGGACAGATATTCACGCCAGAACGCCAGCCCGGCGCGCACTGTCTGCGGGGCCAGATAATGTTGGCTGAGCTGCTGCGCCCAATGCTGGAAGGAGCAGGTTTTGGGCGGCAGCTGTGGCGTCTTGCCGGCCAGTAAAGCGGCATAGGCTTGCAGCACATCATCGAGCAAAATCCGCCACGACACGCCATCAATCAGCAAATGATGCGCCAGCAGCAGCAAGACGGCGCGGCTTTGATCGGCTTTTTGCACCAACAAGGCCGCCATCATCGGGCCAGCTTGCAAATTCAGGGACGCTTGCTGTTGCGCAAACCAGTCTGCCAATTGGCGCTCATCTTCAGGCCAGGCGCGGCATGCAATGGTGAGCGGCGCGACGTCGGACGCAGTCATGGGTGCGATGTCAGCCTGCCATGCGGCGCGGCTGTCTTGCTGATAACGGGTGCGCAAACCATCGTGGTGTTGCAGGGCCAGATTAAGCGCGCTTTGCAAGGCGGCAAGATTCAGGTTTGGCTCGACTTCAAACACAAAGGACTGGGTAAAGTGCTCAGGCTGGGCCTGATTATGCGCAAAGAACCAATTCTGGATCGGCGTTAAAACCTGCTTGCCCTTGACTTCGGCGGCCGCCAGGCTTTGCGGCCTCTGCGCTTGCTGCAAGGCGATCAAATTCGCCAGCTCGGCAATGGTGGGCGCTTCAAACACCATGCGCGGCGTGACATGCATGCCGGCCTGACGCGCTTTGAAGATAATTTGCAAACTCAAAATCGAGTCGCCGCCCAGGGCGAAGAAATTATCATGCACGCCCAAGCGTTGACCCGGCAGCAAGGCTTGCCAAATTTCCAATAAGGCGGCTTCAAGCGCGCTCAAGCTGGCGCGCGGCGCTGCGTCCGGGGTGGCGGAATCTGCCGCCGGCGCGCTGGGCGCCGCCTGCGCCAAGGCCACTTTGGCCAAGGCCGCGCGGTCAATCTTGCCATTGCCGGTGAGCGGCATGGCCGGGATTTGAATGAATTTTGAGGGCAGCATATAGCTTGGCAACTGCGCCGCCAATTGCTGGCGGATGGCTTGCACAATCGCCGCTTCAATCGGCGGGCAAACCTGGCCGCATACGGCTGCGCATTGCGCGCCGGCGCCGCCCGCACCCTGCTCACCCTGCTCTGCCAAACCGTCCACCAGCACCACACAGGCATATAAATGTTGCCGGCCATGGCTTTCATGCAAGATCACGGCGGCTTCCGAAATCATGGAATTCGCATTCAGGCAGGCTTCAATCTCGCCCAACTCAATCCGATAGCCGCGCAGCTTGATTTGATGGTCGCGCCGGCCCAGGAAATGCAAGATGCCGTCCGCGCTGTAACGCACCAAGTCACCGGTTTTATACAGGCGCGCCGCCGGGTCAGTGCTGAAGGGGTTGGCGACAAAACGCTCTGCGCTCAAGGCGGCGCGATGCAAATAGCCGCGCGCAAGGCCGGCCCCGCCAATATACAGCTCGCCCACTGCGCCGATGGGCAAGAGCTGCATCTGTTCGCCCAGCACATACAGTTGCGTGTTGCGGATCGGCCGGCCAATCGGCAAGGCCCCGCCGCTTGGGCAGTCGCCGGCCGCGATATCATAGATGCAGCAGCCAACCGTGGCTTCGGTCGGGCCGTATTCATTCACCACCCGCACCGCTGGCGCATGTTCGCGCCAGAAGCGCAACGCATTCGCATGCAGCGCTTCCCCGCCCACCACCAGCACGGCGGTATGCGCGGCGGCGCTGGCGGGCAGGATTTTGCTCAGTAATTCGACGTGCGCAGGCGTGATTTTGGCCAAACTCAAGCGCGGCTGCGCTTGCCAGACTTCGCTCAAGCATGCGATTTCATCTTCTTCCGGCACGATGAATAATTGCTTGCCGCACAGCAGCGGCAAATACAGGCTGGTGATGGTGGCGTCAAAGGAAATCGAGGAATGCACCGGATTGCCAATGCAGTCTGCCCGCTCGTAATGCGCTTTGGCATGCGCCAGATAATTGCTCAGGCCGCGCTGCTCAATCATCACACCCTTGGGCTGGCCGGTTGAGCCGGAGGTATAAATCACATACGCTAAATCTGTTGCGGAAATCGGCAAGTCCAAGTCGCCGGCATCGCATGCGGCCAGCGCAGCCCGGGCCTGGTCGAGTAAGAGCGTGTCGCTGCCGGCGGGCAATTTGGCCGCCAATTCGCTGCAGCTGATCAATAACTGCGCTTGCGCATCGCGCACAATATATTCCAGGCGCTGGACGGGATAGCTGGCGTCGATAGGCAAATACGCCGCGCCTGCTTTCAACACGCCCAGCACGGCGACCACCAACAGCTCGCTGCGCGGCAAAAACAGGCCGACAATCGATTCGCGCCCTATCCCGCTCTGGCGCAGATGGCGCGCCAGGCGATTCGCTTCCTGGTTCAGTTCGGCATAAGTTAAGCTGTGTTCGCCATAGCGCAACGCAATCGCTTGAGGGACACGCCGCACTTGCGCCTCAAATTCCTGATGCGGCAGCAAGGCCGGCATGGCGGCCTCAGTTGCATTCCAGGTTTGCAAGAGCAGCGCTTGCTCGGCAGGGGCCAGGCCAGTCAATTGGCGCAGCGGGGTGTGGGCGTTGGCGCAAATTTCCTGCATTAAGTGGACAAAATTCGCCGCCATTCTTTGCATGGTGTCTGGCAAGAATAAGGCGCTGCGATAAGAAAACTTGCCGCTGAAGTGGTCTGGCTGTTCATCCACAAACAAGGTCAAGTCGAATTTCGCCGCCGGCGTATCGATGTTTTCACGCCGCAATGGCAGCGCGCCGGCCTGCTGCGCTGTGGCCGCATACGCCAACATCACTTGGAACAAACCTTGCCCGGCAAGGCTGCGGTTTTTATCCACCGCGTCCAGCACCAATTCATACGGCGCTTCCTGGTGCGCCAGCGCTGCGCTGCTGTGGGCGTGGGTGGCCTGCAATAAGCTGAAGAAATCGCAGGCGCCTGCCGCCGGCAGTTGGGCGCGCATGGCCAGGGTGTTTAAGAACAGGCCGAGGGTGTTTTCGACTTGCGCCAGGGGACGTACTGTAACCGGTACGCCGATGCTGAAATCACGCTCGCCGCAATAGCGATGCAACAGAATTTGAAATGCCGCCAGGATGACGTTGAACGGGGTCGTGCCGGCTTGCGCGGCCAGTGCTTTGATGCGCGCGCTGAGCGCGCGCTCCAGCACAAAATGCGCACAGCCGCCTTGATGCGCACTTTCGCGCGCAGCGTCACGCGCAAAATCGCAAGGCAGATTCAGCGCTGGCGGCAGGCTGGCGTATTGCTGGCGCCAAAAATCGAGCTGCGGCTGCCAACGCGCCTGACTGGCGGCGGAACGTTCCCAGGCTGCAAATGCGGCATAACTGGCGCTGGCCGGCAGCGCCGGTTCGGCGCCGTTCAGCAAGGCGGTGTAGATTGCCTGTAATTCGTGCTCGAAACGGTCGATTGAAGCGGCATCGAACAGGATGTGGTGCGCGACGAACAGCAAGGCCAAGCGGCTGTCCGCGCTGGCCGGGTTGGCGCGCAGTAATTGCATGCGGCACAGCGCCTGTTCTTCCAACACAAATCGGCTCTGGATGGCTTGTGCGGCGATTTCTTGCACCCGGGCTTGCCACTGGGCGGCATCGAGTTGGCCCAGCTCCAGCAGTTGGCAAGGGGGTGTGGTGTTTGTGTGGTATTGCTCGGCAGCGGTTTGGCTTGGCGCAGCATCGGCGACTACGCGCAGGCGGGTGCGGAAGACGGCGTGCCTTTGCACTAACAGGGCCAGGCTGCGTTGCAGCAGTTCAAGCTTGACGTCAGCCGCAAAATGCCACATCACGCCAATATTGTAGGCGCTTGATGCGGCCTCCATTTGCTCGACAAACCACATTCTTTGCTGGGCGCGGCTGAGCGGCGCAACGGCGGTTTCCGGCAAGACTGGCGCGCTGGCGCTTTGCACGCGGCTGGCCAGGGCGGCAATGCTGTGATGCGCAAACACCTCGCCCACGCCGATTTGCATGCCGTAGTCGGCGCCCAGGATCGCCGCCGCTTTGGCCGCCAGCAAGGAGTGGCCGCCCAGTTCAAAAAAGGAATCATGCCGGCCAATCGCGCTGCGCCCCAGCAGGCGGCCCCAGACTTCGGCAATCGCCACTTCGACTGCGCCTTGCGGCGGCGCGTCGGTGGCGGGGCTGCTTTGTTCGGGACGCGGGAAGCGCGCGCGGTCCACTTTATTGTTCGGCAGGCGCGGGAATGCCGCCAGGGGAAGCAGCACCGAGGGCAACATAAAGTCCGGCAGATTGGCGCGCAATTGGGCCTGGATCTGGTTCAGGATCGCCGCTGCATTCTCCAAGTCAGGCGCATCCAATAAGACATAGGCGACAATCGCTGTCGCATCCAGATAGTCCGCGCGCACCATCGCCACCGCATCGCGCACTGCCGGCGCGCTGCGCAACTGGCTTTCAATTTCGCCCAGTTCGACGCGGAAACCGCGCACTTTCACCTGCTGATCAATCCGTCCCAGATATTCAATATTGCCATCCGCCATCCAGCGCGCCAAATCGCCGCTGCGGTATAAGCGTGCGCCTTCTTGTGCGGCAAAGGGATGCTTGACGAAACGTTCGGCATTCAGTTCTGCGCGCTGATGGTAGCCGCTGGCCAGGCCGATGCCGCCAATGTACAACTCGCCCGCCACGCCAATCGGCAAGCGCTGCATGTCTGCATCCAGAATATGGATTTCAGTGTTGTGCAAGGGTTTGCCGATGTGGATGCGCTCGGCATCGCTGGGCAGAATCGCGTTGCTGGCGCTGACCGTCGCTTCGGTCGGGCCATAGGAATTCACAAAACGCCGTCCCGGCCCCCATTTGCGCAGTAAATCCAAGCCACAGGCTTCACCGGCGACAATCAATACTTCCAAATCCGGCAAGGGGGCGAAGGGCAATGCCGCCAGCGCTGAGGCCGGCAGGGTTGCGTGGGTCACGCCTTGGGTTTGCAATACGGCCAGCAAATCCGGCCCCGGCAGCAATTGCATGGCAGGGGCCAGCACCAGGGCGCCGCCGGCGCACAGGGTCATGACAATTTCCCAGATCGAGGTGTCGAAACTGAAGGAAGCGAATTGCAAAACGCGGCTGGCGGGCGTCATTTGCAACAAGTCAATTTCCGCCTGCGCCAGATTGCAGACGCCGCGATGGCGGATCAAGACGCCTTTCGGGCGCCCGGTCGAGCCGGAGGTGTAAATAATATAGGCGTGATCATCCGCCGTCGTCTGGCAGGCCGGCGCGCTGCGCGGCAGATCCGGCAAGCTGGCGGCCTGCTGTTCCCAGCACACCAATTCGACTGCGACATCCTGATACACCGGCAAAAATTTTTCCTGCGTCAACAGCAAATGCAATTGCGCATCGTCAATCATGAAGCGGCGCCGCTCAAGCGGATAATCCGGGTCGATCGGGACATAAATCCCGCCCGCTTTCAAAATCGCCAAAAAGCCGATCACCAAGGCCGGCGAGCGCTCAATGCTGATGCCCACCGTCAGTCCCGGTTTTACGCCCAAGGCAAGCAGGCGATGCGCCAGCTGATTGGCCTGCGCGTCCAATTCCGCATAGCTCAGTTGTGTATCCTGGAACACCAGGGCAATGCCGTCGGGGGTGGCTTGCGCTTGTTGTTCGATCAATTGCTGAATGCAGAGATTGTCGGAAAATGGCGCTTGGGTCTGGTTCCAGGCCGCCAATTCGGCTTGTTCGGCGGCGCACAGCAGCGGCAATTGGCCAATCGCCTGGCTTGGCTGCTGCACAATCGCCTGCAGCCAGCTGGCAAAATTGGCCGCCATGCGGCTGATGCTGGCGGCTTCAAAGCGCTCGCAGGCGTATTCAAACACGCCGCTGAAATGCGCCGCGTCTTGCCAGATTTCCAGCGTCAAATCGTATTTTGCAAAGCCATGATCAAATTGCATCAGGGCCGAAACATGCTGGTCGGCCACTTGGCGCGCCGCCGGCGGCGCCGCCTGATAGGCAAACATCACTTGGAATAAGGGTGAAACGCCGGCTTCGCGCACCGGGTTGAGCAGTTCGACCAATTTGTCGAATGGCATGACTTGGTGCTGCAGCGCAGCCAGCACATTCGCGCGCACTTGCGCCAGCAGGGACAGGAAATTGCTGCCCGGCTCGACTTGCTGGCGCATCACCAGCAAATTCACTAAAAAGCCGGCGATGTCCGCCAAACCGGCTTCCTGGCGCTGCGCCAGCGGGGCCCCGATCACCACATCGCTTTGTTGCGTGTAGCGCCGCAAAAATGCGGCAAAGGCGGCCAATAACAGCATATACGGCGTCACCGCGTGGGCTTTGGCCATGGCCAGCAGATCGCTGCTTAATCTGGCCGGCAAACTGAAGGCCAGCCGGCTGCCGCGCTGGCTTGGCTGCTGCGGCAAGGTTTTATCATAAGGAAGCTGGGCCACGCCGGGCAGCTGCGCCAGTTGCTGCAGCCAATACGCGCGCGCTTGCTCGTATTCCGCCGTATTCAATTGCTGGCGCTGCCAGGCGGCCACATCCAACATAGTCAATGCGCTGCTGTCTTGCGCGGCTTGGAATGTCCCATCGTGGGCTTCTTGATAATACGCCAGCAATCTGTCCCACAGCAGATTCAAAGTCCAGGCATCGGCCACTGCATGGTGCAGGCAGAGGTAAAACACATGTTCAGCCGGGGCCAGGCGCAAGATCGCAATCCGCAGCAAGGGGGCTTGCGTCAGATCGAAGGGACGTTGCGCGTCTTGCGCCAGCCAGTCAGCGGCCTTGCTGGCGGAGTTGGGGGCCACCCATGTGATTGTGATGTTGGCCTGCTCTGGCGGCACAATCTCAGCGACTGCTTCGCCGGCTTCGATCAGAAAGCGGGTGCGCAGCGCTGGCGTGCTCTGCACCAGGCCATCCAGCGCGGTTTGCAAGGCGCTGGCGTCAATTGCGCCTTCCCACATGGCGGTATAAGCCATGTTGTACACGCAGCTGTGCGGCGCGAGATGTTGCGCAAACACGATGCGCTGCTGGTCGCTGCTGGCGATGCCGCGTGTGGCATGCAGCGGCTGCAACAGATTGCGCGCCGCCTGTGGCTGCTGCGCGGCGCTGCTGTCGCCATGATTTTCTATCATTGCCGCCAAGGCGGCCAGGCTGGCGTGTTGGAAAAATTGCGGGAAAGGAATCGCCACGCCGCTCAGCGCCTGCACTTGCGCCAGCATGCGGATGGCCAGCAAAGATGTGCCGCCAAGATGGAAGAAATGATCTTCCAAATTGATCTGCCGGCAAGGCAAGACCGCTTGCCAGATGGCGTGCAATTGCTTTTGCAGTGGACTCCATTGCGCTGCGCTGTGCGCCTCTGCGTGCGTGCCGGGCGCTATGTTCGGCTGCAGCGCGGCGCGATTGATTTTGCCATTCGGCAGCAGCGGGAATTGCTGTTCAATCTGGAAATGGCCGGGAATGGCGGCGCTATTCAGATGCGGCGCCAGATAGGCGCGCCATGCGGCCACGCCCGGATTGGCGCCGCAAGATGCGTTTTGCCGCAGGGTCAAGTACGCCAGCAGCACCTTGTGGCCATCGGCAGCTTCGCTGTAGTGCACGACCGCTTGTTGTACGTCGGGGTGGCGCTCTAACAGGTTTTCGATTTCACCCAGTTCGATTCTTTGGCCATCGATTTTGATTTGAAAATCTTTGCGCCCCGCCAATTCAATATCGCCGCTGGCTAAGCGCCGCCCGAGGTCGCCAGTGTAGTACAGCGGCAAACCGGCCAATTCCGCATGGCCGCCCTGCTCCAGCGGCGCGCCCACGGCAAAACGCTGGGCCGATTCCGGGCTGGCGTGCAAATAGCCGGCTGACATATACGGGGTGGAAATAACAACCTCGCCCAACTCGCCATCGGCGACCGGGCGCCCGCTCTCGTCGAGTAAAAAGGCGCTGGCGGCGCTGATCGGTTTGCCAACCGGAATCACGGCGCGCACGCCATCGTTGGCCGTGGCTTCATAGGCAAATTTGGCCAGCGTGGTTTCGGTCGGGCCGTAAAAATTAAACAGGCGCGCGCGCGGCAGGCCAAGCGCAAAGAAGCGCGCCACCAGGGCGCCTTTTAACATTTCCCCGGCCAAGGCCAACACGCGCAAGCTTTGCAAATGCTCACGCGCGCTGCTTTGTTCCAGCAATACCTGGCAAAGCGAAGGAATCATATGGCTGATGCTGACGCCTTGTTGGCTGAACCAGGTCAATAATTCCTGCGGCGCATAAACGATCTCGCGGCTGGGCGGAATGCACAGGCAAGCCCCGCTCAGCAGCGGCAATAACATATCGCGCAAAAATGGATCGAACATTTGCGCGGTCAACAAACTGACCCGGTCTTGCGGCGTCACCGCCAGTGCTTCGCGTTCCCATGCGATGAATTGCAAAAGACTGTCGCTGCGTCCCAACACGCCTTTCGGCGTGCCGGTCGAGCCGGAGGTGAAGTACAAATAACAATGACTGGCATCATCTGACAATGGCTTTGCCGCGCGTGCTTGCGGCGCCAGCGCAGCCGGGCCATCATCCAGACATAAAAACGGCGGCAGCGGCGCGCCTGGCGGCAAGGCGGCTTGCAATTGCGGCAAATATGCGCGGTGGGTAATGATCAAGCCTGGCGTCAATTGCGTGAATATGCTGGCCACGCGCGCGGCCGGCAAGTTTGGCTCAATCGGCACAAATATCTTGCCTGCCCCCATGCTGGCCAGCGCTGCTTTGACTAAATCAAGCGAGGCCGGCAAGAAGGTGACAACCATGCGCCCTGTCGCCATGTCCTCGACCGTACAGCGCAGCTGCTCCAATGCGGCTTGCAATTGACGGTAATTGAGTTGACCCTGGCCGCTTTCAATCGCCAGTTGCTCCGGAAAGCGCGCCGCAATTTGGTTGAATTCAAGCAATATGTTCATTCCACACTTCTTTATCAAATTTGTTGCAAATGCATGCGCCGCCACCGGAGCACTGGGATCAATTTAAGTTGGCTCTGTCAGGCAATTACGCGCTGAAGACAAAGCGGTCCGCTTCTTTTAAGAATGGGAATTTGCTGCGCACCTCGTCGAGCAAGCTGCGCGACAGCGTGGCGCTGTGCAGGCATTCCTGATGACTTTGATGGAATAAGACTTCGCCCAAGGGGTCGATCAACATCGAATCGCCGCTATAGCTGATGCCATTGCCATCGACGCCTACACGGTTGACGCCCAGCACATAAGCTTGATTTTCAATCGCGCGCGCCTGCAACAGGGCTTGCCAATGTTTGGCGCGGCGTTCCGGCCAGCTGGCGATATACAAGGCCAGATCGTATTTGCCATCGAGATTGCGCGACCAGGCCGGGAAGCGCAAATCAAAGCAAATAAAGGTCGCCACATTCCAGCCTTGAATCGGCACAATCAAAGGCTGCTGGCCTGGGCTGTAGTGTTTGTCTTCACCGGCGAAGGTGAATAAGTGCTTTTTATCGTAGTGTTGCAAGCCGCCATCGGCTTTGGCCCAGATCAGGCGGTTGAAATACTTGCCGCCTTCTTCAATCACCACGCTGCCCACCACATCCGCGCCCTTGGCGGCAGCGGTGCGGCGCATCCAGCGCACCGCTTCGCCATCCATGGTCTGCGCCACGCTGGCCGGGTTCATGGTGAAGCCGGTGGTAAACATTTCCGGCAGCACGATCAGCCGGCTGTTTGCGACATCGCGCAGGCGCTGTTCGCAGCGCTGCAGGTTTTCTGCCGGCGCTTCCCAGGCCAAATCGGTTTGCAGAAAAGACAAACACAGGTCTTGCGGAGATACATTGTTTTCCATCACATTCTTCCCTTCATGTTTTGCTGATTTTGCTTACATCCACTGCTGCAAGATGCATTCGTTTTTCTCGCCCGGCTCCTGGCTGTATTCGCGCACCAGCACATCGCCTGTGCTGTGCGCCGCATACCATTGCCGGCCTGAGGCTTTGCGCAGTGTTGATGCAAAACTCAGCACGCGCGTCTGAAAGCGTTGACCGGCCAGCTCCAGGGTTTCGTCAGGCAGACGGTGATAGCGGATCTGATCGATTTTGGCGTGCTCCAGATCCAACACCCGCATTACCGCTTCGCTCTGGCCGCCGGCTAAGAAAACTTGCGCCGCGTCTTCTGAGGTGGCGTCATATTCGCTTTGCTGGAAGCGGTATTGCTTGACCCCGTCTTCTTCCAGGCGCAGCTTCATCACGCCCGCATCCAGACCGGCCACGATGCTGCTGCGCTCGCCATCTTCTTTGGCGGAATTGATGTAATTGCGCAGACCATCCGGCGCAATCAACATTTTTTCATCCGCATCCAGCCGGTAGCTGAAGAGAAAGCCTTCGCTGTGGATGCGCAAACGGTGTTGCTGCAAGAGGTTTGCCTGGCCGCCCTCTTCGCGCGTGCTGCGCCAGGTTTCCAGTGTGCCGACTTGATCGCCGTTGTTGATCAGGCGGTATTGCAAACGCAGCTGCGCCCCGGCGGGCGCATCCATGCTGTCGGCCTCTTGCTGGCCGGCCTTGCGCAACGCTTTCTTCGCCTCTTTTTCAGCCTCATCTTCAAACATCTCGTCGATGGCCTCGTCCATCGCCTCATCCAGCCATTGCGACAGCTCGGGGTCGCTGGCAATCGCTTCAAGCAGTTCTGCTAGCGGCATGCGTGGCCTCGCTCAGTTGTTTTAATTGGCTCAGATCGGCGTCGTACAGGCTTTCCATATAGCCGCCGCCGCGCACTGAGGCATCACTGATCTGCGCCAGCGGGAATTGGTCTTTCGGCGGCGCCAGGAATTCGCACTTGATGGCGTAATCCAGATAGCGCTGCATCAAGTTGTGATCGCATGCATGGCAAGTGATATTGCTGCCGGATAACAAGGCCTCGATCTTGCTGGTGTCGTATTTCGCGGCTTCTTTGCAATCGCTGCCGTCGTAGAAAATCGCCATCAAATCGGTGAAGGTCGAGCGGTAGGGTTTGCCGGCGCGCATCATGCGGCCTTCCTGAACCGCTTCAAAATAGCGTTTGGTGTCGATTTCATCGATCCGATAACCAAAGCGGCGCATTTGCTGCACGATATCGTTATAGGTAATCGGCGCAGGATTGGTTAAGTTGTAGGTGCAGTGACGGGTGGCCGGCAAGTTCAGCATCGCAAACAGGGACGCCTTGGCGACATAATCCACCGGTGTGATATCAAAATCTTCATCGGAGGGGAAACTCAAGCCGGTTTCCACCAGGGATTTCAGCATTTCATAGTAAATGCCTTTTACCTTGGTCTGTTTGAGCGGGTAGCAACCTGTCACGCTGTCGCCCCAGATATTGCCGGGACGCACAATCACCCAGTCCAGACCGCGCGCGCTGGCGGCATGCACCAATTGCTCGGCATCGTATTTGGAGCGCTCGTAAGCCATGTCTTCAAAACCCTGGCCGACATCCAGATCGCTTTCTTTCAACACAAAGCCGGGTTCATACAGTTTGTCCCCGGTCATACTGAAGCTGGAGGTGTACATCAGGGATGCGCGCGCGGCCAGGCAAAACTCGATGACATTGGCCACGCCGCCGACATTCACCGGCGCAATTTTGGCGTATGAAGCGACCAGGCTGACGTTTGCCGCGCAGTGCATGGCCATATCGCAAAGCCCGGCCAGATCGCGGTACAGGCTGTCTTGCAAACCGAATTGCGGCTGGCTGACATCGCCCAGAACAGGACGTATCCGGTTCACCTGATTGCTCAGCAGGCCCGCTTCGTCATACGCAAACAACACTTCTTTAATCCGCTCCAAGCCTTGCGCCTCATCTTTGGCGCGCACCAGACAGTGCACATTGCATTGGGTGCTTAATAACAGTTCCTGCAGCAAACGGCCGCCCAGCACGCCCGTCGCCCCGGTCAACAACACATTTTTCAGGCTGGTATCCGCCATCTGATTCATTTTCACTTCTCCCGCAAATCCCTTGGTGTATGGTGGGCCTGGCTGCGCTGCACGCCAGGCCATCAATTTGTGCCCGCCTGAGAGCCTGTCGGACTCAGAAAAAACCTGGCGCGCGGCGCAGATATTGCGCCGCGCAAGCCGGCTTTTCGCCCCCTGCTACAGCGTGCCGACCCGCATCCCGCCATCCATCGCAATCACGGCGGCATTCAGATAATTGGTTTTGCACGTCGCCAGGAAGGTGACGACTTCGGCCACATCGTCCGGCGTGCCCCAGCGCCCGACCGGAACAATCGACTTCACCAATTTGGCTTCATCGGCTGACATCTGCGCCTCTTCGTCAACGAATTTGTTGAGCATATTGGTCTTGCAAATGCCGGGCGCGACTGCTGTGACGCTGATATTCAAGGGGCCGAGTTCGCGCGCCCAGGATTCAGACGCTTTGATCAGGCCCGCTTTCGAGGCGGCATAGGCGGCCCCGCCTGCCGCACCCCAGATGCCGGCCACCGAGGCGATATTCACAATCCGCCCATACTTGTTTCTCGCCATATAGCGCGAGAATACGGCGGTGCAATTAAAGGCCCCGGTGAGATTGACGTCGATCACCTGGCGCGACAAATCGATGCTCTTTTCAGCGATGCAATAGGCGCGGCCGATAATGCCGGCGTTATTCACCAGTACGGTGATGACGCCATCCATAGACTGGCTGATCGCCTGCGCCGCCTGTTCGACACTGGCGGCGTCGGTGACATCCATCTCAAAGGTGGACAGACGCGGGTGCTGTTGCAGATGCGCGCGCAAGTCGTGCAAGGCTTGCGCGTTTAAATCTGTGGCCGCCACCGCATAGCCCACATCGAGCAATGCCTGGGTGATCGCAGCGCCGAAGCCGCCGCCGGCTCCGGTGACTACGGCTATTTGTTGCGTCACGCCGCCATCCCTTCTTTAAAAGTGATGTCGATGACTTGTTTGGCATTCGCCATCGCGTCATAGATGCGCTCTTCAAAGAAGCTCACGTCCGATTGGTTCATCAGCAAGTTGGAATACATACGCGACAGAGGCGAGAATTGAATCCCGTAGCGCTTGGAAATTTCGCGGATGATGATGTCGCAGAATTTCACCTTGTCGCTATAGCCTTCGGAGAAGTCAACCGGGGTTTCCTGGGAGTGATACACCAGGGCGGTCGGCATGCCCTGCACCACCAGCGGCAGATCATTGGCGTTGGCGGCTTGCACGAAGATGTCGGAGATTTGCTGGGTGAAGCCGGCCATGCGCTCGTAGCAACCCGGATCTTGTTCGATCAGATCGAAGGTGGCTTTGATGGCGGCCAGGCCGAGCGGATAACCGTTGAAGGTGCCGGCGTGAATCACTTTGCCGCGCGAATACAAATCCATGATGTCGCGCCGGCCTGCGATGGCCGAGATCGGCATTGAGCCGCCGCCCAGGGCTTTGCCGAAGGTGGACAAGTGCGGGGTCACGCCCAGAATGCCTTGCGCGCCGGACAGGCCAAGACGCACGCCGGTGATGATTTCATCAAAAATCAAGACGATATTGTATTTTTCGCAGATTTCTTTGGCGCGTTCCAGATACCCTTCGCGCGGCATGATGCCGCCGCCGTTAATACAAATCGGCTCCATCAGCACAGCGGCGATTTCGCCGTGGTAGCGCTCGATGGTGGCTTCCAGCGCTTGAATATCATTCCAGGGCAGCATGAAAGATTGGTCTTCCAGCAAGCTGCCGGAGCGGCCCAGGGTGTCTAACAAATCGCCTTTGAATTGTTCCGGCACCGGGAAGCTGAGGTCTTTCTTTTTGCGCCAGCCCATGATGTTATCGGCGTTGCCATGGTAGTGGCCGTGGAAGCGGATGAAGCGGTTTTTGCCGGTGAAGCCGCGCGCCAGACGCAAGGCGTTTTGCACCGCTTCCGTGCCGCTTAAGCAAAAGCGCACCATTTCCGCACAGGGAATGTGCTTGATCATTTGCGAGCAGACTTCGACTTCCAAGTCACAGGTGTCCACCGAGGTGACTTTTTCCATGTACTTGATGAGGGATTCGTTGTATTGCTGATTGTGATGACCAACGAACAGGGCGCCGAATTTGCAGAACAAATCCAGATGTTCATTGCCATCCAGATCCCATACGCGTGAGTTGCGGCCACGGTTGAAAGGAATCACCAGCGGGCGTTCCGGGTCGCCAAAGTTGTAATGCGTACCGCCTGGCAGCAAGTCCCAGCATTGTTTGTAGAAATCTTTTGATTTGGTCAGGGAGAGTTTGGTTTTTGCGTCCATTTTGATTACTGTCTCTTTCTGGTTGATAGATAAGTCTTGTGTTGATGAAGCAAGATTTGCTGCGCGGTGCTGTTGAGCCAATTCGGCTTCATCGCCATCCACCTCCGCGCCGGCTTCGGCGCGGGCTTGATAGCGACGCAACTGGTCTGGAATCAGCACACCCAGTTGCTGTAAGGTTTGTACCCGGCTCAGGTAGGCCGCGCCGGTCATCAATTGACAGGCGATATCCGCCACGCGGCGCTGTTCCACGGCTTCAAATACGCTGCCTTTGAGCCATTCATTGGCCGCGCCCATCGCCGCGCCGCACCAGATTTGATAATCCAGGGCAAACGCCGGGTCGCCGGCAATCGCCCAGCGCGAGGAGTTGCCCAGATACCATTGGAAAATCAAGGCCATCTTTTTCTTCGCGCTGGTCTTGGCGGCGGTAATCGGGGCCAGATTGCCGCGTGCGGCGAAGAAAGCTTCGGTTTCGGCCCAGACTTCGGCCACGGATTTTTTGAAGACGTTTTTTTCCAGGTTCGCCAGCTCTTCCGCCGGCACTTGTTCGATGCTGTCGTATTGCTTGTAGAGGCTGTAGAGTTTTTGCGCCCGCAGGGCGTACATCGTGCCGCCTTTGAGCACTTGCACCTTGGCCCCGAGTTCAAACATATCCGCCGATGGCGCCATGGCCACGTCTTGAATCGTGGCTTTGGCCAGCATGCGGCGCACTTGCAAAGAAGTGCCCGCTTCAACGCATGCCTGATTGATCGAGCCTGTCACCACAAACGCGGCCCCCATGGCAAACGCGGCCAGCACGGCATGCGGGCTGCCGATGCCGCCGGCGGCGCCGATCCGCACCGCCAGCGGGGCCAGACCTTGCGCCACACGCGCCTGGTTCAATTCATCGCGCAATTCGACGATGGAACGGAAGATGCAGCTCAGTACGCCGTTATCGGTATGCCCGCCGGAATCGCCTTCAACCGTAATATCATCGGCCATGGGCACGCGCGCGGCGAGGCTGGCCTGCTGCTCGGTGATCAAACCATCGGCCAATAATTGACGCACGATTTTTTCCGGCGCCGGTTTCAGGAAGTGCTGCGCCACTTCGCGCCGCGAGACCTTGGCGATGACGCGATGGCGGCGCAAAACAGTATCGTTCTCGCCCAGTTTCAAGCCGCTGAGGCGGTAATACACAATCGCCGGTGACAGATTGATGTAGGCCGAAGCTTCCACCACCTTCACGTCTTGCTCAATAAACAGCTTGGCGCACGCCATTTCCCAATCTGGCTGGCCGGGGTTGTGCAGCAGGTTGATGGCGTAAGGGCCATTCGGCAAGGCTTCTTTGATGCGGCGGATGGCACTGCGCACGCTTTCCACGCTCAAGCCGCCGGCGCCAAAGGAACTCAGGATCAGGCGCGAACCGAGCGCAATCACCATCTCTTCGGAAGCGATGCCGCCAGCCATTGCGCCGGCATAATAGGCAAAGCGCACGCCATATTCACGCAAGAAACTGGGGTCGCCGAAGGATTCCGGCGAGCAGGCCGGCAGCACGCCCAGACAGGCCACATGGCCATCCTGACTAATGCTGCCGCCAGCCTCCAGCACCACGCCCGAAGCATGCTCCAAGACATGCAAAGTCTTGTTCAGATCCGCTAAGGCGCTTTGGGCTTGGGCCATGCTTTGCGCTTGCAAGGCATGGCGCGCTTGCCATTTATAGGGGGCTTGCGCAAAGCGTGTCGCCACTCTTAATTTTAGTGAGTTCAAGTTTATACCTCGGAAAAGACGGTGGACGAAGGCACGGTGGCGGCGATGGTTTGGGTGGCGAAACCGGCGCCGAGCTTGTCGCACACGCCAATCACATTGCCGCGATAGATAATTTCCGCCAGGAACACCAAAGCCACTTTTTCCAGACGGCCATCAGCGAGATAGCTGCGCTGGATGGATTTACAGGTCAGGCGATAACGCAGGGTTTCGGCTTCACACTTCACTTCACCCCGGAATTTGGCGCTGTATTGGTGATCGGTAAGGGTGTGCGGCGTCAAGTGCGGCTGGGTGTACAGGCCCAGATAGCACAGATAAAACTTGACCAGCTGCTCACAGCCTTCCACCAGGAAGGTGCCGGGCATGACCGGATCGTTTTTGAAATGCGCCTGGAACACCCAGTGATTGGGATCGATATCCACTTCCCCCACCACTTCGCCCAAGCCAAACACGCCGCCATCCGCCTGCACTGAGACAACACGGTCTAACATTTTGGCCGCCGGCGCATACAGCGGCGCGGCATGCGGAGTGTGATAATCGGGGCCGAAGCAGCGCACAAAATCGCCCGCCTGCAAAGCCGCCAGATCTTGCGCATCAAACGCTGTTTTGCTGCAACGCAGGGGTGGCGTGAAGCTGTCTTTCGGCCCTGTCACTTTGAGGAAGGGCGCGGTGTTCACGGCTTTTGATTTTTCCAGATCTTTGAGCAGGAAGAAGCCCGAATTGGCTTCCAGCTTAAACACCAGACGCGTCCCGACATAGCACAGGAATTCATAGGTGATGAGGATGTTGCGGCCAACCCGCAGGAAGGATTTGATATCCACCCGGCCGCGCAGCACGTCGCCGGCGCGCGGCATCTCGCCATACACCGTGGTTTGGCTATCGACCGCGCGGTAACGCAATTCACCCTTGAATAATTGATCGCAACCAATCACGGTGAAGGCTACAATCATGGCGTGCGAAGACTCCAGCGCGACGAAGGCCGGCACGCGCTGATTGCAGATATACCAGGCGTCCGCCGGCAAATCACATTCCCATTCGACAAAGCATGGCTCCAGCTTGCCTTGTTGCGCTGACATTGCGGTAATGCGCGAAGCGAACATATACGGCGGCGATGGCATGCGGGTGCGGATTGGATAGCTGTCGGCTTCGGCGTAATCCGGCCCTAAGACCTTGGCCACGGAGCCATCGGTCAGCTCAATCAATTGCGCCAAGTCAAACAGCACCGGGCTGGCCGGCGCGGCTGGGCTGGCCGCCGGCGTCCCGTCCAGCTCGATGGCGCTGCCGGCGCTGACAAAGCCTTGCCACTCGCCTTCCATCATGTGCAGCATGCGCCGGTAAAACTGCTGCTCGGCTTGCAAATACTGCATCTGGGTTTGCGCATTGCGCAGGGCGGCGCGGTGGAAGGGATCAGCCATCACCAGTTCTGAGGCGACCTCTGGCATCAGCGGCGGCTCGGTGCTGTCAGTTTCCTGCGCGGCTGCAGGCTGGCTTTGCTTTTGCGCCTGATATTGCGCTTCATATGCGGCGGCGAATTCGTCTGCATTTGGCCCTTGTGTGCCAAACAGGGCGTAGTTGGCTGGATTAAGTATCATTTCTGGAATGGTTTGTTCGCGGCCGGTATAAACCGTGGTCAGCAAGCTCATGCCGCCGGCGTCGGTGGCGGAGTGCGCCGGCTTTGCCATTTGGCGCATGCTGGCGCTTGGTTCTTGCAACAGCAGATGGGCGTAGGCGCGATCAATTCCCAAGCTGTTTATCGCTGCACAGCGCAGACCGGTGGCCGGCGCCGGCCAGGCCTGGCTGGCATTTGCCGCATGCAAGAGGGTTTGTGCGCTTGCGCTGGCCGGCAGTTGCCAGCCGGCTGCCGCCGGCAACACGGCCTGATACAGGCAATGCGCGGTTTTGATGATGCCAAGCACGCCTTGGGCGGCGGCAAAATTGCCGTAATTGGCGCTGACTGAACCGATTGTGATCGCCTTGCCGCTGCGCGGCGCAGCATAAGCCGCCGCCAAACCGGCCAGTTCAGCCGCTTGCGCATCGTGCAGATTGGCGCCTGCTTCGATGTAATCGACATGCCCGGCGCAATCCGGCGCTTGTTCAAAAGCGCGCTGTGCGGCGCGCGCGACCACGCTTTCTTGCGGCGCAAATTGGCAATCCGCACCATTGTCATGTTCAATCGCCAAGGCGCGGATCACGGCATACACGCGATCTTGCGCTTGTTGCGCGTGGTCTTCACGTTTGAGCAGCATCACGCCGGCGCCGTCGCCAAAGCTGTTGGCATGGCCATCGGCGCGCGCATCGGCCCACAAGACGTTTTCAATGCCGCCGGCAAAGCTGCCGCCGGCCACAATCACGGCTTCCACCAATTCTTGCGCCAGCATGAATTGGGCTAATTCCAGCGCTTTGAAAGCGGCATTTTCATGGGAACCCAGGAAAAAGGCCGGGCCGTCGAGCTTCAGATGCGCCGCGATCCGGCTCGCCGCCACATTGCCAATGCCGCCGGTAATGCCTTCCGGATAGGGTTCCGGGAACATGCTGTCTTTGGCGATTTTTTCCAAGGCATCGACTTGCGCAGGCGTCAAGGTAATGCCGCAACGCGCCAAACTGTCGCGCACCTGCCAGGCCATTTCATTGCGCGCCTGATAGCGCAGGCAGCTGTAATCAATATCGCCGGCCACAATCACCGCGATATTGCGTTTTTTGCCATCGATCACATAACCGGCGTCATAAAATGCGCGCTCAGCGGTCGGCATCAAGGACAGATGCGCCAATAAATGGGTGCCGACGACTTTCGGCGGCAAGCGGAAGCGTTTGCAATCAAATTCAAATTTTTCCAGATAGCCGCCAACTGGCGCAGCCTGCAGGCCGCGCGCCGCCAGCAAATCGTGACGGCCTTCCAAGCCCAGCCAGCGGGTGCGCGGCAAGGCGCGCATGGCGCTGCGGCCGCTTTGCACGGTGTCGATAAAGCCCTGGTTTGAATCGGTGTCGGCCAGCAATACGGCAGTGCCGGTAATCGCCATATTCACAAATGGCTGCGCGGGCCGGGTTGCTGCCGGCGCGGCGGCGTGCGGATCATGTTCTGACAAAACCATATGCCCGTTGACGCCGCCAAAACCGAAGGCGTTAATCCCGGCCCGTTTCAAGCGCCCTTGCTGCGGCCAGGCGCTGCATTCACGCACAATGTGTTGAATGCCCAATTCGCCTTTTGGCGTGGGAACCATGTTTTGCACGTGCAGGGTCGGCGGAATCACGCCATGGCGCATCGCCAGCAAGACTTTCAAGGTGCTGGCCATGCCGGAGGCGGTCAGCATATGGCCGATATTGCCTTTATTGGCGCCGATCAGCGGGCGTTTGGCGCAGCCGGAGAAAAAGCTTTCCACCGAGGCCAATTCAACCTGGTCGCCCACCGGCGTACCGGTGGCGTGGCATTCCAGGTAATCGACATCACGCGCGATGCCCTCATAGGCGCGCTGCAAGGCCAGCAATTGGCCATTCACATCCGGCACCAGAATGTGTTTCGCGCCGCCATCGTTGGACAGGCCAATCGCTTCAATCACGCCATAAATCTGATCACCATCGCGCACTGCATCGCTATAGCGTTTCAAGGCGATTAAGCTGCTGCCCTCGCCTGCTTTCAAGCCTTGCGATTCGCGGTCAAACGGGGTCGATTCGCCATCGCCGGGGAAGGCTTGCAACACATTGAAACCATGGTCGATGTAGATGTGATCGGCGCGGCAGACAGCGCCGGCCAGCATCATATCGGCCTTGCCGGTTTGCAGGTAATAACTCGCCATTTGAATCGCATACAGCGCCGATGCGCAGGCCGCATCCAGCGCAAAGCACGGCCCGCCCAAACCCAGGGCTTGCGCGGCAATCGTGGCGTTATGGCTGACCGTTTTTAAATTCAACTCAGACAAGCCATCCGCTTGCCAAGTCGGGTGAAAATGAAAATCAGGACGCTCGATCAAGGTCTGCAAATAAGGCTCTAAGACTTGCTGATAAAAGCCATGCATGAGCTTTTTGCCGGCATGCGTGGGCATGCCGATATTGCCGATAATCAGGCCGCAGCGCGCCAGAACATCCGCGTGCGCCGGCGCGCCATAGCGGGTGTCTTGCAAGGCCTGCTGGGCGGCGTACAGAGTCCAGTGAAACAAAGGGTCGAGCGCCTGCAATTGCTCAGCCGGCAATTTGAAGCCCTCGGCATTGAATTGAAAATCGCGCACATGGCCGTTTTTGCTATAGCCGATTTTATCGGGCGTGCCAGCTTGCGGATGATGGTAGAGCGCAGGGTCGGCGTCTAAGTCGGTGCTGGACAATTCGCTGCAGCTGTCTATGCGTTGCAACAGATTACGCCAGTATTGCTCTGGCGTTTCGGCGCCGGGAAATAAGCAACCTAAACCAATAATAGCGATTTTTTCCATATTGCTTTCAAACCTTGATCTGGCCAATTTTGTGAGATGTGCGCGCGCCGGCCAGCCGCTGGCGGCGGGCATCTGCCCGCTGCCAGCGGACGCCAGGCGGCGCCTATCCGGGGTAATGTTTGGGTTGTGGTTGGTGTTGAATGATTAGACTGCGCTTTCGGTGGCTGCTTCGCATAACATCTGCCTGAGTTTTTTCGATACTGTAAAACCCAAACCTGTTAATTTGCTGAGCACTTGCCCGTCTTTGCCATACGCCAGCAGATTGACCAGCAGATTCGCTGCGCTGAGTGACACAACTTCCATCACCAGCTCAACGTCCTGCGCAAAGCCGCTGGGGCGATATTGCCGCCACTCGCCGATTTGCGAGGGCAAGCCGGCCAAGTCGGTTTGCAACATCAACCACAGCAGCGGCGTTTGCACAAACACATCGGCCAGATAGGGGTTGAAGGAATTGACCGCAAACTGTCCCTGCTTGGCGAGGCTGCTGGCGGCTAACTTGGCGCTGGCGCGCAATCCGGCCTGGTCAATCTTGCGCAAGACATGGATGCCGCGAAATGCCGGGCCATGGAACAATAAGCTGCCTTCCTGCATATCGCCGTACATGGCTGGCGTGCTGATCACGCTATTGCTGACCAGCGGCGCCGGCAAAGGCGCATCCGCTTGGCTGTCCGGCTGCAAGCTCAAGGTGATGCGGGCTTGATAACGCTGCAGCGCGCGCCCATTGAGCAGGTTGAAAATGCTGACATCAAACGTATGTCTGTCACCCGGCTTGGAATCCGCCACGCTGTCCGCCGCCACGCTCTTGATCTCGACCGTAAAGTCTTGCTGCTCCTGGCTGTCAAACACCACCCCTTTCAAGACGCGGAAGTCTTGCAGCTTTTCAAAGCGATAGCCTGGCAGCACATCTTCACACGCCTGCACCATCCAGCCGATAGCCGCCGTGGCTGGCAACACCGGCTTGCCATCCACCACATGATCATGCAGGAAAGGGTTATCTTGCAGCTGCAGGCGGCGCACAGAACGGTTGCCGGCGGCAAGCGTTTTTTGCTTGCGCGCCACTTTATAAGCGCCGCCGCCCACGATCACCTGCACTTCATCGGCGTATAAAAATTCGTCCACGAAGTAGCCGATGCCGGTCGGGGTCGGAATAATCGCCAGGCCGCGTTCTGCATAGGCGCGCTTGAGCACATCATTCACCATGCCGGTATCCCAAGGCCCCCAGTTGATGCTGCGCACAAACATCTGCGGGTACTGCGCTTTGAGCAGATAGGCGAATTTGTCCAGCACCTGGTTCGCCATGGCGTAGTCGGTTTGTCCCGCATTGCCGAAAAAGCCGGAGACCGAGGAAAACAAGACCATGTATTGCAGTTGCGCCGGATTCAAGGCGGCCAGAATGTTTTCCAGTCCGATCACCTTGGTCGCAAATACCGAGTTGAAGTCGGCTGCGGTTTTCTTTTCGATGCGCTTATCCGCCAGATTGCCCGCGCCATGAATCACGCCGGTCACCGGGCCTAAGCTTTGGCCGATGCTGGCCACCACGCGCGCCACATCTTGCGCGTCAGTAATATCGCAGGCGAAGTACATCGCGCGGCCGCCGGCCTGACGGATCAAGTTGACGGTTTGCTTGACTTCCAGCGTTTGCGCCACTTCGCGCAACATCTTATCGACCTTGACCGGGGTGATGGCTTCGCCCTGCTCTTTCAACCAGGCGATGGCGCGCACCTTGAGCGCCGCCGCATCAGTATTTCCCTCGGCCCAGGCCGGCAATGCCGCCTCAATCGAGGTGCGTCCCAATAAGGCGAAGCGGGCCGGATAACGTTGCGCCATGGCGATCACACATTGGGCGGTAATGCCACGCCCGCCGCCGGTGACTAAAAACACATTGTTGGATTCGATGCGCGTTTGCGGCGCATAGAAATTGCCCAGGCGTTTTTGGAAACCAATCGTCATGCGTGCGCCTTGTGCGCTGCGCCCCACTTCGGCGATGTCGGTGCGGCTGTCAGCCAATTCTTCCAACAGCATCTGCGCCGCCTGCGCTTTGCTGCAGGCGGGGTCGAGATCAACGCTGCGGCAAAACACGCCGCTCCACTCAATCCCCAGCGATTTGCTTAAACCGCTCATGCCTGCTTGCAAAGCTGGATAGCTGTTTTTTTGCGCCATGCCCAACTCGCCATCGAGTTGGCTGACGCAGAAAAAGTACTGCTGATTGCCTTGACTGGCTTGATTTGCCGCAAAACCCGCTTGCAGCAACTTGGCCAGGCAAAACACCGCCAGCGCGGTTTGGTAGTGCCGCCCGGTATCGAGCAGGGACTGGGCCGGGCTGGCGACGCGCACGGCTTGAGATTGCGCCGGACTGATGTGAATCAAGCCGCCGATGCTGCCATGCGCCGCAGTGATTTTTGCCAACACGCTTTGCAAGGCTTGTTCATCGGCGCTCTCCACGCGGTACTGCGGCACACCCGGCAAACCCGGGCGTGCGGCAGCATGCGCCGCTGCCTGCCAGCCCGGTTGCAGACGTACTGCCTTCTGTCCCCGGGCCAACAGCAATTGAATAACTTCATCGCTCAAACCCTGCAAATCGTCCGTCACCAGCCAAATTTGACCAGCGGCAAGGTTGAGGACGGTTTGATCAGGTTTGGGCAAACTGATTTTTTGCGCCTGAAACCGGAAAATGGTTTCAGACGCAGTTGTCTCTGCATCACTGACAAGTGAACGCTGAGCCGGGGCAGATGCAATATCCCGCGACTCAGCTGAAGATTTTTTTGCTGCCTGATCCTCCTGCGCTGCGGCGGCCTTGCGTGAACTGGTAACGACGCCGATCTTGCGCAGTGGGGGCGCACTTGCCTGTGGGGTTTCGACAATGGCGATGCTGGGCGCGGCTTCAGGCGCAGGCGCAGCGGCTTGCACTGGCGCTGCAGCTTCGGCGGGCGCAGCCACACCACCGCTTTTCAGTTTGGCCAGCAATTCGGCGATGGTGTCTTCAAAGAAGTTCGCCATACGCAAAATGGTGCTGAAAGCGTCAATGTCGAAGGTTTCCATTTCTTTGTGTTCTTCGGCATTCTGGAATTGCGGCACCGAGGTGGCCAAGGCGTCAAACATGGCGCCCAGAATTTCCAAACGCTTGATCGAGTCAATCCCCAAATCGGATTCCAGATCCATGTTTTCGTTAATCATGTCCGCCGGATAGCCGGTGCGGTCGCTAACGATTTCGATCAGTTGACGCACCAGATCGGCTTGCGTGAGCGCTTCAAAACGCGCGATCGTGGCTAAGTCTTCGGCACTCAATTCAACTGCCGGCGCACTTACCGCAGCCGGGGCCGGGGCCACAGCGGGTGCAGGTGCGGGTGCGGGAGCGGCGGCAAGCGCTGCAGCGGGCAATTCTTGCACGCTGGCCTTCGGCGCCTGAACCGGTGCAAACGCTGCGGCGGGTGCGGCCGGGGCGGCTTGTGCGGCCGGCGCGGCGGGTGCGGCTTGCACGGCTGGAGCAAGCGGGGCGACGGGGGCGACGGGGGCGACGGGCGCAACAGGGGCGGCAGCTGCCACAGGTTTTGCCGGCTCAAACGCCGGCGCAGCCTGGCTGACCGCCGGCAGCGCTACCGGCGCGCGTTGCGCAATGCGCGCGCTCATGCCGCCTGCGCTGCGCAGGGGACGGGCCGCCACATTACCGAGCATTGACTGTTGATTTTCAAAATAATGCTCGTGGTTCAAGTGGTACATCTCTTGATTTTTGTCCAGCAATTGCAAGCTTTGGCTCAAGCTGCCAACCACATCTTGCAATTGATGGCTGTCATGGAATTTCTCTAACAGTGAGAATTGCTTGCTCACCAGGTTATTCAGAAATTGAATGTAGTCTTTTTGGTTCAGTTGGAATTGTTGATGTACCTGACTCAGCACATTCTGTGCATGAATCTGAGCGTCCAAGACGCTCAGCACATCATTCTCGGGATTACCGTTTTGCATCATTACCTCTCTATGAAAAGCATGGTGCGGAGATGTCTCCGTCATACCGGTTTGTACTAAATGTTGCCCTGCCACTGCTGGTTCGCCACTGGCCTTGTGAATTGCCAATTGCGCTACTGCTTTTGCTTCTTGTTCGGCCTTTTGTTCGGCCTGTTGCTGTGCTGCTTTGCTTTCGTAAGCGCGCTTAACGGCTTCGGCGGCTTGCAATACTTCCGCCACTTTGCGCTGCGCTTCGGCCTCGGCTTGTTTGGCGCTGGCAAGCAACTGCGCCATTTCCCCGGCTTTCGCTGTTTCGAGTTCTTGCTTGATTTGTGCGACCTGGCTGGCGACCTGGCTGGCGACTTCTTTTGCGATTTGCGCAGGGTCCGGCGCAGGCGCGGCCTGGTTTGCGGCGCCCGGCAAGGCGCCAGCGCGATGCTTGGCCAAAAATTCTTGCACCGTGCTGGTATCCAGACGCAAGGCGCGTTCGCGTTTTGCTTTGGCCTTGCTGGACAGGAAGAAACCGCCGCGCATGGTGAAGGTGAGCGCTTTTTTCTTCGGCGCAGCCACAGGCAAGTCGGCAAGTTGCGGATCAAAGCTGGCAAAGGGCACGCCTTCCACCGCCAACTTGGCTATGGCGCGCTTGAATTGCAGGGCTTCCTCACCATTCGCGCCCGGATTAAGGGACACGACGGTATGCGGCTTGCCCTTCAAAATATCGGCTACCAATTTGCTCAAAATGCCTTTCGGCCCCATTTCCACAAACACGCGCCCGCCTTCGGCGTAGATGCGTTCAATCGTTTCTGTAAAGCGCACCGGGCTGATCAATTGGCTGATCAAAGACGCCGCAATCTCTTGCGGCTGCCGGCTGTGGCGCTCTGCGGTGGCGGAAGAGAACACCGCTGCCGTTGGCGCGGCAAATTTGATCTTGGCCAGGCTTTGCTGGAATGGCGCGCAGGCATGGCGCACATATTCGGTGTGGAATGCGGCGGCGACCGGCAAAATCTGGCTGCGCACATGTTTTGCCGCCAGTTTGGCTTGCAAGTCGTGAATCGCCGCCGTCGCGCCGCCAAACACGAGTTGCTGTGGCGAGTTGTCGTTGGCTATCACCACCCCGGGGCATTGCGCCAAGATTTCCAGCGCCGCCTGTTTGCTGATCGAGGCCGCCAGCATGGCGCCGGCTTCGGCTGCGCTGCTGGGCGCTTCGATGGCGGCGCCGCGCGCAAAGGAAACCTGGCAGAAGGCTTGATCGTCAAGCACGCCAGCCGCCCACAACGCTGTCACTTCGCCATAGCTGTGTCCCGCCATAAAGTCAGCGCGCAGGCCCATGCTTTGCAAAATACGGTAGTAGCCGGCGCTCAGTGCGCCAATCGCCGGTTGCGCCCGGCTGCTGCGTGTCAGCTCGCGCATTTGCTGCGCTTCTTCCTCTGCGCTGAAAACCGGCACAGGGTAGATTGTGGCTGACAATGGCGGCAGACCAAGCGCCGCCGCCTGCTTGTCCATGCCTTGCACGACTTGACGCATTTGCGGGTAATCGCCGACCAGGGCGCGTCCCATATTCACGTATTGCGCGCCCTGCCCCGGGAATAAGGCCACGACTTGACCATCCAATGGCTGCGCGGCTGCTTTGAAATAAATCCCTTGCGGATGCTCCCATGCCGGGCTGTTATTGCTGCCCAATTGCTGAATGGCAAGCGTGAGGGAAGCGCGCGCTTGCTCCACATTGGAGGCGACAAAAGACAGGCGCGCCGCTTTTGCGTCGATTTTCGCGCTGGCGTTTTCCTGTTGATGCATACGCCATTGCAAAGCCCCATCCGGGCCGTTGAAGGCGCTCAATTTGCTCTCGCACAGGGTGCGCAATTCAGCAACCGTCGGCGCGTGCAGCCACACCACTTCCGGGCGTTGATTCAGACGGAATTTGCCCTGCGGTTCTGCGCTGTATTCTTCCAAAATGGCATGGTAGTTGGTGCCGCCAAAACCAAACGCGCTCAAGGCGGCGCGGCGCGGCGCCCCATTCACAGGGGCAAACCATGGCCGGCTTTCGACATTCACGTAGAACGGCCCGCCATCGCTGACCAGATCGGTGCTCGGTTGTTTGACGTTAATCGTCGGCGGCAAGACTTTGTGAAACAGGCCTAAGGCGACTTTCATCATCGACGCCGCGCCGGCGGCGCAGCGGGTATGGCCGATTTGCGATTTGACACTGCCAATCGCGACCGAGGCCGGCGGCAGATTGCAGGCTTCGTAAATTGCGCGCAGGCTCTTGATTTCGGTCTTATCGCCGGAAGCAGTGCCGGTGCCATGCGCTTCGACCAGTTGAATATCGGCTGGCGTCACATTCGCACGTTCATAGGCGCGTTGCATGGCTTTGACCTGGCCTTCAAAACGCGGCGCGAAAATGCTCTTGGCGCGGCCGTCGCTGGAGGCTTGCAAGGATTTAATCACCGCGTAAATCCGGTCGCCGTCCCGTTCCGCATCGGCCAGACGTTTCAAGACCAGGAAACCAACGCCATCGCCCAACATCATGCCGTCTGAGTCGTCATCAAAGGGACGTGACATATTGCTCTTCGAGAGCGCCGGGGTTTTACTGAAGCAGAGGAAGGAGAAGACGGAGTTTTCCAGATTCACGCCGCCGGTCAGCACCACATCGCAGCTGCCATCGGCCAATTCGCCCATCGCGGCTTTAATCGCCGCCAGACTGCTGGCGCATGCCGCATCCACCATGTAGGAAGTGCCGCCCAAGTCGAAATAGCTGGCGATCCGGCCACAGGCGACATTGCCCAGGAAGCCCGGGAAGCTGTCCTCGGTCCAGTCAAGATACAGATTATTGGCGCGCTCGATGATGTCGTCGGCCACGGCTTCGCTCAAGCCGGAGTTGAGCATAATCTTTTTCAGGTAAGGCGCTTGCTGTCTTGAACCCAGGGAAAAAGAGGTATTGCCATTGCCGGCGCCGCCCAGAATCACGCCGACTTTATCGCGATTCACCGGCAGTTGATTGTCGCCAAATAAACGGGCGTCAATCATGGCCTGTTTGGCGACATACAGGGCAAAAATCTGTGCGCTGCAAATCGAATCGAGCATCATCGGCGGCACTTTGAATTCGACCGGATCGAATTCAATTTCAGGCACAAAGCCGGCTTTGTAGCCGTAAGTTTTATCGACTGCAGTGGGATCGGGATCGTAGAAGTCTGCTTTACGCCAGTACTCCCCGCCATCCATCGTATCGACGTCCACAATCGAGTCTTTTTTGTTGACCACATTGGTCCAAAACTCATACAGCGTTGCCGCATCTGGAAAATGGCTGGCCATGCCGACGATGGCGATATCAGCGGCCGCGCTGTGATTCCTTTGCTCCTTGTACATAATCAATTTCCTTGGTTAAAGCTAGATTTATTTAACTATAAGCACTGCCAGCACAAACACTTATTGTTCCAATCGCAGATGCACAGCCGACAAACGTCCCGTCGCGACGCAAGCGACAGACCTTCTTGCGCGATAGCGCGCAACCGGGCCTGCGTGCAGGCAAACAAAATTGAACAAAAATGGCTAGCGGTGGACTCAGCAGCGCCACAGATCATGCGTGATCCTGGCCTGCGTGGAATACTTTGCCTGGCTGAATAATGTATTAGCTACGAATGCCATCGGAATTGCCCGACCAGAGACATTCTTTTGTATTTAATACGATCGTAAAACATTTTGAAACAATGAAATACCACTTCCAGCTAAAGCGCTTAAGGGAATGCTGATTGAATCAGATAGCAACTTCGCACCCTTATGTAAATCAATGACTTATCCGGCCTGGCTTGCTGCAAAACCTGATGCTTCAACACTTTCAATACTGAGCGGATGTGACCACTTGCCATTACAGATTAAATGCCATTGCAGCAAACCATAATATGCAGTGAAACATCAAAACAAACCTCAGCCCGGCAGCAAACCAGGTAAAAATAAAGTCTCTCAGTCAGGGACATTGCTTCCCGCAGCATGCCGCACTGCAACAGACTTTATCAGGGCATACCGTTCAGCATATTAATCGGTGTTTCTTTCTGGAATATTACAGAGACTTCCCCCGATTTCCGCCAAACTTTTGCCCAGCCAATGCCCAGCCCTCAGAGTCGCATCAAGCGTGCCCGGGAAAAGCATCAGCAATTGACAAAAATTTTTTTAAATTCAGTCACTTAGCCGAATCCACCACAATCCGCGCCAAACCCGCAAGCAAATGGGAGCTGGCTGAAATGCAATCTCAAAAGAAACAATCAGTGCAAGAAACTTGCTTTCCGACTTGATTGACTGGCGGCAATGTCAAAGAGCATGGTTTATCGCTGCGCAACTTTCCAGCATTGCCGGAAAAACGGCAGATAATACCTTACATAGCTTTGAGCAAAGAATGAAATGCTTCCATTGAAAACATTGCTGAGCCGATTGTAGCGAATTGGGGGCTTCGATCTTTTTTTATCCTACAGCATCGAAAAAAAAATTGTCAAGCAGAAATCCGCACATTCAAACGCAATAGTTATCTTTTTCCTAAAATCCCCTGTGCGGTGCGCTGCGCAGCGAAATTCCATATCCGTGCCGCGCTCAGGAAACCCTCAGCTTTAATTGGCATAATGCGCCGCAATTCATCGTGGAGTTCATCAAATGTCCCCCCTTCTATTTTCCAGCCCAGGCGCGCCTGCTGCTTTAACACGTCAATTGCACCGCTCATAACTATGGTTTCGATCGCCCGTGCCGCCCTGATTTACGAGTGGCGCCGCTTTTTGCCGGCGGCGCTGGCGGTCGCTTTCGCCGGTTTGCTGGTGCAGGTTCAGTTGAGCCTGCTGTTGGGCATGTTCAGCTCAATCTCGGTGTATATCGACCGTTCCAGCGCGGATTTGTGGGTTGGCTATCCGGGAACCCAAAGCGTGGATTTGGCGCGCCCGATTCCCGGCAAGATCAGCAATCATCTGCGCATGCATCCGGAAGTGAGTGCGGTGGAGCGTTTTACCTGGACGGTCGGCGACTGGAAACGTCCGCAAGGGGGCAAATTAAGCGCCGTCCTGATCGGTATTGATCCGTCCCCGGACGCGATGACATTCGCCTACTTGCTGACGCCGGAATTGCGCCAATTATTGAACGAGCCGGGCAATGTGCTGGTCGATATTGCTGACCTGGAAAAACTCGGCGTGGCGGTTGGCGATTACACCGAAGTACTGGGCCGCCGGGTGCGTGTGGCCGGCACGGTGAATGGCATGCGCTCGATGGGCGGGGCGAATGTTTTGACCTCCTTAAGCACTGCGCGCCGCATTGATCCCTATCTGCGGCGCGACACCACCGACTATTTTTTGCTCCGTCTGCACCATCCCAGCCAGGCGGAAGCGGTGCGCGACGCACTGCAGCCGACCGGTTCATTTAAACAGTTTCAGGTATGGACGGCTGAAGAATTTTCGATTCAATCGCAAGCTTACTGGCTGTTTGAGTCTGGCGCCGGGGCTGGTTTTCTGTTCTCTTCCGCGCTCGGCTTGCTGGTGGGGATTGTGATTACCAGCCAAACCCTGATGGGCGCCATCGTTGCCGCATTGCGTGAATACGCCACCTTGCGCGCGCTCGGCGTTTCCTCAGGTTCACTGCGGGCGGTGGTGTTGGAGCAGTCGTTTTGGGTAGGGATGGCCGGCCAGGTGATCACCTTTGCGGTGGGCGCGGTGCTGGTGATGTTGGCGCGCGCCGCCCATGTTTCGCTGGAGTTGCCGATCTGGGGTTGTATCGCCACCGCTGTGCTGGTGCTGAGCATTGCGCTGTTGTCCGGCCTTGCCGCGCTGCGCGCGCTGAATCAGGCTGAACCCTTTACCTTATTGCGCTGATTCGGGGAAAGAGAGCATGAGCATACCGCCCACTATTGTCGGCAAAAATCTGACGCGCAGCTTCCATACCGGAAAAACGCAACAGACCGTGTTATCGGATATTTCAATTTCTGTCTTGCCGGGTGAATTAACACTCATTATCGGCCCCTCCGGCTCAGGGAAAAGCACTTTGTTGTCTGTCTTGTCGGGTTTATTGACGGCAGACTCCGGCACGGTGCAGGCGCTGGGGATTGAGCTGAACCGGCTGTCCAGCAGCGAGCTGGATGCCTTCCGTTTGCAACATTGCGGTTTCGTGTTTCAAGGTTTTAATTTGTTTGCTTCACTCACGGCCCTGGAAAACGTGCTGCTTTCGCTTAAGTACGGGCCAAAAATCGCGCCCGCCATCGCGCGCCGGCAAGCGGCTGAAAGCCTGGAGCTGGTCGGTCTTGGCGCGCGCATGAATTTGCGGCCAGCTGAATTATCGGGCGGCGAAAAACAGCGGGTGGCGATTGCGCGCGCTTTGGTTAAGCGCCCGCAGCTGCTGTTCGCCGATGAACCAACCAGCGCCCTCGACAGCCAAAACGGGCAAATTGTGATTGATATCTTGCACCATGCGGCGCAAAGCCAAGGCGCCACCGTGCTGGGCGTTTCGCATGACCACCGCTTGATCAAACATGCCGACCGCGTTGTTACTTTGGAAGACGGTCGGATTGTGAAGGATCAACGCACCCGCCATATCTTGGAGACTCCATGAGTTCGCTGTTACAACGTTGCGCGCTTAGCTTACCATTGGCTTGTATCTTGCTCAGTGCCTGTAGCGAAGCAAAAATTGAGAAACCCGTCCCCGTCAGCCCATGGGCCGCCATCGCCAAGGGCAGCATCAGCGTGGAAGGCGGTTTGATCAGCATCGCCGCAGCCCGCCCCGGCATCGTCAAAACGGTCTTGGTGGAAGAAGGCGCGGAAGTCAAAGCCGGCGATGTGCTGGCGCAGATCGACGACCGCGAAGCGAAACAGGCGCTGAAAGTGCGCGAGCATGAGCGCGATCAGCATCAGCCTGCAATCGCGCTTCTGCAAACCCGTCTGACTATCGCCGAGCGGGAACAAAAACGCTTGAGCAGCTTGTCCGGTGATGATGTGGTGACAGGTCAGCAACGCGACCAGGCAAATGACGAGGCCAAACTGGCCAAAGGCGAGCTGATGCGGGAGAAAGCCGCTTTGGCGACTGCCGAGGCGCAGGTAAGCTCGGCGCGCCTGGAGGTGGATCAGCATATTGTGCGCGCGCCGCTGGATGGGCGCATTGTGCGGCGTCAAGCCCGTCCCGGCGATGGCACTTCGACCTTGAATGTGACGCCCTTATTTATTCTGGCGCCGCATGGCCCGCGCATTGTGCGCGCCGAGCTGGAAGAGCGCTTTGTCAGTGCGGTGGAAATTGGCCAAAGCGCCGAAGTGACGCTGGAGGCGAGCGAGAGCAAGGTGTATAAGGCGCGGGTTTTGCGTTTGGGTCAGGTGTTTGGCAATCGGCCTGAAACCGATGATCCGACTGAAAAGCAGGATGTGCGGGTGATTGAGTGCGTCCTGGCGATTGATGCGCCAGAACTGCGGATTGGCCAGCGTGTGATTGTGCGAATCGCCAAGCCGCACGGGGCGGCCCATGCCGGCTCCAGCGCCGCCGCCAGCGCAACACAGAATAAGGCGGCGCCAAAATGAAGTGCGCCAAGCTGGTTTTACGCTGCGGCAGCGCGGCTGTGCTGTTCAGTCTGGCAGCCTGCAGCCAACTCACGCCCGTGCGCCCGGCCCCTGCCCTGCCCGCGCAGTTCAGTGTGAGCCTGGCGGCGCATCAGGCCAGCGCGCCGCGCTGGAGCAATTTTGGCGATGACGGCTTGCGCGCCTGGATCGCTCAAGTCTGGGCCGGCAATAGCGAGCTGCGCCTTGGTTTGGCGCGCCTCGACAGCGCGGCGCAGGATTTGCGCTTGGTGCGCGCACAACAATCCGCCAGCATAAATCTTGAGCAATCCGCTGAACGGCGCAAAAATTCCGCGCTGGATCAGGGGGAAAGTGAGAGCAAAAACCCCAGCTCGCGCTACACCAGCCAAATCAGCTTCGGCTATGAAATCGACCTGCGCGGGCGTCTGGCTGCTGCGCGCAAGGCGAGTGAGGCGGAGCAAAGCGCGAATCAGCATGATCTGCTTGCGCTGCGCCTGAGTCTGGCGCGGCAAACCGCCGAGTTATGGCTCAGCCGCGCAGAATTGCAAGCGAATATCGACAATACCCGGCAAACCATCGCGCTGCGCCAGCAATTGCTGCAAAGCGAGCAGCGCAAGCGGGCTGCGGGGATGAGCAAAACAGAGGCGCTGCAAGAACATGAAAGCGCGCTGCTGACGGCCAGCTTATTACTCAATAAACAGGAACAGGGACGGCAAAGCGTTGAGCGCAATCTGTGTCTGCTCGCCAATCTCATGCCAGGCGAATGCCGCTTGCCAGCCGGCAAACCGCTTGCTGCGCTGGCCTTGCCGCAGTTGGGCAATGGCGTACCGGCGCAGTTATTACAGCAACGCCCTGACCTGGCCGCCGCACAGGCGCGCTATGACGCGGCGCGTTCGCGTATTGATGAAGCTGAAGCGGCGCGCTGGCCTTCGCTCAGCATTGCCGGGGTGATTGGGGTCAACGCCGCAGCCCCGGCGGGCTTACTGAAAAAAGGCGCGAATCACTGGTCTTTGATGCCGCAATTCGCGCTGCCGCTGTTTGATGGCGGGCGCCGCCAGGCGGAATTGGAAAAAAGCAAGTCCGCCGCCGAACAACACTATTTGCAATGGCACGCGGCCATCACCCGCGCGGTGCATGAAGTCGAAAGCGGCAGCGCCAGCTTGCTGGAAAGCCGCCAGAATGCGCATGATTTACAGGCTGTGCACAGCATTGCCGCGCGTCAATTGGAAAAAGAACGGCAAGCGCGCAAGGCTGGCTTGGGCAATGCCCAAAGTGAGTGGCGCAGCCAATTAGCCCTGCTGCAAGTCGAGCAGGAAGTCAGCGCAGCACGGCATGCGCAATTATTGGCGAATGTGCACTTGCAAGCAGCGCTGGGCGGGGCCTGGCCCGGCACTCCAGACGCGCCGTGATCGCTTTGGATCAGACGCTTGCTGCGCAGCCTGGTGCGTCTGTTGAGCCGGCCCAGCTGGCGCGCTTATTGGCGCAGCTCGACGCCATACACGATGCGGATGAGGGCGACGGCTTAAGCCAATTCACGCGCGCAGCTTGCGTGCAAAAAGCGCAAGACAAGGCTGAGCAGCATTTGGCGACCATCTTCCGCGCTTACTCGCTTACGCAGCATTGGCATGACTTTGCGCAAAATGATGCGTCCCTGCCCGCTGCGCTGCTGCATGCCGCGCCGAAAAGGCAGATTGAATTTGCCGCTGGCCGCTGGTGCGCGCGCCAGGCTTTACGGCAATTGGCTTATCACGGTGCGGCGGAGATCGGCATTGGCGAGCACCGTTGCCCGCAGTGGCCGGATGCTTTTATCGGCTCAATCAGCCATAGCCAGGGCTGGGCCTTGGCGGTGGTTGGCCATCGCGCCAGGTTTGAGGCCATCGGCATCGACCTGGAGGCGATTTTGCCGGAAGCCAGCGCGCATTCGGTGAGCCGGCATCTGGCCATTGCGTCTGAGCTGGCTGTAGGCCGCTTGCATGGTTTGCCATACGCGATCTGGGTCAGCCTGCTGTTTTCCGCCAAAGAAAGTCTGTTTAAAGCGCTCTACCCTGCGGTTGGCCGTTATTTTCATTTTCATGATGCGCTGGCGCATGATTTGCATCTGCCGCAAGGCCGGCTCAGCTTGCGCCTGTGCACGCACTTATCCGAACAGCACCCGGCAGGCCGGGCTTATCCGATTCGCTTTGCGATTCATGCGCGCCATCTGATCACGCGTTGCGTGCTGCATCAGCCATGAGACGCCGCGCCAGCACAGCAGCAAAATTCAGATTTTATGCCGTGCAAGAAGCTTCGTGCCTGCGCATGTCATCAATACGCGGGCAACTCCACGCCTGCCACAGTACACCTTGCTTTTTTTATCTGTAAAAGCCCCCCCTTCCTGCAAGCCGCTCTTGCCGCTGCCCTGATGGAAATCACTGAAAGACATTACTGTTTTGCTATTTTTTTAACTATAATATTCCCTCACGCCTGACATGCGGCATTGTTATATGCCGCATTTTCCCCTGTTTTCATATCATAAGGTTTTGCCCATGCTTGCCAATCTGATGTCCGCCAAACGCCTGATGAAACTCAGTTTTTTGCGCAAAGACGGCCCTGCATCCACGCTGCTGATTGAAGGCTTGCATGCGGAAGAAGAATTTTCGCGTGACTTTGAATTCACCGCGCATGTGCTGTCTGACGATCCAGAAATCGCGCTCAAAGATGTGCAAGGCAAGCTGGTTGGCATCGAACTCAACCGCGATGATGGCGGTTCTCGCTGGTTCACCGGCTATTGCTGGAACTTTCAGCTGATATCGTATGACAACAGCGTAGCCACCTACAAAATGACCCTGGTTCCCTGGCTGGCTTTCCTGCGCTTGCGCAAAGACATGTTCATCTTCCAGAACAAGACCTACATCGAGCAAACCAAAGAGATTTTTGAAGACTACACACAGGCCAAGTTTGATATCAAAGTCAGCAAGGCCGGCCATCGCCACACCTATTGCGCCCAATATGATGAATCGGACTACAACTATGTGCACCGGCGCTGGGAAGAGATGGGCTGGCATTACTGGTATGAGCACGATGCCAGTGGCCACCGTCTGATTTTGTCGGACGATTCCAGCGCTGCGCCACCAGTGGATGGAGATAACACCATTGCCTATCACCATGGCGGCGGCGACAACAAGGAAGACAAAATTGGCGTGTTTGGCGGCCAACGCGAAGCCGTTTCCAGTAAAGTCAATTTGTCCAGCTTTGATTTCAAGCGCCCCACACCGGCCTTGGTGGGCAAAACCAGCCAGCAGGAACAGGGACAAATCGCCAAACTCGAAGTGTATGAATATCGCGGCTTGTATGGCTTTACCAATCCAGATGAGGGCAAACAATACGCCGAACGGCAAATGGAACAAATCGAAGGTGACGCAAAATGCTTTGCCGGGCGCGGCAATGTGCGTCAGATGCAGACAGGACGCTGGTTCACCTTGACACGCGACCATTTAAAACAACTGTTTCGCGGCCCCTCGCATAAATTTGAATTCCTGTTGCTGTCTGTCACGCATGACATTCATAACAATCTGCTCAATTCCGACGGTGGCATGGGCAGCTACGCCAACAGTTTTACCTGCCTACGCCGCAAAGTGCCTTGGCGCCCGGCGCGCGGCCACAATAGCGAAGATGTGCGCGTGCCAGGCGTGGATACCGCCATTGTCACGGGCTTGGATGGCGAAGAAATTTACACCGACAAATATGGCCGCATCAAAGTCCAATTCCATTGGGACAGAATGGGCCAGCATAATGAAAACAGTTCAGCCTGGGTGCGCGTGATGACGCCCTGGGCGAATAAAGGATTTGGCATCATCGCTGTGCCGCGTATCGGTACAGAAGTAGTGATTCAGTACTTGCAAGGCAATCCAGACCGGCCCTTAGTGGTCGGCCAGTTGTACAACGAACGCCACTTACCGCCCTGGTCTTTGCCAGCCAATCAGACGCAAAGCGGTATCCTGACCCGCTCTAGGGTGTGTTGACATTTATTTCAACCATATCATTGATGCCGCCAAGGTTACAAACGAAGAGAAACGGGTATCCAGTTTGTCGTAGCGGGTAGCGATCCGTCGAAATTGCTTAATTTTGGCGAAAAAGCGCTCAATGAGATTGCGGTTTCGATATTGGAACTGATCATAATCCCGCTGTTCTTTCCGGTTCGCCTTTGGTGGAATCACGACCTTGGCATTTTTTCCCTCAATGCAATCAATCAGTGTGTTGGCATCATAGGCTTTATCTGCCAGCACCGCTTGTGGCGCGACGTCATTGAGTAACGCGGTTGCCTGGGTTATATCGTGAACTTCTCCGCCTGTCAGGATGAACTGAACCAAATTGCCCAAGCCCTCAACGCAAGCATGAATCTTGGTGGTTAATCCCCCACGAGACCGGCCAATGGATTGCGGCCCCTTTTTTTTGCGGCTCCTGCTGCATGCTGATGCGCCCGCACGATAGTGCTATCAAGAAAAACTTCCTCAAAGTCCGCGTCCTCGCGTAGCACGGCAAAGATTTTGTGCCATACCTGCTTATCCGACCAACGCGCAAACCTCACATAGACGCTGTTCCATGGGCCAAATTCAGCAGGCAAATCCCGCCACGGGCTGCCTGTCTTTGCTATCCATAAAACAGCTTCCACAAACAGCCGATTATTCACGCCTGTTCTGCCTCTATCGCCAACCTTTCCTGGTACCAAGGCTTCAATTCTTGCCCACTGATCGTCCCGTAACATCATCCGTGCCATTCTGTTTTGCCCAAAAACAAGAATGTAAACACAAGTGGCAAAAAGTTAACAGCTTTTTTTGAAAATTCCCATCCAAAGTGCTGTTAATTGTCAACACGCCCTAGTAAAGGCGGCGACGCCACCACCGCCAACGCCTTGCGTTTTGAAGACAAAAAAGGACAAGAGGAAGTTTGGTTGCACGCTGAAAAAGATCAGCGCATCGAAGTCGAGCACGATGAAAGCCACTGGGTAGGCCATGACCGCAGCAAAACCATCGACAACGATGAAACCGTGCATGTCAAACACGACCGCACCGAGACAGTGGATCATGATGAAACCATCACCGTACACAACGACCGCAAAGAGCGGGTGGATCATAACGAAACCATCAGCATTGGCGACAATCGGCAAACTGAAGTTGGCAAAGACGATACAAAAAAAGTCGGCAACAATTGGCGTGTAGAGGTCGGCGACAGCATCGAATTCGTCTGTGGTAAATCGGTGCTGCGCATGGATAAGGATGGACATATCAGCATTAACGGGCATGAAATCATCCTTGGCGCAAGCGGCGATCAATTCCTCCAGGCCAAGGGCAATATCACCACCAAAGCCAAAAACATTTTTGATAACTGAGGTCAAGCATGGCATTGCCCCCATTTAAAACTGATGCTGCCGCACAAGATGCGAACATGGATGCTGCCGCAGAACAAGCGCCGGGATTACTGCAAGAATTACTGTTGAAGCCACAGAATACACCGCAGCGAATTGATGGCGTGATGCAAGGGCGGCTTGTGCGCAAGTTGGACGCTGACATGGTGGAAGTTGAGATACCCGCATTGCATAAGGAATCTGTACGCGCCAGCCTGATTTGTGCGGCGGATTTAATCGAGGAAGGCGCAGCAGTCGGCATCATGTTTGCACAAGGCAATCCAGATATGCCACTCGTGATGGGAGCTTTTCATGCCAGCCCGCCAGCACAAGCACAGGCGTTAGAGGTGCGATGTGACGACACGCCACAGCGCTTGGTGCTGGAAGCTGAACAAGAGTTGGAATTGCGTTGTGGCGAAGCCTGTATTTTGCTGACTGCTGATGGCCGCATTATTCTGCGCGGCAACTATATTTCCAGCCACGCCAGCGCCAGCCAGCGCATACGCGGCGGCTCGGTGCAGATCAATTAAGGAAGCGACACAATGGAATTGCTGGTGGCTTCAAAATATCTGCAAGCGGCTATTACCGCAGGGCAAGACAAAACCGGACAGGAATATCTTTTGATTGTGGTCAAAGGTTGCTGGAGTATTGTGCCGGATGGCGCAGCAGGACAAGCCATTGCACGCTTAGCGCCTGCAGACAAACCGGCGCAAGCGGATACTTTCGCAGGCGCGCCAGGACTTTCCGCACCTATCTATGAAAGTGATTTTGCACTGTTTAAACCGCGCTGTGATGTGTTGTTCCATGCGCAGGCTTACGCGCCAAACGGCCAGCCAGCCACGGAAATCGGCGCAGGCTTTCGGCTGGATGCGCTGGAAAAGTTAATACATGTCACCGGCCCATCCCGCTGGTATTGGCAAGATGGGGCTTGGCAACATACGCTACCCCAGGCTTTTCAGAGCTTGCCTTTGCGCTATGACTATGCTTTTGGCGGCGCCTGGCATCGGGCAGAGAGTAATGAAGCAAACTATTTTCTGCAAAATCCTGTTGGCCTTGGTTTTTGTCACCCTGACGCCCAGGGCGTCATGCCGGATGCGCCGGGCGCACACGGCGCCAGCCGGCCTTGTTTGCGCCCTTGGGGCAGTCCCGCAGTGAATGAGCCATACCAGGAGCAAACCGCCATCGCATTATCACCTGTTGCGCGACACTGGCAGCCGAGACAACGCTATGCCGGAACCTATGATGAGACTTGGCAAACCGAGGTTTTCCCGTTCTTGCCGCAAGACTTCGATGATCGTTTTGCCCAGGCTGCGCCGGCAGATCAGCAAATCGATTACCCGAAAGGCGGCGAACAAGTCAGCTTTTTCAATCTGCACCCGGATATGCCGCAATTGCATTTCCGCTTGCCGCGTTTTGACCGCCTGCCCATGCGGGTGCTGTTGAAAAGTTATCAAGTGAAAGAAGTAGAACCTGTTGTGGATACGCTCTTTTTTGAGCCTGACAAAATGCGTTTTTCCGCTGTGTGGCGCAGTCGCTTGGCAGTGGATTCTTTGCATCAAATCCGTTCAGTTGTGATTGGCAAAGTGTGTAAGAACTGGTGGGAAGCTAAATCAATTGGCGCAGAAAACTGCACACAGTGCAAAGAAGCGCGCAAAACCAATGCTGCCGCACCACAAGCCACTGAGGATTGCCCGGAATGATAGAACTTCCAAAAGAATTGGCCGAATGGCAAGTGATGCGTGTGCGCAGCATTGGCCTGTGCTGCTCGGTTGGCTATCAAGCGGCGAGCGCGGTTTGCGCCTTGCGCGCCGGAATTGATCATTTCCAGGAAGGCGCTTTTTTGGATAATCAAGGCGAAGCCTTGGCGCTTGCCGCCTTGCCAGCAGAAAATCATGCCGGCTTGCCGCGTTTAACTTGGTTGGCGCAGCATGCCTTGCAAGATTGCGCGCGCCAGGAAATGATCGATAGCGCCAATACCTGTCTGTTGTTGCTTGCTGCAGAGCGCAGCCGGCCACACACGGATGTGGAACGCTACCAAGCCAGCTTTGACGCGATTGGACAGCTTTTTTCAAGCCCATTTCACAGCAGTTCATTGATTCTGCCGCTAGGGCGTGCTGGCATAGGGCATGCTATATGGCAGGCGCAAGCCTTGCTGCGCAGCAAGCAGGTGCAGAAGGTATTGATATTGGGCTTGGACAGCTATCTGAACGCCGCCACCATTAACCACTATTTGCGTCAAGATCGTTTGCTGTGCAGCTATCAAAGCAATGGCTTTATTCCTGGCGAAGCGGCAGCCGCCATCATGCTTGAATTGCCTGAACAAATCATTCCGGGTTTGTATGTGCGTGGTTTGGGTTTGGGCATGGAAGAGGCGCAGCCGGGCAACGGTGTGCCGAATCGTGCACAAGGTATGAGCATCGCCATGCGGCAAGCTTGCGCCAGCGCACATTTAACGCCATCAGAGTTGGATTTCAGGCTGAGCGATCAAAACGGCGAAGTCTTTTTTTCACGCGAAGCCGCGACTGCCAGCATGCGCCTGATGGCGCACCCGGATAACCCGGAAAGCATAGACTTACCCGTCCTGACCACTGCGGATTGCTTAGGCGAGATTGGTGCGGCAACCGGCTGCGCCATGCTGGCCTGGATGCAGGCAGTCATGCCGCGCAATGATGGCCCAGGCTTGCAAGGGTTAATGCATTTAGCAAACGAAGACGGGCGCCGCAGCGCCTTGGCGCTGACGTATTGGAAAGGATGAAAATGGGACAGCATCATGTGTATGCCAACAATATGGAAATCTGTAACAAGACATCCGATGGCAAAGTGGTGGCGAATATGCCGGATGTATGCATGAGTCCGCCGGGGCCTGCCGCCGGGCCGATTCCGATTCCCTATCCCAACACAGCATTCGCCACCGATCTGAGCAATGGCTCGACGACCGTGTTTATACAGGGGAAACCGGCTGCTTTGAAGGACATTTCCTGTTTTGCCACCAGCACCGGCAATGAACCTGCCACGCAAAATTTTCAGAAAGGCATCGTCTCCAACGTCATCAAAGGCAAGGCGCAATTCGTGGACTGGTCGCCGAATGTCAAGATCGAAAGTTATAACGTCTGCCGCCACCTTGACCCGATGACACAGAACCACAAATGAGCAGAAAAAGCAAAGGCGCCAGCCAAAGCGGCAGCAGCGCACAATCAAAAGACAAGGCGACCCAATCCGGCCCCAACGTCAAACCACAGCCCTATGTGAGCGTGATGCAGACTGCGCCGGAATGTGAAAAAGACAGAAAGCGCATCGAAAGCAAATGCAAGCCTGATCCAGAACCAGAGCAGGATGCGAATGGCAAGCCTAAGCCTAAACCAGCGAAGAAGGGGCTTAAAGGAATTGTCAGCAAAGCCGGTGAAGGATTAGACAGTCTGGCGCGTGCTGGTTACACACGTAATCAAAGCAACGCTTGGATGGATTCGCACTGTGATTTCATGTGGTTAAAGCCAATTGAGCCAATGAATGCAGCTGAGATTGAGAAACTCAAGCAAGGCTTGGAACAACTGAAGAACGAAAAATGGGGTTTAGTGCGGCATGGCATATCCGAGCTGTCCGATTTAGCAATTGAAAAGGCTGGCGATGCCGCAAAAACCAAATTGCGCAACCTGGCCTTGCGAACTGCGGCTAAACATATCGTCGGTATTTTTACCACGGTACTCTCGCTTGGAACGGTCGGCACTGCTGTTGAGGCAGGCATGATTGCCTGGACAGTGACTGATGTGCTGAGCACTGGCGCAGAGTTGGCGGCCATGGCTGGGGAAGAAGGTGCTGCAATTTTTGCAGCAGTGCAACAGAACTTGAAAATTGGCGAAGTTGTTTCGCAGGCATTGCATGATTTGCAAACCAATCCTGACAAAGTGCTGGCGGAAGCGATGGAACTTGCCGGCAGTTTAAACGCCTGCCTTCGCGCGCGGCGTTGTCAATTGGTCTCCATGTCGCAAACCAGTGCGCTCAACGCAAAAAAGCACGGGATGGGTTGCTGCCCAGGACAGACCGGGCATCATTTGCTGCCTAAGGAGATGTTCAAGCGAAAGATTGAAGTTGATACAGGACAGAAGTACAAGAATGGCAAGCCGATCATGAAAAAGGTGGATGATCCTGAGAATTGCACCGATTACACAAACAGTGTGCATAATAATGCGCCAGTGCTGTGTGTTGAGGGGACAAACCAGAACACGGCTAGCCACAAAAAGGTGCATGATAGTATGGATAAGCTGATGGAACGCCATCGACTAGAACACAAAGACACTATCAGTAACGAGCAAGCAATAGACGCCGGCGTTAAATCTCTTAAAGAAACCTTCAAGTCAGGATGCAATCCAGAATGCCTTAAAGCGCAACTTAAGAGCTACTACGATAAGTTGTGTAATGGGAAGATGAAGCCAAGGAGTGGCAAAGGAAAAACAGTTGAAAACACAGGTGATGGTACTGTAGAAGTTGATGCCGCATAACAATGGAGATAAATGTGAAACTAGATAAAATTTCATTCGATAAATATATCAAAGGATCGACGCTCATTGATGCAGTAGTCCGGCGTAAAGATATGCTCTATTTCATCTTTGAAGATGATGCGCCAAGACCAGAAACGGAAACAACCTGGACGAGAGTGATTACTTGCAATGACAGGCCAGGTCTCCGCCCATGGGGTATTGCTGAGTTAAAAGGTATGCTGAACATGAAGGCATCGGTTGCCTATCAACCGAAAGAGCAGTTTGTTGGTTTTTCACTCAACCACCATATATATGCGATTGGCAGTGGAGAAGTCGGCTTTGAGAAAGATTTGTCCTCAGGGAAAAACGATGCTGGTGAATGGGCTGGTATGAGAGGTGGGGCCGTAAAGTCTAAGACTATTGACGGATGGCTTTGGATTGTAGGCAGCGGTCGCTCAGTTATGCGCCGACAAGGTAACAATACTTGGGAATGGCACAGCGCAATTCCAGACAGATCGCTGATGGACGATGGCGGTTTTGAAGACATCGACGGCTTTTCCAGCACCGACATCTACGCCGCAGGCGGCCATGGCGATGTCTGGCATTTTGATGGAAAAACCTGGCGTGCGATCCCTTTTCCCAGCAATATGAGCTTGGAAACGGTGTGCTGCGCCGGTGATGGCATGGTGTATATCGGCGCGGACGAGGGCGCGGTTTTTCAAGGACGTGGTGAGCAATGGAAGCTGATCCATCGTGGTGATACTACCTTGTCCTACACCGATTTGGTCTGGTATCAAGACCGCGTATGGGGTACGTCAGATTATGGTGTCTGGCATATCCAAAATGGCAAAGTCAAACGCGCCCATTTGCCCGATGGCGTGCGCGTGTGCGCCGGGCATTTATCCGCTGCGGATGGCGTCTTGCTCTTGGCCGGGCAGTATGGCGCTACCCTGTTTGATGGAAAACAGTGGAATCGGATTATAGATTTCAACAATTTGGCATAAACTTTCACCTGGGTATGCCAGCAAGAAATAAATTTATCATCTTGATAGGGTAATACATGACAAATATCTGATTGCGCTCAAGATTGGCGTAATCAGATAGCTTGCTAAACACATGCCGGCAGAAAATGCCCGCTTTGAATAACACCATCATATAAAATACAAGGAAGCATGATGTCAGATTTCTTAGAAAAACATCAAGTCAGCATAATTAATTATGAACAAGCCTGTGAAAACCTTGGCTTGGATTGTTTATTCGATTTTTTAGATAATGCCGATACATATTATGGGGAATTTGAACTTGATGATTTGGAAGTTTACTATCATGATGGGGACTTGGAAATACATGGTGATTTTGATGCGATTGGTTATTGGAATTTATCCAGCTTGTTGGTGGTAAATGGAAACTTCATTGTGCACGGTGAAGTTGCTTGTCAATATTATGTGACGGGGAATAGCAGGTTTGAGTTTCTTCGCATACACACACTACAGGTCACTTGTGGCGATGAAAAGATAAAGTATCTTGCACATGCATCCGCAGAAGATGATGAGGATGTCAGGAAACTACCACAAAGACGGATTGATACTCCTCATTTGTTTTCATGGTATATAGATTTAAACAGCTTTATTCTCCAGCAAGATACATGTATTTTTGCATTGTATGATTCTGATGAATTGGATTGTTATGAGCAGGATATGGATGAATGCCACTTATTGCTAACTTGGCATGAGTCGGCGTATGCATTAAAACCGGAATGTTATACAACTATTGAAACAGAACGATACAACGGCAGCATCTGGCGAATATTCGAAATCTACGAAAAACTAAAAAATGAAAAATCCATCTTTGTTGAAGAATTTAATAAAGAAGCTTTGTCGCATTATAATGCTGGATTATGTTTAAAATCACAAGGTGACTATCATGGAGCATATCAGAAATTCAAAGAAGCATTACGACTGTGGCCAACATATAGCAAAGCGTTATTACATGCTGGGCTGTGCTTGAAGAATGCTGGCGCATACGCACAAGCCCTGCCATTATTGCGTAAATCATATGACTGTTTTCCTCAAAGGTTGGCATATACCGAACTTACCTGTTTAACCCAGGGCGCAATTTGTGCTTTGGCGCTACGGGATTGGAATGCAGCCGCAGAAATCGCGCTGCAGGCTTTGCAGCGTGATAGTGAAAATGCATTTGCATTGCGGGTGCAAGCTGAAATTGCATGGCGCAATGGCAATGCCAAGCAGGCAATCAGCCTATTGGAACAATCGGCACAAAAAGGCTCATTCTACTCGAATCACTGGTTATTAGGTTTGTTATATTGGTTGGATGGAGAAATTGAACTGGCCGAGCAGCATTATATGCAATCCAAGCAAGCTAACCCTGATGCAAAACACTATCGAGAAGTGGATGATCCAAACTACATCTACAGTGCGGCAGTCACGGTTAATTGGGATAGTGTGTCCCAATAGTTGTGACAGTTCTGAATGACGCTTACCTAAGGAATTTCTATATTATCCAAGGGGTTACTCGTTAGCCCCACTAAAAAATAAGCGCATATTGCACCTTCAACCAGCGTAAAACGATCACCAAAAAATGTTCCAGATTGAAGAAAAGTCGCCGCCACAGATTCAGCCAGTCATCCAGCGCCATGCCGATGACGCCGCCTTTTATTGGTCGCAACGTGACGCACATCGCGCCTCCCCATTGATGCCTTACGCCCGTTTTGTGCAATTTGACCGCCTTTTGCAAGCGCATCTGGATGGCGTGATGCTGGCGGGTGAGTGCGCCTGGGATATGGCTTGGAAAAACCTGCAGCGCTGGCGTGGCGCAGGCGAATGCTTTGTGGCCGGCATGCTGCTCTTGCACACCGCCATGGATGCCGCACAAAAACGCAGCCGCTTTGATGCCTTATGCGCCATGCTTCGGCAAGACGACGATTTATTGCGCGGCATGGCCAGCGCTATCGCCTGGCAGGGGAATGCCTGCTTGCAATGGTTGCCGCAATGGTTGAGTGCGCAAGCAGAACCCATTCTGAACGCACTGGCGCTGCACGCATGCGCTTTATTGCGTGCGCCTGCGCCTGATCTTATGCCCTGGTTTGATCATGATGCGCCGCAAGTGCGCGCAGCAGCAGCGCGCTGCGCTGGAGTGAGCTTGGCGCGGCAGTGGCAATGGCAGCTGCAAGCGCTGGCGCGGGATGAAGACGCCAACGTCAGAATGCAAGCCATCAAAGCCCGTTTATTGCATCTGCAAACGCCCAATGCAACACACGATGCCGCCTTGCTGGACTTGGCGCAACAGGAATTGTTGGCCTGCAATCAGTCAGCACAAGGCAAAGGTCTGCGCGCCGTGCAGGCGGCAGACGCCGCGCAGCAATTGGCTGGCATGCTGGGACAGGTTTTGGCGCCCGGCAGCGCCCAGCTTGGCAGCTTGTCGCGTGCGATTCCGCTACGCCAATTCTGCTATTTACTGGCTTGTCATGGCGACCCTGCCAATCTGCCATGGCTGGTGCAAGCATGCGCGCATCAAGAAAGTGCGCGCGCGGCTGGCGCAGCCCTGCACATGATCAGTGGCATTGACTTAGAGCGCGCCGGCTGGAGCGCAGCAGCGCCCAGCGAAGATGACAGCATGGCGGCAGATCGTGCGCGCCCCCTTGCTGATCCAGACGCCGGCTTGCCATGGCCGGATGTCGCCGCCGTGCAAAGCGGCTTGCCACACATGCAGGCAGCGCTTGCCGGGCAAGCTGCGGTACTGTGTGGCATGCCGAAACAAGACCCCGAAGCCATGCGCCAGGTCTTGCAGCAAGGCCGCATGGCGGCGCGGCAAGTGGCGGCCTGGTCTTTACTGCGCACAGGCGCAGCTTATTATCCGCGCCTTGCTTCATCCAGTGTGCAAGCCGGATGAAATGGGGAGCTGATGCGCTGCATGAATTGTCATTGCAGCAGGAAGGCGCATAGTATGGGCTTTTTAAAACACTTGGCGCATGCAATCTGCCTGCTTTCTCCTGCTCTGGCAAGCGCAGCCGTATCAGGTGGAGAATATAAACTGGCGCGTGATTATGTGTTTGCCGCCTGCTTAGTGGAACGCTACAAGGGAAGTCCGCTTGAGGCAGAAGCACAAACTTGGGCTGGCGGCCTGATTGAAGCCGGAAATTTGCCTGCAGAAGCGTATCCCGTGCTCGCAAAGCTGGCGAGCCGCGCGCCAGCAGCCAGTTTGGAACCTAATGGAGTCACTTTGCGTATTCCGGGATGTGTAGACTTGATCCATGATAAACGCTTTGAATCGCTGCTAAAGAAAACGCTAACGCCTTTTCTTCGTTAAGGCGTCATCAAAAATGGCTTTGGCATCATCGCTGTGCCGCGTATCGGCACGGAAGTAGTGATTCAGTACTTGCAAGGCAATCCAGACCGGCCCTTAGTGGTCGGCCAGTTGTACAACGAACGCCACTTACCGCCCTGGTCTTTGCCAGCCAATCAGACGCAAAGCGGCATCCTGACCCGTTCCAGTAAAGGCGGCGACGCCACCACCGCCAACGCCTTGCGTTTTGAAGACAAAAAAGGACAAGAGGAAGTTTGGTTGCACGCTGAAAAAGATCAGCGCATCGAAGTCGAGCACGATGAAAGCCACTGGGTAGGCCATGACCGCAGCAAAACCATCGACAACGATGAAACCGTGCATGTCAAACACGACCGCACCGAGACAGTGGATCATGATGAAACCATCACCGTACACAACGACCGCAAAGAGCGGGTGGATCATAACGAAACCATCAGCATTGGCGACAATCGGCAAACTGAAGTTGGCAAAGACGATACAAAAAAAGTCGGCAACAATTGGCGTGTAGAGGTCGGCGACAGCATCGAATTCGTCTGTGGTAAATCGGTGCTGCGCATGGATAAGGATGGACATATCAGCATTAACGGGCATGAAATTGTGCTCGGTGCGACAGGCGAACAGCATTACAAAGCAGACGGCAACATTACCGTTAAGGCTAAAAACATTCTTGAGAATTGAGTTATGACAGATGCAAGCAGCCAATCCGGTGCGCAGCAAAGCGGCACGCCCTCAAGCGATGACCTGGCGCACAATCCATTTACCACATCTGACCCGGCAGGTTTGGCCAGTCTCTTGCAAAAAGAGTTTCAGCCGCCACCGCCAGCGGTGCATGGCGTAGTCGTCGGTACACTCTGCGACGTGCAGACAGAAGGCAGTTATCTGATTGCGCTGGATGCTATTGGCATACCGCAGGCGCAGGCGCAAGCTGCGTGCGCCCCGGCTTTGTTAGCGCCGGGGATGAACGTTGCTGTTATGTTTTTGCAAGGCGATACGCACCGTCCTTTGATTATTGGCCCCATGCATGAAAGCCATGCTGCTACCGCGCAGGCGGGGGCAGCGGTGGAAATGCGTGTGCAGCCCACAGACGCCGGCGAGCAAGCGCACAGCGCAGTATGGGAAATCGACAAACGGCAGATTACGATGCAGGCAGGCGAAGAATTAAGCCTGCGCTGTGGCGATGCCGCCATCATCCTGACCAGTGACGGACGGATTCTGTTGCGTGGCGTTTATATCTCCAGCCAAGCCAGCGCCACACAGCGCCTGCTGGGTGGATCAGTACAAATCAACTAAAGCGCGCCAGATGGAAATAGCAATCGGCTCAAAATACCTGGTGGCGGACGCTACCGTTGCGGTGGATAAAACCGGGCAAGAACATCTGTTGATTGTGGCAAAAGGAAGCTGGCAATTCGGCCCTGGCTTTGTGCGCCCGATTCCTGCAATGCCAATCCAGCACAGCGATTTGTATGCAGGCAAAGCCGGCTTATCCGCCACTTTGTACGAAAGTGATTTTGTGCTGCACAAACCGCGCTGCGATGTGCTGTTTGCCGCACAAGCATATGCTCCCAATGGACAGGCAGTGCGCGAATTGCTGGCCGGCTATCAAATAGGCACACAGCAAAAAGTCTTGCGCGTGCATGGCCCTCGCAGATGGCAAGGCGATCCACCCGCGCCCGGCCAGGCAGAGCCGTTTCACGTCATGCCCTTGCATTATGGCTACGCCTTTGGCGGTTCACGCCTGTTAGCAAACACCGGGCAAAGTGAAATCTACGCTGCCAATCCTTTGGGCAGCGGCTTTTGCACAGACCCTGCCGCCGCGCATGATCTGGACATGCAATCACTGGAAGCGCATCAGCAGCCTGTCACCCGTCCCGATCAACCTTATGCGCCGATGGCCTTGTCCGTGCTGGGGCGCAATTGCCTGCCGCGCCGCCTGCTGGCAGGAACCTATGACGCCGCCTGGAAACAGGACGTGTTTCCCTTTTTGCCGGAGGATTTTGATTCGCGCTTTTATCAGGCTGCGCCCGAAGATCAGCAAATCGACTATCCGCAGGGCGGGGAGGAAGTGGTGCTATGGCATCTCACATCCGGCCACCCGGAAATCCGTTTCAAACTGCCCAAACTCAACAAAGCCCCGGTACGGATCTTGATGCGTGATTTCAGCGTACATCAGCCGCCAGTAGTTGCCGATACCCTGTTCTTTGAGCCTGATCAGTCACGCTTTACTGTGGTCTGGCGCAGCAGTCTGCCGCTCAAGCGCCGAATTCAAGATGTCAAAACCGTGGCCATTGCCGGCATTTGCAAAAATTGGTGGGATGCCAAAACCATGGGCTTGGATGCCTGCGCCAGTTGTGACAAGCAGCGCTCTACGCAAGACGCCGCACCAGGCGAAGAAGAGTGCAATGAGGAGACCGCATGAGCGCACCAGACCAGCAAACAGCCCCATGGCGCCCGCTGCATATCGTTGCCGCCGGGATGTGCTGCGCCGTGGGCTATCGCATGGCCAGCGCAGTCAGCGCCTTGCGTGCGAATATGGATCATTTTCAATTCAGTGAATTCTATGATCAGCAAGGCCAAGCGCTGAAATTAGCACGCCTGCCTTTTGACGATAGCTGGGGAACCAAGCGCTTAGCGACAATCGCGCAATTGGCCTTGCAAGATTGCCTGCAGCAAGCGCCGGATTTCAGTCCACCGCGCACCGCCCTGATGCTGATGGCGGCTGAGCGCGGACGCCCGCATACTGAGACAGAACGCTACACCGATATCTGGCATGCCTGCGTGGAACACATCACCGCACAAGGCTTAATGCCGTTTCATGAAACGTCCATGATTTCCCCGCAAGGGCGCGCCGGCATCGGGCCTGCGTTGTTGCAAGCGCAAGCCCTGTTGGCCGGGCAAACCGTTTCCCGCGTCTTGCTGTTGGGCGTGGACAGCTATTTGAACAACGTCAGCATTGGGCATTATTTGGATCAGGAACGTTTGCTGACATCAGACAACAGCGATGGCTTTATTCCCGGCGAAGGCGCAGCCGCGCTGCTGCTGGAACTGGCCCAGCCGCACAGCCGGGGTTTGCTTTTGACAGGCGCCGGCGTAGCGCGTGAAGCCGCCACCATAGGCGGCGACACGCCAAACCGCGCCATGGGTTTAAGCCAGGCCATGCGGCAAGCTTTGGCTGCCGCCAATATCTGTCCTGCGCAATTGGACTTCCGCATGAACGACCTGAACGGGGAACAGTTTTTCGCCAAAGAAGCCGCCAATGCCTGCACCCGCATCATGGCCGATGAAAGTAAGTTGCTGCCGATGTTGCACCTTGCTGATTGTGTCGGCGAAACCGGCGCCGCAGCCGCCCCGCTCAGTCTGGCCTATTTAAGCCAGATCATGGCTGCGCCGGATGGCCCTGGCAAAGCAGGACTGCTGCATTTTGGCAATGACAATGGCCTGCGCGCCGCCTGTGTCGTGCAATACATTTAAATAAAGGAATTCCGGATGGAAACGCATGTGTACGCCAATGGCAATGAAATCAGCAGCAAAGCCGCTGACGGCAAATCCGCAGCAGCGACACCCGATGTCTGCTGGAGTCCGCCCGGCCCCGCAGCCGGCCCTGTCCCGATTCCTTACACCAATACCGCCTTCACCAAAGACTTGGCGAATGGCTCGACGACTGTGTTTATTTGCGGCACATCGGTATCGCTGAAAGACAAATCCTACTTCGCCACCAGTACCGGCAACGAACCGGCCACAGAGCAATTCCAGAAAGGCATTGTCAGCGGGGTGATCAAGGGTAAAGCCTATTTTGCGAGCTGGTCAGCCGATGTCAAAATCGAAGGCTTCAATGTATGCCGCCATGTCGATCTGATGACGCATAACCACAAATAAGCACAGCAGCAGAAAAAGGGATGCACCATGGCAAGCGGGCCGAATACACCAGTCAACTACTACATGGACACTGCCGAAGCAAAGAAGGAGTGCGCCAAGGATCAGAAACAGGTAGAACAGAAATGCAAGGCCGATGAAAAGAACAAGCATCGCGGCAAAGGCCGGCCAAAATCGCGTACAACTTTGAAAGCAGGCGAGAAAGATGCTGCCTGGGTGCTGGATCATTGCGGGCCGCTCTTGGTGCAGCCTGGTGATAATTTCCAGGAATGGCTTGATGATTTCAAGGACATCAGCAGTGTGATGTCGAAGCTGGCGCAAGATTTGGGCGATAAAGTCATCACCAAGATTGAAAAAGAAATTCTGGAATATGGGGCCAAGGCACTTGGCAAAATGGCGCTGAGGCGCGGCTTGACCGGTTGGATTCCTGTAGTTGGCTGGATCATGACGGCGGTTGATGTGGCTGTTACGGCTGTGGATGTGGCGACCAGGGTTGATGAATTGAAGTCCACGGTGACAGAACTCAAATCGACCGTCAGCAACCTGAAAGAGCAAGCCGCCAACATCACACAAACCTTTCAGAAGTACGAGAACCAGCTCAAAAACTACAGCAAACTGTCCAAGGCAGACAAGGCCAAGGTAGCGCGCGAAGTGATGGTGGATGTGCAAGCGGCCTACGCCGCCGCCAATCCCTGCTTGCGGGCGCGCAAATGCACCTTGGTTCCATACAACAAAGGCGCAGCGGATAAATGGATGGGCAAAGGCTGCTGTCCGGGACAGACTGGCCACCATCTGTTGCCAGATGCAATGTTTCGTGACCCCGTTGGCAGCAAAGCCGCGAAAGAGGCATGGGATAAAGACCCGAAAAATAAAAACGACAAAGGGAAAATCAAGGATATGCCGCGCAGCAAGCTGCCCAAGCTGAAGTGCTGGGATGGGTATTCTGAAGGGGCTTCGCCGACGATTTGTGCGGAAGGAGCGAATCAGTATGCGGGTTCGCATGGGGTGTTGCATGAAGTGACATCAGCAGAATTAAAACAGGCTGGCTTTGCAAGCAAGAATGAGATGCCATACACATCAGCTCGTGACTTGATTTTGGGGCGAATATCCAAGCTTTATGGGTGTGACAAGAAATGCTTGCAAGCACAGTTGGATGCCTACTATTGCGGTAAAGCTGCAAGTAAAGGGCCGGGTTGCCCGGATTGCAAGCATGCAAGTGTCGTACCGCATGATGGCAAAGGGAAGAAAGACATTGAAGAAGATGTGAGTTTTGAAGACTAATGGGGATATTTTATGTTTTACAACAAATACATGTGGGAACAAATTTTCAAAGGCTACATGGTGCGTGATTGCACTTTAGGCTTTGAACATGGACGCATCGGCTTCTATTTGGTTCCTGACGATGACAGAGAACATCTGGATTATGGTTGGTATACTAGATTTGTTGCCGTTAAATTAAGCAATCCAATTGAGAAAAGATTTTATGTCCGAGGAGGCGACAATTTGGATTTGGCAAGACTCAGCGCAGCCTGGGAACCGAACCAAACTGAATTCTTGCTTGTCGATGTCGGTCGGAGTTTATGGAGCTACAAACCCAATGCCTACAAAGGCAGCGAACCTGAAATCCCTTTTGACGGCAAAGGTTATGGTTATGCTGCTGCAGGTGAAGTGGGTTGTTCTATCTCACGGGTGACAAGAGTGGAAGGAACCGTGTTTGCGGTTGGCGGGCCTACGCGCATTTTCCAGCGCATGCCAAATCAACAATGGTACGAACATAAAGGCATTCCGCTGCCTGCTGGGTTGTCAAGTAAAGATGATGATGTCATTACCGAAACCCTAGGTAACAGCAATTTCTTTGATCTTGCTGGTTTTTCTCTGAAAGATATGTATGTCGTAGGCGATGCGGGCCAAATCTGGCACTTTAACGGGAATATCTGGAAAAGCCTTGCCTTTCCCAGCAATCTAACCTTGCAAACCGTTACCTGTGGCGGCGATGGCCAAGTGTATATCACCGACATTCGTGGTTCGCTTTGGCAAGGCAGGGGCGAACGCTGGAAATTGCTGCACAAAGGCAATACCAGCATCCCCTACGCCGATTCAGCCTGGTTTAAAAACCGCTTCTGGTGCGCCAACGACTACGGCATGATGGTGTTGGAAGATGGCAAGCTGGTTGCCGCTCACCAAGCCAAGCAAGACCCGATTCCCACAGAAATCGCGCTGCATGCGCACCGCATCGACGTTTCCCCGGATGGCAAGCAAATGCTGGTGTGTGGCGGCAGTGGCGCCGCCTTGCACAATGGCGAGCGCTGGGAACTTCTTTTTTCAGGATATGAATTTGAAGACGAATGAACTGCAAGCGCTGGCGCAATCCAACATCAAAGGGCTTGTCATGCGCCATGCGCAAGACGCCGCGTTTTACTGGATGCAACGCAGCAGCAATACCTATTCCCCTCTGCTGACCTTGGAGCGTCTGGCGCATTTTGATGGTTTGCTCAATGCGCACTTGCAAGGCTTACGCACAGCAGGCGATGAAGGCTGGCAAATCGCCTTGGCTAATTTACGCCGCTGGCGCAGCGCTGGGGAATGCTTTGTCGCCAGTGTGTTAGCGCTGGAGCATAACGAGGCCGCGCGCGCAGATAGCGTATGGCAGATATTGCGCCAAGACCCCGAAGCCATGCTGGATGGCATGGTGTCCGCCCTGGCATGGCTGCGCCCGGAAGCAGCGCAGCGCTGGATAGCTGCATGGCTGATGCCGGGCGCAACACCCATGCAACAAGCCGCCAGCCTGCGCGCAGTGGGTTTGCGCCGCACTTTGCCGGATTTATCGCTGATGCCTTTTTTTGATGCCGACGAAGAAGAGGTGCGCGCTGCTGCGGCAGAACTGGCAGGCCGCCTGCGCTGGCGACAATATACCTTGCAAGTGCAGGCATTGCTCAAGGATGAATCCCTGAGCGTGCGCGCCGCTGCCGCTATCGCCGCCCCTTATCTTGGCCTGAGCGCCAGCGCAGCCTTACATCAAGCCGCGTTGGAATACAACGCACTCAGTCAAAGCCAACGGGGGTTGCGCCGTGATCTCAGCGCAGAAAAAGCCTTGAAACTGGTGCGCCACTGGGGCATGTGCCTGCCGCATGGCGATCCGGCATGGATGAGCGGCTTGCAAGCGCTGCCACCACGGCAAATGGTGCTGATGCTGGCCTGCCATGGCAATCTGGCCTGTATGCCCTGGCTGATTGACGCCAGCCAACGCCCGGAATTAGCCCGTTTATGCGGCTGGGCCATCAGCATGCTGACAGGCATTGACCTGGAGGCGCGCGGCATGAGTCAAGCTGCGCCAGAAGAACCTGAAGCCAGCGAGGAAAGCGAGCGCAAACGCCCCGTCAGCGATGCCGACGCCGGTTTGCCTTGGCCACACCACGCCGCTTTGCAGGCTTGGTGGCGCCAGCAAAACGCACCACAAGGTCGGCGCGTGTATGGAGGCGCAGCCGAAGACGCCGCGCACTGCCTGCGCGTAGTGAGCTATGCACCGCAAGCCGCCCGCTATGCCGCTGCTAACGCACTCGCGCTGCATCATGCGCAATGGCCGCTGTTTGAAACAAGAGCGGCAAGCCTGGAGCAGCAACAGGAATTGGCGAGATTGTTGCAAGCGCTTGCGGCTTGAGCAGAAAACGAACGAATGCATACAGTGTTTGACACATTGAATTGCATCTTCATAAACAATGCTTGAGTACACAAGCCGAACCTATCCTGAACGCACTGGCCTTGCACGCATGTGCTCTATTGCGCACGCCTGTCCCGGATTTCATGCCCTGGTTTGATCATGATGCGCCGCAAGTGCGCGCGGCTCGCTGCGCTGGCGCATGATTTGCATCTGCCGCAAGGCCGGCTCAGCTTGCGCCTGTGCACGCACTTATCCGAACAGCACCCGGCAGGCCGGGCTTATCCGATTCGCTTTGCGATTCATGCGCGCCATCTGATCACGCGTTGCGTTCTGCATCAGGAATCAAGCGCGGCAAACCCGGCAAGCATGCGCAGCGCCGTCTTGCAGCGCGTTTAATGCCGCTTGCAGTCAATCGGCGGCAAGCGTATCTCCACCCCCAAACCACGGCCCCGCAAACCCTCGCCTAATAAAAGGGTGCCGCCGTGCAGATCGACCACTTTTTGCACAATCGCCAAGCCCAAGCCGCTGCCGGCGCCCAGGGTATCGGGCAGACGCACAAAGCGTTTGAGCACCTCTTCGCGCCAGGCCGGCGCAATCCCGGGGCCGTCGTCCAGCACGGAGATGCGGCAAAAGGAAACCCCGTCTTCTACCTCAACGCTGATTGTCGCCCCGGGCGGGCAATGGCGAATCGCATTATCAATCAGATTATCAAACAGGCTTTCCAGCGCCAGCGGATCGCCGCAACAGCGCAGCTCGCTGATACCGTCGTAAGACAGTTCACTGCCGCGTGCTATCGCATGTGGCGCATTGCGCGCGACTGCCGCGCGGGCCAGGGCCGCCAGATTGAAGACCTGCAGATTGGCTTGCGCCGATTCGGCTTCCAAGCGGGACAGCACCAATATTTTGCCGACCAGCTCGGCATTGCGTTCGATGCTGGTTTGCAGCATGTCGGCGATGACTGCGCGTTGATTAGCGTTTTCCGCCTGTTTTAATAAATGCACCTGCGCGCCCAGGGCCGCCAGCGGGGTGCGCAATTCGTGCGCGGCATCGGCAAAAAAACGCCGCTCCGCTTCGCGGTGCGCGGCTAAGCGCAACAGCAGGCTGTTGACCGCTTCAAACACCGGGGCCAGCTCTTTATAGTGCGAGGCATTGCTGACTAAAGGTTGGGTTTGCTTCGGCTCGCTATTGCGTATCGCATTGGCCAGCAGCGTCACCGGCTTTAAGGCAAGGCGGAAACCATATTGCAATAACAGCAGCATCACCGGCAGGGCCAGCAACAGCGGCAGCAAGAAGAAAATTAAAATCCCAAAGGTGGCGCGCTGTACAAAACTTTCTTCAATCGCCACCTGCACTGTGAGTTCCGCATCTTCACTTGAGACCATCAAACTGCGCCAGGCCCCATCGCGCTGCGGCAATTCGGCTGTGCTTGTCTGCGCTAAACCCGGCCAGTTTGCCGATTGCTTCAAGACCCGTCCCTGCTGATCCATCACGCGATAGGAAAACTCGTTTTCCGGCATCGCCGCATCGCTATATGAACGGCTGAAATGGTCAATTTTCTTTTTAATCAATTGGCTGCGCTCAGCTTCTTTGAAGGCCCCGCTGTGCACCATGGCAATCGTATCGGCGACACTGCGCAGATCACGATCAAAATGGCCTGATCCAACTTTAGTCACTTCCAGATAAAACCAGCCCAGCAACAAGCACCAGACCAGCAGGATGGAACTCAGGCTGACCCATAGCAGGCGCCAATACAAAGAAACATAGTGAACAGGGAATGTCTTCATGGCTTTGGCAATAAATATCCGACGCCGCGAATCGTGCGCACCCAATCTTTGCCTAATTTTTTGCGTAGATTGGAGACATGCACCTCTAATGCATTATCTGAGTCGCAGCATAAATGTGTAATGAGGTATTCGCGGCTGAGCACCTTGCCGCCTTTGCGCACCAGTTCAAACAGCAGGGAAAATTCTGAGGGCGAGAGCGCGACATCGACCCCGGCCAAGCTGGCTGAGCGGTTTTCGGTGTTGATCACCAAATCGCCAATTTGCCATTGCGATGACAAAAATCCGCTGCTGCGCCGGGTCACCACTTGCAGGCGCGCCAGCAGTTCGGCGATGGCGAATGGCTTCACCAAATAGTCATCCGCGCCGCAACGCAAGCCTTCGAGGCGGTTTTCCAGGGTGTCGCGGGCGGAAAGAATAATCACCGGCATACTGCAATGGCTGCGCAACTCGCGCAGCAAGTTCAAGCCATCGCCATCCGGCAAGCTTAAATCGAGTAACAGGGCGTCTTGCGTTTTTTCCTGCAAAAACGCACGCGCTTCCTGCAAGCGGCGCACCCAGACAACGCGTATATCCGCCTGGTGCAAGGCGCGGCACAAGGCGTCGCCGAGCGCAAGATCATCTTCAAGCAATAAAACATTCATGATGGCAAATCTAAAAAGGAAGGGGGATTGGGGGGGATAATGGCGCCAGGTTGACATGGCTGTGCATGCAACCTGACCCCATTTATCAGCAAGCATATCACAGCCAGGCCAATGCGCTTGCTGCGTCCCGCAAAGCCGCTGCCACAAGCTGAATCAAGCAGGCCGGAGCGGCTGGGCTGTTTTTCACACGTAACGCAGCCAGCTGTTTGGTTTGCGCCGTTTGAGTGCGCCATACCAGCGACAGGCGAAATACAGCACAAGCAGATAGCCCAGCCAAACAAGATAGACAAACAGCAGACTGGGTTCATAGTCTTGCGGCGCCGGCACATTCGCATAGTTCCAACCGCTTAATTGTTCATAGCGCAAAATCGCCCAGATTTGTGCGCCGATATGAATCATAGGCAGATGCAGCAGGTAAAAGAACATCGGCACACGGCCATACACCGTCAGCCATGCCAGGCGCGCTGGATTGATGCGTGCCAGGGCGGCCAGCATCCAGGCGCTCAATCCCAAGGTGATGCATAGATATAAAAGCGAGGGCGGGTATTTTTCAAAATTCAAAAATGAAAATACTGTGTACAGCGCACCGCGCGCTTGCGCCTGCCATGGCTGCGGATCGCCATACCAATTGCCGGCACGCAGCAGCAACATCGCCAACAGCAAGACGCCGCCGGCGGCCAGCAAGCGGCGCTGACGCAGGCCGGCATCGCCTTGTAAGAAGGGCGCGCAGAAATACCCGGCCAGCATCACGCCCAGCCAGGGCAATAAGGGATAGGCGACATACACGCCGCTTCCCTCGATGGCGCCGGGATGAAACGCTGGCTCGTGCAAGACGCTCCACAACCAGCCCCACTGGCCAAAATCTTTGCTATGCCAGCCATCCAATAGATTATGGCCAGCGATTAACAGCACGGCGAGCGCGCCGATAGCCCAGCGCGGTAAATACTGGAGCGCGGCCAACAGCACCATTGACAAGCCCAACACCCATATCACCTGCAAGGAAACCACGCCGCCCAGCAGCGCGCCCCAACTCAGGCTGATGAAAGTGCACTCTAAAAAAATCAGCCAAAGGCCGCGCGTCGCCAAATAATGGCTCAAGGCGCGCTTTGACACCGTCTGGCCATACAGCCAGGCGCTGCAACCGGCCAGGAAGACGAAGATGGGCGCGCAAACATGCGTGATGTAGCGCGTCACAAACCAGGCCGGGGTGGTTTGTTTCAGATCAAGCAATGCAAACGGGGTCACGCCAAAAAAGTCGCGGACATGATCAAGCGCCATAAAAATAATGGCGAGACCACGCATTGCGTCAATAAACACCATACGCTCGCGTGCACTTTCAACTTGCATGGAAAGTCCTTTCAAAATCAGCATAAAGATGTCACGGCTGCCGGCTGGGATTGCGTGGCAAGATTTAAGGCAAAGGTGGGTGGGAAGGGTTGTGAATAACCAGGCTGGGCTGGACTGAGCTTGGCGAAACGCCGGGAATGTGGCTTGAGGTCAGCGCATGATGTGCTGTGCGCAAGCAATTCCATGGGAGATACTCAGTGCCTGTGAAAGGCTGGGCGCATTATAGCAATCGAAAAACGCACAGCCCGATCAGGCGCAAGAAGAATACATTTATTAACCCGATTTACAAAAAATAGCTCGACAAAATTAGTATTAACTTTGCCACCAGCAACAACTTGCGGTGATGGCGCGCGCACAAGCTGGCTGCGCCTCTGGCAAGGCTGCTGCGGTGAAGCAAGAAATACGCCGGGCGAATAACAGCGCCCTCCCCTTGGCACAGCGGATCAGCGCCGCTGGCAGCATTCACGTCTGCTTTGAAAGCGCAAAATAAACCCCTATTCCCCCCTTTGCTCCGGGCATTCCCTTGCCGTTAACCGGCATAAGCTGGTCAGGTAGCCGCAAGGCTGCCCACGCCTTTGGAAATAGCAAGCAGGCAAGCCGGCGCGCCTAAGCTGATCAGCTTGGCAACAACAGACAGTAATGCCGGTTTTGCCCTTGACTGCCACATACGCGCCGCTAAGATAGCACTTATTTCCTTATGGCAATTTTTTGAGGTTCAGGCAAAACCGGGAGAGTCTGCATGGCGTCTATCGTGACGGGAATGTCAACTGCGCAAGTGATGGCGCTGAGCAATGCGCAAATCATCGCGTTGGCCACTTCAGATTGGGTGGAGTTTTCCACCACCCAATTGAGTGTGCTGTCTGCTGCGCAGGTGGCGGCGATTGAAAGCCGCGATATTGCCGTCCTCAGCAATAGCCAGCTGGCCGATGGTTTTTCAACGACCCATTTACAGGCTTTAAGCGCCAGCCAGATTGGCGCGCTTGGCACAAGCCAATTAAATGAGGGTTTGAGCAGCGGCCAGTTCGCCAGCCTGCAGACTTCCCAGATTGCCGCCTTGCTGACACGGCAAATTGCAGGACTTGGCTCTACACAGCTGGCCGCCTTGAGCACCAGCCAGGCGCTGGCCTTGTCCGCCAGCCAGGCCCAGGCGCTCACCTCCAGCCAGCTGAATGCCCTGGACAGCAGTGATTTTGCGGTTTTGCGCAGCAGCGCGATTGCCGGTATTTCCAGCACCCGCATCAACCAGTTGAGCACAAGCCAGATCGGGGCCTTGGCCAGCAATCAAATCGCCGCGTTGAGCAGCGCCCAATTGCGCGCGCTGAGTCAGGAGCAAATCGAAGCCTTGTCCAGCAGCCAGGTCGGCTATTTCCGCTCCAGCCAGACGGCGGCGCTGTATACCAGTCAAATTGTGCTGCTCTCCAGCAGCCAGATTGCGGCGCTCTCCAGCAGCGCGCTGGATGGTTTGAGCACCAGCCAGATTCTGGAATTGACATCGAGCCAATTGGCGGCGCTGGAAACGGCGGATCTGGCGGCGCTGTCCACCACCCGCATTGCGGCCATGAGTTCGACCCAGATCGGGCAACTCTCGAGCACCCAGCTGGCGGCTTTGCGCAGCAGCCAGATCGCCGCGCTCACCACCAGCCAGATCAGTGGCGATTTGAATCAATTGCCGTATATGAGCACGGCCTGGCTGGCCAATCTGGTGACGCGCCAGATTGCGGCTTTCAGCACCAGCCAGATCGAAAACCTGGAAACCACGCAAATCACCGGTTTGCGCAGCAGCCATGTGGCGGCGCTCTCGACCACCCAGATTGCGATGTTAAGCTCGAACCACATCGCCGCGCTCTCGACCAGCCAGCTCGACGCCTGGCAAAGCCGGCATCTGCTCGCGCTCAACTCGACCCAATTGGAAGCGCTCACCTCCAGCCAGCTGAGCAGCATGCGCACCAGCCAGATCGCCGCGCTTTCGACCAGCCAGATCAGCGCGCTGGAAAGCAGCGATTTCGGCAGCATGCGCACCAGCCAGATCGCGGCCCTTTCGACCGCCCAGCTGGACGCTTTGAACAGCGGTGAAATCGCCGCCTTCAGCACCAGCCAGGTGCGCGCGCTGAATACGCGTCAGGTCGCCAGCTTGTCCAGCGCCACCCTGCTGGCCCTGGCCACCTCCAATCTGGCCGCGATGAGCACCAGCCAGTTGGCCGCGCTCACCACCACCCAGATTCAGGAAGGCTTGTACAGCAGCCAGTTGGAAGCCTTGAGTTCGGCGCAAATCGCCAATTTGCGCACTGCGCAGGTGGCCAGCCTGAGTTCGGCGCAAATCGCGCTGCTTGGCACAAGCCAGATTCTGGCCCTGGGCACGCGCCATGCGGCGGCGCTGTCCACCAGCCAGATTGAATTGCTCGCCAGCAGCCAGATCGCCGCGCTTTCCAGCAGTCAGTTGCAAGCCTTGCGCAGCAGCCAGCTGGCGGCCTTCTCCAGCAGCCAGATTGAAAGCCTGAGCAGCGCCCAGGCGCAAGCCCTGCGCAGCAGCCAGCTCGCCACGCTCTCGACCACGCTGCTGAGTGCGATGGAAACCACGGATATCGCCGCGCTCAGCACCGGCCAGCTGGCCGCGCTCAGCACCACCCAGATTGCAGAAGGTTTGAGCAGCGCGCAAATCGATGCCTTGAGCAGCCGCCAATTGGCGAATTTGCGCACCAGCCAGGTGCGCGCGCTCACCTCCAGCCAGCTGGAAACCCTGGGCAGCAGCGATTTCGCCGCCATGAGCACGGCCCAGATCGCCGCTTTATCCACCAGCCAGATCACGGAAGGCTTGTCGAGCACGCAAATCGCCATGCTCTCCACCAGTCAGGCGCAAGCGCTGAGCACCGGTCAGCTGGCGGCGTTTTCCAGCAGCCAGTTGCAGGCCTTGAACACCGGTCAGGCGCAAGCCTTGAACACGCGGCAAATTGCCTATTTGTCCACCAGCGCATTGCAGGCGATGGAAAGCGCGGATGTGGCCGCACTCTCGACCGGGCAAATCGCCGCGCTCAGCACCACCCAGATTGCGCAAGGTTTGTCCAGCAGCCATATCGAGGCTTTCACCAGCGCCCAATTCGCCAGCCTGCGCACCAGCCAATTGCGCGCCTTCACTTCCAGCCAGCTGGGGGCGATGGGCAGCAGCGATTTCAGCGCGCTGCGCAGCTCGCATATCGCGGTGCTGACCTCCAGCCAGATCAGTGAGGGTTTGTCTTCCAGTCATCTGGAAGCCTTCTCCAGCAGCCAGGTGGCGGCGCTTTCGACGGCGCAGATGCTGGCGCTTTCGACCAGTCAATTCAGCGGCTTTGGCACGACGGCAATGGCGGCGCTGCAAACCCGCCAGGCCGCCGCACTCTCGTCGAGCTTGATCGGCATGATCAGCAGCAGCATGGTGACGGCGCTGCCGACGCGTGCGATTGCCGCATTCAGCACCACCCAGTTGATTGAACTGACTTCGAGTCAGATTGAAGCGCTGGGAAGCAGCCAGATCGGCGCTTTCCGCACCAGCCAGCTGGCCGGTTTGTCCACCACCCAGATGCCGCTGTTGACCAGCACACAGATGGCGGCGCTGCGCACCAGCCAATTGCAAGCCTTCACCAGTAATCAATTTGACGACCTGGGAACCAGCCAGATCGCTGCGCTGGGCACAACCTTGATGCAAGACTTGCGCACCGCGCAAATGGCGGCTTTCACCACCAGCCAGATCCAGGTGTTAAGCAGTGCGCAACTCAACGCCATGCGCACCAGCCGCATTGGCAGTATGAGCACCACCGCGCTGGAAGTCTTGAGCACCAGCCAGATCGCCAACTTGCGCACCGCCCACTTAGCCGCGCTTGGCAGCAGCCAAATCGCCGGCGGCATCACGCTGGCCAATCTGGCTGTGCTTGGCACAAGCCAGATCAACGCCTTTGGCAAAAACCAGGCCGCCGGATTCACCACCAGCCAGCTTAACGCCTTGGACGCCAGCCAGGTGGCGGCGCTGCGCACCAGTGTGGTGGCGGCGCTGGCCAGCAGCCAGACACAGGAAGGCTTTGGCACAAGCCAGATCGCCGCGCTCACCACCAGCCAGGCGCAGGCGCTCTCTTCGGCTATCTTGATCGCCCTGAGCACCAGCCAGGTGGCGGCGCTGGAAACTGCGGATCTGGCCAGTTTGAGCGCCAACCAGCTGCAGCAACTCTCCAGCACCCATATGACAGCGCTGTCCACCAATCATATTGTGGCGCTGCCGACTTCGCGCATCTCGGCGCTGACTTCCAGCCAGATCGGCGAAGGCTTATCGAGCACCCAGATCAATGCCTTCACCAGCCAGCAGTTCGCGCTCTTGCGCAGCAGCCAGCTGTCAGTCTTGAACAGCACGCAAATCCAGGCGCTGGGCACGGCGCAAATCGCAGGTCTGGGCACGGCAGGCGTGATTGCGCTGACCACTTATCAGCTCGACTTGCTGGCCACCAGCCAATTGGCGGCGCTTTCCAGCACCGCGCTGTCCGGCATGAGCACAGCGCAAATCACGCAAGGCTTGTCATCGACTCATATCGCAGCCTTGAGCAGCGCGCAACTCAGCGGCCTGAATGCGACCCAGATTGCGAATATCACCAGCAGCCAATTGGCGGCCTTGGACACCACGCAAATCAGCAATTTGCGCACCACCCAGATTGCGGCCTTGGGCAGCACGCAACTGAGCCTGCTCTCCAGCAGTCAATTGATGGCGCTCACCACCAGCCAGGTGCAGGCCCTGAGCACCGGCCAAATCGCCTCGCTGCCGACCAGCCAGCTGTGGGCGATGGAAACCACGGATTTGAATGTGTTGCTGAGCCGCCAGCTCGCCGCGCTCACCACCAGCCAGTTGCAAAGCCTGGGCACCACGCAAGTCAGCGCGCTCTCCAGCCAGACTATCAGCGCGCTTTCCACCACCCAGCTGACCTATGGCTTGACGCTGGAATCAATTGCCGCGCTCTCCACCAGTCAGGCGCAAGGTTTGTCCACGGCGCAGCTGGCGAATCTGGGCACGAGTCAAATCGCGGCTCTCGGCAGCAGCCAGGTGGCGGCGCTGTACACCACGCAAATTATTGCGCTCACCACCACCCAGCTGGAGCAGGCGTTTGGCAGCAGCCAGATCGCCGCGCTCAGCACCAGCCAGGTGTTTAATATGAGCACGCGCCAAGTTGCGTCCTTGAGTGAATTTTTCCTGCAGGCTTTGGAAAGCAGCGATCTGGCGGCGCTCTCGACGAGTCGCATCGTTGCGCTCAGCACCACCCAGATTGGCTACTTGAACACGAATCAAATCGCCTATCTGAGCAGCAGCCAATTCGCCGCACTGAGCACAAATCAATTGGTCAACGGGATTTCCGCCAGCCAGGTCAGCGCTTTGAGCAGCAGCCAGATTGCAGCGCTGGCCACCAGCCAGACCCAGGCGCTTTCCACCAGCCAGCTTTTGCAGCTCTCCACCAGCCAGGTGCAGGCGCTGGCCACGCGCAGCATCAACGTGCTTTCCACCAGCCAGATTGCCGACGGTCTGACGCCGCAGCATATCGAAGCGCTCACCAGCAGCCAGTTGTACGCCTTCTCCAGCAGCCAGATTGCTGCGCTGAATGCGGATAATGTGGCGGCGATTGAAGCCAGCGATTTGGAGCAATTGCGCAGCAGCCAAATCGCGGCAATCGGCAGCAGCCAATTCTCCGCACTGTTGAGCGGACAAATCATGGCGCTCACCAGCAGCCAGATCGCCGCCTTGTCCACCACCCAGGTGGCTTACGGTCTGAGCGTGGCGCAGCTGGATGTGTTGAGCACGGCGCAAATCAGTGCGCTCACCACCAGCCAGAGCCGGGCGCTGTCCAGCACGCTGTTGGCGGCGCTGAGCGCCGGCCAGATCGGCGCTTTTGGCACAAGTGATGTGGCGGCGCTCTCGACCAGCCAGATCAGCCAGGGTCTGGGCAGCACGCAGATCAGCGCGCTGGCCACCAGTCAGTTGCGCGCCATCGGCGCAGCCTCAATGCAGGTCTTGAGCACCGAACAATTGAGCTTCCTGGGCAGTACGCAAATGGCCAATCTGTACGCCAGCCAGCTGCAGGCGCTTTCCAGCAGCCAGCTGCAAGCCTTGAGCACCAGCCAGATGCTGGCGCTCACCACCGGCCAGGTGCAAGCGTTTGGCGCCAGCCAAATCCAGGCGCTGACGGTGGATCAATTGCAAAACCTGTCCAGCAGCCAGTTTGGCGCTTTCGCCAACAGCCAATTGGCCGCACTCTCCGGGGAGCAAGTGCAAGCCTTGTCGAATGACGCCCTGGCCACGCTGAGCAACAGCCAGCTGGGCGCGCTCTCCAGTTCGCAATTAAGCGCCCTGACGCTGAATCAGGTGGTGGCCTTCAACAGTCGCCAGGTGGCGGCCTTCACGGCCAGCCAGATTGTGGCCTTCACCGCCGACCAGATCGCCACCTTCAGCACCACCCAGGCGCAGTCGCTCTCAACCACCCAGATTCAGGCGCTGGGCACAAATCAAGTGTTGGCGCTGACCAATGTGCAAATCGGCGTGCTGTCCACCTCGCAGGTCAGCGTGTTCAAAGTCAGCCAGGTGGCCTTGCTGAGCGCAGACCAGATCAGCGCCTTCAGCGTCTCGCAAATCGGGGCCTTGTCAGCCACCCAGATCGGCAGCCTGGGCACGAGTCAGGTGCAGGCGCTGAGTCTGGCGCAACTGGGCAGCCTGAGTTCGGGCCAGATCGGCGGCTTGAAAAACAGTCAGATTGCGGTGTTCACATCGGATCAGATGGGGGCTTTGAGCGCTTCGCAGATCAGCGCAATGAGTGCGACCCAGATCGGCGCTTTCACCTCCAGCCAGGTGGCCTTGCTGACCGCGCAACAAATCGGCGGTCTGAGCACGACGCATATCGCGAATTTGAAAGCCAGCCAGCTGGCGGCTTTCTCTGCGACGCAGATCGGGGCTTTATCGACCAGCCAGTTCAGCAGCCTCAGCGCCAGTCTGACCGCCGCCTTGAGTTCGAGCCAGATCGCAGCGCTGACCCTGGCCCAGGTCGATGCCCTCACCACGACCCAGGCCACGGCCTTGAGCGTGACCCAGATTCCGTATTTCAGCACCACCCAGATCACCTATATCCGCACGGCGGATATCGCGGTCTTGTCCGGCACCCAGGTAATGGCGCTGACCACAGCGCAATACGCCGCGCTCACCACCAGCCAGCTGGCGGTGTTGCCGGCGGCCAGCCCGGTCTTGCTGGATTTGCGCGGCCATGGCATCCAAACCCTGGCCCCGCAAGCCGGCGTGAGTTTTGATCTGGATGCAGACGGCAAGGCCGAAGCCAGCGGCTGGGCCGCGCCCGGCGCCGGCATCCTGGCGCGCGACTTGAATGGGAATGGCAAGATTGACGATGGCGGCGAATTATTCGGCGACCACACCCGGCTGGCCGACGGCAGCCGCGCCGCGCATGGCTATGCGGCAATGGCGCAACTCGACGCCAACGGCGACGGCAAGCTGGATGCAGCCGACCCGGCATGGGGCGAACTGCGCATCTGGCAAGACGATAATGCCGATGGCGTGAGCCAGGCGCAGGAACTGGCCAGCCCGGCGCAACTCGGCATCGCCGCGCTCTCGGTGCAGGCGCAGACGGCGAATTTGCGCAATAACGGCAATTGGGTCGGCTTGCAAAGCACCTGGCAGGCCAGCGATGGCAGCGTGCATCAAACTGCCGATGTGTGGTTTATCACACCGGGGCGGCGCGGCGCGGATCTGGCTGAAGTCAGCGCACGCCTGAATGCGAATCTGGCCGCCGGCTTGACCGCGCAGAGCGCAAGCACACCAGGCGCCGGCATGCTGCAAAACAATGCGCCGCCGGTCCCGGCCAATGACTGGAGCCGTCTGGCGGCGCAGGAAATGGCGCGCTTCCAAACGCATACCGGCGCCGCCACAGACAGCTTTGAGGAACAGAAAAAGCCGCATTGGCAAGGCTGGCTGGCGGCGAAAGAGTGGTAAGAAGTGAGGCGGACGCCGTTCGAGGGCTGATGCTGAATTCGCACAGGAAAGGGCGCCGCCGATTCAAAAGACGCCCGCGCCTGTGTTTGCCATGCAGCGTGCTTATTTCTGATACACCCGCACATAATCCACTTCCATACGCTGCGGGAAGACTGTGGATGCATTCGGGCTGCCCGGCCAGTTGCCGCCGACCGCCAGATTCAGCAATAAGTGAAAACGCTGATCAAACGGCGCAGGGTAAGGGGCGCTGCCGGTATTCCATTGGGTTTGGGTGGAATACAGCACATTATTCACATACCAGCGGATCACGCGCGGCTCCCATTCCACCGCATACACATGGAAATTGTCCGAGATGCTGGATGGCGGCGTGTTCGCCACCGTGATGTGCTTGTTATTCGGCCAGGTATTGCCGAAGTGAATCGAGCCATACACCTTATTGCCGCCAGCCGCCTGCATATTGACAGCTTCCATGATATCGATTTCCCCACTGGCGGCCCATGTGCCATATTTATTATCAGTAGGCAACATCCAAAACGCTGGCCACATGCCCTGCCCGCGCGGCAATTTCATGCGCGCCTCAAAACGGCCATACAGCCAATCGCCCTTATTCAAACTGCGCAAACGGGCGGAAGTGTATTGCCGCACCCCGTCCGCGCCGCTGTATTGCTCTTTGCGCGCTTCAATCACCAGCTTGCCGTTTTCAATTCTGGCGTTTTGCGAACGTGCGGTGTAATACTGCAATTCATTATTGCCGCCGCCCTTGCCATTCACCTCAAACGACCATTTATTGCCATCAATCGCCGGCCCGTTGAACTCATCGCTCCACACCAGCCGCCACGCGCTGTTGCCGACTTCCTGCAAACGCCAGCGCTGCGCCCCACTGCCATTGAGGGAGGCAATTTGCACATTTGTGCCGTCAGCGGTGCGCGCGCCGGCCACATCCAAGGCCTTGCCGCTCAAGGTATTGATCAAGGTGTAACTGCCATCGGCATTGGCGCGGAATTGCCATTGCTGAGCGCCGCTGCCATTGACGGTGGCGATTTGCACATTTGTGCCGTCGGCGGTGCGTGCGCCGGCCACATCCAAAGCCTTGCCGCTGTTGGGGTTGATCAGGGTATAGCTGCCATTGCTGTTGGCGCTTAATTTCCATTGCTGCGCGCCGCTGCCATTGCTGCTCCAGATTTGCACATTCGCGCCATCGCTGGTGCTGGCGCCGGCCACATCCAGCGCCTTATTGCTGAGCGGATTGATCAAACTGAGCAACATGCCGGCAGCCGGGGCGGCGGCTTGTGCGGCCAGGGGAAAATAGGCGCAGATACCCAGCGTCAGGATGGACAGGCCACAGAATCGGCCAGATGATGCGGACGTCAACAAGCGATGCGACATGGATTCATCTCCTTTTTGGAAAGAAAGTTTTTGATACAGAGGACGCGACAAACCATGCTGGCGTGTCTGCACGCAGCAAGGTCAGGGTTGATTATTTGATGCAAAGGCGGGGTGGTTTATGCAAAATAAACCACATGAAAGCGGTTTACTATTTATTTTTATGCAATTTTTAGCATTATAGCTGAGCCGCTTGGCAGAATGCACATTGCCACGGTATTTTTTTGTGCAGCATGCGCTCTTGCAACGCCAGCATCGCGCCGCATCGCCCCGGAGGCGCATCCGGGGCTTGGGTCTTCAGCGTGAGGATGGCAATTTGGCAGCGCCACGCTCAATCCAACTCGCGCAAGCGCTGGAAAGCCTGTTCAATCCGTTCGACAGCAATCACTTGCATCCCTTCCATCGCCTGTTTCGGCGCATTCGCTTTGGGAATCATGGCGATTGAAAAGCCGAGTTTGGCGGCTTCGCGCAAGCGTTCCTGGCCGCGCGGCGCGGGGCGGATTTCGCCGGCCAGGCCGACTTCGCCAAACACCACCAGGCCGCGCGGCAAAGCTTTGTTGCGCATGGAGGAATTGATCGCCAGCAGCACCGCCAGATCGGCTGCCGGTTCAGTGATTTTGACCCCGCCCACGGCATTGATAAACACATCCTGATCATAGGCGGCAATCCCGGCGTGGCGGTGCAGCACAGCCAGCAGCATGGCTAAGCGGTTTTGCTCCAGGCCGACCGAGAGCCGGCGCGCATTCGGCAAATGGCTGGCGTCCACCAGGGCTTGGATTTCGACTAACAGCGGGCGGCTGCCCTCTTGCGTCACCATCACGCAAGAACCCGGCACATAGCTGTCATGTTGCGACAGAAACAGCGCGGAAGGGTTGGAAACGCCTTTCAAGCCGCGCTCGGTCATGGCGAATACGCCCAATTCATTCACCGCGCCAAAGCGGTTTTTGACGGCGCGCACCAGGCGGAAGCTGGAATGGTTATCGCCTTCAAAATACAGCACGGTATCGACGATATGCTCCAGCACGCGCGGGCCGGCCAGGGCGCCTTCTTTGGTGACATGGCCGACCATGATGATGCTGATATCCTGCTGCTTGGCTGCGCGCGTGAGCTGGGCCGCGCATTCGCGCACCTGGGCCACGCTGCCGGGCGCGGAGCCGAGCGCGTCGGTGTACACGGTCTGAATCGAGTCGATCACCACGACTTGCGGCTGCATCTGGGCAATCGTGGCGCTGATTTTTTCGAGCTGGATTTCGGCTTGCAACTTGAGTTGCGGCGCTTCCACTTGCAGCCGTTTGGCGCGCAGCGCGATTTGCGCGCCGGATTCTTCGCCGCTGACATACAGCACGCGCCGCTCTTTGCTCATTTGCGCCAAGGCTTGCAAGAGCAGGGTCGATTTGCCGATGCCGGGATCGCCGCCGATCAAGACCACGCCGCCGGCCACCAGGCCGCCGCCTAATACGCGGTCGAATTCTTCCAGCCCGGTGGTAAAGCGCGGCACTTCTTCGGCTTCGATTTCGGCCAGTGAGAGCACCGGCGCAGTCACGGCGAGCGCTTGCGGGGTCTGGCTGTAACGGTTATTCGCGGCTTCTTGCACCACTTCCTGCAAGCAGTTCCATTGCTGGCAATGGGGGCATTGGCCGGCCCATTTGCTGCTCTGGCCGCCGCATTCATTGCAGACAAACAGGGTTTTTGCTTTTGCCATGATGTTCAACCTTACAACCAGCGCGCAGGCTGCAGCTCAAACGCTTGTTGATCCACGGTGAACCAGATGCTGCCTTCCTGCAGCGTGACTTGCACCTGCATATTGCGCTGGCAGGCGGCGGCCAGACTTTGCGCCTGCTGGCTGGGCAGATGCCAGATTTGCAGGCGGTCGCTGCGCGCCAGTTTGCCTTCCAATTGTTTAAACCAGACATGCGCGGCATGGTTGTAGCACAAGACCCAGACGCTGTCGGACTTGCTTTGCGCTTTTTGCAGGCGTTTTTCATCCGGCTGGCCCAGTTCTATCCATTCCAGAATCTGGCCGCCATAATCTTTCGCCCATAAATCAGGCTCTTCCACATCGGATAAACCGCGCGCCGGTTCTAAGCGCTCTTGCGCGCGCATGGCGAAGGCCAGAATGCGCATCATCAAACGCTCTTCGGTTTCCGAAGGGTGGCGCGCCAGGGTTAAGCTGTAATCAGCAAAGTGATTGCGCTCCATGTCGGCGACATTTAATTGAGCTTTGTAGATACTGGATTTGAGCGCCATGGCTTTATTTGAAAATAATGGTTTTGTGGCCGTCGAGCAAAATGCGGTGTTCGACAAACCATTTGACGGCGCGCGCTAACACCACACATTCGACATCGCGCCCGATGGCGGTCAATTCTTCCGGGCGCATGCTGTGATCCACGCGCTCCACGTCTTGCTCGATAATCGGGCCTTCATCCAGCGCGCTGGTGACAAAATGCGCAGTGGCGCCAATCAGTTTCACGCCGCGCTGATGCGCCTGGGCATACGGTTTGGCCCCTTTGAAGCTGGGCAAAAACGAGTGGTGAATATTAATAGCGCGCCCGGCCAGCGCATCACACATGGCGGGCGACAGAATTTGCATATAGCGCGCCAGCACGGTCAGATCAATCTGATGTTCGCGCGCCAGTTCCAGCACACGCGCCTCTTGCGCGGCTTTGGCTTGTTCGCTGGCGCCGGTAGCCAGCGGCAAATGGTAAAACGGGATATTGTAGGAAGCCGCTAATTGGTAAAAATCCATGTGATTCGAGACAATCACCGGAATTTCCACCGGCAGCAAGCCGCTTTTATAGCGGAACAGCAAATCGTTTAAGCAATGCCCGATCTTGGAAACCATCAACATCAGGCGCACTTTGCGGTGCGCGTCATGCAGCTGGGCTTGCATTTGCATGCTGGCGGACAATTGCGCAAAGTCCCCCCGCAGGCGCGCATCATCATGCGCAGCGTCTTCGGCGGCAAAGTGCACGCGCATGAAAAACAGTTTGGAATCGGGGTCGCCGAATTGGGCGGAATCGAGGATGTTGCAGCCGTGTTCGGCCAGAAAACCGGAAACGCGGTGCACGATGCCGCGCTGATCCGGGCAGGATAAGGTCAGAATGTATTCCGCTTGCATGGCGCTGTTTTTTGCTGTCTGAAAGCGGCCTATTGTCGCATGAGCGGGTGTTTTTTGCTGTGCAACACAGCACACCTGTTGGCAGCGCTGCGCTGCAGCGACGGGGCGCAACGCTGCCCCATGCGCAGCATGAGGCCCAGGCGGCACACGGCTGAAGCTGTGTGCCGCCGCCCCGCTTAATATTGCTCGATTTCCATCGCCATCACCGCATCGCCGCCGGTCAGCACCGATGTGCCCAAGGCTGCCGCTTGCGGCAGGATGTGCGACATATAGAAACTGGCGCTGGCCAGCTTGGCGCGATAAAACGCGGCGTCGGCTGCGCCTTCCTGCAAACGCTGGGAAGCGATCAACGCGGCGCGGCCCATTTGCCAGCCGCCTAACACCACGCCCGCCATCTTCAGATACGGCACGCTGCCGGCATACACTTCACGCACTTTTTCACGCGCATTGGCGGCCACAAATTCGACCACGTTTTGCAGCAGACCGGCGTGCATCTGCAAGACATTGCCCAGGCCGCGCAAGCTCTCATCGCTGTGCTGCATCAGGCTTTCTGCGGTTTGCAAGACCTGGCCGACCAGATATTTACCGACTGCGCCATTGTCGCGCACGGTTTTGCGCCCCACCAGGTCGTTCGCCTGAATTGCGGTGGTGCCTTCGTAAATCGTCAAAATCTTGGCGTCGCGATAGTGCTGCGCCGCGCCGGTTTCTTCGATAAAGCCCATGCCGCCATGCACTTGCACGCCGGTGGAGGCGATGTCGATCGAGATTTCCGTGCTCCAGCCTTTGACAATCGGCACCAGATATTCATACACCGCCTGATTTTGCTTGCGCACTGCTTCGTCAGCGTGGTGGTGCGCATGGTCGCTGATGGCCGCCGCCACATAGGACAGCGCGCGCGCGGCTTCGATCTGGCTGCGCATCGAGAGCAGCATGCGGCGCACGTCCGGGTGATGGATGATGGAAACCGCCGCCGGCGAGCCGCCCACATCGCGCGATTGCACGCGGTCGCGCGCATAGCCGACCGCCTGCTGATAGGCGCGCTCAGATAAGCCGATGCCCTGCATGCCAACGCCGAAACGGGCCGCATTCATCATGATGAACATATATTCCAGACCACGGTTTTCCTCACCCACCAGGAAACCGACAGCGCCGCCATGGTCGCCGAATTGCAGCACGGCGGTCGGGCTGGCTTTGATGCCCAGTTTGTGCTCAATCGAGACGCAGTGCGCATCATTGCGCGCGCCCAGGCTGCCGTCAGCATTCACCATGAACTTGGGCACGATGAACAGGGAAATGCCCTTCACCCCCGGCGGCGCATCGGGTGTGCGCGCCAACACCAGGTGAATGATGTTGTCGGCCATATCGTGCTCGCCGTAGGTGATGAAAATCTTGGTGCCGAAAATCTTGTAGCTGCCATCGGCCTGCGGCTCGGCGCGGGTGCGCACCGCCGCCAGATCGGAACCGGCTTGCGGTTCGGTCAGATTCATGGTGCCGGTCCACTCGCCCGACACCAGCTTATGCAAATAGATGTCTTTTTGTTCCTGGCTGCCGGCGGTCAACAGCGCTTCAATCGCGCCATCCGAAAGCAGCGGGCAGAGGGCGAAGGAAATATTCGCCGCATTCAACATTTCCAGACAGGGCGTGGCGACCAGCTTGGGCAAGCCCTGGCCACCGAATTCCGCCGGATGCTGCACCCCTTGCCAGCCGGCTTCGCCATACGCCTTGAACGCTTCTTTAAAACCCTTGCTGGTGGTGACTTTGCCTTCCTGCCAGAAACTGGGGGCTTTATCGCCATCATGGTTCAACGGGGCCACCACTTCGGCGCAGAACTTGGCGTATTCCTCCAGCACCGCTTCCACGGTGTCCGGGGTGGCGTCTGCGCAACCCGGCAGCGCAGCGACTTGCGCCAGGCCGGCTAATTCATTGATGGCGAATTTGATGTCTTTGATAGGTGCGCTGTATGTCATTTTTTTGCTCCAAGAAAAAAGGCCACAGGCGGCTTAACTCCTGTGGCCCTCAGATCAGATTGCGATAGAAATCAGCCGAGTTCCTTGACCAGCTGCGGCACGACTTCAAACAGATCGCCGACGATGCCATAATCGGCCACCGAGAAAATCGGCGCTTCCGGGTCTTTATTGATGGCGACGATGGTCTTGGAGTCTTTCATACCGGCCAGATGCTGGATCGCGCCGGAAATGCCGACGGCGATATACAGTTGCGGTGCGACAATCTTACCGGTTTGGCCCACCTGCCAGTCGTTCGGCACAAAGCCGGCATCGACTGCGGCGCGCGACGCGCCCATGGCGGCGCCGAGTTTGTCGGCCAGCGGCTCCAGAATCTTGAAGTTGTCAGCCGAACCCATGCCACGGCCACCGGACACAATGATCTTGGCGGCGGTCAACTCCGGACGGTCGGATTTGGCCAGTTCGCGCGAGACAAAGGAAGATGTGCCGGCGTCAGCCACAGCGGTCACGCTTTCCACCGCTGCCGCACCGCCCGTGGCGGCCACGGCGTCAAAGCCGGTGGTGCGCACGGTGATCACTTTCACCGCGTCAGACGATTGCACGGTGGCGATTGCATTGCCGGCGTAGATCGGGCGCTCGAAAGTGTCGGGGGAATCAACCTTGGTGATTTCAGAAATCTGGCCAACATCGAGTTTGGCGGCAACGCGCGGCAGAATGTTTTTGCCGTAAGCGGTGGCCGGGGCCAGGATGTGGGAGTAGCCGGCGGCGACCGCCAGCGCTTGCGCGGCGATGTTTTCGGCCAGACCGTGTTCAAAATGCGCGGCGTCGGCGTGCAACACCTTGGATACGCCGGCAATCGCGGCGGCGGCTTGCGCAGCGGCGGCGGCATTGTGGCCGGCGACCAGAACGTGGACTTCGCCGCCACATTGCGCAGCGGCGGCAACCGTGTGCAGCGTGCTGCCCTTGATGGCAGCGTTATCGTGTTCAGCAATCACTAATGCAGTCATGATGGTTCCTGTATTCTTTGCAGTTGGCGGGCGGCTCACAGCACCTTGGCTTCGGTCTTGAGCTTGGCGACCAGGGCGGCGGCGTCCGCCACCTTGATGCCGGCGGAGCGCTTGGCCGGTTCCGCCACTTTCAGCGTCTTCAAGCGCGGCGCGACGTTGACGCCCAGATCTTCAGGCTTGACGGTGTCGAGCGGCTTTTTCTTGGCCTTCATGATATTGGGCAGCGTGACATAACGCGGCTCGTTCAAACGCAGGTCGGTGGTGATGATGGCCGGCAGTTTCAGGGCCACGGTTTCCAGGCCGCCGTCCACTTCGCGCGTGACGCTGACTTTGCCGTCTTCCAGCACGACTTTGGAGGCGAAAGTGGCTTGCGGCCAGTCCAGCAATGCGGCCAGCATCTGGCCGGTTTGATTGCAATCGTCATCAATCGCCTGCTTGCCCAGAATGATCAATTGCGCCTGCTCCTTGTCAGCCACCGCTTTCAAGAGTTTGGCCACGGCCAGCGGCTCTAATTCGGCGGCGGATTCGACCAGAATCCCGCGATCGGCGCCGATGGCCATCGCGGTGCGCAGGGTTTCCTGGCACTGGGTCACGCCGCAGGAAACGGCCACCACTTCGCTGACCTTGCCAGCTTCTTTCAGACGCATCGCCTCTTCCATCGCGATTTCATCGAAAGGGTTCATCGACATCTTGACGTTGGCGATATCGACACCGCTGCCATCCGATTTGACACGCACCTTGACGTTGTAGTCAACCACACGTTTGACTGGCACCAATACTTTCATATTTGTCCCTTGGGGAAATTTTTTTACCGGTTGAAGGCAGACGTCAGCACTGACCCGGGGTCGCCCCCTCTGCCGTTTGCGAATTGCCATCGCATTATAAAAGAGAATTGCAGGGCTTGCCGGAAAAATTAAGAACGCTCGTGCTATTTTGGAGGCGTAACTCTAGATCATGCAGTCATTGCGCGCAGATTGGCGCCGCTGCAAACAAAAAACGGCCTGTCCTGAACGCGTGTGCGTCAGGAAAGACCGTTACTCTGCGGGAAAACGCGGGAATGGCGGCGCGGCAGACTTATTTGCGTTGCAGGAAGAAGATAAATTCGTTGTCGTTTTGCGAGTGCAGCAGCAATTCATTGCCGGTTTGTTTCGCAAACGCTTGGAAATCGCGGACAGAACCGCGGTCGGTGGCGACGATGCGCAGCACTTCGCCGCTGAACATATCGGCCAGGGCTTTCTTGGCCTTCAAAATCGGCAGCGGGCAATGCAGGCCGCGTGCGTCAAGCTCTTTGTCGTATTCCATGATCCGGGTTTCTTCAAATAATGCTGTCGTCATGTTTTTTAACTCCCATCAGCCGCCATCAGAATGGCCTGGCGCAAGTCAGTCGGGGCAACTCCGGCCTGCGCAGAATGAATGCATCTTACTCCAAATCGCAAAGCTTGACGCAATGCATCAAATTGATTTTTTGACACGTTGCGCCATGGCAACGCCAATCGGACGCTTGCTGTGTGCCGCACCAAAACCTTGCATGCGCAGGTTTTTGCTGCACCGCGCCAGGGAAAATTCCCTTTTCCAGGGACGCATCTGCACCATACAGTTGCATCACAGGCAGCGCCGAAGCGCTGTCAGCACTTTTTCGAGGATTTACTCAAAAATTGGGATTTGCATCGGAAGGCGCGTATGGTACGCAACTGGTATTAGTTTAACACAATACCAATCAAAAATTGGTATGCGGCAACAATGCGGCATGGAAAGATGGCAGGGCTGACTTGATGCGCCGCAACAGAGCGCCTTGTTTTCCGTTCAGACTTTTCACAAGCGCGGCAAAGCTTTGATGCGCGCCATCACCAGGCTGTTGGCAAAAGCGCCATTGCGCATGGCGTCAGCCCGCCGCATGCCTTCCAGTTCAAAGCCGAATTTGCGGTAAAGCGCGATTGCAGCGGCATTGTCTTCATACACATTGAGTTCGATGCGCACGATTTGCAGCCAATTATCGGCCATCTCCAGCAAAGCATGCAGCAAAGCGCCGCCGATGCCACGCCCGATCCAAGGCCCCGCCACCATCATGCCGAGCGATGCCGCATGGCGCCGCCGCAGTTGACTTTCCTGCAGCAGGGCGGCCATGCCAACCACCTCCCCCTCCACTTCCGCCAGCAAGGAGGTGAGGAGTGGGTCAAATTTCCCCACCCGCCCCTGCCACAGCGGCAGATTGGCGTAGGGCAGCTGCAGGGTATTCTGATAGGTTCCAGGCGAGGCCGCCACCTGCGCCATGGCGGTGGCATCGGCTGCAGTGGCGCGCCGGATCGTTATCTGTTCCGGCGCAATTTTCTCAAGCCGCGCATGCATCTGGCGCCCCCTTCCCTTTTTTCAGTCGGGCCATCAGCAGGCAATCACACAATTCGCCATCGCGCACCGCATACGCGCGTAAGCACGCTTCCTGCTCAAAGCCGAATTTCTGATACAGCGCAACAGCAGCGGCATTGTCGGCAAACACTGTCAATTCAATCCGCAACACTTGCAGCCATTGATCGGCCATTTCGATCAAGGCCGCCATCAAGCGCGAACCGATGCCGCAACCGGCCCAGGGATCGGCCAGGGAAATGCCCAAATGCGCCACATGGCGCTGGCGCGGCGCATCAAACAGGCGTAAAGACGCATGCCCCACCACATTGCCATCCACTTCAGCCACCAGCGCGCTTAATTCCGGCTCATTGCGCGCGGCCCGCTCTTGCCAGCCGGCCAGATTGGGGTAAGGCAGTTGCATGGTTTGGCTCTGCGCATTGGGCCATTCCATGACAGCCGCCAAGGCGGGCGCATCCGCTGCGCACATGCGGCGGATGCGGATGCGTTGCGGCTCGATTTTATCCGGCATGTTCAGCCCAGCTTGGCGGCGACAAAGCCTTGCACGCTGGCCAGCGCCGCCGGCAGCGCGGCCAGATCCGTGCCACCGCCCTGCGCCATTTCCGGCTTGCCGCCGCCCTTGCCGCCGACTTGCGCCGCGACATGGCCAACCAATTCGCCGGCTTTGACTTTGCCGCACACATCAGATGTGACCGCACCGATCAGGCTGATCTTGCCATCGCCTTTGGCGGCCAGCAAAATCACCGCGCTCTTCAATTTGTCTTTCAACTGGTCAGCCGTATTGCGCAGGCTGGCCACATCAGCGCCGTCGATTTCCGCCGCCACCAGTTTCACGCCGTTCAACTCAATCGCCTGCGCCGCCAGATCATTGCCCTTGCCTGCCGCCATCTTGGCTTTCAACTGGGACAACTCTTTTTCCAGCGCTTTGACATGGTCTTGCATCTGGGCGATTTTGCCGCTCAATTCTTCCGGCTGGGTTTTGAAGGCGGCAGCGGCTTCCTGCAGACGGCGGCTGTTTTCCTGCACCAGCGCGAGCGCGCCTTCGCCGGACACCGCTTCCACACGGCGCACGCCGGCGGCGACGCCGCCTTCCGCGACAATCTTGAACAAGCCGATATCGCCGGTGCGGCCAACGTGGGTGCCGCCGCACAGCTCGCGCGAAGAACCGATATCCAGCACGCGCACGCTGTCGCCATATTTTTCACCGAACAGGGCCATGGCGCCGTGTTTGACCGCATCGTCAAACGCCATCACCTGGGCTTGGGTTGCGCTGTTGGCCAGGATTTCGCGGTTGACGATTTCTTCCACTTTGGCGATTTCCGCCGCGCTCAAAGCTGCGCCGTGAGAAAAGTCGAAACGGGTTTTTTCATGATCAACCTGGGAGCCTTTTTGCGCCACATGGCTGCCCAGCACTTCGCGCAGGGCTTTATGCATCAAGTGGGTGGCGGAGTGGTTGCGCATGGTGCGTGCGCGCAACTCGGCGTCAACCAGCGCGCGCACCGCATCGCCCACTTTCAGGCTGCCGCTTTGCACATGGCCATGGTGGCCGAACACATCGGCTTTGACTTTTTGCGTATCGTGCACCTCAAAGCGCACACCGGCGGCTTGCAATACGCCGCTGTCGCCGCACTGGCCGCCGGACTCGGCGTAGAAAGGCGTGCTGTCCAAGACCACAATCGCATCCTGACCGGCGGTGGCGCTTTGCACTTGCACGCCTTCGACATAAATCGCCAGTACGCGGCTGTCTTGCTGCAAATGTTCATAGCCAACGAATTGATTCTTCTCGCCCTCGTAGTCAAGTTTGATATCGCTGCCTTTGAATTTGCCGGCGGCGCGGGCGATTTTGCGCTGGTTTTCCATGGCCGCATCAAAGCCGGCTTCATCCAACGCCACTTCGCGCTCGCGGCAAATGTCAGCAGTCAAATCGAGCGGGAAGCCATAGGTGTCATACAGTTTGAAGGCGGTGCCGCCATCCAATTGTTTGGCGCCGCCGCCCAGCGCGGCTTCCAGAATCTTCATACCGGATTCCAGGGTTTCGCCGAATTTCTCTTCTTCCTGGCGCAGCACATCCATCACACGCTGTTTGACTTCGCGCAACTCGGGGTAGGCCGCGCCCATTTCGCGATCCAGATCTTCCACCAGTTTGTAGAAAAACGCCTGGCTTTGGCCCAGTTTGTGACCATGGCGCAGCGCGCGGCGGATAATCCGGCGCAACACATAACCGTGTCCATCGCTGCTGGGGATGATGCCATCGACAATCATAAAGCTGGTGGCGCGGATATGGTCGGCGATCACCTTGAGCGAATTATTTTCCAGATCGGTGCAGCCGGTTTCGCGCGCAGCGGCTTTGATCAGGGCCTGGAAGGTGTCGATTTCGTAATTGCTGTGCACATGTTGCAGCACCGCGCACAGACGTTCCATGCCCATGCCGGTATCCACGCAAGGCTTGGGCAGCGGCGTCATATTGCCGGCTTCGTCGCGGTTGAATTGCATGAACACCAGATTCCAGATTTCGATATAGCGGTCGCCATCGCCTTCCGGGCTGCCCGGAGGGCCGCCCCACACGTCCGGGCCGTGGTCGTAGAAGATTTCAGAACAGGGGCCGCAGGGGCCGGTATCCGCCATTTGCCAGAAGTTATCAGAAGCATAACGCGCGCCCTTGTTGTCGCCGATACGCACGATGCGCTCGACCGGCACCCCGACTTCCTTGGCCCAGATGTCAAACGCCTCATCATCTTCCTGATACACCGTGACCCACAGTTTTTCCTTGGGCAAAGCGTAGGTTTCGGTCAGCAATTCCCAGGCGTAGCGGATCGCATCGCGCTTGAAATAATCGCCAAAGGAGAAATTGCCCAGCATTTCAAAGAAAGTGTGATGGCGCGCGGTATAGCCCACATTTTCCAGATCGTTATGCTTGCCGCCGGCGCGCACACAGCGCTGCACCGAAGTGGCCCGGCTGTAGGGACGCACATCTGTGCCCAGGAAAACATCTTTGAATTGCACCATGCCGCTATTGGTCAACAACAATGTTTTGTCATTGGCCGGCACCAGCGGGCTGGAGCGGACGATGGTATGGCCTTTGGATTCAAAAAATTTGAGGAATTTTTCCCGGATTTCTGCGGATTTCATGTGTCTGGCTTATTGAGTTAGCGGGATTGCGCCCATCAGGGCTTGGCAATACTGGAAAAAACTGATTATACGGCAATCGGGGCGCAAGTTTTCATGGCATGTTCAGGCTGCACGGTGAAGTGAAGCATTCTTCCAATGAAGCATGCGACAAGTTGGCTTGCCGCGCCAGACACCGCATTGCCAAACAATCACAATGCACAAAACATGTATTCACGCCATTACTGCTATGCTGATGATTTTTGCCCCGCCATGCCCACTCCAGCCGCCCAAGCACACGCCTGCCTGCAAGCCGTGGCCGACGCCAGCGCCGCGCCCGCTATGCAGGCGTATATGAAACATCACTTTGCATTCTTTGGCATTGCCACGCCGAAACGGCGCGCGGCGATACGCGAGCTGGGCGTGCGCTGGCGCGAACGCACAGCTTTGCTGCAAGCCTGCGCTGCATTGTGGGACTATCCGCAGCGCGAATGTCATTACGTCGCACTCGACTGGCTGTGGCAATACCGCAAACTCTTGCTGCAAGAAGATATCGTCTGGCTGCGCCAACTCGCGCGCCGTCATGTATGGTGGGACAGTATTGACGGCTTCGCCAAAATCATCGGCTATCTGGTGCTGCATGCGCCGGATCAGCCGGCAGCGCAAGCCGCCATGCAAGACGCGCTGCAGGATGCTGATTTCTGGCAACGCCGCATCGCCATGCTGCACCAATTGCCCTGCAAAGAAAAAACCGACCAGGCGCGCCTGTTTGCCTTTGCCCTGGCGCTGGCGCATGAAAAGGAATTTTTCATCCGCAAAGCGATAGGCTGGGCGCTGCGGGAATATGCGCGCGTTGCGCCGCAGGCGGTGGCTGCGTTTTTAGCACAGCATCGCGAACGTTTTTCAGGCTTGACCTTGCGCGAGGCGGCTAAGCATTTAAGGGACGAATAGTGATAGCCGGGCAGCGCATCTGACAGTAAGCCCGCATCAAGCCCTGCCGTCTGCCTGCCCAGGCATGCCGCCAATGAGATTGGGCGCACAACAATCCAGACCATCACATTATCAGTGTGATCATAGCTTCCTGCCTGCCCCTTACTGGCATTCATGCAAGGGACAGGTAGAATTGATGCGCTGAAGAAATAATCAGCATCAAAATAACTCAAGGAGCCACTATGCTTGACCTGTATATCCCGCCCCAAGCCCACATTCACACGATTGAAGTCTGCGCCGCGCACCGTGGCTTGCACCTTGCAGCAGGACCCGGCAATCTTTTGATCAGCCAAGCCAACACACTCCTGATTACCCAACAAGCAGCGCAACAAACAGTTGCACTGTCAAGCGGTCTGCATGAACCCTCGCCGCCGGTCAAATTCGAGGAAGCCGGTGCGCAAACCGTCACGCTGTCTGGCGGTCTGCATGAACCCTCGCCGCCGGTCAAGTTCGAGGAAGCCGGTGCGCAAACCGTCACGCTGTCAAGCGGTCTGCATGAACCCTCGCCGCCGGTCAAGTTCGAGGAAGCCGGTGCGCAAACCGTCACGCTGTCAAGCGGTCTGCATGAACCCTCGCCGCCGGTCAAATTCGAGGAAGCCGGTGCGCAAACCGTCACGCTGTCAAGCGGTCTGCATGAACCTTCGCCGCCGGTCAAATTCGAGGAAGCCGGTGCGCAAACCGTCACGCTGTCTGACGGTCTGCATGAACCCTCGCCGCCGGTCAAATTCGAGGAAGCCGGTGCGCAAACCGTCACGCTGTCAAGCGGTCTGCATGAACCCTCGCCGCCGGTCAAATTTGAGGAAGCCGGTACGCAAACCGTCACGCTGTCTGACGGTCTGCATGAACCTTCGCCGCCGGTCAAATTCGAGGAAGCCGGTGCGCAAACCGTCACGCTGTCAAGCGGTCTGCATGAACCCTCGCCGCCAGTCAAATTTCAAGACCAGACTGTGCAAACTTGGCTGTATGCTGATGTAAACGCAGCCAAGCCGGCAGTCAGCTATCAAGGACTGCTCGCACTCAACATCTGATTTCACCAGCAAAAAACGGGACGCCTGTGGCGCCCCGTTTTTTCTGTACAAGCAGATTTAACCCACACTATTCCTTTTCCTGACAGCACAGCCTTGTGCTGCGCCTCCTGTCTGCCCCCCCCGGCCACACAGATTGTTCTATCCACATCTCTGCGCAATCTGATGCAAAATCTGGCATACCCAACAAAAGGCCAGACCATGAGCATCAAAAATCTGCAGCATGCATTGCAAACCCGCAGCAAAAGCATGAATACAGCGCACGCGAAATCCAGATCGAAAAAGAAGGCTATGCCATCGTGCCGGAAGCCCTGGCGTATTTTGCCGGCCTGCTGATCCCGCCGGCATTGCTGGAGCAAGTCAGCAGCATAGGCTTTGATGGCGGCAATAAAGTCTATCGCCAGATCTTTTTGTATTGAGATGGCAAATGCGACAGCTTTGAAGTACATTCGCCAGCTGATGCTGCGCTACTGCCCAATTTGCGCCGGATCACGGGTTGGCCCGAAGATGTGGTGGCGCGCCATGCCCAAGAAATGCTGGAAAAAGGGATGGCGCTGAAGGCGTTTGATTAAGTCCACGGTGCGCGGGCCTGGCATGCCTGGTTTTCGATGGTTTGGGGAAATCGGGGACACTTACACGCTGATGACGCCGACCGGCATGGACAACTATTTCCTCTGCCTCACCCGGCGCATGCAGCAGGAAAGTGCAGTTGAGCGCAACTTCCCTGCCTTGTTTCAATGACGCATCAAGCCCGGTTATCTGCAGCGCAAAGTGCACTGATTATAGCTGGACAAACAATTGTTCCCTCCCCAGATTTCGCAGTTTAAATATCTGTTATAGCAATCGTCAAGACAGATTTCCCGTGGAATCGCAAATGCTGAGCCGGCGCTGATGCCAAAAGCAAATACAAATAGCAATGCTTTACGCATAAATTACTCCTCCTAAGTTGCACACAATCGCGCATATGGTTTTTATACAGCCCGGTATGCTCAAAGCTGTTGGATGATGCACCAGTCAGATACAAATCACTTAATTTGCATCTTTAAAAGTGCATAACAAATCCTGACTTCAAGAGAATCAGGAATTCATTGCATATCAAAAATAGAATCTAACTCAATTAGTAGTATTGGCATACTGTAATTTTTATCAGGTCTTGTGAAGCGTTGTCACTGTCAAAAGCACGCAAGCCAGGGCAAAACACCAAGCATTTGCTTTGTTCCCGAATCCCTCCTATCATGGCCGGCGCGTGTTTCGCTGATTTTGCCGCCTGTCGCGGCGTCAACATTGCGCCATCCGGCGCGGGAGTTTTTTGCATGAATCAAGCCTTGATCTACGATGTCAGCCGCACACCACGCGGCAAGGGGAAGAAAGATGGCAGCTTGCATACCGTCAAGCCGGTCGATTTATTGGCCGGCTTGATGCGTGAAATGCGCCAGCGCCTGCAGCTCAATACCGCGCTGGTGGATGACGCCGTGATCGGCTGCGTCACGCCGGTGGCGGATCAGGGCGCCTGTATCGCCAAGACCGCTCTCTTGGCTGCAGACTGGGACACACAGTGCGCCGGGGTGCAGATCAACCGGTTTTGCGCTTCCGGCCTGGAGGCGGTGAATATGGCGGCGCAAAAAGTCGCCGCCGGCTGGGATCAATTGGTGTTGGCGGGCGGGGTCGAGAGTATGTCGCGCGTGCCCATGGGTTATGACGGGGGCGCCTGGGCCGCAGATCCGGCCACCAGCATGCAGACCGGCTTTGTGCCGCAAGGCATTGGCGCGGATTTGATCGCCACCCTGGCCGGCTTTTCGCGTGAGGAATTAGACCGCTTTGCCCTGGCTTCGCAACAAAAAGCCGCCGCCGCGCGCGCCGCCGGCCGCTTTAAGAGCATGAAGCCGGTGTATGATATGAATGGCGCGCTGCTTTTAGCGGAAGATGAATTCATCAAAGCCGACAGCTCGCTGGAAGGCCTGGCCAAACTGAAACCGGCGTTTGAACAATTGGGCGGCATGGGTTTTGATGCGGTGGCGCTGGCCAAATATCCGCACCTTGAGCAAATCCAGCATCTGCACAGCGCCGGCAATTCCTCCGGCATCGTCGATGGCGCTGCGCTGTGCCTGATCGGCAATCAAGCCATTGGCGACATGCTGGGTTTGCGTGCGCGGGCGCGCATCGTGGCCTGCGCTGTCACCTCCACCGAACCGACGATTATGCTGACCGGCCCGGCCCCGGCCACGCGCAAGGCGCTGGCGATGGCCGGTTTGACGGTGGAGCAAATTGATTTGTTTGAAGTCAATGAAGCCTTCGCCTCGGTGGTGTTGCGCTTTGCGCGCGAACTCGATGTGCCGCTGGAAAAAATCAATGTGAACGGCGGTGCGATTGCGCTGGGCCATCCGCTGGGCGCAACCGGCTGCATCTTGATCGGCACGCTGCTTGATGAATTGGAATTACGTCAGGCGCGCTATGGTCTGGCGACTTTATGTGTGGGCGGCGGCATGGGCATCGCCACCATTATTGAACGTATTTAAGAGGGCGACATGATCAACATCAGCTATGACAGCGAACACATCGCCACCCTCACCATCGACATGCCGGGGCAATCGGTCAACACCATGAATCAGGCGTTTCAACACGCCTTTGCCGCCAGCGTTAAAGAACTGTATGAAAAGCGCGCCAGCTTGCGCGGCGTGATTATTGCCTCGGCCAAATCGACTTTTTTTGCCGGCGGCGATTTGAAAGAATTACTGGCGCTGGGGCAAGACCAGGCTTCGCGCGCGCAGTGCTATGCAATGCTGATGGCGAATCACCGCGCCATGCGCGCACTGGAAACCATAGGCCGTCCGGTGGTGGCGGCCATCAATGGCAGCGCTTTAGGCGGCGGCCTGGAATTGGCGCTGTGCTGCCATTACCGCGTGTGTCTGAATGCGCCTAAGCTCGAACTGGCTTTCCCGGAAGTGACCTTGGGTTTGCTGCCGGGCGCCGGCGGGGTGGTGCGCACGGTGCGCATGCTGGGTATGCAAAACGCCATGCCCTATCTGTCAGAAGGCAAGAAAATGCGGCCTGCGGATGCGCTGGCGGCTGGCTTTGTGCATGAACTGGTGGCGCAGCCGCAAGACTTGCTGCCGGCGGCGCGCGCGCTGATTTTGCGCCACGCATTGCCAGACGCGCCGGCAGAGGCGGAATTCAGCCCGAATTGCGCGCAAGCCTGGGATCAAAAAGGCTGGAAACTGCCGGGCGGCGCGCCGAATACGCCGGCCACCATGGGCATGCAACAAGTTGCGCCGGCCATGCTGTACGCCAAAACGCGCGGCAATTACCCGGCCCCGGCGGCGATTTTGGCGGCAATGGTGGAAGGCGCACAGGTCGATTTTGACAATGCTTTGCAAATCGAGGCGCGTTATTTCACTTCGCTGGCTTGCGGCCAGGTGGCGAAAAATATGATTGGCGCTTTCTTTTTCCAGATGCAGGAAGTGCAAGGCGGCAAAAGCCGTCCCACAGGTTTTGAAAAACGCAAGGCGGCCAAGGTCGGGATTTTGGGCGCAGGCATGATGGGGGCCGGCATCGCCTGGGCCAACGCCAGCCGTGGCATTCCCTGTGTGCTGCAAGATGTCAGCATGGAACGGGCGGAACAGGGCAAGGCTTACTCCGCGCGTCTGCTGGAAAAACAGATCAAGCAAGGCCGCAAAACGGCGGATGATGCGGCCAAGGTCCTGGCGCTGATCACGCCGGCTTGTGAGCCGGCCGCCTTTGACGGCTGTGATTTGCTGATTGAAGCGGTGTTTGAAGATCTGGAATTAAAACAGCGGGTCAGCAAAGCCGCCCTGCCCTATCTGGCGAAAGATGGGCTGTTCGCCAGCAATACCTCAACCCTGCCGATTTCCAGCCTGGCGGAAGCGGTGGAAGATCAGGCCAATTTCATCGGCCTGCATTTTTTCTCGCCGGTGGACAAAATGCAGCTGGTCGAAATCATCCGTGGCCGCAACACCAGCGATGCGGCGGTGGCGCGCGCATTTGACTATGTGCTGCAAATCGGCAAGCTGCCGATTTTGGTAAATGATGCGCGCGGCTTTTTCACCAGCCGGGTGTTTGGCAGCTTTGTGCAGGAAGGCATCGCCATGCTGGGCGAAGGCGTGCCGGCGGCGCAAGTTGAGCAGGCAGCGCTGCAAGCCGGCATGCCGGTCGGGCCGCTGGCGGTGCAAGATGAGGTCAGTCTGAGTCTGACTTTATCGATTGCCCGGCAAGCCGAAGCCGCAGGCGACCAGAGTTGGCAGCAGCATCCTGCGTTTGCTGTGATCAAGCGCATGACGCAGGAATTCGGGCGCAAGGGCAAGGCCGCCGGGGCCGGTTTTTATTGCTACCCGGAGCAAGGCAAAAAATATCTGTGGCCGGAATTGGCGCAGCATTTTGGCCGCGCCGGCGAGTATCCGATGCAAGATTTGCGCGACCGCATTTTGTATATCCAAAGCCTGGAAACGCTGCGCTGCCTGGAAGAAGGCGTGTTGATGAGCGCACGCGATGCAAATATCGGCTCGCTGTTTGGCATCGGCTTCCCGGCCTGGAGCGGGGGCGCGATCCAGTTTGTGCAACATGTCGGCGCGCAAGCCTTTGTTGCGCGCGCGAAACAATTGCAGCAGCAATATGGCGAACGCTTTGCGCCACCGCAGATTTTGCAGACATGGGCGGAACAGGGAAAAGCTGACTTTTAAATGCCTGTTTCAAGCCGCAAGGTGGTCTTTTTGCCAAATTTTGACTGAGCAGCAATTCTTCCTGAGCATTTGTAACGGCGCTGCACATCGCGGCGCCGTTTTTTTTGCACCACAGCGCCACGATACGGTGGTACATTTATTGCAAACAGGAATGATGCCGTAGCGTTTGATTTGCAGCGGGTGCAACCTCTTATAACATCGCCATCAACATAATGTGGCCCAAGCCCCGCCGCTTATCGTTAATCAGGCAGCCCTCACCGGCCAGCCGCATTGAAATCAAACAGGACGATGCTATCCAGCCCTTTTTCTGCGCCCGACGCCAGCCGTGAGTTGGACAGCCTGATGGAAGCTGCAGGCGATGTCGTGCTGCGCCTGAACACCCGCGCTGAAATCATCCATATTTCGCGACGCGGTGCGGAAATCCTGTTATTCGACAATCAACGTTCCCCGCATGACAAAAATGAAGTGCAGCTGGCCGCGCGCCAATCGCTGCATGGCAAAGCCTTCTCCCAACTCTTGCATGAAGAAGAACAGGATGTATTTCAAGCCGCCCTGGTGGCGGCGATCGGTCAGGGGCGTTCAGACCGGGTCGATGTGCGCATTTCCACACCGGAGCAATATCTGTGGCTGGAATTGCAGCTGGCGGTGTATTTAAACCGTGAGAGCACGCTGGAAATCCTGGCGGTGGGGCGCGATATCTCAGCGCAAAAAGCCACTGAAGAGCGCTTGCGCCATATGGCCACGCATGACGCCCTGACCGGCTTACCCAACCGCCTCTTGCTGTCTGACCGTTTGCGCATGACGATTGCGCGCGCCAAACGCAGTAACCAGGGCTTTGCGGTGGCGATGTTGGACTTGGATGGCTTCAAGAAAGTCAATGATGTGCTGGGCCATCCGGTGGGCGATGATTTGCTGCGGGTGGCGACGATGCGTTTGGCCAAAGCCCTGCGCGACTCGGACACACTGGCGCGGGTGGGCGGCGATGAATTCGTCGCCCTGCTGCCCGGCGCCACCAGCGAGGCGGAAATCAAGATCATCTCGGGGCGCTTGATCGCCGCCGTGCAATCGCCATTCGAGGTGGACGGGCATACGATTTATATCGGCGCCTCGGTCGGCGTGGCGCTCTACCCGGAACACGGGGATGATGAAGTCAAGCTGCTGGCGCATGCCGATTCCGCACTGTACCGCGCCAAGGAAACCGGCAAGGCGCGCTGTGTGATTTACAGCCCGCAGCAAAGTCCGCCGCCGGAGCACGATATCACGCTGGAAGCGGCCATGTTCCATGCGGTGCGCGAAGGCGAATTTTTACTGTATTACCAGCCGATTGTGGATGCGCAAACGCGCCAGATCCAGGGGTTTGAGACGCTCATGCGCTGGTTGCATCCGAATCTGGGCATGGTTTCGCCGCTGCATTTTGTGCCGCTGGCTGAGGCCAATGGTTTGATCAATCTGCTCGGCGCCTGGGCCTTGAAATCGGCTTGCATGCAGCTCAAAAGCTTTGAGGAAGTGGCCAAACGCCCGCTGTATATCTCTGTCAATGTCAGTCCGCGCCAGTTCCGCAATGATCAATTTTTGCGCGTGCTTGATGAAGCCATCGCCTATTCCGGCATCCCCGGTGAGAAAGTGCTGCTGGAAATCACTGAGGGCACCCTGATGATTGATCCGGAACATGCGCAGCTGGTGTTAAACAATATGATTGCGCGCGCGGTGCGGATTGCGATTGATGATTTCGGCACCGGCTATTCTTCTCTGGCGTATTTGAAACGTTTTCCGATCTCTGTGTTGAAAATTGATCGTGCTTTCATCAAAGACTTGCCGGCATCCACCAAAGATGCGGCGATTTGCCATGCTGTGCTGGATCTGGCCAAACATCTGGATCTTGCGGTGGTGGCCGAAGGCATCGAAAGTGAGTTGCAAATGTCATTTATGTCAGAACGCGGCTGCCAGTATGTGCAAGGTTATCTGACCGGCAAGCCGATGCCGCCGCATGTGGCGCTGGAGGCGCTGAAAGAAAAAACCTATGCCTCCATTCTGACTTCGATGGGAAGGCCGACATGACCCCGAGTCCCTCTTCCGCTCCCCCCGTCAACGCAGAGCAGACCTTACAACTGCTGTGGGAACGTGTGCGCATGCAAGGCGATCTGCCGGGTTTCGCCAAAGCCATCAGCTCGATTCTGTCCGCTATGCGCGGCGAAGAAGAGTTGGAATTCAATATGACGCAAACCGTGCTGTCTGATCCGGCGTTGACGCAAAAAGTATTGCGCTTAGCCAACAGCAGCATGTATTCCGCGTTCGGGCAGCGTATCGGCACCGTCTCGAAAGCCGTGTTTGTGCTAGGCACGGAAACGATCGGCCATCTGGCGCTGGGTTTAAAACTGATCGATGAACTCAGCAGCGCGCAGCCGGACTCGAATAACGCCCATCTGGAAATGGAAAAAGCGGTGCTGGCCGGCCATGTGGCGCGCCAGATTGCCTCATCCGCCAACTATCACGATGCCGAAGAAGCGGTGGTGTGCTCTATGCTGCACACGCTGGGACGGATGATGGTGGTGTTTTATCTGAGCGATTTTTGGCAGCAAATTCATACGCGCTGCCAGAACGCCGGCAGCGCCGGCGCACGCAATCTGAACCAGCTCGAAGATGAATATGCGCATGAACTCTTGCATATTTCTTTAGAGGAAATCGGGCGCGCCACCGCCAGCCGCTGGGGTTTTCCGCCGAATCTGCTGTCTTCCATGCGCAGCATTTTGCCGCAGGAGCAGGCGCAACAATTGCCGCCGCAGGAATGGATGGCCGCGCTCTCGACCATGTCGGCCGATTGCGCCAGCGCTTTGTGCGAGGCTGATGAGGACAGCGCGGCGCAATTGCAGCAATTAACGCGCGGCTATGCCGGCATGCTGGGGGTGCCGGCGGAACAAATGCTGGTGGCGATTGAAAGCGCGCGCCAAAGCTCGGCGGCGGATCTGACGGCGGTGCATAATGCGCGCCGCGTGAATGCCGAGAAGAAAGGCGTGCAAGGCAAAGATCCGCAAATCAATCTGCAGCATCAACAAAAATTGCTCAATCTTTTGCGCCAGGGTTTGAGCGATTTACACGAAATGAGCGCATCCGCCTCACCCAGCCAATTGATGGCGATGGCGCTGGAGACGATTTATCTTGGCTTGGGCATGAAGCGCGCGGTGGCCTTTATGCACAACTACAAAGATGCGAAATATGTCGCCAAAATCAGTTTCGGCGCCGGCATGCACGCCATGTTGCCGCATCTGGCTTTTGAAGATTCCTTTCACCATGATGTGTTTCACGCCGCGCTGCAAAGCGATAAATTGATTTTTATTGAGCATGCCAAGGATGCCGAATTCGCCGCGCGTTTGCCGCATTGGTGGAAATCGAGCTTGCACAGCGCCCATTCTTTTTTAATCCTGCCGATGGGTTTGAATGGACATCCTGCCGGTTTTATTTATGGCGATTGGGGCGAAGATCTGGCCCCGACGCCGCCCAGCGAAGCGGAATTTCAAATTCTCAATGAGATCCGGCAATTATTGGTGCAATCGTTGGAGCGGCGGCGTCAGAGCATTGTCGCAGCGCAGGCGGCCAAGGCAAAACAATGACCATCTGCGGCGCAGGCAATGCTTGCGCCAATGCCTTGCAAACCATACAATCTGCGGCGTTTTATCTGTCCCGTTTTTGTGGCGGGACAGATTCCACAGGAGAGAAAAATGTCCAGCCAATTGGCGCAGGAAACCATCAGTGCGGACGAGGCGGCGAGTTTTGCCGAACTTACCGAATTACTGAGCAAAAACATTGAAGAGCTGTATCCGCCGGGGAATATCGTGCGGCGCGATGCGCATCCCAAAATGCATGGACTGGTCAAGGCCGAATTTGTGGTGAATCCCGATTTGCCGCAGCAATTTCATCTGGGCGTATTTCAACCCGGCAAACAATATCCGGCCTGGGTGCGCTTTTCCAATCAGAATGCGAAAGCGCAAAGCGACAACATACCGGATATTCGCGGCATGGCCGTCAAGCTCATGCATGTGCCTGGCGAAAAACTGCTGAGCGATCAGGCGCAAGCCACCACCCACGATTTCATCACCATCTCCGCCACGTCTTTCGTGACGCGCAATACGCAAGAGTTTGTGGAATTGGTGCGCGCCATGCGTAAAGGCTGGCTAAGCCTGATCTGGTTTTTCCTGACCCATATCCGCAGCGGCGTAAATCTCTTGCGCGCCAACAAGGTGCAAGGCAACCCGCTGCACATCACCTACAACAGCGTGACCCCGTATCTGTTTGGCGAAGGGCGGGCGGTGCGTTATTGCCTGCGCCCGCAAATCGCCAAAGCCGATGCCGTGCCGGATAATCCGGGGCCGGATTTTATGCGTGAAGCGCTGGTGCAGAGTCTGCGCCGCCAAGGCATTTGCTTTGATTTTATGGTGCAGTTGCAAACTGATGCCAAAGCGATGCCGATTGAAGACCCCGGCATTGTCTGGGATGAGGCGCGCTCGCCGTTTATCAAACTGGCCGAGCTGCGCATTCCGCAGCAGGAATGCGACAGCCCGGAGCAGCGCGTGTATGGCGAAAATCTGTCTTTCAACCCCTGGCATGCGCTGCCGGAGCACCGTCCCCTGGGTGGCATCAATCGCGCACGCAGGGTGGTGTACGAGGCGATTTCAAAGCTGCGCCATGCGAAAAACCATGTCCAGCCCAAAGAGCCGGATCACTACGAGATTTGAGACCTTCAGGATTTGCGTTTGTACAAGCCGTCAAACACCACGCCCCACTTATCCGGGGCGGTTTGGTTTTCCCATAATTGACGCACGCTGCCATCGGCATTCGGCGTCCAGGTAATGCGCTGCATTTGCGGCTTGCCGGCATTGTCTGTTCCCATGCCCTGCATCACCATGCTCTTGCCTTGCATGCCGCCTTCCAGCAACAACAGGGTTCCGCTGTTATCTACCCAGGTTTGATGCCAGACTTTGCGCTGTGCGTCCCAGGTGTTCAAACTTTCGCCGGCATAGGCGCGCGGCGTGCTGTAGCGCTCGTGCAGCACACAGCCGCCATATTCGCGCGTGATGCTGTTTTGTCCGGCCAGTTTGCCATCCGGCAGATAGACATTCCATTCGCCCAGCCAAAAATCAAAGGCGCGCCATTCCGGCGCGGCGCAGGGCGGCGGGGCCGGCGCGGCTGGCGGCGGCGAGGTTTGCGCTTGCGCCAGATAAGGCGCGCTGCAGATCGAACCCGCCAGGATGATTGCGCGTGCGGCGGGCCGGAAGGCATTTTTCTTCATCTTGCACTCTCCTCTTAATAGACTTCGCGGATATAAATCACCGGGCCGGCTTTATACAGGCCGAAACTCAAACGCCCCGTCCCCGGTAAATAGCTGATCAGGGAATTCAAATTCACACTGCCGGGCTTTCTGATGTTCGTGGCAGGGTCCGGGAAAGGGGCCGGTTTACTCAAGCGCAGCACGCCATTGCCGCTGCTGACGACTCCACTGTTGGCCGGAATATTCGCCGCATTCATATTGTTTGAAGTCAAACCGCCGTTCGCGCTCCAGTTATTGATGCTGAACGACGCCGCCGGCAATGGCGTGCAATTGTCATCGCTGTTGCGCACATATTTGGCGCCGTCCCAGTACTGCGCTTGCAGACTGACCGGCAGCGGCAGCAATTCCGAACCATAGGCGTTCGCAATCAGCATCCGGCCATGCCGCTGCACGATGCTGTGCAGGCGCAGCCGTTCATTGACGCCGTTTTGATCCGCGTCCAGATCCAGCGTTTGCAAGCTCACGCCCTCGGCATCGGTCGGCGCCAGGCCGATCTGGAAGGTGTTATACGGGCCGTCGGCGACATCGGCGCGCTCAAATTGCAAACTGGCGGAAAAATTCGCCTGCCCTGCGCTCCAGACCGGGTTGGCGCTGCCGGACAAGAGGCTCAAACGCGGCCCGGCGCTGCGCAGAATATCGGAGGGCGCGCCACCGCTGCAATTTCTGAAGCTGGTGCGGCCCGGCGTGTTGCGATCAAACACCGCATTGCAAGTGGCGCCGCCCTGCACCACCCCAGCGCCTAACACGCCCAAGCCCAAAGAGTTATTCGCGGCCAGGCCAAACCAATTCGCGCCATCCAGTTTGGCGAAGGGGCCGAAATAATTATGTGTGCGCACGCCGGAGAAATTCATCGCACTGAGCGTGAAATTCAAGTTGAAGCTTTCGCCCATATAGGTAAAGGCCGAGGCCGGACTGCAACCGGCCCCGCTATTGATATCGCTGCGTTGGGTGACGCTGGAGGTGAGGCTGAAATGATTCGGGTTAAAACGCCCGATCCAGGCGCTGCGACTGGCAAACGCCGGATTGGCGTAAATCGCGACCCGGTTGGCCAAATCCACGCCGCTGCCTAAAAAACTTTGCGTGGGCGTGGCCTTGATTTGAAAACTGCCCACTTCGGGATAGCTCAAATTACTCACCGTCACCCCGCCATTGACCACGCTGACCGAGGAATTCAGCCCCCCGACGACGCCGGCGGCGGGCGTCCAGCTGCCGGCCGCGCTTTGATTTGACAGACTGACCAGATCGGCATACGAAGCGGTAAGGCCGGCGGCGCTGACTTGCGCCAGGGTGGCGCCCGCGCCCGGCAAACCATTATTGCCGCTGTCTGCCGCCGCGCTCCAGCGATAGGCCGCGACGGTGGCGGAGAACGGTTTGGCGGCGGCAATGAAGAGCGGCGCATTTTCCGGGTTGCTGACATTCCACGGCGCCGCCGGATTGGTGTTGCTGTCCAAGGCCGGATTATTGATGGCGCCGGCTTTCACGTCCCGCAGCACAATCGCAAAGGGGCGCGCGGTCAGGGTGCTGGAAGCGCCGGCCAGCGGCGCTGTGATATCGCTGTCGTCACGCACATTGAGTGAATAACGCCCGACATCCGTGGTCACCAGGCAAACATTGGCGCGTCCATTAACGAAGTTCAAAACCGGCAGATTATTTGAGCTGGCCGACAAGGCGGGCGGCGAATTCGGCAAGCTGACACAGCTGCCGACATTCGGAATACAGGCGTTGCCAACCGGCTGACAGAGTTGCGGCGCGGCCGCGCCGCCCGGGTGGGTGCTGGCCGGGCTGTACCAGCCATCCAGGTTGACGCTGCCATTAAAGCTGCTGGAAACCCCGCAGCCATTGTTTTTGGTGATTTGAAATAAGTGCGGCCGCCCGGCCACCACCCCGCCCTCGGTGCTGCCGGCAGCCAGCGCGTCGATATTGGCGATTGAAAAACTGCCGCCGCGAAATTGCAGCGGACTGGCGTAACTCACGCTGTAGGGGCTGCCGTTTTCCACCACACCGACATACACATCTTCCTGCGTGCTGTCGGTCAAGACAAATTTGGCCACCCCCTTATCCGCCAAGGCAAACGTGTATTGATTGCCGCTCAAGACGCCGCTGCCGGAAGACACGCTCCAGACCGCCGAAGAGAGCGAGCCATCGGCTTTGACGGCGCGCAAAATCACGGTTTTGTTATAGCTGGTGTTGGTGTTGCGATTGATATCGAGCGCGGTAATGGTGATCACCGGGCGCCCGGAGGTCGCAGTGGTGCAGGTGCTGGGCGAGAGATTATCGACATCAATGCGAAAGCTGGTGGGCGGATTCAAGCTTTGCGCGCACACTTTCAAATCGCCGATTTCATGAATATTGGATAAACCGCCGGTGGAGCCGGTGAATGACAATTTCCAGCTCGAAGGCACCGGCGCCTGGGATGGATTTTTGACATAAGCGTCAAAATTCAAGAGCTGGGTGGCGGGGGTGAAATTGCCGGCCCCGGTGGTGTCGCGAAAAACCGAGACCTGTGCAGTTTTGCTGGACGGCGAATAGGCGCGCGCATCCACCATCACGCGATACGACACTGCCGCCGGCAAAGTGCTGGAAGATGGGTTGTCAATTCCGGGTGACAGCGTGCCGGTGCCATCCAGATAAGGATAATTGCCCGCACTGCTGGAGGCGCCTGAGCCGGAGCCGCGCACGACAATCGCATCCGCGCGCGAACCGGGGCCGCCGACCCGGCCTTCGGTGGGGTTGGAAAAATTGCCATACTCATCCAGCGCCACCCCGATCCAGCCGCCGGCAAAGCCGGCGCAACCGGATGGATTGGTGCAGTCAGAACCCACTTTTTGCGCATATCCCAGCGAACCGCCATATGCGCCGGGCAAGGGGTTGATGGCGGAATCGGATAGCGTGATCGCCATGCCGTCCGCGCCGCTGCCGTTATAGGCATAGGCTTTGAATTCGACCAGAATCAGATTGCCCGCCGCCGGAAAATTCGCCGGGATGGTGGCGGCGGTGGCGACTGTTGCGCTGTTATCGGTTAAGCGCAACTGTCCCTGGTTGACAATGCGCGGCACGCCAAACGTGCCGCCGCTGGAAGACAAGACCCAATCGCCGCCATAAATGGTGGAGGGGTTGAGAACCGGCCTGCGGAAGTTTTCGCAGACACAAGACATGGCGGTGGTGATATCACTCGGTAAATTACAAGTCGCGCTCACTTCGCCAATCGCATATTGCAAATTACTGTTCAAAGCGCCGCTCAAATTCAAGGTGATCGCATTAGCGGTGCGAGTAAAACCGGAAGGCAGACTCCACACGGCGCCGTTGTAGCGCCCCAGCACAAAATTTGCGCTGTTGGCCGCCAGATCCAGATCGCCCGCCACATAGTTCAAGGTAAAACCCCAGGCCGTGACATTCACCGTATCGCCGCTTTGCCAGATGCTGTAATAGCGGTTCACATTGCGTGTCGAATCAATGGAGGAGCTGGAAATTTGCGGATGCTCAGCCCCCAGGCTGGCCACGGTCAGCGTGCCTGCGCTGCTGGCAGTGAAATTCATCGTCACCGGCGCATAGCCGGTCGCACTGCCCAGCGGATAGGTGCAAGCGCTGCTGCCGGAAGGATGCGCCAGGCGCAAAAATCCATTCACAAAACCGTTTGTGCGCGTCACCGCGCTGGCGCAGTTGGCCGCCACCGCAGTCAGGGTGCGGCCATTGCTGTCAATACTGCCATTGGTGAGCGTGAGCACGCCGCCGATGCTGACATCGCGCGTCATGGTGGTGACGCCGCCGTTTTGCGTGAAATTGAAAAAAGAGGCGAACTGGCTGCTGTTGGGCAAGCTGTTGTTCGCGGTCATGGTGACACTCCCGCTGCCAGGCGTAAAGCTGCCATTGACGTAGATAAATTGCTGCAAAGTGAGGCTGCCCGCGCCCAGATTCAAATTCCCGGCCACGCTGCCGGCCCCAAGCGTCAGACTGCCGGAAATAGTCAGGCGCGCGCTGGAATTGGAAAACGCCAGCGTGCCGGGACTGGCCCCGCCCAGGGTGATATTGCCGCTCACTGCTGCGGTCGAATTCACGGTCAGAGTGGCGTTATTGCTGACCGTGATGGTGTCCGCCGCCGAGGGGCGGCCTGAAGGCCCGCTGCCGCTGTTAATCGCATTCCAACTGGTGTTGGCGGTGATCGAAATCGCCACCGCCCCGGCCTGGCCGCAAAACAGCAACAGCAGGCAAGCCAGCGACCACAGCCAAGCGGCAAATCTGCATGCGCGCATCAAAATTCCACCTGCACCTTTCTTTGCACATAATCATTGCTGCGCCCCGGATTGGGACACAGATTGCCTGCTCCTGGCTGATTGCAGGCCACCGCCGTCAGTTGCCGCCGGGTGGTGGCAGTCACCACGCCGGACGGGGTTTGCACACATGTCACGCTGACCGCAAATGCGCTCAAGCTGGAGCCGGCCGGCAGCATGAAGGAAGTGGTGGCGCCGCTGCAGGCCAGAGCGCCGCGCAAATGCCGGTGCAAACCCCATTCGACGCCGGCGCGCGCGGCCTGATAAGCGCGCGCGCCTTGCACATCCAGACTGCTTTGCTGTTGCTGCACGCCGTACACCGTCACCAGTCCTAAAGACAGCAGCGATAGCACGAGAATGAGAAAAATCCCCACCATCAGGGAAAATCCCTGCTGCTGTGTGCGCCATCCGCTATGCCGCATCTGTCCCTCCCTCCTGACGAACGTACTCATGGGGTGTTGTCGATATGCATTTGATGATACAGCTCGACCTTGCCGCTGTCGCCCGCGCCGGGGCGGCGCAAGGCCAGCCGCATTCCCAGCAAGGCGGTATGCTGATTCGCCAGACTGTCATAGCTGAAAACACAATTCTCCACCCCATCCACCACCAGCGCAGTCTGCAAACCGGGGCCGCTTGGCGGCGTCGGCTGAATTGCGCTGATTGCATAACCGGCATAGCGCAACAGGCGGCGATTGGCTTTGTCGCAAAAATAGGTGACAGGCGTGCTGACCACCTGGAAACGCTTGGTGGGCGAGCGCAGCGCCGGGTTTTGCGTGGCGAAAGGCTGATTGCTCAAGCGCACCTCATTGCCGCTGACTTGCGCCACCGTGGCGCGGTTTTTATTATTTTCCCAGGCACTGGCCTCTGAAATGCCAAGGTTATACACCACGATTTGATCACCGGCCACGATATCCAAGGGCGCTGCCGGCATCGCGCCCAGCACACTGAACTTGCAAGCCGCATCGGCAGGCGTCAAGGCGCAGTTCAAGCCGGCTTTTTCAAACTGCAAAGGAAAACCGGCCACGCCATCCTCCTCATCCAGATAACGCCCGCCGGTCTTGGTTGGCAGCAGTTCCAGATAATCGCCACTCTGGCGCACGCTGTTGGGCAAGGCCAGACGCACATCGCGCGCCACGCGGCGTAGGGCGGTATCCGCCGCATCGCTGAGTTCGGCGCGCGCTTTCACGTCCAGCTGGGTTAAAAACGGTAAGCGGATAAACATCGCCACCATGCCGACCACGATGGCGGTGAGCATGATCACGATAATCGCTTCGACCAAGGTAAAGCCCGGCGCGCGGGCGGCAATGCGCGGCATCATGGCGTGGCCCAGGGTGCGTAGCGGGTGCGATAGCCATCCAGGGTGATGCTGTCGGCCCCGCCGTTATAGCTGACAGTAACGCTGATTTTCAGCACCTCCATGGTGGCTGGCGTGCTGCCGGAAGTGATGCCATTCAAGTTTTCAGGTGTGATTTTCAGGCTCACGCTGTAGCCGGGCAAATCAATGAGCGCATTGCCGGCGGCGTCCACCAGATTGGCGCCGCTGTTAAACGCAGCAGTCGCGGTATTGAATTGCGTCACGTAGTCATTCACATTATCAAACGGGCGGCTGTTGCCGGCTTCCGGTTTGACATCTTCCTGCACACTGCAGGCGGCGGGATTCGGGCGCGCAAGCGGATCGTCGGCTTGCGCATCCAAAAACGGATCGCAAAAGGTGAAGCGTGCGCTGCTGACTTCTTCCAAAAACCCTTCGGCCAGGGCCAGCGCCTGCTTGCGCTGTTGCACATCGGGACTGCGGTTGACCACCAAGGCCCAGACCCGCAATAAAGCCAGGACGGCAATCGACATGATGACAATAAAGACCAGCAATTCGATGATGGTCAAGCCGGTCTGGCGGCGCATGCGCTTACTGATGCACATAACCGCTCTCCGCTTCAACTGTCAGCACGGTGCTGGCGCCGGGCATGCCGCTTTGCACAGTCAGATTCAGGCTGGCAAAACTGGAATTGCGGCTGGGGTAGGCGTCGCTCAAGGCATACGGTTTGCCCAGCGCATCAAAATAAAAGCCGGTAATGCTTGGGTTAAGCGCCACAGTAAGCGGCGCGGTAAAGCCTTCACAGTACCAAGCGTCATCGCTATTGCATGCGCTTTTGGTGGCGGCCAGCCCGCTGTTTTTACCCAAAGGGTGCAACACGCGGTCGGCGGCGGCGCAGGCCACGCCATTGAAACACAGGGCCACGCTTGTGCCGTTCAAACGCACATACACCGGGCGGTTTTGCGCCACCGCCAGCTTTTGCGCATAGTGCAACATGGTGTGCAGCTGCTCACTCAGGGCGCGTGCGTCAAACGATTCGCGCTCCGTCATGCGGCTGGCCGCAACGGTGGCCAAAATCGAAATCAGGATGATGACCACCACCAATTCGACCAGGGTGAAACCATGGCGGAACGCTGCAAACCGGGGCAACTTGGGGCTGGGCATGGAAGGCGGCATCAGTCAGAAATCGGCAGAAAAATCAGGGCAAAATCAGACACGCAAAACAAAACAGCCCAACCAAACGCGGTCGGGCTGTGGTGCAAAGCAAAAACAGATTCAGCTTTAACCGCAGGAGGAGGTCACCGGAGCCGGCGCGGACGGCGCATCGGTCGCAGTGACCGGTTCAACATACTTGACATAGCAGTTCAAACCGCCCGGGGAGTTTTCCAGGCTCTTCGGGATGAAGGCGATTTCGGTGGCGCTGGTGGCCGGGGTGTTGGCGGTGGCGGCTGAGCCTGCCGGCACAATCACATAATCCGTGCTGCTCAGGCCGGCGGCGGCAGCCAGGCCGGAATCGGCTTTCGGATAACCGGATTTGGCCACGGTGGCGAAGGTGATGGTGGCGCCTTCAACGGTGATGGAAGTCGGCGGCGTGGTGGCCACCAGGTATTTGCCATGCGCCATGGCGGCGGTGGCGGAGAGGGAGCCGCGTGCGGCGTTCAGGCTGGCGATACGCGCATCGCCGGCCAGATTGGCGAATTTGGGCAGAGCGGTCGCGGCCAGAATGCCGAGGATGACGATGACCACGATCAATTCAATCAGGGTGAAACCGGCTTGTGCGCTGCCGCCGGTGGAACTCATTTTCTGCATGTTCATCGCTTTCTCCAAAAAGTGTGCATTGCGGCCTGAAAAGCCTGTCTGGCACATTAATCAATCTGCAGGGATGTTGGCCCGGTTTGTTCCAGCACCACACCTTCCACTCCACCGCCGCGCGGCGCTTGTCTTGAAGTGTTGGCCTGCAGCAATTTCAGCTTCAAATATACCCGATTGCTTTCGTTTTTTCCAGTTGATCCGGCAATCAGATACACCAGTCGCGCGCTGCTTTTGTCATAGTACCAATGCCCCGGACTCAGTGTCACTTTATCATCCGGGCCGACTTCGCCCAGATAATTGCGCGGTTTCTCAGCCAACCAGTTCATCGGGTTCTGTTGCAGCAGCAAGGGCAGCTCCATTTCACGGTTGCGCACTATCATCAAACCGAGCTGCAAATGCAGCGCGCTGTTTAAGTTGCCAATCACTTGCTGCATTGCAGTACGTTCGGCCTGGTCGCGATAAAACAACATGCGATCAAACAACACGCCGATGAAAATCGCCACCAGCGCTACCACCAGCACCAATTCGTACAGCGTGAATCCGGCAGATCGGCGGCGCAACAAGCTTATCTCCTTATTTATGCAAGGCGGCGCGCCCCAAGTCCCAGATCGGCAGGAAGATACCCAGCGCCAAAATCAAGACCATGATGCCCAAGCCGGTAATTAAAATCGGTTCAAGCTGGGCCGACAGGGTTTTCAGCTCGTAATCGACTTCACGCCCATACATATCGGCAATTTCTTCCATCAAATCATCGAGTTCGCCGGTTTCCTCGCCCACCGCCACCATTTGCAAAACCACCGGGGTAAATACGCCGGAAGCGGTGGCGGTGCGCAAAATGCTTTCGCCGCGCTCAACCCCGTCGCGCATTCCTTCCACCTTGGCTGAGAGCCAGGCGTTATCCACGGTTTGCGCCACCACATTCAAGCCTTGCACAATCGGCACCCCGCTCTTGGAAGCGAGGGCGAAGCTGCGCGCAAAACGCGCCAGCGTGGCCTTGGTCATGATTTTGCCGGCAATCGGGATGCGCAGTTTGAAGCGATCCCAACTCATCCGCCCCTGCTGCGTGCCGAGCAGACGGAACCAGCCAAACACGCCCGCCACCAGCCCCAGCAGCAGCAGCCACCAGTACTTGACCATGAAATTCGAGCTGCCGATCAGAATTTGCGTCATCAATGGCAGCGGCGCATTGAAACTGTTAAAGACTTTGACGAAAGACGGCACCACCAGCAGATTGATGATGGTGATCGCCGCCAACATCGCAATCACCACAAACATGGGATAACGCAAAGCGGTTTTGACGCGGTTGCGCATATCGCGCTCAAATTCCAGATGGTCGTACAAAATCATAAACACTTCATCCAGACGCCCGGTCATCTCCCCCACCCGCACCATGGACAGATAAAAGGCGGAAAACACTTCGCGATGCTGCCGCATGGCGTAGGAGAGTTCGCGCCCGGAATCGAGCGCGGCGCGCAAATCCGCGATCACCTTGGCGAACGCCGGATTGGTGGCCGATTCCTGCAAACCGGCCAGCCCGCGCATAATCGGCACCCCGGCGCGCAAGAGGGTATGCATTTGGCGGCTGAATAATTGCACATCAATTGAGCGCACTTTTTTTTCAAACAGGCGGCCAAACCAGTTTTCTTCCTCCGGCCCGCTGGTGGAATGAATATCCACCGGCGTCATGCCGCTGCCGAATAATTGTTCGGCGGCGCTGTTGCTGTCGGTCGATTCCAGCACCCCCGCCACCAATTGCCCGCGCGCATCGCGCGCCTTATATGCGTAGTACGGCATGCGCGGCCTCAGTCATCCTGCTGATTGGAAATGCGCATCGCCTCGGCGATGGTGGTGCGGCCAGCCGCCGCCAGCTCCAGCGCATGGCTGCGCAAGGTCTGGCCCTGCATCTGCTCATGCGCGGCTTTGAGAAAATGATTCGGGTCGTGATGGCTGGCGGCATGCGCCACCGCCGGCGTGACTTCCAGCATTTCATAGACGCCAATCCGGCCCCGATAGCCCATGCCATTGCAATGCGCGCAACCGCGCCCATGAAAATACCCTTGCGCATTGGCCTGTTCGCCCTGCACCGCCTGCAGCCATTCATATTCCGCCGTGCTTAAGCTGTGCGGCTCGGTGCAACTCTCGCAAATCAGGCGCACCAGGCGCTGCGCCAGCACCACCTGCAAAGACGAGCTGACCATATAGCGCGGCACCCCCATATCGGTTAAGCGCAGCGGCGTGCTGGCGGCGTCATTGGTGTGCAGGGTGGACAGCACCAGGTGGCCGGTCATGGCGGCGCGCAAACCGATTTGCGCGGTTTCCTGATCGCGCATTTCGCCCACCAGCAGAATATCCGGGTCTTGCCGCAGCGCTGAGCGCAGCACGCGGGCGAAATTGAGTTCGATTTTTTCATTCACCTGCACCTGATTAATGCCGGCGATGCGGTATTCCACCGGATCTTCCACCGTGATCAGTTTCTTTTCCAGGGAGTTGAGTTCAGACAGCGCGGAATACAGGGTGGTGGTTTTGCCGCTGCCGGTAGGGCCTGTGACTAACACCAGGCCATTCGGGCGCTGGATGATGCTGCGGAAGCGTTTCAACATGGCCAGCGGCATGCCCAGCGCATCCAGCCGCAGATTCACCCCGCCCTGATTCAACAAACGCATCACCACCGATTCGCCATGCTGGGTCGGCATGGTGGAAATCCGCACGTCCACCCGCTGCTGCCGCACTTTGACGGCAAAGCGGCCATCTTGCGGCAGGCGTTTTTCAGAAATATCCAGGTCAGACATCAATTTCAGACGCAAGGCCAACGCTGGCGCAATCTTGATATCGGCCTCGGTTTGCAAATGCAACACGCCATCGATGCGGAAGCGGATATGCAAGCGCCCTTCTTGCGGTTCGATGTGAATATCCGAAGCGCGCACCTGCACCGCGTCGTCAAACACAGATTGCAACAGTTTGACCACCGGCGCTTCTTCGAGTCCCGGGGTGACGGCAAGCGCGCCGAAATCGACCAGCGTATCCCCCAGATCCAGCTCCAATTCGCGGGCAAAATCGGTGATGTCATCGGTGCGGCGGTAAAAGCGGTCAATCGTTTGCAGCAATTCGCTTTCATTGACCACCGCCAGATCGATATTTTTCTTGACCTGGCGCGAAATTTCATCGTAAGCGAATAAATCGGTGGGGTCGGCCATGCCGATCAACAGCCCGCCGCGCCGCTCTTCCAGCACAATGGCGCGAAAACGCCGGGCCTGGGTTTCCGGCATCTGGCGCACCACATCGGCCTGCAGATTGAAGAATTTGAGATTGATGTAGGGAATCGCCAATTGCTTGGCCAGCGCGCCGGAAATCTGTTCCTCAGTGACATGGCCCAATTCGACCACCACCCGCCCCAGCTTGCGCCCGCTGCGCTTTTGTTCGCCCAGCGCGGCAATCAATTGCTCTTCCGTCAAGAGTTTCTGCTGGACCAGGATTTCCCCCAAGCGGATTTTTTCCGGTCTTGCCATGCTGCTGCCCCCTTAGTTTCGCCAACTCCGCTATCTTAGACCAGGCGCGTGGCTGTTCTGCAGTTTATTCCTGACAATACAAGAAATTTCCCGGGGGAATGCCCACAATCATGGCAAACCAGCCCGGCGCGCGGGCAAAATCCAGGACAAATCGGCTCCTGCAATGTTACATTGCTGCCATTTTCCCCATCCTGGAGCCTGCCATGTCTGACGCCCCTGCCTTGCAATTTTCCGCCGTCTGCAAGCGGTTTGACGGGCGCGAGGTGTTGCGCGGCATTGATTTGACGGTGGCGCGCGGCGAATTTTTCGGCCTGGTCGGGGTGAATGGCGCGGGCAAGAGCACGCTGCTCAAATGTCTGCTCGATTTTTGTCTGCCGGACAGCGGCAAAATTGCGATTTTCGGCCATGATCATCGCGCCCCGCAGGCGCGCGCGCCGCTGGCCTATCTGCCGGAGCGCTTCAATCCGCCCTACTACCTGCGCGGACGCGATTTTTTACAATATATGCTGCAGTTACAGGACTTGCCCTGGGACGCCCAGGCCGCCGCAGAGATGCTGCATGCGCTGGATTTGGCCGTGGATGCGCTGGAAAAACCGGTGCGCGCCTATTCCAAGGGCATGACGCAAAAGCTGGGACTGGCCGCCGCTCTGCTGGCCAAGCGTGATTTGTATGTGCTGGATGAACCGATGAGCGGGCTGGACCCGCGCGCGCGCGCCGCCCTCAAAACCCGTTTGCAAGACTTGCGCCAGCGCAAAGCCACCCTGTTTTTCAGCTCGCACGCCTTATCTGATGTTGAACAGCTGTGTGATCGCATGGCCATCTTGCATGGCGGGAAACTATGCTTTGTCGGCGCCCCGGCTGAGTGCATACAGCAGCAACAAGCCGCGAATCTGGAAGAAGCGTATTTGCGCTGTATTGCGGCAGCTTAATTTAGCGCACGCTGTAATGCATTATCATGATGTTTTCTTTCAAGGACTGCCTGCCATGCAAGCCAGCACCATTCAAATTATTGGCGCCGTGATTTTCGGCATCGCTTTGCTGCACACATTTTCCGCCACCCTGTTTGAAAAACTGTCGAAGAAAATACCGCGTCATGCCGGCCTCTTTCACTTACTGGGCGAAGTGGAGGTGGTGTTCGGCTTTTGGGCCTTTGTCTTAATCGTTTTCATGGCCATCAGCGAAGGCGGCGCAAAGGCGGTGGCGTATGCCGAATCGCGCCAGTTCGTCGAACCCTTGTTTGTGTTTGTGGTGATGGTGATCGCTGCGTCCCGCCCTGTGCTGTCCCTGGTGCGCGGTCTGTTAGTGGCGACCGCGCGCTTGCTGCCGATGAATGATGCGGTGGTGTTGTGCTGGCTGGGGCTGGCCATCTTGCCGCTGCTCGGCTCCCTCATCACCGAACCTGCGGCCATGACTCTGGCTGCGCTGACCTTGGCCCCCCTGGTGTTTCACACCCCGATTCCGGCGAAACTCAAATACGCCGCCCTGGGCGTCTTGTTTGTGAATATCTCCATCGGCGGCGCCTTGACTTCGTATGCCGCGCCGCCGGTCTTGATGGTGGCCAAAACCTGGCAATGGGACAGTCTGTTTATGTTCCAGACATTCGGCTGGCGCGTCATCATTGCCGTAATGATCAACGCCAGCGTGCTGACCATGCTGCTGGCGCCGCATTTGCGCAAAGTCAGCATTGAGTCTGACGATCAACCCGTCCCCTTGCTGGTGAGCGCGATTCATCTGCTGTTTTTGGCGATGGTGGTGTTATTTGCGCATCATCCGGTGCTGTTCATCGGCCTGTTTTTATTTTTCCTGGGCTACACCCAAGCTTATTACCGTCACCAAAGCCCCTTGATCTTAAAAGAGAGTTTATTGGTCGGCTTCTTTTTGGCCGGTTTGGTGGTGTTGGGCGGCATGCAGCAATGGTGGTTGCAACCGATTATCTCGACCCTGCCGCCGCTGGCCCTGTTTTTCGGCGCATTAGGCTTGACCGCGATTACCGATAACGCCGCCCTGACCTATCTGGGTTCCCTGATCACCGGCATGAGCGATGAAGCGAAATATATGCTGGTGGCCGGCGCGATTGGCGGCGGCGGCTTGACCGTGATTGCGAATGCGCCCAACCCGGCTGGCGCGGCCTTGCTGAAAACCGGCTTTCCCAACCACAGTATTAATGCGCTCTGGCTCTTGCTCGGCGCCAGCTTGCCGACTGTGATGGCGGCCATCATGTTTTTACTGTAAAACAGGGGCCGCTGGCGCAGGCGGCTGCGGCTGCGCCAGCGCCCACTGTCCCAGACTGAGCGGCAAACCATCGCCAATCGCAGCCTGCACCTGCACAGCCAATTGCTGCGCGCTCTGCAGCGCCAGGCTGCCGCTGACGGATGTCGGCAATTCCTTGCCATCCAAAATGAAATAACGGCAGATATCGGATAAGCGCAATTGCTCAGGATGCGCCAGCAAAACCCATTGCTGTTGCAAATGACTGCGCTTGCTGCGCCAGGAACCGCGCTGGCCTTCGCTCCTGATTTTGCCGACCCAGCCAACACTTTGCATGCGCGACAATAAATCATCGATTTCCTGCAAACCCAATCCGGTCTGGCTGCGCAAATCCTGCAGGCTGACGCCGGCGCCGCTAGCCAGCATGCGCGCGCGCGTGAGCGGCAACAGCAAGGCCATGGCGTCCACAAACTCGCTGCCGGTGACACGTTCGCGCCACCAGCGCTCATGTTTCAAGACCGCCAGGCTGGATGTCAGCACCGCGCCGGCCAAAGTGATCATCCAGGACAGATACAGCCAGATCAAAAAGATCGGAATCGCCGCCAGCGCGCCATAAATCATGGCATACGAGGGAAACCGCGAGATGAATTCGGCAAACAGGCGCTTGGCGATTTCAAACGCCAGCGCGGCGACAAACCCGCCCCAGGCGGCGTCGCGCCAATCCACCGGGCGGTTGGGCACCGCCAGATATAAAAAGGCGAAGGTGGCGCCGGTCAGACCGAGCGATAAAACGCCGAGTAAAAAATTGCTCACCGCGCGCGAGGCCCCGACCGCATGGCTGGTGGCGGTAAACAGATTGGTGGAAGCGGAAAACGAGACGCCGATCAAAATCGGGCCGACGCTTAAAATCGCCCAGTACAGCAAAAAGCGTTGCAGCAGCGGGCGCTCGGTCTTGACGCGCCAGATTTGATTGAACACGCGCTCAATCATGCTCATCATCGCCACTGCCGTCACCAACAAAGCCACCGCGCCCACCGAAGACAGGCCGCTGGCCTTGTTCGCAAACTGGGTCAGATAGCCCAAAATCGTATTCGCGATGCCTTTTGGAATCAGGCTTTGAATAAAATACGTCTCCAGCGAAGCCCGCATCTGATTAAACAGCGGGAAAGAGGTAAATAAGGCAAAGGCAATCGTCAGCATCGGCACCAAGGCCAGCACACTGGTAAAGGTCAGGCTGCCGGCGACCTCATCCAAACGCTCTTCGCGCAGGCGCTTGCGCGCAAAAGCCAGCAGATTGCGCACTTCCTGCCAGGAAAAGCGGCGGTTTTCAAACTCAGGGTGATTGCTTAAAGCCATGATTCGCGATGTTGCAACAGGGACGACTATAATAACGCGTATGAACTCTGACACTCTGATTTTGATTTTGTATTATTCCCGCCAGGGCGCCACGGCGCGTATGGCGCAACTCATTGCGCAAGGCGTGGAAAGCGTGCCCGGCTGCAGTGCGCGCCTGCGCACCGTGCCCGGCGTCTCCGCCGATTGCGAAGCCAGCAGCCCGGATATTCCCGCCGATGGCCCGCCGTATTGCGAGATGGAAGATTTGCGCGAGTGCCATGGCTTGGCGCTGGGCTCGCCCACCCGTTTCGGGAATATGGCGGCGGCGATGAAATATTTTCTTGATGGCACAGGCGCCGAATGGCATGCCGGCAGTCTCTGCGGCAAACCGGCCAGCGTATTCACCTCCACCGGCAGCTTGCATGGCGGACAGGAAAGCACCCTGCTGTCCATGATGCTGCCACTGCTGCACCATGGCATGCTGATCATGGGCTTGCCGTATCGCGACAGCGGTTTGATGCAAACCAGCAGCGGCGGCACCCCTTACGGCGTCAGCCACTGGGCCGGTGCAAATCAGGAAAAAACCATTTCCGCCGAAGAAAAAAGCCTGTGCATCTTGCAAGGCGCACGTTTAGCGCGCACTGCGCAGGCCTTGCGGAGCCGCCATGCTTGACGCCGCCGCCGAAAAACGCGCCAACCGCTGGCATGCCTGCGCCCTGTATTCACTGATCGCCCTGATCGCACTGTGTCTGGCCTGGGAACTCTGGCTGGCTCCGGCCTTCCCCGGTCAGTGGTGGCCGGCCCTGAAAGTTCTGCCGCTCTTCATTCCGCTGCGCGGGGTATATAAGCGCAATATCTACACCATGCAATGGAGTTCAATGTTCATTTTGCTGTATTTCACCGAAGGTGTGGTGCGCGGCTACAGCGATCTCAACCGCCTCTCGGTGCATCTGGCGCAAGCTGAAATCGCCCTGGTTTTATTGTATTTCCTGGCTTGTTTGCTGTATTTGCGCCCCTATAAACAAGCCGCCAAACGCGCCGCCAAAGAGGCGCTGGCGCGCGCCCGCGCCCAAGCCCGTGAATCGTCACAGGAAGCCGCGCCGTGAGTGCGGCGTTTTTACGCCAGGCGCAAGCCTTGCTTGGCCCATATTGCCTCACCGACAGCGCGGCCCAGGCACCCTATTTGCAAGAGTGGCGCCAGCGCCGCCAGGGACGCGCGCTGGCGGTCTGCCTGCCGGCGGACAGCGCGCAATGCGCCGCCCTGGTGCGCCTGTGCGCGCAATACCGCATCCCCATCGTGCCGCAAGGCGGCAATACCGGCCTGGTGTTTGGCGGCATTCCTGACGCCAGCGCAAGCGCGATTGTGATTTCCACCAAACGCATGCAAGCCCTGCGCGCGCTGGATGCGCAAAATAATACGATCTGCGTCGAAGCCGGCATGACGTTGCAAGCCGTGCAGCAAGCCGCGCAGCAAGCCGGGCGCTTATTTCCGCTCTCACTGGCGTCTGAAGGCAGTTGCAGCATAGGCGGCAATCTGGCCACCAATGCCGGCGGCACTGCCGTGCTGCGCTATGGCAATGCGCGTGAGCTGTGTCTGGGGCTGGAAGTGGTCTTGGCCGATGGCCAGATCTGGCATGGTTTGCACGGCTTGCGCAAAGACAATACCGGCTACGATTTGCGCAATTTGATGATAGGCTCGGAAGGCACACTGGGCATCATCACTGCCGCCGTCTTGAAACTGTTTCCACGGCCCAAGGCTGAATTATGCTGCCTCGCCGCCCTGCCCTCAGCGCAAGCGGCGCTGGATCTGTTGCAACAGGCGCAAGCTTTGTGCGGGCCGCATTTGAGCGGCTTTGAATTGATTTCTGGCTATTGCATGCGTCTGGTGGCGCAATACATGCCGGAATTGCCCGCGCCGCTGCCCTCTTTTGAGGCGGCATACTATGTTTTAATGGAAATCTCCAGCCATCAGGATGAGGGACACGCCCTGGATTTGTTGCAAGCGCTGTATCAAGCCGCCGATTTGCAGCAAGCGGTGTTAGCGCAAAACCAGCGTCAGGCGCAACAGCTGTGGCATTGGCGCGAAGCGATTTCAGGCGCGCAGGCGCGCGCCGGCAAAAATATCAAACACGATATCGCGCTGCCGATCTCGGCCATCCCGCAGTTTATCGCCAGCACTGACAGCGCGCTGCAGGCAGCGTTTCCGGGTTGCCGGCTGGTGTGCTTCGGGCATATGGGCGATGGCAATTTGCACTTCAATGTCGCGCCCCCTGCCGGAATTGCGGCTGAGGATTTTCTCTTGCAACAAACATCGATTAATCGCATCGTGCACGATGCGGTGGCGGCGCATGATGGCTCCATTTCAGCCGAACATGGCATCGGCGAATTGAAGCGGGAAGAATTGCAGCGTTATAAGTCCGAGACCGCACTGCAGATGATGCGCAGCATTAAACAAGCGCTCGACCCTTTGCACATCATGAACCCCGGCAAATTACTCTGAACCAGTAAAACCCTGCAGGAGTCGGATACACAGGCGCGCGGCGTTGCTGTGCAAAAAACGCCGACTGCAGGCAAGCAAGCCCAGTCCCGGCAAAGCGCGTGAGACAACGTTTGCACGCAGCGATGAACTGTCCTGAGCAGCGTAAAAGCACTGTAAATTTTTCCCAGTCAGTACACGTCATCTATATCAAATCCCATAAAAATTTCATACAATATTGCAATTGAGAAATTTTTCGGCTGCACTTGACGCCACCGCACTTCCAGCGCCAGCCTCAAGCGCGCTGCTCGGGCCACTCAAACACTCAGCCATTACCCACTTCGCTGCCAGTTTGCATTGATGGCATGCATGCGCTCACCGTGCTGCATTTTGCTACAGGAATACTATGAAATTGCTTTTCACCGGCTTCGCTTTCATGCTGCTCACGGCGCTGCCCGCCATGGCCGTCAATAAATGTGAAATCAATGGCAAGGTAAGCTATACAGATGCGCCCTGCCCGAATGGCAAAACGACAACGCTGGAGTTGTTGAAAGAACCCAGGCCAGAACGTCAAGCCAGACCATTGCGCGCAAACGGCGCCAGTCAGGCAAACCACGTCCAGGCATCGCACTTTGCAAGAAACGAGCGCTATCCCTCAGATGAAGCGGGCAGCGCCGGTCCTTCCAAGCTGGATGCGCTCAAGCGCAAACTGGAAACGCTGGAAGACGAGAAAAAGCGCAAGGAAGAGGCTGAGCGCCGCAGCCAGCAAGCGCAACAATCCGCCGAAGAGCAGGCGCGGCGCAGCCGGAATGCATTAAATGCACAAAAATGTGCCATCGTGCGCCAGGAAATGGCCGCCAATCAAAAAGACATGAACGATAAGCGCAACAGCTACGGCGAAGAGCAAAAGAAAGACTACGAAATGCGTCTGAAAGAATTCAATTATTACTGCAATTGAGTGTGGCGCCGGCCCCACAGGACTGGCCGGCATCCCGCAATTACTCCGCGTGAGCAGCGCTAAACCAGCGCCCCCGGTTTATCATGCAGCATACCTGACTGCCTGGAGCTTGCCATGCCTTGCGCCCATCTGCTGTTCCGCACTGCCGCCGCACCGGCTATAGCCGTCCCGCCGACTCCATCTGCATGCGCGCGCGCCAAGCCACAGTCCACCTGGCCGCGCCGCCTGCTATTGCTCACAGCCTTGGCCGGATCATTCAGCGTCATGGATGTTGCGCAGGCCATCAATAAATGCGAAATCGACGGCAAGACCATCTACAGTGAAAACCCCTGCGCGCAAGGCAAAAACAGCACCATCAGCGCGCCGGCCTCTGTCCCTGAGTCCGAGCGCAAAAGCGCCGAGGCGCGCGCCAAACAAGACAAGCGTCAATTAGCGCAAATCGAAAAACAAAAAGCCAAGGAAGAACAAGCCCAGGCGCGCGCCGCCAAACAAGCTGCGCTGGAACAAAAACGCGCCAAGGCCAAAGAAGATCGCTGCAAACTGGCGCAACAGCGCCAGCGCTGGTCAGAGCAGGATGCGCAAAGCGCCAACCCGCGCCAACAGACGCAAGCACAAAAGCGTGCGCAAAGAGCCAGGGAAAAGGCGCAGCTGATCTGCGCTCAATAAACAGCCCGGCTGCCGCATACTGCGAGGCGCTGCATGACTATGCGCGCTTGCACTCGCTTGCTGTTAGACATAATGACGGATCAGTTTTCGCCCGCCGTTCGTCCAAAGCATGTGCAAAACACGCCTGGGCACAACGATTGGCGCATTCAATGCAGCGGCTGCAACAATTCAGCAAAAGCCCCCGCCTTATGTTCAATCGGGAAACGCCGGATTTACCGTACCCCGGACTTCAATCGGCTTAACTTCCGCGCAACGGCTGGAGTTTAATCCTCCAGCCGTGAAGGAAACCGGCCTGTCTGCAGTTTCGGTTCGTCATTAGCACTTCAACAGGCGCTTCAACACGCGTCGATCCCGTGCTGTTGACTGCAGCGGAAGGTGGTCGCAACGGCTTGTCAAATATGGCCATGAGGGGTGTGAGGTTGATCAATGGTGAGAAATCAGCCTCTGACAGCCTTGCACTTAATGCCACAAAACTTACCGGCCTTACATCACCACCACCAGGCGGATTCTGCTTTCTTCCGCTTGCGCCTGGCCGCAGCGCGCCAGCACATGGTGCAGCTCCTGCAGCAAGTCTGTTTGGCCGCCCTGTGCCGCCACATCATTGGCCAGGGCGGTGATGACTTGGCGCAGCGCTTGCGGCTCCAGCCACTTGGCATGCTGGTCGAGCCAGTCGTCCGGCAACTCTTCTTCGGAATGGTTGTATTCCAGGTCGGAAAAATCGACCATTTCCATCAGCGCCGTTTGCCCCAGCTGCAGACTGCGCGCATTCAATGTTTCCAGCGCTTCATGCAGTTGCGGCAAATCATCCGGCAGGGAATCAATGTCAAGCTCTTCTTCGCCACGCGCCAGCGCACGCCTGTGTTCGGTTTCCAATTCCGCCCAAATCACCATACTCATCTTGCACTCCTGAATTAATATCGCGACTGCCATCTTAGCATGTGCGCTGCGCGGCCCCGATGCCGCCGCAAGCCTGCATGCCACTTGCCTGCGGGCTTGCATACCACTTTGTACTGCTGCCTGCATCATGCGCGCCGGTGCGGCAGGTTTGCCACGTTGTATGCAAAATATTGCGCCTGAATACTCATCGGCGACAGCCCATATATTGCAACGAAAATATGCAGCGCTTGCGCGCATTTCTGCACAGGATTCAAAAACAATTTCCCCGGCGGCAAGTTTTCAGGCAGGCCATAAGCATTCATGATGGGGCCATCCTGATTTCTTATTTCCAGCATGAATTTTTTTATAACTATACTTTTTCCATCCGACGACCATACCAGCGCAGCCACAGCGCGCGTGTCCATCCCCATCATTGGGACAGATAACGCCATGTGGCAGGCCACGCGCTGAGTTGGCCGGATACGTTGTGCGGCGCACATCGCCGTTGCGCAACATCGCGCACCATCCCACAAGGCTGGCTGCGCCATGCGGGACGCATGGCCTTGGCGCTATCACTGCTGATCTGTCACCTTGCCTGCTGTATGCGGCATCGCGTTCCCGTTTTTCATTATCATAATCAGGAGACAATATGAAATCTCAAGCCACGCTTGCGCTTGCGCTCGCCGCTATCCTTACCCAAGGTTGCGGCGGCCAAGCCGATCCCACCACGTCTGCGCCACGTCTGCTCGCGCATGGCAGTCAATCCAGCCAGGCCGGCAAAGTCCCGGCCACGCATTCGGGCGTCAGCCAGTTGCGCGCGCTGGCCGGCATCAATCCGGATGATATCGACAAAGGCACATTCTGCTATGCGGAGACGCATAACCGCACGGCGGATATCAGCGATATCAAAAACAACTTTAACGCCAATAACTGGTTGCAAACCATTACCGCTATGTATGGGCGGCGCTGGCCGAGCGGGCAAGCGCTGGCGCAAGCCCAGGCGAATGACCAATATTTCAAACAATTTGTCGATACCTCCAGCTTTAATAAACTGGCGGAATCGATGATGGTGGCGATTCATGAAGAAACCCATATGTGGGATTTGGCCGCTGGCCGCACCGAATGGAATAACTACACCTCCTCATGGATAGACAGTACTTACCAATTCATGAAGATGCCCCTGCATGACGGCTTCGCGCGCAAGGAGATTTTGCCGCTGATCAAGGATGATGCCTCGGCTTCAACGGACGGAGTTTATTTGAAAGACGCCCAGCAAGGCGAATACCATTTGCAAGGGGTGACGGCGGAACTCAACGCCAGCTTGATGGGCTTGCCGGCGGCTTTGATGGTGGCCGAGTATATCGATGGCGTGGGGGCCTCGAATTCGCGCGATCTGGCCTTGACCAATATGAGTTATCTGCAGCTGTATTTGCGCATCGCCAAGCAAAACTATCCGGCCTTCTGGCAGAAAATCAAGGCTGAGCCGCAATTGCGCAAATATGTGCTGGTGCAATTTTTACGCATGTCGTATTTCGTCAAAATGTCGGAAAGCTATGCCGCCAAGCTGGGTTCGGCGAATGTGCCGCGTTTGATTGAACGGGTGTATGCGCCGGAAAATCTGGCGATTCTGGAAGAGTTTTCCGGCTATAAATTCCCGACCCGGCTGGATGACCACTGTATGGGCGGGGCCGGCGGCGGCGATACGCCGACTGCGCCGGCCATCACCAGCCAACCGCAAAATCAGACGGTGACGGTGGGGCAGCCGGTCAGCTTTGCGGTTGTCGCCAAAGGCAGCGATCTGCGTTATCAATGGCGCAAAAACGGTGCGCCGCTGGCCGGCGCCGCCAGCCCGACTTATACGATTGCCGCCGCCGCGCTGGCTGACGCCGGGACATACAGCGTGCTGGTCAGCAATACGCTGGGGAGTGTGGCCAGCAGTGATGCGTTGCTGACGGTGAATGCGCAAAGCAGCGTCAATCTGCTGCAAAACGGCGGGTTTGAAAACGGCGTGACGCCATGGCAGGGGACGACTGCGGCGATCGGCGACTTCACCAGCTATGGCTATCAGGCGCATCTGGGGACAAAACTGGCCTGGCTGGGCGGGCATGGCGCCAGCGCGACTGAAACGCTGTATCAGCAAATCAGCATTCCGGCTACGGCGGGCAGCGCGCAACTGCGTTTTTATATGCGGGTGGCGACGGCGGAAAGCGGAAGCACGGCGCGCGATAAGCTGAGCTTGCAAGTGTTAAGCAGCAGCGGCGCGGTATTGGGCACGCTTGCCAGCTACTCGAATCTGCAAGCCTCCAGCGCGTATAAACTCTATACCCTGGACATGTCAGCCTACAAAGGCAAAACCGTGCGGGTGCATTTCAAGATGGTGGAAGATGCGCAACGCCAGACTTCTTTCCTGTTGGATGAAATGAGTTTGATTGCGCAATAAGGTAAAAGCCCTGAGCAAGCCGCCTGCGGGCGGCTTGCTCATTGCGCCAGACGGCGGATCAGGACAGGTAATTAAACAGCGACAAGCCGGCAATTTTGACGTAGGAGCGTTGCGCCGCTTCCAGCGTGGTTTGCTGTTGTGCGAAGTTGGACAGGGCTTTGGTGTAATCCAAGTCCTGCAGGTCGGATAAGGTTTGCTTGTATTGAATATCCAAGTCTTCGCCTGAGCTGTCGAGATAGTCCAGTTCGCGCAGATGCGAACCCATGGTTGAGCGCACCGAGAGCATATTATCAAGCGCGTTGTTCAAGTTGGCGTTGGCGGTGTTGAGCGCATTGGTTAAATTCGCCTGTCCGGTGGAGCCGCTGGCCGGCTGGCCCAGCGCATTGATAAGCGAAGTCAGGGTGGTGAAGATGCTTTGCTTTTGGCTCGGTTCAACCGTAAACACATCGCCATTGGCCGGCGTGCCGCTGATGTCAAATTGCAAGCCGTCAAATGCAATCGGCTGCCCGGCGACAAACGGGCTGCCGGTCAAAACCGGGGTGTTGGTGGTGGTGTTGACCACATCAAACGTGGTTTGCGGCGGCTGGGTGGCGCTGATGGCAAAGGTGATGCTGTAATTTTCCCCGGTCAGCTGCGCTGCATTGGTGACCGAGCCAATCGAAATAATGCCAGAGCCGCGATTCGGCGGCGCTTGATTGGCGGCGGTGACAAAGGTGCCGTTGCCAGTGATATTGCCTTCAAAAATCGAGTTGCCGGAGTCTGACACCGGGATTTGGCGCGACGTGCCGACTTGCAAAATACGCTGCCCCTGATCGCCCTGGTATTGTGCGCCGGTGGCGGTCTTGATGAAGGGCAAGGTGGTCGATTTGAAGCCGGAAAACAGATAATTGCCCACCCCGTCCTGGGCGTTGGCCAAGCCTAACAAGTCATCCAGACGGCCACGCAGATCGGTGGCCAGGGAGGCGCGGTCGGAATCGGACAAACCGCCATTGCCGGCATTAATGGCGATGGTTTTGACATCCTGCAACAAGGTGGTGGCGGCGGCCAAAGCAATTTCAGCCTGCGACAGCGAACTTTTCGCGTTTAAGCGATTGGTGACGAATTGCTCATTCACCGATTGCGATTGAATCACTTCCAGTGCGCGCGCGGAGGCAATCGGATCGTCGGCGGCGGTGATGTTGCGCCGTCCGGTGGAGAGTTGCAATTGGGTGCGTGCAAGATTGGCCTGCAAGGTGCCTACCTGATTGATGCCGACCTCAAAGATGCCATTGGTGCTGACTCGCATTGCCGCCTCCTGCTTAACGCTTTTGCAAAAACCAGAGCGCCGCGCCTTAACGCGCGGCGGCTATCAGGGATTCAAATACCTGCGCCGCAATCTGCATCAGTTTGCCAGCGGCTTGGTAAGCCTGCTGGTAGCGTAACAGATTACCCGCTTCCTCATCCAGATTGACGCCGGATTCGGCCTGTTCGACTTCGCGCACCTGGCGCAAAAATTCTTCTTGCGCGGTGGTGTTGACCTGCACTTCGCGCGAGGTGTTGCCGACCTGCCCGACCAGCTGGGCGTATGCGCCCTGATACGTGGCAGTGCCGTTTTCCAGTGTGTTTTTACCCTGCAATTCTCCCAGCAGGCGGGCATTGCGGTTATCGCCCACGCCGGAGAGATTTTGCTGAATCGTGAAAGTGTCGCCATTCGCCGGCTGTCCGGTGAAGCTGACATTCACGCCGCCAAAACTGATCAAGGCGTCGGCGGCATAAGTGATCGAGGCCACCGGGGCGGGGTTGACTGTCGGCACCCCGTTCACGGTCACGGTCACGTCCTGGGTCGGGGGGAAACCGGACAGGGTATTATTCGTCGCATCGTAGGTCAGCGTGACTTCCGCCGGGGCGATGATCGGGCTGCCGCCATTCGCCGGCAGATAGGTGCTGTCCACATAGCCGCCGGAAATTTTGCCGGTGCCGCTGTTGGCGCCGCCGTTAATGGTGCGGATCGGGGCGGCGGCGGCGATAGTGGAGCGGTCTGTGATGGCCACTGAAAAACCATTGGCGCCGTTAATAGTGGGCTGCACCAGATAGCTGTCGCCGGCGCGAATCGGCTGGGTGCCGGCCACCAGGGTCAGGCTGAAGCCTTCATTGCGCGCCGCTGTGTCCGCCGCCGCCAGAGTGGTGTTGGCCAGCACCGCATTGTCTGACAGGCGCAAGAATTGGTAATTCGTGCCGTCGTATTTGATTTGATAGTCGCTGATGGTCAGGCGGGTGGCGTCGGTTATGTCGGCGACAATTGCGTCATTGCCGATATTCAAACGGTTGGGCGAAACCACCGGGCTGGCGGAATTGAAGAAATTACCGCCCAGATTGCCATTCAAGTCCTGCCCGAGACGGTGTTGCGCATTAAACGTCGAGGCCAGCCCTGCGGCCACACGGCCCAGGGCATTTTGGGTCGGGTCAAGGGTGCGTGAGCGGAATTCAAACAAGCCGCCCATGCGCCCGCCCACCAATGTGCTCTCCGGCATTGAGCTGATATTGCCATTGGTGACATAACCGACTTCCACCCGGCTCAAGTCAAAGTTGGATACGGTGGGAGTCAGCTGGAACACATTATTCCCCACCACCAGCGGCTGGCCATTGCCGATCGAGACGGTGTAGGTGGCGTCGGTCTGGGTGATCACGGTGGCCTTGATTTCCTTATTCAAGTCAGCCACCAGTTTGTCGCGCTGGTCCATCAAATCATTCGGCGGTTTGAATTCGTCTGCGGCCAGCAAGGCGATCGATTCATTGAGTTTGCCGATTTGCTGGGCGATCGAATTGATCACTGAGACGCTGGAGACGATTTGATCATCCACCGACTCACGGATTTCCGAAAGCCGGTTGTTCAAACCCTGAAAACGTGAAGCGAGCGCGTCGCCGGTGGATAAAATCGCCTGCCGCGAAGCCACCGATGAGGGGTTGGAGGCCAGATCCTGCACGCCTTTGAAAAAATCCTGCAAGGCCGGGGAAAGGCCGGCGGTTTGATCCGCCAGCAGATTATCGACCTGGGTAATCTGACTGTGATAAGCATTTAAAGCGCTGTACGAAGTGGAAGCGCTGGTCACCTGATTAGACAGGAATTCATTGTAAATCCGCTTTACTTCCGCAATTTTGGTGCCGCCACCCACAAAGCCAAAACCGCCGTATTGCGCGGCGGCGGTGGCTTGAATCACTTGCTGGCGGTTGTAGCCAGGCGTGCTGGAGTTCGCAATATTATGGCCGGTGGTGTTCAAACCAGCCTGCGCTGCCTGAATTGCGGTGCCAGCAATGGAAATAAGGTTGGATGGCATGATCTTTCTTCCCTGATATGGCCTGTTCTACGGCATTTTGCCGCAAAACTTGAATCAAACAATCCATTTGCGTCAAGGCCATTGTTGTATTTTTCTCACATCAACTCAAGGAATTCTTGATGATGCGGGTCAGTTTTGCCGCGTAGTTCGGGTCAGTGGCATAGCCCGCGCGTTGTAAGCCGCGTGCAAAGCTGCTGGCGTCCTGCGCATTGGCCAACACATTTTCATAGCGCGGATTTTTGCTCAACAGGCGCGCATAGTCGCGGAAGGCGTCGGAATAAGAGTCGTAGGCGCGAAAGCGCTCGCGCCGCATTTGCGGCTTACCGTTGATGTATTCGATGGTGTTGGCTTCCACCACCTTGCCTTTCCAGTTTTTGCCGGCTTTGATGCCAAACAGATTATGGCTGGCGCGCCCATCCGCGCCGGTGATCTCGCGCCGGCCCCAGCCGGATTCCAGCGCGGCCTGGCCGAGCAGGAATTTGGGCGGAATGCCGGTGCTGCGGCTGGCCTCCTCCGCAGCCCCGGCCAGCTTGCTTTGAAAATGCCGCACATGCGCCGGCTGGCTGCGGGTGCTGGCGCCAAGCTCGGCAATCGCCTTGTTCTTCATGCTTTTCAATGATCCAATCGCCGCCCCGTTTTCGTTGAGCAGGGTTTTGACGCCGGGACTGATATTGGAAAATTGCGCCACATTGCGCTCGCGGCTGGCGATCAAATCATCAATCTCTTCGGCCAGATCCTGCACCGAATCCGCGCCGCGCATATCTTCCATGGTCGCCAGATTGGCCAGCGCAGGCCGGGCGGCGGGATCATATGCCGCCAGGGTTTGGCGCGCATCGCCGACACTGCCGCGCAATTGCAGCGCAGCCGGCGCTTGCATGGCGCGCATGCCATTGCTTTTGAGCGCTGCTTCGTTTTGCGGCGCAGCCGGCATGCTGTTATTGAGTTTGCCGCCAAGCCCGGGGCCGGCTGGCATGCTGTTATTGAGCTGTTCCGGCGCGACGCCGTTTTTAATCGATTGCGGCGGCGCGGTTTGCTGAGTCAGCTGTTTTTCCAGCACCTGGGCCAAGCCCATGCCGCGTTTGGCCATCTGCTGCGTCAATTGCTGATCCAGCATGCCGGTAAACATCTTGCTTTGCTCATTGTCGAACATGCCGCCTTCGACTTTACCGGCCTCGCGCATGCTCTTCATCATGGTGTTTAAGAACAGCGCCTCGAATTGCTGGGCCGCACTTTTCGCCGCCTCTTTCGGATTTTGCTTGGCGCTGTGACGCAGGCTGTCCAGACTTTTACTGTCTTGCACCAAGCGTGCGCTGATATCGGGTTGCTTGATCATGGCGCCTCCCTCAGATGACTTCCAATTCGGCTTTGAGCGAACCGGCGGCCTTCATCGCCTGCAAGATGGCTAACAAATCTTGCGGCGTGGCGCCGATGGCGTTTAAGGCTTTCACCACTTCGGCCAGATTGGCCCCGCCTTTGATGGCCAGCACATTGCCAGGCTCTTTTTTGATTTCGCCACTGGCGGCGGCGGCGCTGCCGGGGGCCGGCTCGACGGTCAAACTCAAATTGCCATGCGAAATTGCGCACGGCTCCAGCGTCACCGCCTGGTTCATCACCACCGAGCCGGTGCGCGCGTTGATGATCACGCGGGCGGCGGCGGTATCGGCTTCGACCCGCAGATTTTGCAAGGCGCCAAGAAACGCCACCCGCTGATCGCTGGAAGATGGCACGCGCACCTTGATCACCCGGCCATCCTGGGCGTAGGCAATATCGGAACCGTAAGCGGCGTTGATTTTATCCACCACCCGGCTGGCGGTGGAAAAGTCGCTTTGCAGCAATTCCAGCGAAATCTGATTGTTTTGCCCCAGATTATTGGCCACCGCGCGCTCGACTGTGGCGCCATCCGGCACCCGGCCCACGCTTAAATGGTTAGCCGGCGCTTTTTGCCCGTTCGGCGCGGCGCCGACCTGGCTTAACACCACCTGACCTTGCGCCATGGCGTAGATGTGATTATCAGCGCCTTTGAGCGGGGTCATTAACAAGACCCCGCCGCGCAGGCTTTTGGCGTTGCCGATGGATGACACCGTGACATCCAGGGTTTGCCCCGGCTGGGCGAATGGCGGCAGGCTGGCGGTGACGGTCACAGCCGCCACGTTTTTCAGCTGCAAGCTTGTGCCCGCTGGCAGATTGACGCCCAATTGCTGCAACATCGACAAGACGCTTTGCACTGTGAACGGGGTTTGCGTGGTCTGGTCGCCGCTGCCATCAAGCCCCACTACCAGGCCGTAACCGAGCAGCTGGTTTTGCCGCACGCCCTGGATGCTGGCCAAATCCTTGATGCGCAATCCGCTTTGCGCCGGCGCGCTTTCCACCACCACCTCGGGCTTGGCTTGGGCGTTGCGCGCGCTTTGCGCCTGGGCCGGGGTAAGCAGCGCCAGCAGCACAATCAGGAGCAGGAATTTAGCCATTTGCAGACTCCCCTCAAAATGGCAAGACGCTCATAAACAAGCGCGAAATCATGGAGGTGAAGCTGGCCCGGTCGATTTGCGTATTGGTGCGGTATTCGACCCGCGCATCGGCCACTTTGGAAGATGCAATCGTGTTGCCGGGCTGGATATTATCCGGACTGATCACGCCTGATACGCGGATGAATTCCGTGCCCTTGTCCAAGGCCAATTGTTTTTCCCCGGCCACCACCAGATTGCCATTCGGCAGCACGTCGATCACGGTGGCGGAAATGGTGCCGGTGAAGGTATTGCTGGCGTTTTCGGTGTCTTTGTCTTCAAATTTATTCGCGGTGGTGGCGGTCAGGCGCGCGCCTTGCATGGTTTTCAGCGGAAAGCCGGTGACAGTCGGCACGGACACCGCTGCGCTGCCGCTCTTGCTGCCGCTGCTGGAGGCGGATTTAATCGCCGAGGTCGATTCGCTGATGGTGATGGTGATGCTGTCGCCCACCATGCGCGCGCGGCGGTCTTCAAACATCGGGCGGTATGCCGTGCCCTGGAAAATGGCGCCGCTTAAAGCCTGCACCGGCTCTGGCGAAACCGGGCGCGCGGTGCGCGGCGTGCTGATGATTGAGGTCGGGGTGGCGGCGCAGCCGGCCAATAACACGGCAAGTCCGAGGGCTTGGTAATGCAACAGTTTCATGACAGCCTCCGGTATCAGAGTTGCGACAGTTTTTGCAGCATTTGATCAGAGGTGGTGATCGCTTTGCTGTTGATTTCATAGGCGCGCTGGGTCTGGATCATGCTGACCAGTTCTTCCACCACATTCACATTCGAGGTTTCGATATAGCCCTGGATCAAGATCCCGGCCCCATTCGTGCCCGGGGTATTGGTGTTGGGGGCGCCGGATGCGCCGGTTTCCACATACAGGTTTTCGCCCTTGCTCTCCAAACCGGCTGGATTGATGAAGGTGGCCAGTTGCAAGCTGCCGATCTGGGTCGGGGTCGGGCTGCCGGCGGTGGTGATTGAGACCGTGCCATCGCGGCCAATCGACAAACTTTGCGCATTATTGGGCACCGTGATCGCGGGCGACACCACATACCCGCTGGCGGTCACCAGCTGACCGTTGGCGTCGGTCTGGAAGGAGCCGTCACGGGTGTAAGCCAGCGTGCCGTCGGGCAGCGAGACTTGCAAAAAACCGGCCCCGTTGATGGCCACGTCTTTGTCGTTATTGGTCTGCTGCAAATTGCCCTGGGTCTGAATGCGCTCGGTCGCCACCGGGCGCACGCCGGTGCCGAGTTGCAAGCCGGAAGGCAGGCTGGTTTGTTGCGAGGTTTGGCCGCCGGGCTGGCGCAGGTTTTGATACAGCAAATCTTCAAACACGGCGCGCGAACGCTTAAAGCCGGTGGTCGAGACATTCGCCAGATTATTGGCGATCACATCGAGCTGGGTTTGTTGCGCATCCAACCCGGTTTTGGAAATCCACAGCGAACGTATCATGATTCCTCCTGGCGCCTGATGCCAGGCGCCCGGGATGGACGCCTGTGTGCCTTGAGGATAATTATGCGGCGAAGGAGATTAATTCAAACTCAGGATCTGACCGGCTTTTGCCGCGTTATTCTCGGCGTTTTTGAGCAAACTCATTTGCGTTTCAAACTGGCGCGCTATGCTGATCATATCGACCATGCAGTCAATCATATTCACATTCGAGCCTTCCAGCGCGCCGCCGGCGATTTTGACAGTGGGATCCACTTCGGCTTCCTGTCCGTTTTTGAGGCGGAATAAGCCATCCGCGCCGCGCTCCAATTCCCCGGGTGGCGGATTAACCAGTTTGATGCGCCCCATTTCGGTCGAGGCGCCTGGTTTGAAGCCGTTCGCGATGCCGGAAATCGTGCCGTCGCGGCCAATACTGATCGAAACTTCCGGGGTGATCGTGATCGGCCCGCCCTCGCCTTGCACATTCAAGCCGGATGCCGTTTGCAGCAAACCATTCTCACTCACTTTCAAGGCCCCGTGCCGGGTATAGGCTTCGCTGCCGTCCGGCATTTGCACCGCAATCCAGCCCGGCCCATGCAAGGCGACATCGAGTTCGCGCCCGGTATGTTGAATTGCGCCGGGCGTGAAGTCGCTGCCAACGGTGGAATCGACCACCATGGTGCGGGTCGGCAAACCGGAGGAAACCACCGGCACAGCGCGAAAGCTGTCGAGCTGGGCGCGAAATCCGTTGGTGGAGACATTCGCCAGATTGTGCGAATTGGTGGCTTGCTTTTCCAGAATATGGCGCGCGCCTGTCATTGCGGTATAAATCAGCTTGTCCATATGCCGCCTCTTGCATGGTGATGGGCGCGCCAAGCCCGGCCTTGCACGCAACAAGGCAGGTTTGGCGAACGTCCCGGTTTGAGCGCAATATTTAACGCAGGTTGACCAGGGTTTGCAGCACAGAGTCCTGGGTCTTAATGGTTTGCGCATTGGCCTGATACACCCGTTGCGCGGTAATCATTTCCACCAGTTCCTGGGTCAAGTCAACATTGGAATCTTCCACCGCCGAGGCTTGCAACACGCCCAGGCTGGCGGAGTTGGGCACGCCGACCAGGGCCGCGCCGGAGGCAGCGGTTTCGGCCCAGGCGTTATTGCCCAGCGGCGCCAAGCCATTCGGGTTGGTGAAGTTGGCCAACACCAATTGCGCCAGCACATTCGATTGCCCATTGGTATAGCGCGCCACCATCAAGCCATCCGAGCTGGTGGAAAAACCTGACAAGCGGCCCGAGGTGTAACCATCCTGCTTTAAGGCGTTGGTGCTGAAATTGGAGCCGAATTGGGTGGTGCCGGAGTAATCGACTTCCATCGAAATCGGGCTTAACGCGCCGGTCGGCGGGTGCACCGGAATATCGACGCGGAACGGCATGCCGGCCTTGGTCGCGGTGTCCAGCGCGCCCAGGGGAGTAAACACCAGCCGCGCGATCGGGGCCGGCGGCGCTAACAGCGGATTGGCCGGGGTGCCGATGGTGACAGCGGAAATCACCGATGCGCGGGTGGCGTTGGGGTCCGCCGCTTCGGCATCGCCGGCATCAGCAGCATTATCCTGGAAGGTGGCGAGCCTTTCGAGCCGCACCGCCACCTGCGTCAGCGCTTCAGCTTGCGCGATTTGATCCGGCGTCACCGCTGCCGCTCTTGCCGCATCAGCTGTAGTGCGCGCCGCCGTCGCGTCGGCCTGGGTGGCGTTGGCCAATGCGCGCACAGCAGCGGCGATCGAAGCCGGCGTCGGGGGCGGGTCGACCACGCGGTCGGCGTCATTCGCCGCTTCACGCACAGTCAGACTGGAGCGCTCAATCCCATCGCTGGTGGCGTACACATCCCAGGTGCTGGGGCCGGTTTTGACATAAAACGTTTGCATCACGTGCGGATTGCCCAGCGTATCGAAAATATTCACCGAAGTTGCGCTGTTATAACTGGTCGGCACGTCCGGGCTGAACGGCGCATCGCGCGGCACTTGTGCGCGCGAGTCCAGATTCAGCACCGCTGCGACTTTTTCTGTGACTTTCGGCGGCAGGTCGGCGGTATTGACTTGCAGCGAAACCGGCGCGCCGGTGGACAGCACGCCCAGCGCATTGGCCATATACCCGGTCAGATTCGCCCCTTGCGCATTCACAATATAGCCATTGCGGTCAAGCTGGAATTGGCCATTGCGCGAATATTGCGCCGTGCCGTTATAGGTCATGCGGAAAAAACCGCCGCCATTGATGGCGATGTCGAGCGGGTTGTTGGAATTGCCGATATTGCCCTGCGTGAATTGCTGGGCGATATTCACCACCTTGGTGCCGATACCGGCCTGATTGCCGGTCGCGCCGGTGAGTGAGCTGGCGTACACGTCTGCAAACTGGGCTTTGGACAGTTTGAAACCGACCGTGCTGGCGTTCGCCACATTATTACCAATCACGTCCAGCGATTTCGCTGCGCCATTCAGACCACTCAAACCTTGTTGGAAACTCATGATGTTCTCCTGTCTTGCTGCCTGCTGAATTCAATCCGCCCTGCTTACAGAATCTGCCGCACCTTGGACAGTTCCACCGGCCCCACGCCATCCACATTCACCTTCACCCCCTGCACCCCGGAGGTAATGCTGCTGACCATGCCAAAACTCAAGGGTTGCACGCTCTCGACTTTTTTATCGCCGATCATCGCTTCGACTTTGATGGTGTAGCGGCCATCGCTTTGCTGCACCCCGTTATCGCTGAAACCATCCCAGGTCATCGGCGCCACACCCACATCCTGACCGCCCAGATCGACCGATTTCAAGACCTGACCCGAGCCATTGACGATGGACACTTTGACACTGTCCGCCGGCTCCGGGATATCCACCCCGAAAATCGCCTTGCCCTTATCCAGCACCAATTGATTGCCTGGCGTCAGCACGCCATGGCCGATCAGGGATGCGGACTGCAAAGACTGGGTAGAAGCATAGCTATCCTGCAAGCTTTTCATGGCCTCATTGAGCTTATCAATCCCGGTCACGGTGGATAATTGCGCCATCTGACTGGTGACTTGCGCATTGTCCATCGGGCTCAAGGGATCTTGATTTTTCATCTGCGACACCAACAGGGTCAGAAAGCGGTTTTGCACTTCTTCCGCACTGGTGCCCTTGGCGGCGCTGGCCGACTTTGGATTCATACTCTGCATCAGATTATCTGACACGCTATTGATGGAATTCGCCATAACAGATCTCCAGCTTCACATCATTGACCAATGGTCAGGGTTTTCAAGGCCATGGTCTTGGCGGCGTTGAATGTCTCGACATTATTTTGATACGAGCGCGAGGCAGACAGCATATTGACCATTTCATCGACCACATTCACATTCGGCATCGCCACATAGCCGCGTTCATCGGCCAGCGGGCTTTTCGGGTCATACACCATTTTAGGCAGAGATGCATCTTCCACCACCTGTTTTACACGCACCCCTTGCGCATTGCTGGCGTCCACCGCCTGCGCCTCAAACACCACCTGTTTGGCGCGATACGGCTGCCCGTTTGCGCTGGTGGCCGAATCAGCATTGGCCAGATTGCTGGCCACCACATTCAAGCGCTGCGCCTGTGCGCTCATGGCGCTGCCGGCGACGTTAAAAATATTGAAGAGTGACATCTGTGCGCTCCCTCAGGTCACTTATTGACCGCCGGTGATGGCTGTCAGCATGCCACGGATCTGGCTGTTGACAAACGTCACCGCCGCCTCATAACGCAAAGCATTGTCGGCAAACTGGGTGCGCTCGACATCCATATCCACCGTATTGCCATCGACCGCGCCCTGCACCTCAGGCCGGTATAACAGCGGCGCGCCGCCCGGCCCCACATCCTGCGCCTGCAAATGACGCGGCGCCGTGCGCGCCAGGGCCGCCGGCCCCGGGCCGGACATGGCGCTGCTGAGCGCCTCGCTGAAATTAAAATCGCGCGCCTTGTAATTCGGCGTGTCCGCATTGGCGATATTGCTGGCCAGCACCCTTTGCCGCTCTGAGCGCAAGGACAGCACTGATTCGTTATAGCGGAAGTGTTGGTCGAGTTTGCCTATCATGTTCAGCTCCAATGTTGCCGACGGACATCTTTTTACGATGCCTGTCATCTTAGGCCCGCCAGTCCGCGCGCAAAGCGTCAAGAAAGGCGGGAAAAGCGGCCCAGTTCAGGCTTTGCCTTTACGCCTGCCAGCCTACAATCAAGCCGTCTGCCTGATTTGCTGGAGCACACAATGAAACCCGGATACCTCTATATAGTTATTGGACTTGCGCTGTGCGGCGCGGCGCGCGCGCAAAGCCTGCCGCAGCGCCAGGATTTAGAGCAAATGCGCTTAGTGGCGCAGAGCTGGCTGGAGCAGCAAAGCCGCAATGCGCCCGGCCCGCTCAGCATCAACGTGACGCCGTTTGATGCGCGGCTGCACTTGCCGGCCTGCGCCCAACTGCAAGCCTATACCCCGCAAGGCGCCAAACCCTGGGGTAAAACCCTGGTCGGGGTGCGTTGCATGCAACCGGCCTGGCAAGCGTTCACCCAGGCCCACGTCAGCGTGCAAGTGGCCTATGTCAGCGCCAACAGCGCGCTGGCTCCGGGCCAGATTCTGCAGGCCGAACACTTGAGCATGCAGCAAGGCGATCTGGCCAATTTGCCGCCCGGCGTGCTGACTGATATGCAACAGGCGCTGGGCAAGCAAAGCAGCCACAGCATCAGCGCCGGCCAAGCCATCAGCGCACGTCAACTGCGCCAGCCGGCATTGATTCAACATGGACAACAGGTGAAACTGGTCGCCAGCGGGGCCGGATTCGCGCTGCAAGGCGAAGGGCGCGCTGTCGGCGGCGCCAGCCTGGGCGGTGCGGTGACGGTAAAATTGGCAAATGGGCAACAGATCAGCGGACTGGCCCAAGCAGAAGGCGTGGTTGCGGTGCAGTTTTAAGCCCGCCGCGCCGGGCTGATGATTATGCACAATTGCAACGGACAAGCTTGAAAATAAAACAGCAATTCGTCGATCCCGGCGCGCTGCGTTTATAGTAGATGCTGGCATAAGCGGCAGAAACTGCAAAAGGCGCGCAGTTTGCTAAAGTTTGCGCGGCACGCGCCGATAAACAAGCAGAACCCGGGGAAACCTGCCCCAACCAATCGAGGAAACTGCTGTGAAAATTACCGATTCACTCAAAGGCCAGACCGGTTTGCCGGTCAGCCAAGGTCAGTCTCAGACGGCCACGGCGCGTAACGCCGACAAGGCCGGCACTGCGACAACGACGGCAGCGACGGACAGCGTGCGTCTGTCTTCCCAGCTGCAGTCGTTGGAAGGAAAGATCGCCAGCAGCAATGTGTTCGACGCGAAAAAAGTCGAAAAAATCAAGCTGGCGATTGCCGACGGTCAATTCCAGGTCAATTCGGAAAAAGTGGCCGATGGATTATTGGAAACAGTGAAAGACTTGCTGCACTCGCGCAAGCGTTGATTCAGGCGGAAATACCAATGAATGCATCTTCCGGCAATACCGGCTATCAATTAGACAGCGGCATGCAGGCCGAGCGCGCCGTCATGGCGGACTTGCTGGAAACCTTGCAACAAGAGCAAAACAGCCTGATTGCCGCCGATGTTGAACAATTGCTCCAGCTTACTGAGCAAAAAAATCAACTGGTGCAGCGCGCATCAGCATTGTCGCAACAAAGACTGAACGCACTGGCCGCCGCCGGCTTTGCCCAGGAAGAAGCCAATATGGCAGCCTGGCTGACGCGTCTGGGCCGCAGCGAATTGCAACAATCCTGGCACAGCCTGCTCGACTTGACACGTCAGGCCAAAGAAATCAACCGCTTGAACGGCATGCTGATCAATCGCCAGCTGGCGAATACGCAAAACGCCCTGCAAGCCTTGCAACCCCCTTCCGCCGCGACACCGGCGCAACATCTTTACGGCCCCAGCGGCCACTCCACCTTGAGCCAGGGTTCACGCCGTCTGGTGATAGGCTGACACTGGCAAGAGACTCACACGCCAAGTTGACAGACAGCTTGGCGCACCTGCTTCAGCAGCGCATATTTACCAGTGCAGGCTTAAAACAGCCCGCCGCCCTTCTTTTGCATAAAGCGCAACAACTCACGCTCATCCTCACTCAGGAATTGCTCAACAAACTGGCGCGCGCTCTTTTCTTCCCGCTCGCGGCAGCGCTGTTCTTCCATATACTCCTTCAGCCATTGCTTCAACGCCTGCGGTTCAGCCAATTCTTCCAATTGTTGATTCAAATCCATCAGATCCTCATCCAATTCCTGTATCAACTGGAATAAATAAGGCATTTGCTGCGCAGCTTCAGGCATATTGTCGCCACGCCCGGACTCGATCAACATCTGCGGGAAGCGCAACTCAAAAATGCTGAAGATGGTTTGCAATTCGTGCCTCAACTCTTCGTGCTGCTCAGTCAAAATCTTGTTGAAATGCTTCAGCCGCTCGCCATCCAAGGCATTGATGGCGGCGGCGTCGATTTGCTCAACCTCCCATTGCAATTCCAACAGGCGCAACAAGTCTTTATTGTCATACGCCACATTCACCCGGCTCATCAATTCGGTTTTGCGCTTGCGCTCGTTCTCATCCGGCGCGCGATCCGGGTGCAAAGCAGCGGCCAGCTTGCGATACACTTCGCGCAAACTCTGGCTTAATTGTTGCTCGGCCAAGGCCTGCGCCGCCTCACGTTGCAAGGCACGCTTATCCGGCTTGGCGCTTTTGGCCTGTTCATCGGCATCAGCTTGCCGTTCCTTTTGCGCCTGCGCTTGTTCAGCCAGCATTTTCAAAAACGCTTCTGGATTGCGGAAATCAACTTCTTCTGTGAACTCTTGCCCCGTGATTTCCGCCATCATGGCTTGCAAGCTGCTTTGCATGCCTTCTTCCACCACATCATAGTTTTTCCCGTGATAGCGCGCATACAGGCACTTGAGTTCCGGGTTCGGTTGATGCGCCAATAATTCCTCAAGCAGGGAATGGATCAGCTGGAGCAGGAATTTCTTTTCTGCTTTACTGAATTTCTGTTGCAGATAAGCCTGATCAAGCAAACGCAGCAAAGCTTGTTGCCGGTCTTTGTATGCAAGCACTTTCGGCGCAAATTTTTCCTGATAGTGCTGCTGATACATGGGAAGCAGCACTTCCCAATCTTTGATTTGGGTGCGCAACTTCTGGATCTTTTTGGTCAGCTGATTGAACAGCTTTTGCCCTTTGTTCAAAGTCTTGCCCTTACTGCCAGCGGCAATTTTCAAGGTGATGGTGGTTTCAGGTGGGCGTCGTGTCATGCTGGAATGTGCGGGCGGCTTATGAGATGGGTGTCAAATTATAGGCTTTCAGTTTTACCTTTACGCCTTGCATCATAAAAAAGTAAGGCATCCAAGTTTGCCAACCCCAAAAAATACGGCGTGGCTGCAAACAACCCTGCCCGGGCTGGCCGCGCCAAGTCTGTTTTTCCGCACACATTGCCGAAGCAGGCACAGTGCCGGCCATGGTGCGACAGATTCTACTGCGCCCCCATATTTGCTCCATATTTGCAGCGCATCATGTCTTTCATCGCAACCGTACCCAAGCAAAGGAAGACAACATGGCGCTGACAATTGCCTATTGCCCCTCAACCACTGAAGTCACCGCAGAAGACGACAATCTGGTCTATGGCGCATTGAATGATATCCGCATGGCCTGTGAGGCCGAAATTTGTATCAACGATGGCAATGCCAAACTCGGGCGGCTCGATACTGCGGGCGGCCGCCTGTACGTGGTCGGCCATGGCAATGGCGGCAGCGCGATCGGCGCTCATCATCATGAAAGCGCAGGCGCGCATGCCCTGGTGCAGCAATTATTGGAAGAAGGCATGCCGAAAAACCCGAAAAACCAGATTTTGATTCATCTGCACGCCTGCGCCACCGGGGCATCGGTGCGCGTCGCATATCACTTCAAACATAAACAACCGTATGTCGAACGGTTCTGCCGCGCCTTGCGTGAAGCCGGCTGCAGCAATTTCAAAGTGGTCGGCTATGCCGGTTTTGTCAACAATCTGGGACGGGTATCCACCAAGTACAACACCAGCGACGAAAGCAAGCGCAATTTTAATCAAGGCAGCATGCATAAAAATCTGAAGCTCGACGATGAAATTCTGGTGGTGTACGAAGTCACCACCACGGATTACAACAAGATTCATGGCAGCAAATGGAAACAGGAGGTCAGCCATCCGCTCGAAGGCTGGTGGCCGGAGACGTATTACGAAATCCATAAAGTCCCATAAAACAAACGCCGCATTTCCGGCGCCGGACAGCGCCATTCATCACAATACAGGAGCAAAACATGACCGTTATCGCCTATCACACCGGAACCCGGATGGTGAAAGCCAGTGAAGATATGGATGTCTATTATTCAATGCAAGATCTCAAATTGCGCTGCAACGCCAGCATCACCTGGCACAATGGCGCAGCCGGGCTGGAGCGGCTTGATACGCCGGGCGGCGAATTATATGTGGTGGGACATGGCCACGCCGGCGGCCGCATCGGCGCCCATGGCCATCCCTCAGTCGGCGCCCGCACCCTGCTGCGTCAATTGACTGAAGAAGGCTTGCCAGTCAATCCCGCGAATCTGATCACGATCTACCTGCACGCCTGTGCTACCGGGGCCTCGGTGCGCACCAATTATTGTTTATGGCGCAAAGACCCGTATGCCGAGCGCTTTGCCGCCGCGCTGGTGGATGCCGGTTTTAATAATTTCCACGTGGTGGGCTACGCCGGCTTTTTGAACTCATCCGGCCAGATGTGCATGAGTTATCACGTACAAAACGCCAGCAAACGGGAGTTTTCCGGGCTGGAACACCGGCAAGGCCACAATACGGACAAAGAAATCGTGTTTTTGGTGAAAGACGGCGATTACAGCAAAATCAGTGGCGCGAACTGGCAGCAGTTTTATAACAAACGCCGCAAAAATTCGCTCCTGCTCGATATCCGCAAAGTATGAGGCGGCCCCGCTCAGGGCGCAACGGCGGGCAGCGGGCCGCTGGTCGGCACTTCCACCACCTGATCGGGAATGCCGGTCAAAATTGTGATATTCACGCGCCGGTTACGCGCCCGTCCCTCGGCCTGATTATTATCGGCCACCGGACGGGTGGCGGCGTGTCCCACCGCACTCATGCGCTTTTCATCCACCCCGGCCTCAATAAATAAGCGCACCACGGCGGATGCGCGCGCGCTGGATAATTCCCAATTGGAAGCAAACAGCGCATTCGCAATCGGCAGATTATCGGTGTGCCCCTCGACTTGAATCGCGTGCTCATCCTCGCTCATCACAGTGGCCACCAAACGCAGGGTTTGATCAGACTCCGGCGAAAGACGCGCCTCACCGGGGGCAAACAAGACGCTGGCGTTGATTTCCACACTCACCCCGCGCACGCCCTGAGTGACGCGCACCTTGCCTTCTTTTTCCAGCGGGGCCAAGACTTTTTGCAGATTGCGCGCCATTTGCGTCATGGCGATACGCTCGCGTTTGATCGCTTCAGAGCGCTTGCGGCTGGCGATCTGCTGCGGCGTGATCAGGGGGATGGTATCCGGCCCGGGCTGGCCGGCGCGCGCAGCGCCAAACTCTGAACCCAGCGCGTCGGACAAAATTTTGTACTTGCCTTCATTCACCGAGGAAATCGCATACATCACCACAAAGAAGGCAAACAAGAGCGTAATAAAATCGGCGTAGGACACCAGCCAGCGTTCGCGGTTTTCAGGCGGTTCCTCGGGTTTGCGCCGCGCCATATGCTAGTCTCCCCAATGCGTGACGCGTTCCTCCACCACCCGCGTATTATCGCCGCTGGCGATATCCACAAACACCGACACCATGTGCTCACGCAGCGTGGTTTCGCGCTGCAACAGGGTGCGCAATTTGACGCCAATCGGCAAAAACACCAGATTCGCCAAGCCCACGCCGTAAATCGTGGCGACAAACGCGACGGCGATCCCGCTGCCCAATTTGGACGGTTCGGATAAATTGCCCATCACATGAATCAAGCCCAGCACCGCGCCCATGATGCCGATGGTCGGCGCATAACCGCCGGCGGCTTCCCAGATGCGCACCGCCTGCTGCTCGGCGCTTTCCCAGGCATTGATATCCTCTTCCAGAATCTCACGCAATTTGGCCGGCGCCACCCCGTCCACAATCAGACGCAAACCCTTGGCTTGAAACGGATCTTTGACCGCCTTGGCGTAGCGCTCCAGACTCAACATGCCTTCGCGCCTGGCGACTAAACTCCAGTTGGTCAGCTCACGCCCGATTTCCAGACTGCGATCAGGCGGCGGCTTAAACACCCAGCGCAGCATCAGCAGGCCACGGCGGAAAGCGCGCGGACGGCTTTGCAACAACACCGCCGCCAGCGTGCCGACCACCACCACCAGCATGGCGGTAGGTTGCAGCAAGACGGCAAGCTTGCCGCCTTCGAGCAACTGACCGCCTAACAGCGCAGCCAGGCCGAGCGCTAAGCCGGCTACACTTCCCCAGTCCACTTTTGCTCCCGCAAGGCGGCGCGCAGGCGCGCCACCGCCTGGGTATGCAATTGACTCACGCGCGATTCAGACACGCCCATCACCGCGCCGATTTCCTTCAAATTCAATTCCTGCTCGTAATACAAGCCCATTAAAAGCTTTTCGCGCTCAGGCAAACCGTCAATCGCCTGGATCACCGCCAGCCGGAAATCATCCTGCAACAGACTTTGCAAAGGGTCGCTGCCCTCGTCCACCAGATGGCGGTCAAGGAAATTGTCGCTGCCCTCACCATCATGGAAATCTTCGTAATACACCAGCTGATGGCCGCCGCTGTCGGACAGCATCTCCTGATATTCGGAAAGGGAAATTTTGAGCATCTTGGCGACTTCAGATTCGCTCGGCGGGTGGCCTAAACGCTGCTGCAAAATACTCATTGCTTCCTCGATCTTGCGCATATTCTGCCGCACGCTTCTGGGCATCCAGTCGCTGCTGCGCAACTCATCGAGCATAGCGCCCCGGATGCGCAACACGGCATAGGTTTCAAATTGGGCCCCGTGGGTCTCTTCATAGCGGCCAATGGCGTCTAACAGACCCATCATGCCCGCCTGGATCAAATCATCCACTTCGACGCTGGGCGGCAGCTTCGCCTTCATTTGATGGGCGAGCTTTTTGACCAGCGGCGCATGCATCTCCAGCAGGTGATCTTTTTCCGTTTTCCCTTTGGCCGTGTACATGTTTTATGGTTGTGGCTATCAAGTTCCGGCAAGCCTTGCGGAAAACGCCCCGCCCCGCTCGCCAGCCATCTGCGGCCATCCTGGAACCACACGCAGGCGGCCTGCCAAACGGCGATAAGCAACCGATGCCCCCGCCAAGGGAAAAGCATCGATCACCGCCTTGCCCAGGCGCGCCGCACGATAGACATATTCATCAGCAGGCACACTGCCCATTGATTTCAATTCCACCGCCAGATACCGGCTCGCTGCCCGGGCCATATTATCGTATACCAGTTTTGCTTCGCTTTCACTGGCGCCCGTCACCAGTATACCGAAAGGACGGCGGCCAAGGGTAAGACTGATGCTTTTGATCAATGCATAGCCGGCTTTTATTGAACGCGCGCTGTTGGATACCTGCAGCACGATCTCATTTTCAGCCATGGCTGGCAAGGCAAAACCGCAGGCCGGATCAAATTCCGCCTCCAGCACCAGTACGCTGGCGCGTTTGCACAGAGTGGAAAAGGCTTGATTCAAGGCTTGTCTGGCCGCCGGCAGCAGGCGGCGCGGGTTGATGCTGTGCGGCGCCAGCGTCGCCACTTGAAAGCCTTGCGGCGCCTGGCGCAGCATTTGATCCAGCTCGCACGCGTGTTGCGCCAGATCGGACAGCGCCGGGCCTTGCGCCAGACCGAGCCGGTTGGCCACGCTGCGGCTATGGCAACATGTGTCGAGCAAAACCACATCGGTGCCGGTGTCTGAGAGCGAGGCGCAGAGATTGACCAGCATCGCGCTGCGGTCTTCCTGATCAGTGGCGGAAAGAAAAGTGACAATCCGTGGCCGCGCCCCGGCCAGCATGCGGCGCAGGCCCTCGGCCTGATCGAAATCGAAATTAGCCAAGGCGCACCTCCATCGAGCGATTGTCCTCACGCTGCCGCGCCATCGCCATCACCAGCGGCAATTCAGCATCTTGCAGCTGATTGGCGCTGTTGTTATTGCGCAATGCGCGGTCAAGCAGGAATTGACGTTCAGCCAGGTGCAGGTCTTCCGGCACACGCTGGCCGTTAGCGACGTAATACAACAACAATTTGTGACGGATCACCACATCCAGCGCATTGCCAATGGTGGCGGCTTCATCCAGCTTGGTCAAAATCGCCCCCGCCAGCCCCGTCCCCTGATACGCGCGCACCACTTCATGCAGGGTTTCGCCGGTGGAAGTCGCGTTCAGACAGAGCAAACGCTGCACCGGCTCATCGGCGGCGGCCAGCATGGCGGCCTGTTCCTGCACCATCTGATCGCGCTGGCTGACGCCAATGGTGTCGATCAAAACCGTATGCTTGCCGCGCAACTCGCGCAAAGCGATGCGCAAATCGCTTTCGTCTTTCACGCTGTGCACCATCACGCCCAGAATTTTGCCGTAGATGCGCAATTGCTCATGCCCGCCGATACGGTAGCCGTCAGTGGTGATCAGGGCCAGCTTGTCGGCGCCATGCCGCATCACGCAACGCGCCGCCAGCTTGGCGGTGCTGGTGGTTTTGCCAACCCCGGTCGGGCCGACCAGAGCGAACACGCCGCCTTTTTCCAACACTTCATGCTCATTTTTCAGGGTTTGAATATTGCGCTCCAACACCCCGCGAATCCATTGCATGGCCTGCTCTTCATTACCGGCCTGCGGCATTTTTTCCGTTAAGAAGCGGGACAGATTCGGTGAAAAGCCCGCACTCAGCAATTCGCGCAGCACTTGCGCCTTATGCGGCTCGCGTTTTTGCGTCGCGCCCCAGGCGATTTCCGCCAACTGGGTTTCCATCAGATCGCGCATGGCGCGGATCTCGTTGCGCATTTCCGCCATTTCCGTCTCACAATTGCGCACCGGCTGCGCGGCCTGAGCCGGCGCCGCTGCCGGGGCCGCCTGGCGCACCGCGCTGTCACTGCGGCTGCGCGGCGCGGCGCGCTCCTGCACCCGCTCAGGGGCCATGCGTTCCGGCTGCATACGTTCGGATTGCATACGTTCCGGCTGCTGCCCGCGCATGGTTTGCGCACCGGCGCGGCTGGCGAAACTCTCGGCGCGGCTGCCGGCCAGATTGCCCGGCGCCTGAGCCTGACCCGCGCCCTGATTCACGCGGCGCGCCATTTCCAGCGATTCCGCCATACTCGAGACCTGCCCCAGCCCGAGCGCATTATGGCTTTGCGCCTGCGCGCTGGTTTGATACGTGGGGACATTCGCCAACAGCGGCGCATGCATAGGCGGCAGGCCGCCGGCCTCGCCGCCCTCATCATCTTCTTCCTCGCCCCAGCCGAAACGCGGTTCCTGCCGCACCTCCTGCCGCACTTCCTGCCGCACCTCCTGGCGGTAATCCTGACGCGCATCCTGCCTGATATCCCGGCTGTCCTGACGCGGCTCCGGGCGCCGTTCGCGCGACTCAGGGCGCAACAAAGCGCGCCCCCGGTCGGCATGCCCGCGCGCCTGACTGGGCACGCCGTCCAGCTCATGCACCTCTTGCGCCGCCTCATCCGCCGCCGGCTGCGCCAGAGAAGAAATATCTTCACTGGCCAAGGCCAGAATTTCCACGCCCTGTTCCACGGCGCGATTCGACAAAATCACCGCATCCGGCCCCAAGGCCTCGCGCACCTTGCGCAAGGCTTCGCGCGATGTGGCGGCGATAAATTTTTTCACATTCATGCTGCTCTCCCCGCAGATTGTCTGCAGACTCCATCTCAATGCGCAACGATTCAGCCATACGCCCGGATTGCGAGCGCTCAGGATGGATTATTGATTGCAGCAGAGCAAAACAAACCGGCAAACAGCCGGGCAAACACGGTCTTTTTCCGCAGAAGGGGGGCAGGCGCGCAGTCGCAGCGCGTATGGGGAGGGGAAACAAGGGCATCACATATATATACTGCACAACTGTCAGCAGTATTTTGACGGGCCGTTCGCCTTGCAACGCTCGTTGGGCTGCTGGAAATGCAAAAAGTGCTTTGCCCCGCGCCCGAGTTTGGCGCATGTGGATGTCCTGCCGGCCATGCGCTTGCAATGAGCGCAAATGGCAGCGGCCAATGCCGCGTACAAACCTATGCTTTTAATCCCCATCCCGCCAGCCGCACCATGACACAGCCAGGCTTGATGCAGTGTGTGATAAAAACTGTCCCGCAAAAACCTGCCCCATCCGCAAAATTGGCGTTATGATGAGCAGCAAATATGAGCTGCGCCCCAATCCGCTCAGCCCTAAGGATACGGAGATGACGCGCGTCCCAGCCAGTCCTCAGCCGCATGTCACACTTGCCAGCATCAAGCGCCGGCGCGCTCTGATATGCGCTGCTCTTTTTGGCTTTTCTTTCTTTCAATTTTTCATTTTTATCCTGTTTCCCAAACATGCTGCGGCCCAGCCCTGGGATGATTTGATCCGTCCGGCGTTTTTACAATTGGGGCAGGAACAAGGCATGCCGCACGAATTTGTGAATGCGCTCGCGCAAGACGGCGATGGATATTTGTGGATAGGCACAGAAGGCGGCCTGGTGCGTTGGGACGGAATGCGCTTTCGCCTCTGGAAGCAGGAGGCAGGCAATCCCTACAGCCTGCCGGAAAATCTGGTGGTGACGCTGCAGACCGATATCATGGGGCGCTTATGGGTCGGGGCGATGGGCGGCGGCGTGGCGCGCTACGATGCGCAAAGCGAGCGCTTTATCCGCTTCGGGATTGATGCGCAAGGCGTCAGCAATGGCGCCGTCTATGCGCTGTCGGCAGATAATATGGGCGGCATGTGGGTCGGCAGCATGGGCGGGCTGGACCACTTGAGTAAAGACGGCTTGCGCCTGGAACATTTCAGCGCCGGCATCGGCAAAGCGCTGCCGCCTGGCGGCGTGCGCGCCGTCCTGCACGATGTCGGCGGCTCAATTTGGATAGGCAGCATGCGCGGCTTGTACCAAATCGACGGCGAAGGCAAGCCGATACGGCACATTCCCTTGCCGGGCGTGATTGAACAGCCTGAAATCTGGTCGCTCACGCAAAGCAGCGATGGCCGGATCTGGATCGGCAGCAAAGCCGCCGGGATTTTTGTGCTGGACCCGGCAAATACGCAAATTCAAGCCTTGCGCCTGCCCCCTGCCCTGCAGCAAACCCGTTGGTGGAGTTTGTATGAAGCCTCGCTGGGAGAAATCTGGGCCGGCTCAGACGGCCAGGGCCTTTTGCGGATTGACAGCAAAACTCTCAGCAGCCGCAATCTGCGCTATCAAGCCGGGGCCAAACTGGGCCTGCTGGATAACTCAGTGACCGCCATCATGCGCGATAAAAGCGGCGTCTTGTGGCTTGGCTCCTGGGGCGGTTTGAATCAGCGTATCGGCCAAAGCGAGTTGATTCAAACCATTTCCACACCGATCAGCGGCGCTGCGCGCAGCGCGGTCACCGCCATCACCCGGCAATCCGATGGCAGCCTGTGGCTGGGCCAGGACAATGGCGCACTGATCAACATCAAACCGGATGGCGCGGTCAAACTGCATGCGCCGGGCAGTTTCAATCTGCCCCAGGTGCGGATTAATGCGGTGCAGCAGGATCAACAAGACTTGCTGCTGGGCACCCGCAATGGACTGTATCGCAGCGATGCCAGCTTAAGCAAAATACAGCCGATTACCCTGCCCGGCATGGGAGAAAACACAATTATCTGGAGCATTGCGCAAGCCTGCGGCGGAATCTGGGTCGGCTCCAGCCATGGCCTATGGCGCTACAACAAAAGTCAGGGTTTATTCAGACAAAGCGGCAGCGAAGCCTTAAACCACATGCATGTCAGCGTGATGCTGTGCGACGCCCAGCAGCGCTTATGGATTGGCACCATGTCTGACGGACTGTTTTTATTCGACGGCAAGCAAGCGCATGCAATCGCCGCGCGCCGCAAAGACGACAAGACTGCGCCCGGCGTGCTGGAAATCGCCAGCAATTCCATCGGCGCTCTGATGCAAGATGCCGACGGCAGAATCTGGGTCGGCACGCAAGGTGGCGGCATGGCGGTGTTGAGGCCCGGGCCGGGCGGAGAAACAAGCAAACCGGCAGCACAACTTTTGCGCAGCATTGACGCCCAACAAGGCTTACCCAATCCCCAGGTCTTAAAAATCCTGCAAGCCGCTGATGGCAAAATCTGGGCCGCCACCGGGGCCGGCCTGGTCTGGATCGACAGCCGCAATCTGAATGTGCATCCGCTGTTGCGCGCCGATGGCGACGCCATCCGGGTGTATCGCACCAACAGCGGATTACGCTATGACGATGTGCTGCTGTTTGGCGGCAATGGCGGGATCAGCGTGGTGCGCGATACGCCGCCGCCCTGGCGCCCGCGCGCGCTGCCGCTGGTGTCGGAACTGCGGGTTGGCAATCAGGCGCTGCCCTCCCGTCCCTACCTGCGGCAAGGCAAAGTATTGCAAATCCAGCCGCATGCAAACAGCTTGTCGCTCGAACTTGCGGCGCTGGATTACTCCGAGCCGGCGGTCAATCGCGTCGGCTGGTGGCTGGAAGGCTGGGACCCGGCCTGGCAGGAGGGCCATAGCGGCCGCCGCAACCCGGCCTGGACCAATCTGCCGCCGGGACAATATAAATTGCGCCTCAAAGCGATGGGCCGCAACGGCATCTGGGGTGAAGAACGCAATATCGCAATTGAAGTGCTGCCAGCCTGGCATCAAACCTGGTGGGCGCGCCTGGTTTATACGCTGGGCGCCATCAGCGCAATCGCCATGCTGGTATGCTGGCGCACCCGCAATCTGCGCCGCCGCAGCGAACAGTTGCAAAGCGCCAATCAAGCGCTGCACGACGCCAATACGCGCATGAATCAGGCCAATGAGGCATTAAATGACGCGAATGTCGAATTGGAGCAAGCCGCCAGCACGCTGGAGCAATTAAGCGATATCGGGCGCGCAATCGCCGCCAGCCTGGATGCGCAAACCGTGTTTCAATCGATTTATTTGTATATGAGTTCGCTGGTGCAGGCGCATTGCGTGGCGCTGTACCGCGTCAATGCCAGCGGCGCCGCTTTGGAGTCGCTGTTTGAAGTCGAGCACGGCAAAACCGTCGAAGCCCATGAAATCGATTTGCATGACAGCGAATCGCTGGCCGCGCGCGCCGTGCGCGAACAGCGTGAAATTCTGGCCGAAACGCCATCCGATCAAGTTCCGCCCAGTCATATTCCCGGCACCCGGGTGATGCATTCAGCGCTGTTCGCACCGCTTCTGGTGGATCAAAAAGTGGTCGGCGTGCTCTCGGTGCAAAGCGAGCGGCAGCAGGCTTTTGGCGAGCGCGAACGCCTGATCTTCCGCACCCTGTGCGGCTATGGCGCGATTGCATTGCACAATGCGCAAGCCTTTTCACGGCTGGAGCAAGCCAATGCGCTGATTTTGCGCCGCACCGATGAGCTGATGCAGGAAAAAATGCGCACCGAAGAAGCCAATGCGGCGCTGGCGGTCAGCCTGCAGGATTTGCAAGCCGCGCAAAACCAATTGATCCAGGCTGAAAAAATGGCCTCCCTCGGCCAGCTGGTGGCGCATGTGGCGCATGAAATCAATAATCCGCTGGGGGCGATCAAGTCCAGCGGCGACCTGATGCAGGAAGTACTGCCGGAAACCATGCTGCATTGGCCGCAACTCTTGCTTACGCTGCCGGCAGAACAATTGGCGCTGTGCCTGCGCCTGCTGGCCTGCGCCTGCCGCCCGCGCGCGGTGCGCAGCACACGCGAGGCGCGCGCCGCGCAACGTGAATTGAGCAGCCGCCTGCAAGCGCTGGAAATCAACCCGGCCCCGCGCCGCGCCGAGCAATTGCTGGCGATTCAAGCCGAAAACATGCTGGAAGAATGTCTGCCGCTGTTGCGCAGCGCGCAGGCGGAAGCGGTCTTGCAGCAGCTGTGCCAACTCGCCCTGCTGTGCGGCAACCTCGACACCATCAGCGCCGCCGTCGAAAAAGTCAGCAAACTGGTGCTGGCGCTGAAAAATTTTTCACGCGCCGACAGCCTGGGCCTGCGCGTGGCGGTGAATTTGCGCGACACCCTGGAAACCGTCTTGACCCTGTATCAGCATCAACTCAAACCGGGGCGCGGCATTGAGCTGGAATGCGAATACGAAGAAGTTCCCGTAATCGAATGCCAGCCCGACGCCCTGAGCCAGGTCTGGACCAATTTGATCCATAACGCACTGCAGGCGATGCAGCACAAAGGCCGCCTGCGCATTCAACTGCGTCAGTGCGGCGACGAAGTGATGGTGGCCATCAGCGACAGCGGCTGCGGCATCGCGCCGGAAATCAGGGAGCGCATTTTCGATCCCTTTTTCACCACCAAGCCGCTGGGCGAAGGCACCGGCCTGGGGCTGGGGATTGCGCAAAAAATCATCGCCGCGCACCACGGCAGAATCGAAGTCCACAGCGAGCCGGGAGCCGGGGCCACGTTTTGCGTATTCCTGCCGCTCAAAGCGCCAGCGGAGGCGGTATGAGGCGCGCGCTCCAACTCTGTCTGCTGTTATGGCTGTGCCTCCAGCTGCCGGCGTATGCGCAAAGCGCCGCGCGCGCCGCCCTGGCGCATTTAAGCGAGCCGGTGTTTGCCCACTATGGCCGGGAACAAGGGCTGGTCAGCGAATTCGCCAATTCGCTGGCGCAAGATGGCGAGGGCATGATCTGGATCGGCTCCGGGGCCGGGCTGGCGCGCTTTGACGGCTTGCGCATGCGCGCCTTCAAACATGATGCGGAAGATCCCTACAGCTTGCAGGAAAACTTCATCACCAGCGTGCGCGCTGACAGTCTGGGACGGATTTGGATCGGCTCGATTGGGGCCGGGGTTTCCCGTTTTGAAGCGGCGCAGGGGCGCTTTATCCGCAGCAGCATCGGCGCACAGGGTTTGCGCCACCCCGGCGTCTTTTCCATGGCCCCGGATAACAGCGGCGGCATGTGGATCGCCACCCGCGCCGGCCTTGACCACTTAGACGCAAACGGCCAGCGCCAAGCGCCCCCGCTTGAACTGGAACGCGCCTTGAACAGCGTCGGCGCGCGCACATTATTGCGCGGCGCGGATGGCCGTTTATGGCTGGGCGGCGCGCAAGGTCTGTTTTATGTGCATCTGCGTGAACCGCGCCTGCAAGCGATTTCCCTGCCCAGCCATGCCGGCGTGCTGTTGGCGCTGGCGCAAGACAAGCTGGGGCGGATCTGGGCCGGCAGCCGCAGCGGCAAACTGTATTTGATTGAAACGCGCGGCGAAGCGCGCGAAGTGCGCCTGCCCGAGAGCTGGCGCGATACAGCGATTTTGAGCATCGCCGAAACCAGTCCGGGCGAAATCTGGGTCGGCAGCAGCGGCCAGGGCATCTTGCAGATCGACGCCCACAGTCTGCAGGTGCGCGAAGTGCGCCATGTGCAAGGCCGCCCCGCCGGACTGGCCGACGATATGGTCAGCGACATTCTGCGCGACCGGCATGGGCTGGTGTGGCTGGCGACCTGGGCCGGCTTGCAGCGCAGACTGGGCGGCAATGACGGCATCCAAACCCTGCGCGGGGCCGCCGTGCCGCGCGCGCGCAGCACAGTCAGCGCGATTGCACACAGCCGCCACGAACTGTGGCTGGGCATGGATGACGGCGCACTCGCCAACATCAGCTGGGAACATGGCGGCAGCCGGATTGAACACAGCAAGGCGCCGCAAAACGGCTTGCCGGCGGCGCGCATCTACGCTCTGGCGCACCAGGCTGACACGCATGGCGGGGTATTGTGGATAGGCACGGATCAGGGTTTATACCGGCAACGCAAAGGCGCGCCGCCGCAAGCCTTGTCCATCGCCGGCCGCAGTCAGCCGCTGTCGGTGCGCGCCATGCTGCTGGATGCGGCCCAGGTTTGGATCGGCGCCGGCGACGGCCTGTGGCACAGCGACGCCAGCGGCCAGCTGCAACGTCCAGCCGGCACAGAGGCGCTGCAACGCGAAGCGATTGTCTCGATGGCGCAAGACAGCCGTGGCCAATTATGGCTGGGCGCCATCAGCGGCAATCTGTACCGCTGGCGTCCCGCCAGCCAGGAATTGCGCCGCATCGCCCACAGCGGCGCAGCGCTGCCGGCCAGCGGCAAAGCCGTCCCTGACCAAAATCCAACCGCGCTGCGCTTGAGCGGCCCCTTCATCGCCACCCTGTATGCCGACGCGCAACAGCGTTTATGGGTTGGTCTGCTGGGCGGCGGGATTGATCTGCTGCATGACATCTTGCAGGAAGAGGGGCCGCACACGCTCAGCCATATCGGCAGCCGGCAAGGTTTGCCGGACGACCAGGCGGAAAAAATTCTGGCCGACGCCACCGGTAAAATCTGGGTTTCCACCAATAGCGGAATCGCCTCGATTGATCCGCGCAGCCTGCAAGTGCAAAGCTATGGCAGCGCGGACGGCGATGTGATCGGGATTTATTGGAACAGCGGCGCGCTGCTGGGCAATGGCGACCTGCTGTTTGGCGGCGTGGGCGGGGTCAGCCTGATTCCCGCCGGCGGCATACAGAGCAAGAAACTGCGTCCGGCCAGCATCATTTCCGGCCTGCATGCCGGCGCGCAACCCCTGCCGGCGGGGCGCTGGCATGAACAGCAGCGGCTCGAACTCGGCCCATCCGCCGACAGTCTGCGGCTGGAAATGGCGGCCCCCGACTATGGCGCGCCGCAAAGCGGCAAAATCGGCTGGCGCCTGCAAGGCTGGCGCTGGCCCTGGAGCGCCCCGGCCCCCTGGCAGGAAAGCCCGGCCACGCAAGACTTGCGCTGGACCAATCTGGCCCCGGGAGAATACACGCTCGAATTGCGCAGCGCGCAAGCGCAGGGTGAATGGGGCAAGGTGCGCCGCCTGGAATTGCAAATCCACCCGCGCTGGCATCAAAGCGCCTGGTTTTACACCCTGCTCGCGCTATGCCTGGTGGAAGGCGTGGCCGCCCTGGTGCAATGGCGCACCGTGGCCCTGCGCCGTCAGCAAAGCCAGCTGCAACAAGCGGTGCGTGAGCGCACCGAAGAACTGGCGCAAAAAAACCATGCCCTGTTTGACGCCAACGCCGCCCTCAATCACAGCCTGCACGAGCTGCAAGAAAATCAGATGCAATTGATTCATGCGGAAAAAATGGCGGCGCTGGGGCAATTGGTGGCCAGCGTGGCGCATGAAGTCAACACCCCGGTGGGCGCGATCAACTCCAGCGCGCATCAAATCGCCAGCCAATTGCCGGCCATCCTGCGCGACTTCCCCGCGCTGCTGCAAAGCCTGGAGCCGGATATGCGCGCCAGCGTGCTGCAACTTTGTCAACACGCCCTGCAAAGCCTGCAAGACCCGGCCAGCCTGAGCGCGCACAACAGCCGCACGCGGCGCGAATTACTGCGCCAATCGGCCCAGTTATTGGAGCAGCTGGGAATTGCACAAGCGCGCCGGATTGCCGAATTGCTGCATGATCTGGACTGCCAACAGCCGCTGCACGAATTGCTGCCGCTGCTGCGCCGGCAAGACGCGCCGTGCCTGCTGCAAGCCGCGCGCGACACTGCGCAAATCCTGCAGCACGCCGGGAATATCGCTCAGGCGGTGGCGCGGGTGGGCAAAATTGTGTACGCGCTGCGTTCCTTCGCCCACGAAGAAGGCGACAGCGCGATGAGCGTATGCGACTTGCAGCAAAGTCTGGAAAATGTGCTCACGCTGTACCGCCACTTTCTGGATGAAGACAAGGGCGTGCGTCTGAAGCGGCATTACGAGCCTTGCCCGCCCCTGCTGTGTCAGCCGGACCAGCTCAATCAAGTCTGGGCCAACCTGATCCACAACGCCTTGCAAGCCATGGCCTACCGGGGCGAACTGGAAATCGGCCTGCGTCAAGTCGATCAAGGCTTGCAAGTCTGGGTGCAGGATAATGGCTGCGGCATCACACCGGAACAAATGGAGCAGATCTTCCAACCGTTTTACAGCACCCAAAGCGAGGGCCAGGGCTGCGGCTTAGGCTTGGGCGTCACGCGCCGCATTGTCGAGCAACACGGCGGCAAGATTGAAGTCCACAGCACCCCGGGCGCAGGCAGCCGGTTTGTGGTGTGGCTGCCTTTGCAGGCTGAAGACTGATACTCCCGCAAGCAAGGAAAATTGCTGATATGCATGTATTACTACAACTGTTTGCTCCAATATCCACTTTCGGATTGATTATCGGAAAGCATCCGATAGCATTCTAATGTAACCGCCCAACGCGCCCACGCCCCCCCTTCAAACTTGAGGCAGTGGCGCGAGCGGCAATAACTCATCCAGTCTGCTGGTAGGCCAAGTGGGTAATTTATTGAGGGTATCCAGTAGCCAGGCATACGGTTCCAGGCCATTGAGTTTGGCAGTTGTCAGTAAAGACATAATGCTTGATGCGCGGTGGCCGGCGCGCTCGGTGCCGTAAAACAGCCAATTCTTACGTCCGATAGCGATCGGGCGCAAGGCGTTTTCTGCCGGATTATTGTCAATCGGCAAATCGCCGCTGTGCGCATAACGCACCCGCGAAGCCCAACGGCTGATGGTGTACATGACCGCTTTTTGCAAGCCGGAGGACGGTGACGCCCTGGCCCCGATTTCTGTGAGCCACGCCTCGAACTCCGTCAACAATGGTATGCTCTTTCGTCGTCGCAAGGCCGCGCGGTCTTCGATGCTCATCTCCTTGGCTTCGCGCTCAATTTCGTACAGCTGGCCAAAGCGGAATAAGGCTTCGGTCGTGATCGGCGTTGGCTGCGTCGCATGCAAATCAAAGAATTTTCGTCGCGCATGCGCCATGCAGCCCAGCTCCACCACGCCGCCAGTAAACAAGGCATCATAGCCGGAGTACGCATCCACCATCAGATAGCCACGCCAACCATCCAGCATGTTGCGCGCATGCTGTCCCTTCCGCGAAGGCTGATAGTCGTACACCACAATGCGCGGCCCCGGCTCCAGATCATTGCTGCGATACACCCATTGATAACCGCGCTCGGTTTTACCCGTCTTCGGCGCCAATTGCGCCACCGGCGTTTCATCGGCATGCAAGCATTGCCGCTGGCGCAGCAATTCGGCCAAGCGATCAGCCAGCGGCGCCAGCGCCACGCCCAAACGCCCCACCCACTGCGCCAGCTTGGTGCGCGACAAGGCAACCTCATGGCGTGCGCCGATCTGTTCCAGGCGATACAGCGGCAGATGATCGATGTATTTCGCCACCGCCAGCCAGGCCAGCACATCGTGTTCGACGCCGCCACCGTCAATAATCGAGGGCGCACTTGGCGCTTGATGAATGGCTTGGCAAGCGTGACAGGCGTATTTCGGATAGCGGTGGCGCTTGACGCTGAACACAGCGGGCTGCACCGATAATTTTTCGGTGACATCTTCACCAATTTTGCGCATCGCTTTGCCGCATTCCGGGCAGTCGTAACTGGCCGGCTCGTGCAACACGTCTTCGCGCGGCAAGTGCGCCGCCAACGGCAGGCGTCCGGGACGCCTTTGCTTGGCCGGCTTGGCTTGCCGGGACGCAGCCGCGAGTTTATCCAACTCGACTTGCGCAGCTTCAAGGTCGGCTTCAATGTCTTCCTCGAACAAGCTGCGCTGATGGCTATCCACCACCCGCTCGCTCTTGACGCCGTAACGCATGCGGCGCAAATACGCGACTTCTTGCTGGAGTCTTTCGTTGTGCTGTTGCAGTTGCGCAGCGTGCCGTTCTGCGTGCGCGGCTTGCTGTGCGAGCAATGTGACTTTTTGCTCGGCGTGCGCGGCGCGTTGCGCGAATGCGGACGCATTTTGCTCGACGTGCGCGGCTTGCTCAAGCAGCGCCAGCAGCTCTTCCCGCAGCGGGGACGGGATGCCTTCGGCGTGTTGCAAGCGGTGTTTTTGCGCAGTGAAATCCATGCGCTAAGTGTAGCATTTGCCGGTGTATTGCTCTGTGCAAACGGCATGATTTTTGCGGTTTTTTTCATGTGTTTTCCTGCTTGAGAAAGCGCCCATGCGATGGCTGCAAAAATGCGCTTTAATACAGCCAATCCGGGATGCGATCCGCGCTCAAACGGCGCCAATCGACGCCTTTGCAAAGCCATTCCCATTGCGCAGGATTGAGTATAAAAAGTTGTGCGTCAGCTTCGGGCCAGGTGAAGCCGCCTTGATGCAAACGGCGTTGACACAGCCAAATGCCGCTGGCGTCAAACACCAGCGCCTTGAGACGGTTTGCGCGCCGATTGCGAAACACATACGCCGCGCCGTCGCTGGGCGTGCGTCCCAAGGTGTGTTGAATACGGGCGGCCAGACTGTCGATGCCGGCGCGCATATCAATCGCCTCTTGCACCAGCCAAATTTGCCCAGGCTGCGGCCAACTCATGCCAACTCCCGCAGTAATGCGGCCAGCCATTGCGGCGTGACATGCAGCGGAATATGCAGGCGCTGCACTCCGCTTTCGAGGGTGAGATGGCCAGCGGGGGAAGCCGGCATGACGTCGGCTGGCGCTTGCGTGGCGACCAGCGTTAGCGGCGCGCTGTGCTCTGCTGTCGTGCGGCTGCGTTTGATCCAATATTGCAGGACCGGCAGATTGATTTCATGCTGACGGGAATATGCGGTTTGCGTTTGCCCGCTCAAGCGCCATGCCCTTACGTGCGCGAGCCATTCTTCCCTGCGTTGTTTGCGTGATTTGCTGTGCATCCTATGCCTCCTTTTTGATGGGCATAGCATGCGCTGGTTTTTATGGGCTGGGGAGATGGGGCTGTTGGGCGCTTACATTCTAATTCCCAAAAATCACCCTCTATCAATATATTTAATATATGCGCTACATTTATTATGTTTTTTAATCCATTCATCCAAATCCTGATCTGTGATGATATGAGGATGATGTAATAACATGCTTTTAAAAGTATACTCATTCTCACATACTTTTTCCATCCAATAGTACATGAAATTTCCTTTACTTTGTATTGGAAGCATCTGGGATGAAGCAGGAAGGCAGCCCTTAAGATTAGATCTTTTCCTACCAAATCTATCTGTTAAATTACCTTCATTATTTATAGGATTGCATATCGCATCAAAACTATAGTTTCCATAACTAGCATCAAATCCTTCACTCAGAGACAAGTTACTACCATCAAAGGCAGATCCTTCTACGTATGCACCACTAAATTTTGTTTTCTCAAGCCCTGAATTATTCAATTGCGCAAAATTCAACCTTGCCCCTTGCAAAGATGCCAAATCCAAGCTTGAATCCTGAAGCTGAACATAGTCCAGGATCGCTCCCTCAAAATGTGCTCCTGTTGCAATGGAGTATTGCATTTGAGCCTCATATAGATAAGCACCATATAACAAAGAATTCTCCAATGTTGCATGCTGCAACTGAGCTTTTTTTAAATTTGCCCCTTGAAAATCTGCTCTTATTAAACTTGCTCGTTGAAAATTTGAATTTTCCAGATTTGCCCTTTGAAATTTCGCCTCATTCAAAGTTGCCCCATACATGTTTATATTCGAAAGTTGCGAATTTTCAAGATTTATACCATTAAGCTTTGCAAAACATAATACAGACATCTCCAATGAGGAGCTTTGAAAATCCCCTCCAGAAAAGTCCGCAAATGCAAAACGTCGACCACTAAAATCTTTTCCTTGTTTAGCATAAACGAACTTAAAATCTCGCCCATCTAATTTTTTTTCATTACTTCCATGCTTCATTTGCAGAACCTCCTGCTTCGAAAACAATTGATATCCTGGTATAGAAATTCGAGGAACAATAGAAAATGAAAAATTTTGCTTATTATTAGACTCAACCTCCAATGCATACTCAACATATTTTTTTGCAAAAGAGTCCCCAGCTGAATTCAACCTTTTCTCATCTGTACAATACAAGATACTGCAATAAAGAGAAAAAAACCATAAACTTGGAGTTAGAGAAATTGTATTTAGAATAAATTTTGAAATATATTGTTGATTAACAAATGGAGGCCAAAATTTACGAATCCAAACAAAATCTAGAATCAATAGCAAAACATGCCATCCAGTATAAATGTAATCTTGAAGAGCTGAAAATTTAATCATAAAAATCAATAATGCAGAAAATGGTATCCAACAATATAACATCCAACAAAGCAGTGGCAATAAATGCACACTTGAGTTTTTATGCCCCATTTTTTTCTCATAAATCCATGCATAATCGTAAATAAAAGGGTAGCAATTTCGAGAAATTTCTTTTTTTTCTTGGTTTTTATTTTTTGCACTTTTTTCACTTATTGCATTTTTCCTTTTTTTCAAAATAAATTTTCCAAATCTCCATCCAATGCTATCTCTTAATTTTTCTCTTACTTTACCCCTCCAATCAGAATCCCTCTCTTTATTAAGAGCCAGCCACAGATTGACCCAATTTGCCAATTTACGACTGTGTTCGTTCAAATTATGCAAGAGATCAAAGTGAATTGCCGTAAGCAACAGTGGGGCAATTAGCGCAAAAGCTAATATTGGCAAATCCACACTTAATAGAGGCACCCGAATCGTTGCACTGCCATTTAGCAGCATTTCATCAGTCACACTTAAACAAAAAACAATAAGTAGTGGAAGCAATGCATAAAATGCGATTAATAAGTTTCGATTAGTTTCAGCGGACTTGTCGAGAATCGCCTTTGCAGAATCAACTTTTTTTTGCTCGTAAACGACATCAGAACCAACAACCTTTCCGGTATTTTTACCTACCCTACCTTTCCTAACCACTCGAATTTTTTTATATTTACATATTATTAAAGGTGAAAAATCTTCGCTTTTACGACTACAGCCGAATGTAATAATTCCAGCATTTCGCCCTCTTCTTTTATTTTCCATTTTCATGATCTTTATGACCTGAGTCACCATTCAGCAAGCCCTTAACACGTTGTAGATTGTGACTAACATCACCATTTCAGTTAATGATACAATTTTTTTTTACCAAAGAGCTTTTTTCTGTTTTTTAAAACCAACAAAGTGAAATTCACTAACTGAGAAAACTCTCCACTTGCCGACAAGCCGCCCCGCCCCGGGGCGGGGTCGAATCGGCTACAATACCGCCTGCAATCGCTCCCCGTCCGGCTTGCCGGGCGGCCTTCTTGAAAGAAAGACAATCATGCCCCTGTCCACTACTGAAGAAATCGTCGCCGAGCTGCGCGCTGGCCGTATGGTGATCCTGGTTGATGATGAAGATCGTGAAAATGAAGGTGATTTTGTGATGGCGGCGGAGTTCGTCACGCCGGAAGCGATTAACTTCATGACCAAATACGGGCGCGGGCTGGTGTGTCTGACCTTGAGTGAAGAGCGCTGCGACTTTTTGCAATTGCCGATGATGACCAAGAAAAACGGCACCTCTTTCGGCACCAATTTCACCGTCTCGATTGAAGCCGCCGAAGGCGTGACCACCGGCATTTCCGCCGCAGACCGCGCGCACACTGTGCGCGTGGCGGTGGGTAAAAACAGCAGCCCGGCGGACTTGGTGCAGCCCGGCCACATCTTCCCACTGCGGGCGGTGAATGGCGGCGTGCTGATGCGCGCCGGCCACACTGAAGCCGGCTGCGATCTGGCGCAGATGGCCGGCTTAAGCCCGGCCTCGGTGATTTGTGAAATCATGAATGACGATGGCAGCATGGCGCGGCTGCCGGAATTGCTGCAAATCGCCGCACAACACAATCTGAAAATCGGCGCGATTGCCGATTTGATCCGCTACCGCAGTGAAACCGAAAGCATGATCGAATGCGTGGGCGAGCGCGAAGTGCACACCGCGCACGGCCCTTTCCGCATGCTGGCGTTCCGCGACAAACCTTCCGGCGGCGCCCATCTGGCCCTGGTCAAAGGCGAACTCAAGCCCGAGCTGGAAACCCTGGTGCGCGTGCACCAGCCGCTGACCGTGCTGGATTTACTCGAAACCGGCGCCACCACCCATTCCTGGACCATGGACGCCTCCCTCAAAACCTTGCAACAAGCCGAGCGCGGCGTGGCCGTGCTGCTGAATTGCGACGGCAGCGCGGAACAAATCTTTTCCGGCTTTGCAGCCTTGAACGCGGAAGCGCCGAAAGCGCGCGCACGCGACGCCAGCCGCGATTTGCGCACCTATGGCATCGGCGCGCAAATTTTGAAAGAGCTGGGCGTGGGGCGCATGGTGCTGCTGGCCAATCCGCGTAAAATGCCTTCGATGACCGGCTATGGACTGGAAGTGGCGGGTTATCAAGCTGCGCCGCATGACGAATAATGCTTCGCCCCGATCAACTGTATTCCACAACAAAGGCAAACTATGAGCGTTGAAAACTACGAAGCCAATCTGAGTGGCGAAGACTTGCGTATCGGCATCGTGCAGGCGCGCTTTAACCAGGATGTGTGCCACGGCCTGCTGTCGGCCTGTCTGGCGGAATTAAAACATCTGGGCGTGGCCGATGAGGATATTTTGCACGTCACCGTGCCGGGCGCGCTGGAAATCCCGCTGGCGTTGAAAAAAATGGCGGAAACCCTGCAATTTGACGCCCTGATTGCATTGGGTGCGGTGATTCGCGGCGAAACCTACCATTTTGAACTGGTTTCCAATGAATCCGGGGCCGGCATCAGCCGCATCGGCCTGGACTACGGCATTCCGATCGCCAACGCCGTGCTGACCACTGAAAACGATGAGCAGGCCGAAGCGCGCATGGCGGAAAAAGGCACCGACGCCGCCCGCGTGGCAGTCGAGATGGCGAATCTGTGCATGGCGCTGGAAACGCTGGTGGACGAGATCGAACAGGAAGAATAAGGTAAAAATGCGCGGCGGCTGGCTGGCCGCTGTTTCAGGGAAGCGCCGATGCAAAATGGCAAAGGCGCTTTTTCCTATTGGCGCCGCTGATGGCGCCGGAATTGTTTTAGATGGATGGAAATATGACTGATAAAAGCATACATGCGAACCCGAACAAACACCGCACCCCGCGCCACCGCGCGCGTGAATTTGCGCTGCAAGGGATTTATCAATGGCTGCTCAACGCCAGCGACGCGCGCGCGGTAGTGGCGAATATCCGCAATGCGCACGGCTTTGAGAAAGCCGATGGCGAGCACTTCACCGCGCTGGTGATGGGCACGATCAAACAGGTCGAAAGCTTGCGCGAAGTGATTGCGCCCTGCCTGGATCGCCCTTTGCAAGATATCTCGCCGGTTGAGCATGCCGTGCTCTTGATTGCGGTGTATGAATTGCGCGAGCACCCGGAAGTGCCGTATCGCGTGGTGATCAATGAAGCGGTGGAGCTGACCAAATCGTTTGGCGGCTCGGATGGCCATAAATATGTCAATGGCGTGCTGGACAAACTGGCCCCGCGTCTGCGCGCGGTGGAAGTCGCTGGCCCGCAAGCCGCTGACAGCGAAGAGGAATAAATCATGCCGGCTTCGCGTCTTGCGCATATCGCGCCGTTTCATGTGATGGAAATCTTGAAGCGCGCGCAGGCGATGCAAGCCGCTGGCCGCGATATGATTTCGATGAGCATAGGCGAGCCGGATTTCGGCGCGCCGCCGCCAGTGGTGGCCGCCGCCGCCGAAGCCATGGCGCAAGGGCGGCTGCAATACACCAATGCGCTCGGCTTGCCGGCTTTGCGTCAAGCGCTCTCGCAACACTATGCCGACAACTTTGGTCTGGATGTGCCGGCGCAGCGGATTGTGCTGACCGCCGGCGCTTCCGGCGCCCTGCTGCTGGCCTGCGCCGCGCTGGTCGAGCCGGGTGCGCAAGTCATCATGCCCGACCCTTGCTACCCCTGTAACCGGCATTTCGTGGCCGCCTTCAATGGCCGCGCCCAGCTGCTGCCCTGCGGCCCGGAACAGGGATTTCAACCGCGCGCGGCGCAAATCGAACAAGCTTGGGCAGACGACAGCGCCGGCGTCTTGCTGGCCACCCCATCCAACCCGACCGGCACGTCGATTGCACAAGACGAACTGGCGCAGATTCTGGCGCTGTGCCAGGCGCGCGGCGGCTTTGCCATCATCGATGAAATTTATCAGGGCTTGCGCTACACCGGCGCGCCGCACAGCGCGCTGGCGCTGTCGGATCAGGTGACGGTGATCAACAGCTTTTCCAAGTATTTTCATATGACCGGCTGGCGTCTGGGCTGGATGGTTGTGCCGGAAGATTTATTAGAAGCGGTTGAACGGCTGGCGCAAAACCTGTTTATCTGCCCGTCCGCCATCGCGCAATATGCCGCGCTGGCCTGTTTTACGCCCGAAGCGCAAGCGATTTACCGCGCGCGCAAAGAAGAATTCGCGCAGCGCCGCAGCTATATTCTGGGGGCCATGCGTGAGTTGGGTTTTGTGATTCCGCAAGAACCGGACGGCGCTTTTTATGTGTACGCTGATTGCCGCCGTTTTCTGGGTGCGCGCTGGCCGGATGCGGATGCGCTGTGCAATGCGCTGCTGGAAGAGACTGGCGTGGTGCTCACGCCCGGCAAGGATTTCGGCCCGGCCACCGCCAGCGATTATCTGCGCCTGTCCTACGCCACCGCGCTGCCGCGCATGCGCGAAGCGGTGCAACGCATGCAGCGCTTTTTCCAGCAACACGGCATGCTATGAAGCGCGCCGCGCCGGCCCGCCTTTTGCTGTGGCCCGGCATGGCGCTGGTGATCGGCAGCAGTGTCGATTCGCGCATGCATGCGCATTTCGCCCTGCAACTCAGTCTGGCTGCGCAGCCCTTCGCGCTGCAATGCGGCGATGGCCCCAGCCTGCCCTGCTCTGCCGCCTGCATTGCACCCAATCAGGCGCATCAACTCTGGAATCAGGGACAAAGTCTGTTGCATGTGTTTGCGGTGCTGCCGCCGGGCATGCGTTTGCAGTCCGGCCAGCACGGCGCGCAACCGGCTTATGCGCAGGCGCCGGGGTTTGCCGCGCTGCGCCTGGCTTTGCTGGATTTATTGACGCCACATGCTGATCTGAGTCAGGCCGGCGCACTCGCACGCGCCTGGCTGGATCTGGTTTTGCAGCCGGCCCCCGCCCCCGGCATGCGCGCCCGTCTGCATGCGCAAAGACTGGAGGCGGTGCGCACCCTGATTGCAGCCGATTTGCAAAGCAGACAAGCGGCGCAAGGCCTGGGCGCCCGTCTGGCCGGGGCGATTCATATGTCAGAGAGCCGCTTTCATCACTGGTTCAGCGCGCAAATGGGCTTGCCGCTATCGCGCTATGTTTTATGGCAAAGGCTGGAAGCGGCGGCGCAAGCCATCGCCGGCGGCGCCAGCATCACCGCAGCGGCGCACCATGCCGGCTTCGCCGATGCGGCGCATATGAGCCGCAGTTTTCACGCCACCATCGGGATTGCCCCTTCGCATCTGCAAAAGATGACAATTACGTTCAAGCCAGAGGCCCCGCCAGCAGCCTAAAATGTCTGCACCATCATCACAGGAGGGGCAGATGAATACTCAAGTTGGCAGCCTGCGCGCAATCGACGCTTTGCTGGAAAAATACCGTGAAAGCCACCGCAATCACATCAACGAATGGATACATATTGTGTGCGTGCCGGTGATTGTGTTTACCGCGCTGGGCTTGTTTTGGAGCTTGCACCCCGGTGTGGCGCTGGCGGTGGCCATCGCTGCCCTGCTCTACTATTGCAGCCTGTCGCTGCCGTTTGCCGCCGGCATGTTGTTGATGTCGGGCGCGATGCTGGCGATTTTGTGGCAGATTCCATCGGCCTATGTGCTGAAAACCTGCGGCGTGGTGTTTGTGCTGGCCTGGATCGGGCAATTCATCGGCCATAAAATCGAAGGCAAGAAACCGTCATTCCTGGATGATTTGCGCTTCTTGCTGATCGGGCCTTTATTCGTGTTAAGCTTCCTGTATCGCCGTTTGGGCCTGTCCTGGTAAAAATCTGCTACTTTATGTGGCGACTCCGGGGCTGGCGCGGCTGCTTCATGTGTGCTGCTAAAGTAGGCAGCGTTTTCAATCCCGGAGTTTTCCCATGTCTCATACTTTCTTCACCCGCGTGCTGCCGCTCGCCCTGGCCGCTGCGTTTGGCTTCACCGGCTGCGCGATCCAAAACAATTCCGCCAATGTGTATAAAGCGCGTGAAACCCAGATCGAAATGACAGTGCGTTTCGCCACCGTTGAAGCGCTGCGCGAAGTGCAGATCGAACAAGGCCGCACCGGCGTCGGCGCCAGCACCGGCGCAATCTTAGGCGGCATCGCCGCAGGCTCAAATATCGGCGGCGGCAACGGCGCCACCGCTGCCGGCGTGGCCGGCGCAGTATTGGGCGGCATCATTGGCCAGCAAGTGGAAAACAGCGGCCAATTGAAAAAAGGCTATGAAATCACGGTGCGCCTGGAAAACGGCGAATTGCGCGCCGTGATTCAAGATGCGGATGAAACCTTCAAAGTGGGGGATAAAGTGCGTTTGGTCAGCCATGGGCAGAAGACGCGGGTGACGCGCTAAGGCTGGCGCGCCAAGCGCTTGAACGTAGATTTTCTGGGGGCAATCCGTCGGCGGCTTGCCCCCGAAGTGTTTTTTTCATGCTGAATTGTGACTGTTCAGCCATCATAAGGATGGACGAAGCAGATTCCGTTCGCCCTGAGCCTGTCGAAGGGCATGGTTGATCATGGAAAACCGTGGTTCGACAGGCTCACCACGAACGGCAAAACCAAAACCATGGTTCGACAAGCTCCGCACAATGAAGCTGCAACCCGCTTGGCATATAAACCGACTTGTTAGTGAATAGGTGGCTATTCAACCCTCAACGTATCTATTCTCGCCAACTTGTTTCAAGGTATTTGAAGGACTGAGACACATATTGCTTGCCCCTCGCGTTCGTTGATCCACCGCTGTCGGACGCTGGGTTATCGCTGCTTTCAATCCAGCCTATGTTTTTTGGCCTGATTTCGGCTGAATGGTCACCGCAATAGCGCACACTGTAATCTGATCCAGATTTACAAAACTTCAAACACGCCTTTCGGCAACCAGCCATGGAAAAATGCCGGGAAGCGTTCATTTGCCAGCACCAATAGCCAGGCTTGGCCGAAAAATAAAATGCAGGCGACCAATGGCAAACGTAGTGCATCGATCTGACGCATCATGCGTAAGTCTCTTGGATTTTGCATATCAATTTTGGAATCATTGATCGCATTGATATTAAATACGCGTATTGCTTGCAACAACAAAATCAAGCATGCCAGATTCAAAAACAAAAACCGCAGGCTGAATGCTGGCAGAACCGGTAACTGCCCAATCAAGACTTGCAGGATTTTGGGTAATTCATCGTTTAATTGCTGCAAAGCGGGGATCAAGGGCAGCCAGGCCCAGGCCAACGCGGCGCATGCCGCTAGTAATAAAAATTTTTGCCAGGCGCTGAGCAGTTTGAGGCGGTCTTGGATTTCTTCTTCTTGCAAACCATAGAGCGGCGGTTGCAAGGCCAGGGCAAGAGGCCACCAAAACCATGCTGTGGATTTTAAGCTCAAGCGGTAGGCGATTGCGGGGAGATAAAGGATGGGGAGAACGGCTACTAACAATATCTTCAAAGAAGAATCCTTTTCATCACGAATCCTATCCAAAAAAACTGGAAAAGAATACTTCTCACGCACGAGTGCGATTTTCGGCATCAATTCAGGCGGATGCCAGAAATCGATTTTCAACAATATGGCGCGCCAATTTTCGGGCAAGGAACTTACTCCATGCAATGGATGGCGCAAGCAGGAGAAAAAGCGAATAGCTGTAATTCGGAGCAAGAAACCAATAAAAAATAGCAGTGTTAATGAAAAATAAAATAATAGCAATAGCATCTTGCGTATAGCATTATTCTCAGAAAAAGTGCCCGCAAGCACACCCGCAACCGCACCAACAACCGCACCTGCAACAGCACCAGCAACAGCACCAGCACCAGCAACCACACCAGCACCAGCAACCACACCAGCAACCACACCAGCACTAGCAACCGCAGCAGCAACCGCAACCGCACCCGCAACCGCAACCACAAACGTACCCACAACCGCAAACGCAAGCCATCCAATCAGCCCACTTTTCCAGAATAATTCCCAATCGCTAGCGCCAATCAGCCAATATTTTGCGATGAAAAAACTGAGCAGCGCACTCGCAACACAAGCCAGGGCAAAGATAAAAACTATTTCTTTTCTTGTGACATCCTCATCTTCACGATTAAGGTAAGCATCAGCCCAACGCAGCCCCAATTCAAGCGACTGCGGCGAGCGCATCAATAACATGGGCGCGGCAAACAAGCCGATGAACATCAGCCAAGGCCAGCCGGTGCGCCAGGCGATAAACCAATACAGCGCCACCGCCAGCACCATTTCAACCAGGGCCAGCACAGAAAACTGTCCAGCCTCGATTGACGCATCGCTGGAACGCAGCACCCATTGCTTGCGCGGAGTTGCGACAACGGTTTCATCGCTTGCTTGCATCATTGCCTACAAATAGTCACGAATGCACACAGTCTGACATTGGATAGGCTGGCGTTGCAAGCATGGGAATGATTTTATCTGGCGCTTTGGGGATCAAAACAACAGAAGACGCAAATGTCCACCGCCCGCAAAACCGCCGTTGGCGCAGCAAAGCTTGCTGCCCGCCATACGAAGTTTGCACAAGAAATCCGTTCGCAAGTCCGGTGCCGCACGCTTACGCTGACAATTGCTGCTGCGCAACTGCGCTGAGTTTTTGTGGGAGCGAACTTCAGTCGCGAAAACCGGCGGCTGCGATGCTTGCGGGCGTATTCGCGGCTAAAGCCGTTCCCACAATCTGTGCCACCAGCCGCCTCACACCCTTGCGCAATACCCCGCAATCGCGCGCAACACATCGTCGTCTTCGCCTATCGCCGCGCGGGTCGCGATCTCGACGCCGAATTCCTGTTCCAGCTCGCGCAACATGGGCGGCAAGTCGCGCAGTAAATGTCCGCCTTGCGCCAAAAACACCGGGGTTAAACAGATCCGCTGGCAGCCGGCTTGCGCCAGCTCTTGCACTGCGCCGCGCAAATCGGGTTGCATGAATTCCAGAAACGCCAGGCGCAAGGGTAAGTCAGGGCGCTGTGCGCCCACCAGTCCAGCCAGTTTGTCGAAGGGAATGCGCCAGCGCGCATCGCGCGCGCCGTGGGCGAATAAAATCAGGGCGTCAGGCTTTTCCATAGAAACTTTCAATGTCGCTGCACCCAGCGCAGGGCGGCGGCGGCCAGCATGAGAAAGACGGCGGAAGGGGCCAGCGCAGTCAATACCGCCGGCCAGGCGTGCAGCAGGCCCAGCGTGGAAAACAGGCTGTTCAACAGCTGGAAGCTGATGCCCATCATGATGCCGATGAAAATTTTAAAACTCACGCCGCCGCTGCGCACCTGCAGATAAGCAAACGGCAGGGCTAAGGCCATCATCACAAACACCGCCAGCGGATAGGTCAGCTTTTTCCAAAATGCGATCGAATAACGCTGATTGTCCTGGCGGTTTTCTTCCAGGTGGTTGGAGTACAGCGCCAAATCCCAGGCCGACATGCGATCCGGGTCGGTGGCGCGCAGGACGGTCAAGAGTTGCGGCGTGAGTTCAGTGTGCAAATCGCGCTGCGCTTCCTGTTTCACCGAAACCAGCTGCATTTGCTGCGCTTGCGGCTGCATTTGCGCCCATTGCCCGCTGCGGGCGGCGGCCTCAAATCGGGTTTCTGTCACGTTTTGCAGGCGCCAGGTGTGCTGTCCCTGATAGCGGGCGCTGTCGGCGCTGATTTGCGCCATCAGGCGGAATTCATGGTCAAATTCATACAGTTTGAGGCCCAGCAGCTGGCCATCCGGGCGGCTTTCGCGCACATTTAAAAATCGCGTGCCCTGCGCCTTGCCGTCTTTGTCTTTGATGATGTCCTTGGTCCAAATGCCGCTTCTGAATTCGAGTTTGCTGCTGGCGTCAAGCAGGCTCTGGCGCATGCGCTGGCCCCACAGCGTGCTGGCGGGGGCGATGAATTCGCCAAAGGCAAATGTGATCAAGGCAAACAGCACGCCAATGCGCATCAACATGCGCGCGGCCTGCCAGGTGGACATGGCGGAGGCGCGCATGATGGTGAATTCCGAGCGCGCCGCCAATTGCGCCAGCGCATACACCGTGCCGATCAAGGCGGCAATCGGCATTGCGTCATAGACATAGGCCGGCAAACCGGACAGCACATACAGAAAGGCGTGCTGAAAACGGTAAGCGCCCTTGCCGATGGATTGCGATTCACCGCTTAAATCAATAAATGCGAACAGGGCTAAAAATGCGATCAGCACAAAGGCGACGGATTGCATCACCTCGCGTCCGACATAGCGTTGCAAGACTTTCATGCGCGCCTCCGCAACAGGCAACGCGTGCGCGCCCAGACTGAGAGCGGATGCCAGACGCTGTTGACATTCAAACGCCAGGCGAACATGAGCAAAATCAAGAAGACAAAGCCAAGATGCACCGGCCACCAGGCCAGCGCAAACGCGGCGCGCCCCTGGATCACATTCGCCTGCGCCACGCTGACCAGATTGCTGTAGGTGATATACAAGAGCAGCGCAATAATCAGATTCGCCGAGCGGCCGGCGCGCGGGTTGACAAAGCCTAAGGGGATCGCGATCAACATCAAGAGCAAGACCATCAGCGGCAGTGAGATGCGCCACAATAATTCACCCATGGCGTGCACGCCGGGCAGGCGCAGCAAATCCAGGGTGTTGGTGGCTTTCGAGGATTTTTCATAGTCGATTTGCGCGCCCTGGCTGGCGATGCGCACTTTATAGCGTTCAAATTCCATCAATTGCATGCCGCCGCTGGCCAGTCCCTCATAACGCCGGCCTTTTTCCATGACCAGGAATTTATCGCCTTGCGGGCTGGTTTCGATCAGTCCCTCGCGCGCCACAATCACGCCGCCTTCTTTGCCGGTATTGGCGACAAACACGTTCTGCACCCGCGTCACATCGCCGGATAAGCCTTCAACAAAAAAGATGCGCTCGGCGGCTGAGGATTCTTGAAATTTGCCCGGCGCCACGCGCGCAATGTCTTCCCGTTTTTCAAAACGTTCGCGAAACACTTCGCTTTGCCGGTTGGCCCAGGGTGTCACCCACAGACTGAGCACGGCGGTCAGCAGGGCCAGCGGCAGGGCCAGGCGCAAAACCGGGCCGACCCAGCGCAATAAACTCAAACCGGAGGCGAACCAAACCACCATTTCCGAGTCTTGATAGCTGCGCGTGACGACCATCAGCACGGAAATAAAGCCGGTCAGGATAAATAAGATGGGTAAATGATTGAGCGCGGCAAAGCCGATCAGCGCAATCACATCGGTGGTGGCGACTTTACCGCCCGCCGCCTGTCCCAGGATCTTGATCAGCATGAAGGTAATGATGATGGTGAAGATCGCCGTGAAAACTGCTGACGCGGTGCTGATTAATTCGCGTTGCAATGCGCGCTGAAAGATCATTGACTTTATAATGGCGAAGATAGACAGGAGAACCCTATGGACTTTAGCATAAAAACTCTGGACCCCAAAGCAGCATCCGCCAAGACCGCCTGCATCATCTGCGGCGTGTTTGAAAACCGCAAACTTCCCGCCTTCACCGCCGCGCTTGACGCCGGCGGACATATCGCCGCCGCCTTGAAAGCCGGCGATATCAGTGGCAAAGCCGGCAGCACCCTGCTGCTGCGCAAATTGGATGGTGTGGCGGCAGAGCGTGTGTTGCTGGTCGGTCTGGGGGCTGATGAGGAAGTGGCCGAACGCGACTTCCTCAATGCCAACGAAAGCGCTTACAAAGCGCTGGCCAACCTGGGCGCGGCTGATGCAATCAACGCCTTGACCCTGGTGGATGTGAAAAAACGCGATCTGGGCTGGCGCATCGAGTCCGCCACCCTGGCGGCTTTTAATGCCGAATATAAGCCGGACTTCCTCAAGAGCAAACGGGAAGACGCTTATCCCCTCAAAAAACTGGCGCTGGGCGTGGCTTCCGCCAAGGAAGCCACGCTGGCCAAGCAGCATCTGGCAGCCGCCATCGCGACCGGCAACGGCGTCAATCTGGCGCGCGAGCTGGCCGATCTGCCGGGCAATGTGGTGACCCCGACTTATCTGGGCAATACCGCCAAAAAGCTGGCCAAAGATTTCAAATTTGATGTCGAAGTGCTGGAGCGCAAACAGATTGAAGCGCTGAAAATGGGCAGCTTCCTGTCTGTGGCGAATGGCAGCGACGAGCCGCCGCGCTTTATCGTCATGAAGTACAACGGCGGCAAGGCCAAGGAAGCGCCGGTGGTGCTGGTGGGCAAGGGCATCACTTTTGACACCGGCGGCATTTCGATCAAGCCGGCGGCGAATATGGATGAAATGAAGTACGACATGGGCGGCGCCGCTTCGGTGTTTGGAACCATGCGCACTATCGTTGAAATGGGCTTGAAGCTGAATGTGGTGGGGATTGTCGCCGCCTGTGAAAACATGCCTTCGGGCCGCGCCACCAAGCCGGGCGATATTTTCACTTCGATGTCGGGACAAACCGTGGAAGTCTTGAACACTGACGCGGAAGGCCGTTTGATTCTGTGCGATGCGCTGACGTATGCCGAGCGCTTCAACCCGGCGGCGGTGATCGATATCGCCACCCTGACCGGCGCCTGCGTGGTGGCCTTGGGTCACCACACCAGCGGCCTGTTTACCCGTCACGATGAGGCGCATGATGCGCTGGCCGATGAGATTTTAGCGGCTGGCCGTCAAAGCGGCGACGTGGCTTGGCGTATGCCGGTGTTTGACATCTATCAGGACCAGCTGAAATCGAATTTCGCCGACATCCCGAATATGGGCACGCCGGGCGCAGGTTCGATTATTGCGGCCTGCTTCCTGGAACGTTTCACGCGCAAATACACCTGGGCCCATCTGGATATCGCCGGCACTGCCTGGCGTTCTTCGCCCAAGGGCGCAACCGGGCGTCCGGTTGGCCTGTTGACGCAATTCCTGCGTCAACGCACCGCCAAGTAATTCGTCTGTCCCAAGCCGTGGGCTTCACCGCCCACGGCTTTTTTTCTGCCAAACCATCATGAAAATCGCCACCTGGAACGTCAATTCTCTCAAAGTGCGCCTGCCGCAAGTCTTGCAATGGCTGGAAAACAATCCGGTTGACGCGCTGTGCCTGCAGGAAACCAAGCTGACCGACGATAAATTTCCTCTGGCTGAATTGAATCAGGCCGGCTGGCAAGTGGTGTTTTCCGGGCAAAAAACATATAACGGGGTGGCGATTATTGCGCGCAGCGAAATGCGCGATGTGGTCAAGAACAATCCCCTGTTCCCGGATGAACAGCAGCGCCTGATTGCCGCCACGATTGGCGACGTGCGGATTATTTCTGTGTATGTGCCGAATGGGCAGGCGCTGGATTCTGATAAATATCCTTACAAGCTGGCGTGGCTGGATGCCCTGACGCGCTGGCTGCAAGAAGAAATGCAGCGCTATCCCAAGCTGGCGTTGCTGGGCGACTACAATATTGCGCCGGCGGACGCCGATGTGCATGATCCGGCTGCATGGGAGGGACAGGTGCTGGTCTCGGCGCCGGAGCGCGCCGCGTTTCAGGGCTTGCTGGGACTGGGTTTGCATGATGCATTCCGCCTGTTTGAGCAAGCGCCCAAGCTGTATTCCTGGTGGGATTACCGGCAAATGGGTTTCCGCCTGAACAAGGGTTTGCGGATTGACCATATTTTGCTGTCAGACGCCTTGCGCGCGGTGTGCAGCGCTTGTGAGATCGACAAGTTGCCGCGCAAATGGGAGCAACCTTCGGATCACACCCCGGTACTGGCCAGTCTGGATTTGTAATCGGCCAGCCATTGCAACAGCGCAGCGGCCGGCAATGGCCGCGCAAACAAATAGCCTTGCGCATAATCACAGCCGGCCTGACGCAGCAAATCATATTGCTGGGCCTGCTCCACCCCTTCCGCCACCACAGCTAATTGCAAGCTCTTGGCCAGCGCGATAATCGCGGACACAATCGCGCGGTCATCGCTGCTGAGTTCCAGATCTTTGACAAAGGCGCGGTCGATCTTGAGTTTATTCACCGGGAAGCGTTTTAAATACGCCAGACTGGAATAGCCGGTGCCGAAGTCATCAATCGAGAGACGGATTCCCATGCGGTTGATTTGATCCAGGATGTCCAGCGTATGCGCGCCGTGCTGCATCAGCGCGGTTTCGGTGATTTCAAATTCGAGCAAGGCCGGATCAAGGCCGGTTTCCTGCAAAATCGCGCCGATCGATTCGATCAGGCCGCGCTGCATGAATTGGCGCGGTGACAGGTTCACTGCCAGCGGCAGGGCTGGATGGCCGGCCGCGATCCATTCCTGCATTTGCAAACAGGCGCGCCGCATCACCCAGGCGCCGGCTGGCACAATCAAACCGGTTTCCTCCATGATCGGAATGAAGTGGTCAGGGTTGACCAGCACGCCATCGCTGCGCTGCCAGCGCAATAAGACTTCCAGCACGCGCACCTCTTGCGACGCCATATCGATGATGGGTTGGAAGTGCAGCACAAATTCCTCACGCGCCAGGGCGCCGCGCAAACGGCTCTCCAAGTCAAATTGCAAGGCGGCAGCCTGAATCATTTGCTGCGCAAAGAATTGGTAGTTATTGCGCCCGCTGTCTTTCGCGTGGTACATCGCGGCATCGGCATGCCGCATCAGCGTATCCACATCATCGCCGTCGTCCGGGTACAGACAGATGCCGATGGAGGGGCTGATATGCAATTCGCATTCTTCGATCAAGAAGTGGCTGGCCAGGCTGTCGATAATTTTTTGCGCCACCAGGCCGGCTTCCTGCGCCTGCTGCAATTCCGGCAGCAAGACTACAAACTCATCGCCGCCTAAACGCGCCACGGTGTCGGAGGCGCGCACCGCCAGCAACAGGCGTTGCGCCACTTCTTTGAGCAATTGATCGCCAATGAAGTGTCCCAGTGTGTCATTGATATTTTTAAAGCGGTCCAGGTCGATGAACATCACGGCTAAGCGCAGTTGATTGCGCTGGCAGGCCAGCATGGCGCGCTGCAGACGGTCGGCCAGCAAGGCGCGGTTGGGCAGGCCGGTCAGGCTGTCGTGATACGCCATGTGCTGCATTTGCTGCTCAATCTGGCGCCGCTCGATGATTTCGGCCTGCAATTTGGCGTTTGCGCCGGCCAGCTCGGCGGTGCGTTCGGCGACCCGCAATTCGAGTTCATCGCGCGAGCGCTCTACCGCCTGCGAAGCGGCGCGCCGCTCGGTGATATCGTCCACCAGCCAGACGCTGCGCCCGCGCGGCTGGCTGGGATCAAATGCGCGCCCGGATAAGCGCGCCCAGAAGCTGCGCCCATCGCGCCTGACCATTAAGCGCTCACAACAATGTTCGCGCCCTTGCGCAAAATCCACCCGCGCGCCATCGCGCGCCGCATCCCATTCCGCGCGGCTGGCGTAAAAATGCAAGGTCGAGACGCCGATCAATTCGCCGGTGTCATAGCCGAATAATTCTTCCATGCGGCGGTTGCAATGCAGGGTGCGGCCATATTCAATCACGGCGATGCCGATGGCTGCGGTTTCCAAAATCACGCGGTTTTCCAGCAAGGCGTTGCGCAAAAACTGTTCATTGCGGCGCGCCTCGGTGCGGTCTTCCAGAATCCAGACTGTGCCCTGTCCCGGGTCCTGGGGGTTGATCACATAGCCGATTAACTGGGTCCAGATCGGCGTGCCATCGACGCGCAGCATTTCCAGCTCAGCCTGATAAGGTTTGCCGGCGGAAAGCAGGGGCGCGGCTTGCATGCCGACTTTCTGGTAAGCCTCTTCGCTGGGATACATATTGCGCCCCGGCATGCCAAGATGGCGCTCGTCATAACCATACATTTCATGGAAACGGTGGTTAAAACGGGTGATCACGCGGTTTTTGGTAAACACAATGCCAACCGAGGCATTGCTCATGATGGCGTCCAGCTCCATCAAGGTGCGGCGCAATTGCTGTTCTTCGGCGCGCTTTTCGCTGATGTCTTGCAAAATCCAGATGGTGCCCTCTTCGCTGCGCTGCGCATCCACTGCTTTGCAACGGATGCTGGCCCAAAAGTGGCTGCCGTCGGCGCGCCGCATTTCGACTTCATTGTTTTCATAGGCTTGGCCGCAAGCCAGCAGCGCCTGGCCGGCGCGGCGCGCGTTGGCGTAACCATCGCCGACAAAAATTTGCGCCGCCGACATGCCGATCAGGTCGCCATTCTCCTGTCCCAGCATTTGCTCCAGACGCGGATTGCAGCGCTGGATTTGATGCGCGCGGGTAAACATGATGCCAACCGGGGCATTATCCAAAATCGCCTGCTGCTCCAGCAGCAAATGTTTGCGCGCTTCTTGCGCCTCGCGCTGCGAGGTGATGTCGTCAAAGATCCAGACCGTCCCCTGCTCCGGAGCATCGGCGTGCACCACATAGGCCATGGCCTGGGCCCAAAACAGGCTGCCATCCTGGCGCCGCATTTCCATCTGGGCTTGAAACGGCAGGCCCTGGCGCAATAAGGGCAGCGCTTGCAAGGCGGTTTGGGTGAAGGCCTCCATTGAGGGGTAGAGAATTTCCGACACCTGGCCGGCCCCCTCGTCGCCATAAAAACCGAACATGGCGGCATAGCGCTGGTTGTAGCGCAAGATGCGGTTATCGCGATGAAAGCCGATCGCCAGCGGGGCGTTCGCCATGATGGCTTGCATTTCCAGCAAGGTGTTGCGCAGGCGCGCTTCATCTTGTTTATGCGCATTGATGTCTTCGGCAATCCAGATTGTGCCGTGCTCGGTATGCCAGGGATCGATGGCGCGCGCATACAGGCGACACCAGAACAGCCCGCCATCGCGCCGCTTCAATTTCCATTCGGTCTGGAACGCCAGCCCCTGGCTCAAAGGCGGTTGCGCGTGCACCGATAATTCGGCATGGCTTTGTTCTGATGGGAAAATCACGCGGCTGACCTGGCCGACCAGATCGCGCCTTGCAAAGCCGAACATTTCGGCGGCGCGGATATTGCATTCGACAATCACGCCATCCCGGCTGAACAAAATCCCGACCGCCGCATTTTCCAAAATCGCCTGCTGTTCCAGCAGGGTTTTGCGCAGCGTCATTTCGTCGTGGTGATATTGCGTGATGTCGAAGAAGGCCAGTGCGGCCAGCGCAAGTTGCGGCAGCCAGATCGCATACACCTGCAACTTGAGCGGTTCATCGCCGGCGCGGCGCAAACTCAGCTCCCAGGTCGTGGCCTGCCCGCTTTTTTGCAAATATTTGATTTGTTGCAATAAATTCTGACGCCAGGCGGGGTCCATCATATCCGTCAGCGCAAGGCCCTGATTTGCCTCGGGCGGCAATTCCAGCAGCGCTTGCAGCGCCGCATTGGCATGGATAAAACGCCCGCCCCCGTCCAGCAAAGCCAGAGGCGCGGCCAGCATTTGCAATACATGTGCGAATGCATCAAACCCGGGGGCCGCCGGCGTGGATGCATGCGCTGCTGAATGTGGCGGCGTTACACTCATCTGATCTGCTTATCCTGGTCAGTTGACATCTCTGGCAAGCTTCCCGTGCGGTCTTCCGACCTGTGGGCGCGGGAAAGATTGCACGTGTGCTGAAGGATCATAAACCAGCTATTGCGCGTGGACAACAGTGGCGGCAGGATTATGCGCTTGATCACGCTGTTTATCTGCCATGCTGTCAGGCCGCTTGCGGCTCAAATAGCAGTTGGTGAATTTTCTTACCTGCGGAAGTGGATTGCAGCAAGGTTTGCAAGGCTTGCGCCAGTTCTTCTGCATTGTCACAGCGGGTGCGCACCTGATCCGCTTGAATCGAGCAGGGATAGCCATGCTCCCCCCAATCCCATTCAGCAAGCACAAACGCGCGCTCCGGTGTGTTGGGGTTGTATGCGACCAGGCATTGCGGGACTTGGATTTTTTCCACGTTTGCGTTCCCTGTCGCTTTCAAGATTGCCTTGGCAGCGGCCCCGGCCAATCCCATCTGCTCAATTTTGGCGATACTTTTGATCTGCAAGCGCCCGTCAAATCCAGCGCTCAACTGCCGATTCACCTCGTTGAACACTTGCAAAATCTCATCCTGGTTTTGTTGCGCCATTTGCGCCGAGTCGAGGCCAGCCTTGACTGCACTTAAGAAATCCACATCGACCATTTACATCACCTTTTGCATATTCAGTATCACCGGCAGATGATCAAATTCATGTTTGCGCAGGCACGCTGACAGCGTGGCGCTTGAATAGATATTAGCACTGCTCTCATCCAGGCGCCATTGAGCGCCATCCAGCAGCGCGGCGGAAAGCATGATTTGATCAAAGCTGCGCCATCTCGTAAATTCACCGCGCCAATCGAAAATTGTGCCGCTGAAGTAGTCGCCATCCAGACTGGCGCCAAGTTTGCGCCAAAACGGGTTATACAATAGATGACGTTTTCTCAGCACCAACTCCCTGTCTCTGCTTGCCTGCAAATACTCTGTGATTGAAACGTCAAAGACTTCGTCGTTGTAATCGCCCATCATGATGATGTTTGCCTCAGGGTCGCCACGCAGCACACGATTGACCTCATCACGCAACTCCATCCCCAAGCGATTCCGCTCGTCTTTATCAGCATACACGCGGCTTGGCCAATGTGAGACAAAGCAATGAAACTGATCACGCTGATCTAATAACAGCCGCAAATGTTGCCCGGGCCGGCGGATCCGCTCTCCGCATGGGTGGGTCAAAGCCAACAATCCGGCAATCGCCAACCTTTCCTCTCGATACACAAAACAGGTGTCAAACCTTGCCCGGCCAACGCTCTGCAAACCTGACTGCAAGCGCCATGGACTGGCCTCCAGCAAGTCAGCCAGCGCGCGCAATTCTGTTTCTGAGATTTCACACAAGACCAAAAGGTCAAGCGCTTGCTCATGCAGCAATTCATAAATGAGGCCCAAGGCAAGCAGCAATGTGTTTTGCGCAGATTTCGACCTGGCGCCCGGCGCCAAGCCGGTATTCCACCATGCAATGTTGAAACTGTTGTGTCCCATGCTTGATTGCGCGCTGTCAAAAGAATATGAACTGGATCAGGCTATTGCGCCATCATATAAGAAGCCGGACAGCTAAGGCAGTGAGGGGATTTGGACACATGTTTTTTTGCGACAAAGCATGCAAGGCTGCAAGTATCCCGCTGACATCAGGCAAACACAATCTGCTGCGCCGCCAGCGCCTGCAGACGCACGCCATAACTGCCCAAGTTGCTCAAGGTGTGGTTGTGATGGGCGATGATTTGCGCTGCCGGCAAATGCGGATTGTCGAGGGTGGAATGGGCGTCTGCCGCGAGTTGCACGGCATAGCCCAAGGCCAGCGCGCGGCGGCAGCTGGAGTCAATGCAATATTCGCTTTGCATGCCGCAGATCACCAGATTAGTCACCCCGCGCGCCTGCAGGATCTCATGCAAGGCGGTTTGATGAAAGGCGTCTGAAGCGCGCTTGCGCACATACAGATCGTCCGGCGCAGTCTGCAAGCCTTGCGCCAGCCGCCAGCCGGGGGCGTCAAATACAAGCGGCCCCTCGTCTTCTTCATGCTGCACCCAAATCACAGGCCGGCGCGCGGCGCGCGCCTGTTGCGCCAGCAAATTGACGCGCCCGATGAGCGCTTGCGCTTGCCAGGCCGCCCATTCGCCATAGCACAATGCCTGTTGCACATCGATGATCAATAAGGCGCTTGTCATAGCAATCTCCTGGCGCAGAGCACGGCGCGGGCGCAATCCCGGGGGGTGCGGATTATTTGGCTTGATTGATTTCTTTTTCCAGCAAAGCGTGCTGGCGCAAATTCAAAGGACGGGTTTTATCGCTGATCTGCGCCATTTTCAACATGATTTTGCACTCTGTGGCGCTGTCCGGCTTTTTGTCCTTGGACAATTCCGCCACCGACTGCGCCATGCTTTCCATCACTTTCTGGCGCTCCGCATCGATGGCTTTCACCTCGGGTTTGCTCATCAAACCGAGCAAAAACTTGGCGCGCTGCTCTTTGCCCAGTTTGGCCAGGGCGGGATTTTTCTCCATCAGTTTGTGCAAGGCCTCATTGCGCTGCATTTCCGCTTGCTGATCTTCAGCCTGCTTTTTGCTCAAATCCGCCATCACCTGCTTCGCCTTGGCCTGATTGGCGCAATCAGCTTCTTTAGGGGCAGCGTGCGCCAAACCAAACTGGGCGCAGAACAGCAGAGGGAGGAGAATTTTGGCAGACATTATATTTCCCGAATGAAAGAAAGCATAAATGATAAGCAAAATCCGCAAATGTTGCAGCGCAGCTGACACCGGCTGACAGGCAATCGGCTGACACGCTTGCGCCGCTTGCTGTTTTCAGCTTAAGGCTGGCCCCGGCCTGAATCAGGCTCAGGCTCGCGCCGGGCCGGTTTATTTTTAGCGCCCAGTTTATTGATTTCCTGCAGCAGAATCTCATGCTCTTTTTGATTCAGCTCGCGCAATTTTTGCGCCAGCGTCAACCCCAGCACCATATGTGAGCAGGCTTGCGGGCTGCCGGGCGGATTGTTTTCAGCGGCGTTCATCAAGTGATTGATGGCTTTGGATAAATCTTTACGCTCGGCCTGGTGCGCCTGCAAGCCGGGGGCCGCCAGCAATTGCGTCATAAAACGGCTGCGCGCAGCGCGGTCCATGCCGGCCTGGGCGCTCTTTTGCTCCAGCAGCTTGTTCAATTTGGCATTGCGCTCAGCGTCTTCCTGCAAAATCACATCTTGCCGTTTTTCCAGTTCGGCCACGATCTGACGCGCTTTTTCCGCGTCTTTGCAGTCATCCGGTGAAAAGCTGTCAGCGCCTGCCGGATTCGGCGCGGCATGCAAATTGGCCAGGCAAAAGAAACTCAGCGCCAGGGTGCGCAGGGCGGATATGGGGGCATTCATCAGGTGCATTGGCTGGTAAGGTTGTTCAAGATTGCGACTGTTTTTTCAACATCCCGCATCCGTGTCTGGCGGCTGGAGGCTACACCTCCAGCCACTCGCGGCGGATGGCGGGGTTGTCCATCAACTCCCGGGCCGCACCGGAAAAAACGATTTCCCCATGGCCCATTAAATACAGACGCTGCGATAAGGCCAAGGCGATGGTCAGCTTTTGTTCGACCAATAACACTGCCACGCCGCGCTCGCGCAGCTGGGCCAGACAATTCGCCACCTGCTCGACAATTTTCGGCGCCAGCCCTTCGGTCGGCTCATCGACCAGAATCAAATCCGGGTCGCCCATCAAGCTGCGGCACAAGGTCAGCATTTGCTGCTCGCCGCCGGAAAGCACGCCGGCAGCCACATCACGCCGCTCGTGCAGACGCGGAAACAGCTGATACATATCGTCCAGCCGCCAGCGCGGCGCGCGCGCTTTGCGCTTTTGCTCGCCCAGTAATAGATTTTGCTCCACCGTCAAGGCCGGGAACACCTCGCGGCTTTCCGGCACATAGGCAATCCCGGCGCGCGCGATCTGGTGCGGGGCCCAGGCGCTGATGTCCTGGCCGCGCCAGTTGACCTGGCCGCGACGTGTCACCAAACCCATCAAGGCTTTGACCAGGGTTGAGCGCCCTGCCCCGTTGCGGCCAATCAGGCTGACGATTTCGCCCGCCCCCACTTCCAGCGTGACGCCGTGCAAGACATGGCTTTTGCCATACCAGGCGTGCAAATCATTGATCTGCAATAAACTCATGACGCGCCCTCCCCGGCCTGTCCCAGGCTGCCGAGATAGGCTTCCTGCACGCGCGCATTGGCGCGCACCGCCGCCGGCGCATCGCAGGCGATCACTTCGCCATACACCAGTACGGCGATACGGTCGGCCAGGCCGAACACCACATTCATATCATGCTCCACCATCAGCAGGGTTTTGCCGGCGCTGACGCTGCGGATCAATTCCACCGCCTGCGCGGTTTCCGCGCGGCTCATGCCGGCGGTCGGCTCATCCAGCAGCAAGACCTGGGCATCGGCGGCAATCGCCAAGCCGATTTCCAGCGCGCGCAATTGCGCATAACTGAGCTGTGAAGCGATGCGCATGCGGCACTCGTACAGGCCGATGCGCTGCAACACCTCTTCAGTGCGCGCATTCAAATGACGCAGACCGGCGATGCGCTGCCAAAAAGAATAGCGGCAACCCAAGGCCCACAACAGCGCGCATCGGATGTTTTCAAACACGCTCAAATTGGAAAACACATGATTGATTTGAAAACTGCGCGCCAAGCCCTGGCGGAAAATCAGTTGCGGCGGCAAGCCGTGAATCGGCTTGCCATTCAGCAAAATCTCACCGCTGGATGGCGCGATGCGCCCCGAGATCAAATGAAACAGGGTGGATTTGCCGGCGCCGTTGGGGCCGATGATGGCCAGCCGCTCGCCGCGCCGCACTTCTAATTCGGCGCCACGGATAATATGGCTGGCGCCGAAATATTTGTGCACGGCGCGCAGCGCCAATGCGCAATCAGTGTGCATGGCCATCCTCCTTGAGCGCCGGAACAATCTGCGCCCAGCGCGCCGCGAACGGCGCCGCCAGCAAACGCATGCCAAGCAGACCGGCCCCGCCCAAGCCCAAGGCCAGCAGCCAGGGCGCAGCCGCAGCGCTGTCAAATTCCACGCCAAACCAGCGCATCTGCGTCACGCCTGTCACATCCAGATTTTTTTGATACAGCATTTCAATCGCCAAAATCAAACCGCACATCAGCAACAACAGGGACACGAACTGGCCCAGCAACGGCCAGCCGAGACGGCGCCACAGGCCGCGCACGCTTAAACGCCAGGCCAGCAACAGCAGACTGGCCAGGCCGCCCGGCGCGTATAACACAATGGCGATGAAAAACAGGCCCTGGTACAAAATCCAGGCTTTGCTGTATTCCGGCAGCACCACCGCCAGCAGCACGCCGCACACCGCGCCCAACATCGGCCCCCAGAAAAACGCCACGCCGCCGATGAAGGTGGCCAGCAGCACCGCGCCGGAGCGCAAGGCGCCGACATTTTCCGCGCTGACGATTTCAAAATTGATGGCGCCCAGGCCGCCGGAAATGCCGGCGAAAAATGCCGATAAGATCAGCACCAGCCAGCGCACATGGCTTGGGTCATAACCTAAAAAAGCCACCCGTTCCGGGTTATCCCGCACCGCATTGATGATGCGTCCCAGCGGCGTATGCGTGAAGGCATACATCGCCACGGTGCAGATAAACAGCCAGGCGGCGATCAGGTAATAGACTTCGATTTGCGGGCCGAAGCTCCAACCCAGCCAGGGTGCGCCGACGCGGTTGGTGGAAATCCCGCCTTCGCCGCCAAAAAACTGCGGCAGCATCAGCGAGCAGGCCGAGACCAATTCGACCAGCCCCAAGCTGATCATGGCAAAGGCGGTGCCGGATTTGCGCGTGCACAACCAGCCGAACACCACGCCCACGCCCAGACCGGCAAAGCCGGCCAGCAAAGGCACCAAGGGCAGCGGCAAATCCCAGCCGGCGGCGCGCGCCTGGTTCATGGCATGCGCCGCCATGAAGGCGCCGAGGCCGGAATACACCGCATGGCCGAACGAGAGCATGCCGCCCTGTCCCAGCAGCATATTGTAGGACAGCGCAAAAATCATCAGCGCGCCGATTTGCGACAGCAGTGACAGCGCGCTGCCTTGGGTAAACAGCAGCGGCAGGCAGACCAGCAAAGCGGCATAGCCGCTCCACAAGACAAGCCGGCTGGCATGGGCGGAAAGAAAAGCAGCCATCTCAATCCACCCGCTTGCCGGCAATGCCCTGCGGCCGCAGCAAGAGCATCAAAATCAATAAAAGATAGGGCAGAATCGGCGCCGCCTGCGCCACCGTGATCGAGAGCAAGGCATGGCTGATGCTGCCGGGCGCAGCCTGCCAGCCGAGCGCCTGCAAAGCCTGGGCGGCGGACACATCCAGCACCACGGCAAAGGTTTGCAGCACGCCCAGCAAGAGCGAGGCGGCGAAGGCGCCGAGCAAAGAACCCATGCCGCCCACCACCACCACCACGAAAATAATCGACCCCATCGCGCCGGCCATCGCCGGCTCAGTCGGGAAGATATTGCCGCCAATCACGCCGGCCAAAGCAGCCAGCGCGCAGCCGCCGCCAAACACCAGGGTGAAAATGCGCGGCACGTCATGTCCCAGACACTGGGCCATGGCCGGATGGGTCAAGGCGGCCTGAATCACCAGGCCGATGCGGGTGCGCGCAAACAACAGCCAGATTGCGCCCAGCATCAGGCAGGCGACTAACATCATGAATGCGCGATAGCGCGGAAAACTGGCGCCGTACAGTGAAAACAGCGGGCCATCCAACAGCGCCGGCACCTGCGAGGGCAGCGGCGCGCGGCCCCAGATCAATTGCACCACTTCCAGCAGGACATAGGACAGGCCGAAGGTGAACAATAATTCCGGGATATGGCCATGTTGATGCACGCGGCGCAAACCGTAACGTTCAATGGCCGCGCCGCACACGCCGACCGCCAGCGGGGCCAGCAATAAGGCCGGCCAAAAACCGATTGTGCGCGTAATGCTGTAGGAAACATACGCGCCCAGCATATAGAAACTGGCGTGGGCGAAATTGAGCACGCCCATCATGCTGAAAATCAGGGTCAGACCTGAAGACAGCATGAAGAGCAGCAAGCCATACGCCAAGCCATTCAGAAGGGTGAAAAACACAAACTCCAAGCGCACTCCCGCAAAAATAACCGTCAGACTTATTTAGCGGGACGCTTCATTTGGCAGGAAGTGGGCTGCGCCGCCACCCAGGGATCAATCTTTTGTTCGATCTTCCAGCCATAGCCGGTGTTTTCCTGATCGTATTTGACGTCCTTGCCATTGATTTTGGTCCAGGTGGCGATGTACAGCGGCTGCTGCAATTGATGATCCACCTTGTTCATGCTGACTTCGCCATTCAGGCTGTTGACCTTCATGCCTTCCATCGCAAACGCCAGTTTGACCGGGTCAAGCGAGCGGGTTTCTTTGGCTGCGCGCCCGACCATGGCCAGCGCGGTATGTGCTTGCGCGGTGTACAGATCGTCATTGAATTTTTTCTTGAAAGCGTCCACCGATGCGCTGGCGGCGGCATTGTCAGCATTCGGCAACCAGTTGCCCAGCACTTTCACGCGCTCCGCGCCAGCCGCGCCCATTGCCGTCGGCACGCCGGAGGTCACGGCGTACAGCGTGTAGAAATTGGCTTTCAGATCGGCGTCTTTGGCGGCGCGCACCAAGAGTGACAGATCTGCGCCCCAGTTGCCGGTGATCACGGTATCCGCGCCGGAGGCTTTAATCTTGGCGATATACGGCGAGAAATCTTTGACCTGGCCAATTGGATGCAAATCATCGCCGACCACTTTGATATCCGGGCGTTTTCTGGCCAGATATTCCTTGGTCGAGCGGCTTACCGATTGGCCGAAGGAATAATTCTGCCCGATCAGATACACATTTTTGATGGCTTTGTTTTTCGCGATATAGGTGGTCAGCGCTTCCATTTTCATATCGGAATGCGCATCAAAACGGAAATGCCAGAAGCTGCATTTGCCATTCGTCATATCCGGATCAATCGCGGCGTAATTCAGCAAAATCACTTCCTTGCCGGGATTGCGCTCATTATGTTTATTGATTGCGTCCAGCAAGGCCAGGCCGACTGCCGAACCATTGCCTTGCGCCACGAAACGGTAACCCTGATCAATCACCGCCTTGAGCTGGGTCAAGGCTTCCTGCGGGCTGCCCTTGTTATCAAAACCTGTCACTTCAAATTTATGTTCGCCGGCCCATTTGCCGGCATTGGCCTGCTCGGCGGCGAGTTGGAAGGTTTTAAATTGATTTTGCCCGACCGGCGCAAACGGGCCGGAGAGCGGATCAATAAAAGCGATTTTGATGGTATCGGCCAGCGCAGGCATGGCGCAGAACAGGGACAACGCGGCGAAACCGGGAATGAATGCACGCATAACGACTCGCAAAAAAGGATCAGTGAATAAGGAGCGTAAAACCAAGCCGCAAGCATATAGCGCACTACAGCGCGATGTAAAGCGAGGAAAGATTTCAATCGCTGTTTAGTAATTATTTTGCAACAAATGTATCCGAACGCTTAACCCATTGGGCATGCAAACCAGGTTCAGCCGGTTTGCATGCCAAACGGCGCGCCTTAAGCCGGGAATTGGTAATCCTGGAACTGCTCGCGGATTTTGTTTTTCTGCACTTTGCCGGTGGCGCCAATCGGCAAGGCTTCCACAAACGCGACATCATCCGGGATCCACCACTTGGCCACTTTTTCCTGATAGAAGGCGAGCAAGGCCGGCGCATCCACTTCTGCGTCCGGTTTTTTGACCACCACCAGCAAGGGGCGCTCATCCCATTTCGGATGCGGCAAGCCGATGCAGGCGGCCTGCGCCACCGCAGGGTGCGCCATGGCGATGTTTTCCAGCTCAATACTGCCGATCCACTCGCCACCGGATTTGATCACATCTTTGCTGCGGTCGGTGATCTGCATATAGCCATCCGGGTCGATGCTGGCGACGTCGCCGGTGTCAAACCAGCCATCATGCAACACATCGCCGCCCTCGCCTTTGAAATAGCCGCTGGCGATCCACGGCCCGCGCACCAGCAAATGGCCCCAGCTCTTGCCGTCCCAGGCTTGCTCCTGTCCCTCTTCATTGACGATTTTCATATCCACGCCATACACCGCATGGCCCTGTTTTTGCAAAATCTTGCGCTGCTGGTCTTTGGGCAACGCCAGATGGCTGGCCATCAGGCTGCCGGCGGTGCCCAGCGGCGACATTTCCGTCATGCCCCAGCCATGCACCACTTCGACGCCGAAATCATCAATCAGGCTGTCCATCATCGCCGGCGGACAGGCCGAGCCGCCGATCACAGTGCGCTTGAAGGTGGAAAATTGCAGCTGATTTTGCTTCATATAGGTCAGCAAGCCCAGCCAGACGGTCGGCACGCCGGCGGAAAAACTGACGCGCTCGTTTTCAAAAATCTCAAACAAACTCTTGCCATCCAACGCCGGGCCGGGGAACACCATTTTGGCCCCCGACAGCAAGGTGGAATATGGCAGACCCCAGGCATTGACATGGAACATCGGCACCACCGGCAACACCACATCGCAGGCGCTGACATTGATGGCGTTCGGCAAAGCCGAGCCGTAAGCATGCAAGACGGTCGAGCGGTGCGAATACAGCACGCCTTTCGGATTGCCCGTGGTGCCCGAGGTGTAGCACAGGCTGGCGGCGCTGCATTCATCAAATTGCGGCCAGTCGATTTGCGCCGGCTGCGCGCCAATCCAATCTTCATAGCAGATCAGCTGCGCCAGCTTGCTTTCCTTTGGCATATGCGCGGCGCCGCACAGCGCCACCCACTGCACGCCAGGGCAATGCGGCGCAATCGCTTCCACCAGCGGCAAAAAGGTCAGATCAAACAACAGGAATTTATCTTCGGCGTGGCGGATGATGTAAGCCAGCTGTTCCGGATGCAAACGCGGATTAATCGTATGCAAGACCGCGCCGATGCCGGACACACCGTAATACGCTTCCAGGTGGCGATAGCCATTCCAGGCCAGGGTGGCGACGCGGTCGCCCAGCGCAACACCGGCTTGTTGCAAGGCATGCGCCAGCTGGCAGCTGCGCGCATGGCAATCGGCATAGGTATAGCGGTGCAAATCGCCCTCCACCCGGCGCGACACAATTTCCGTATGCGGATAGTGGCGCCGCGCATATTCGATGATGGTGGAAATCAAGAGCGGTTGATACATCATCAAGCCGGTCAGCGGCGAACGCGGCAAATCAGACGGCGTGGCGGCGGCTAAAGCTTGGGCAGTGGCAAAGCTGGAAGTCATGCGAAACACTCCGATTCAGGTGAAAGACGACAGGGGAAGACAAGCGCTTGATTTTTCCAAGCGGATTGCAGACGGTCAAATGCTTTCAATTTTGCAGTGCAGCATTTATGCGCATGGTGAGATCGGCTCTGATGGGGGAACATGCAAGCTTGGCTTGATTCGATATAGCGGCGCCTCCTGCCTTCCACAACGCCGGGCCGAAGGCATGCGCGCTGATTTACATTGCCGGCCACTGACGCCGCCCTCCCGGCTTGGGGCCTGCATGCACTTTTACAGATATGCGATTGCGATCAAACAACAATATCAGTGTATGCTGCGCCCCATGTGCATGAAGGCACAGGCAAAAACCACGGGCAGCCCACGATTGACGTATGATGCTGGCGGATATCATCATCTGACGCAATGCGGTGCGATGCTCTGCGACCATCACTGTGCGGGGCTGCGCTGGCAAAATTGTCTATCTCCATGATATCCACATCAAACGCAATTGATTTTGACCAAAAACTGTCGAATCTTTCAACCCAAAGGAATGATAAGCATGATCATCAAATCACTCGTTCTGGCATCAGTGCTCGCGCTGGCTTCAAATATTGCAAGCGCGGATCAAGTCGTCGTTGTCAATCAAGCCGTCACAGAAAAGGAAGTGCTTTCTGCCCAGCAGGCTTGGTGCAATGCCCTGATTGATATCAACGCCGCTTACGAAAAAGACGGGCAAGCCGCAGCGAAAGCCTTGGCCGGGAAGGTGATCGATGCAGCTTATGCCTACCAGATGGGCACAGTTCTCTTTAAGCCAACCCTGACCGTCAACCCGCAAACATTCCGCCTGACGCGCGCCGGCGCCTTGTCCTATTTCGTTGGCGGCGATGCGTCTTTTCCTAAAGACACAGGCTTTGCGCTCAAGGGCTGGAGAAAATGCGAAGCCGTGAATGCCGGTATTTTCATTGATGGCAACAGCGCAATCAGCATGGGCAAAGTGCACTTCACCGACAAGGCAGGGAAAGTAACCACAGTTGACAAAACATGGGGCTACATCAAAGATGATGCGGGCAATCTGCGCATTAATCTGCACCACTCGTCTTTAGAGTATCAGGGCAAATAAGCCCCCCCCCTGAGGCGACCCCAAGCCCGGCCCAGCGCCGGGCGCTGCCTTGCTTTTTACAACGATTGCGCAACTTGGCGCCAGCTGTGCGATGCGCAAATACAGCCGCACTCATGCTTTCGCAAACTCTGTCAAAATAGTGCGTTTTCATGACCCGGAATCCCATGACATCCGCGCCCCTTTTCAGTAACGATTTCGCCACCCTGCCGCCGGCTTTTTACACCCGGCTGCAAGGTACGCCCCTGCCCGCGCCGCAATTACTGGCGCACAGCGCGGAGATGGCGCAGCGGCTGGGTTTGGCGGACTGCATCACGCATCCAGAATGGGTGGCGGGCCTGGCCGGGAATGCTGTGCTGCCCGGCAGCGCACCGCTGGCGGCGGTGTATTCCGGGCATCAGTTCGGCGTCTGGGCCGGGCAATTGGGCGATGGGCGCGCGCTCTTGCTGGGCGATCTGGAAGATAGCGCCACGCCCGGCCAGCGCCTTGAAGTGCAGTTGAAAGGGGCCGGCAAAACCCCGTATTCACGCATGGGCGACGGGCGCGCGGTGCTGCGCTCGTCGATCCGTGAATTTTTATGTTCCGAAGCCATGGCCGGGCTGGGGATTCCAAGCACGCGCGCACTCAGTCTGATCGGGGCCGATTATCCGGTGTTTCGCGAAAGCACAGAAAGCGCAGCGGTGGTGGCGCGCGTGGCGCCGAGCTTTATCCGCTTCGGCTCTTTTGAACACTGGTTTTATCAGGGCCGCACTGAAGAATTAAAACAGCTGGCCGATTATGTGATCGCGCGTTTTTATCCCGCCCTGCAAAGCCAGCCGCAACCTTATCTGGCCCTGCTCAAAGAAGTGATTGCGCGCACCGCGCGTTTAGTCGCGCAGTGGCAATCGGTCGGCTTCATGCATGGCGTGCTCAATACAGACAATATGTCGATTCTGGGCCTGACGCTGGATTACGGCCCGTTCGGCTTCATGGCCGGCTTTGATCCGGCGCATATCTGCAACCACAGCGACAATCAGGGCCGCTACAGTTATCAGATGCAGCCGCAAATCGGGCACTGGAATTGCGCGGCCCTGGCGCAAACCTTTGTGCCGCTGGTGGAAGATATCGAGGCGATCAAAGACGCGCTGGACGACTACCCTGCCCTGTTCGCCCAGGCCCAACTGCAGCAACTACGCGCCAAACTCGGCTTGCAAACCGGCCTGCCGGCTGATCGCAATCTGGTGCAAGCGCTGTACGATTTGCTGACGCTGGGCCAGTTTGACCATACCAGCTTCTGGCGCAGCCTGTCGCGCTTTCCCGGCAGCGGCGGCTCTGCGCAGATCGCAGACCTGCAAGCGCTGGCGCAAACCCGCAATGCGGAATCAGACGCCGCCTGCGCCGCCTGGCTGGCGCAGTATCAAGCCCGCTTGCAGCAGGAAAACCTGACAGATGAAGCGCGCTGGCGCCAACAATTGGCCTGCAATCCCAAATTTGTGCTGCACAATCATCTGGCGCAAGCGGCAATCGACGCGGCGCAAAAAAATGACTTCAGCGAGATTCAAAAATTGCTGACAATACTGCAAACACCGTTTGACGAACAGCCGGAACACGCCGCCTATGCCGGGCCGCCGCCGGCCTGGGCGTGTGAGCTGTGTGTGTCCTGCTCTTCCTGAGGATAATGAGATGAGTCAAGAAAAAATCATCAAAACCGAAGCCGAATGGCGCGCCCAGTTAAGCGATCTGGAATACCAGGTTACGCGCCAGGCCGCAACAGAGCGCGCCTTCACCGGGCATTTTTGGAATCACCACGATGAAGGGATTTACCATTGCGTGTGTTGCGGCACGGCGTTGTTCGCCTCCGACGCCAAGTTTGAATCCGGCTGCGGCTGGCCCAGCTATTTCCGCGCCCTGGGGCCGGATCTGATCGAAGAAAAGCGCGATTTAAGCCATGGCATGGTGCGGGTGGAAATTTTATGCAAGCGCTGCGACGCCCATCTTGGCCATGTCTTTCCGGACGGCCCGCCCCCGACCGGCTTGCGTTACTGCGTCAACTCAGCTTCCCTGACTTTTACCCCTGACTCTGAATAAGAATATGAAAAAATTCCTGTTTGATCTGTTTCCTGTCATCGTTTTCTTTGTGGTCTTTAATTACGCCGAAAAAAATGTCGAACTAAGCCAGCAATGGGTTTCGCACTACATCGGCTTTTTAATCAGCGATGGCAAAGTGCCGAAGGAAGTGGCGCCGGTGCTGCTGGCCACCTCGGTCTCGATTCTGGCCAGCCTCGGTCAGCTGCTGTGGCTGCTGGGAACACGGCAAAAAATTGACGGCATGTTCATGCTCTCGCTGGGCATCATCGGCGTGTTTGGCGGCTTGACGATTTATTTCCACAATGAAACCTTCATCAAGTGGAAGCCCACCATTCTGTACTGGTGTTTCGGGGTCTCGATGGCCATCAGTCAATTTCTGTTCAAGAAAAACGCCATCCGCAGCATGATGGAAAAAGAAATCAGCCTGCCGGATCAGGTCTGGAACCGGCTCGGCCTGGCCTGGATGGGCTTTTTTGTCACGCTCGGTGTATTAAACCTGCTGGTCGCCTTTAATGTGCAAACCAGCACCTGGGTCAGCTTTAAAACCTTTGGCATGCCGGTATTGATGTTTGTCTTCATCATTGCGCAAAGTTTTTATCTTTCTCCTTATCTGGAACCGGAAAACGGGGGCAAAGATGGCAAATGAGCAAACCGCCGCGCCCAATCCGCGTGTTGCGCGCATCGAAGAAATTTTGCAGCGAACTTTTACCCCGCAAAGCTGTCAATTGCGCGACCAGAGTCACTTGCACGCCGGGCATGCCGGCGCAGCCGGTGGCGCAGGGCATTATAGTTTGACTATCGTATCAACGAAATTTGATGGATTGAACATGGTCAGCCGTCATAGGCTGGTGTATGATGCGCTGCGCGAAATGATTCCGCATGAAATTCACGCTCTGGCCATCAGCGCACGCACGCCGCAGGAATGCGACGGATAACAAGGCGCAAGCAAGAGCGGAATGGCAGACGCGCCATGCGTGCGCTGCCGCATGCGTTTTACTCCCCTGCCGGCATACGCCGGCGCTTTTTTGATTTTTTTCCAGGAAATAGAGATGAAGTCTAACTCTGCACGTTTGTTGGTGGCGCTGCTGGCTGCCATTTCCCTGCCGGTTGCGGCGCAAAACCTGGCCGTGGTCAACGGCAAACCGATCCCCGCCTCCCGCGCCGATATGCTGATCAAGCAAGCCGCCGCGCAAGGCCAGGCTGATACCCCGGAACTGCGCAAATACATCAAAGAACAGCTGATCGAGCGCGAAGTGCTGGTGCAGGAAGCTGAAAAGCGCGGCATGAGCAAGAGCGACGAATTCAAAAACCAAATGGAAATGGCGCGCCAATCCGCACTGGCGCGCGCCCTGGTGACTGAGCACATGAAGAGCGCCAAAGTCAGCGACGCCGATATCAAGGCTGAATATGACAATCTGGTGAAAGGCATGTCCGGCAAAGAATACAATGCCCGTCACATCCTGGTGGAAAAAGAAGACCAGGCCAAAGCCATCATCGCCAAGATCAAAGGCGGCGCCAAGTTTGAAGATCTGGCCAAAGAATCCAAAGATCCGGGTTCCGCCGCCAACGGTGGCGCTCTGGACTGGGCCCCGGCGAATGCCTATGTGAAGGAATTCGGCGACGCTCTGGCAGCACTGCAAAAAGGCAAAATGACCGAAACCCCGGTCAAGACCCAATATGGCTTCCACGTGATCCGTCTGGATGATGTGCGCGACGCCAAAGCGCCGGCGCTGGAAGAAGTCAAGCCGCAAATCGAACAAAGCCTGACCCAGAAGAAGCTGCAAGCCTTCATCGAAGATCTGAAGAAAAAGGCGAAAGTGCAATAAACCTGCACCCTCACCGCAAAAAGCCACTGCCCGCGCAGTGGCTTTTTTGTGCACTGCCGCAAGCCAAAGCGCAGCTAAGCGGCTAGAATCTGTCACATTCTGTCACAGCAGGAAGCGCATATGAGCCAAGCTGCCTTTGATCCCGTGATTTTGCAAGCCTTGCGTCAGTTGTGGGGACAGGTGCGTGAAGCCCGCCCGGCCGCCAGCCGGCGCCAGCAACTGGAGCAGGATATGCTGTTGTTCGGTTTAGGCGTGGGGCGTGAGCAATTTCAGAGCGAAGCCCTGCAATTGGCCGACTTTGACACCGTATGCGCCTGGATTGCGCATCTGAACGGCGGCCCCGGTCACGGCTGTTTGCATGACTTGTCACAACGCCGCTTGAGCTGCGCATTGCAGCAAAAAGACTATCCGCCGGAACTTGCAGCGGAATGCGAAACGCTGGCGCAGATGGCGCCGGTTTTTTCCAATGCTGAACTCGACTTCTGGCAAGAACACGGCTATATCGTGCTGCCGCAAGCGCTGGACGCCGCCGCCTGCGCCGCCGCAGCCGCAGCGGTGTACCGTCATGTGCAGGCCAAACCGGAACAAGCCGACAGCTGGTACGATTTACGCAAGCGCCAAGGCATCATGGCCACCCTGTTTCAAGACCCGGCCTTGCAGGCTGCGCGCACGGCGCCGCGCATACAAAAAGCCTTCGCCCAACTGTGGGAGTGCCATGATTTATATTGCAGCATTGATCATTGCAGCTTCCATCCGCCGGAACGTGAGGGCTACCCCTTCCAAGGCCCCTATCTGCATTGGGATCTGGCGCTGTCCCCTGACAACCCCGTCCCATTTGATACCCAGGCCCTGATTTATCTGACCGACACGCCAGCCGAACAAGGCGCCTTCACCTGCGTCCCCGGTTTTCAGCACCGTCTGGCTGACTGGCTCAAACGGCTGCCGCAGGGCATCATCCCGGACGAGGAATTGCGCAGCGAAGAAAGCGGCATGCCGATACCCGGCCAGGCCGGCGATCTGTTGATCTGGCAAGCCGCACTGCCGCATGGCAGCCGGCCCAATACAGGAGAATCACCGCGCATTGTGCAATATTTAAATATGGCCCCGCCGCCATATAAAAGGCGGGAATATCAGTAAGCAAGCGCTTGCTGTTTTACCTGCAAAAAGGCAGAATGGGCATTTTCATGCTTTCAGGAAAATTTTTTTACTGCCTGCTGGAAATATGATGCTTTTTTGCATATAATAGCAACCCATAACAAAGGCGCAGAAAAAAGTAATAAAAGCGCATACCCCAGCTGGCAATGCTGGCGATCATCCTCATAATATAGATGCATTCCATCCGCAAGATGAATGGCAATGCGCACCATCCGGAATAGTTATATAGACAAGTGTATCCATCGTTCACTGGATTGAGCTGGATATTTGCGCGCTCATTCTTAATCTGAACGAAGACGCGGACATTCGCCTGCTTGTGTAATGGAGGCTGTTTTGTCATATTTTGACGGGAAAATTTGACGTCCTGGCAGGATTGAAAATAATTAAAACTTGCGTCACATGCATAATTACTTGCAGGGCAGACCATAATAGTATTTTCATCGAGCTTTCATTAAATTCAGATACGATTTCACTCATATGTTTACACTTGATTTTGCAAAAGAGAGTCACAACTGGATGGCATGCAGCCTCAGTTTTTTCAGAAGCAATACTTCCGAATAGTCTGTGCTGCTCCCCGGCAAATATCGTGACAATAGGATTGCAGTAAATTTTACGAAATGTCATCCGCTTCGTATGTGTCAGTGTGCGGCGTGACATGGATGGCGAGATGCTTCGGCATGACCAATTTCCCGTTAATTCGGGATCAATTGTTAAATATTTTCTTTCTGCCAAGTTTGTGCCACACACAAACTGAAAAGGTTGTGCTTACTTATATATTTGCTGATTGGGCAAAGGGGTTTTTATTGCCTGGAAAAAGACAAACTGATAAATATGTTTAGAAAGCAGCCGCTTGGTATTGTGCGCAAATTACTGACTGCAAAGTCATAAAACGTGAATCAAGCAATTTATTATCTACTCCAGCTTAAACAGAATGAAATAATAGTAAATGCCATTCATTGATGGCTTCAAAATAAAAAACAACATGCAGCAAATGTTCTACGCTGCAGAACAGCTGATAAAAATCACATACTGTCAGCTTGCACCGCTATAGAACAGTGATGACTCAGCAATGAAATACGATGATGCCGCATGGAAATAAGCAGTACAGCATCGCAGCAAGGCACAGTCATAAGATGCAAGCGATTTGATGCAAAGCAGCTGCTCGTGTATAAATTTCAGGCTGAAACAATTGCCAGCCGACACAGATGTGCAGCATTGCCCCAATGCAATACCAGAGAAAAGGACTGCCCCTTTCTCGCGATCATAAGCATGAAAAGTTTTAAACAAAGCGGTGCGGCAATGTGGAGTGAAAATACATTGCGCCCATGATCCGGCAGCCGCCAGCGCCTGCCACTCAGTTTTAAAACAGGAAAGTGGACGATGATACTGCAACTAGCAATGCGTAATATTTTCCGGCATAAGGGACGCTTTTTTCTGAGCACCTTTGTGATCGCAATCGCCAGTCTGATGCTGGTGACCGCCACCTGCCAGATTGGCGGGGTCAAGCAGGCCCTGGTGCGCGGCATGACCGACACGCTCACCGGCCACTTGCAAATCAAGGCCAAAGAATCGCCGCGCGAGTTCTTTGATGCAACCTCGGGCCGCCGCATCAGCATGATTCAGCCGGCCGAGCTGCGCGAGCTGCTGCAACGGGTATCCCAGGTCGAAGGCGTTGCGGCGGCGGCGCCGCGTTTGCGTTTTTCCGCGCTGATCGGGAATGGCGAAAGCTCCACCCCTGCTCTTGTGATGGCCTTGGACCCGGTGGCGGAAGCCAAAGTCACGACGGATATGGCGCCGCTGTACGCCAAAATGTTAAGCAATCCGCAAGCCGCCCTGGTCTCGCCGCACCTGATCAAAAAAAGCGGCGTCGGCATTGGCAAGGAAATTCTGGTCTTGTCTGAAACGCCGGATGAAAACGTGAATGGCCGTCCGTATGACATCGTCGGCTTGGCCGAATCGCCCGTGCTGATTGATGAGTACATGAACATGATGTTCATGATCAATATTGAACGCGCGCGCAAAATGATCTATGTCGATGAGATAGCGACTGAAATCGCGATCCGCGTCAAACCAGGTTACGAAGAACGCCTGGAAGAAGTCAGAAACCGGGTTCAGGCTGTGTTCTCGAAAGAGCAAAAAGAGGTGCTGGGCGTATATACCTACCTGGAAGTGGCGAAAGCCATCAACAGTGTCGGCAATATCGCCACCGGCATGGCGGCGATTCAGGTCGGCGTGGTGATGTTCATCATGTTGATTATTGTGCTGATTGTGACCCGCATGGGGCTGTTTGAACGGCGCGCAGAAATCGGCACCCTGATGTCGCTTGGCATGACGCGTTCCCGCTTGCTGCAATTATTTTTATCTGAAATCACCATCAAGGTCATGATTGGCTACCTGGCCGGGATGCTGGTGGCGCTGTTCATTTTGACCGGCATCCAAAAATCCGGCGGCATTAAGGCCGCAACACTGGTGGAGCAATTCATGAACGGCGGCAAGATCCTGGTGCCGGTGATTGACCCCGTTTATGCCCTGAGCGGCTTTGCGCTGGTGATCAGCACCTCTTTACTGATCACCTTCTTCAGTTGCTGGAAGTCGGGCAGCCAAGACGCCATCGAGTTACTGTCAGGCCGTAAATGAGAGGACATCCGGATATGCAAAACCAAACCGCAATCGGGCAAGGACTGTTTTCCAACAGCCGCTGGAAGCTGGTGCTGCGCAGCGTGCTGCGGCAACGCTCGCGCAACTTGATGTTGGGCCTGCTGATTTTCACTTCCAGCCTGGCGATTGTGTATTTCTCCCAGTTTTTGCAAGGGGTGCAGCACAATTTCACGCAAAACCTGGTTTCGCTGGCCAGCGGCAATATTTATGTGTCATCAAAAATCACGCGCGACATTGATAAAAACATTTTCGACCGCGAGTACTTGTACTTCAAAGCCAGTCCGCAAGCGCTGCAAACCCTGAGCGCCCTGCCCGGCGTGTCTGATGTGGTGCAGCGGCTGGAATTTGACGCCAAAGTGGTCGGCGATTACGACATCACACCCTTCCGCGTGATGGCGTTTGATTTGAAACACGAAACCCGCTTGCAGCAGAATTTTGAAATGACTGAAGGCCGCATGTTCAAGAGCGGCGAATTCGGCGTGATCCTGCCGCAAGACTTTGCGCGCCGCCATCAGATCAAAGTCGGCGACTCGGTGCGCCTGCTGGCGAAAGCTGCCAACAATCAAGTCAATCTGATCGACTACACCGTCACCGGCCTGTTCAACACCAAGAGCTTATCCGCCTGGTTTGACAACTATGTGTATCTGGATCTTGATGTGGCGCGCGTGCTGGTCAACGACAAGCAAACCCTGACCCGTCTGAATGTCAGCTTCAAAGACGATGCCGACCCTGCCAAGGTGCGCAGCGCAGTGCAAAGCTGGATGGAGCAAAATCAAAGCAAGGATAATCCGCCGCTCGAAATCACGTCCTGGGAAGAAGGCACCTCCACCTTTAATGATTTGATCGGCGCCCAGCAACTCAGTTATATGGTGGTAATCACCATCATCATCATTATGGTTGGCGCCAGCCTGGCTTTTTCCACCATGATGAATATTCTCGAACGCACCAAAGAAATCGCCACCCTGGGCGCGCTCGGCGCCACGCCACGCACAGTGCGCCGGATTCTGGTGGGGGAAAGCATGGTGCTGGCCCTGTTTGCCGCCCTGGCTGGCATGTTCGCCGCGATTCTCTTGTATTTAATCACCGCGCACTATGGCATCCCGATCAATAACAAAGATTTGAGCGGCTTTTTAGGTTCGTCCCACTTCTTCCCTGCTTTCAATGGCGCGGGGTATGTGGCCGGATTGCTGGTTCCACTGCTGGTGGCGTTTTTCTCCAGCTTTTTGTTTGCCCGTCGCGCCTCGCGCTTGCCGCTGGCCGAAGCCCTGGCTGATCGCTGACACTCACTTCTACAGGATGATGCATGGAAATCGTACTGAGCAATGTCAAAAAAGAATACGACCTGGGCAAGACCCGGGTGGAAGCGCTCAAGGGCGTGAATTTCAAGGTGCAGGCGCAAGACTTCATCACTGTCGCCGGCCCCTCCGGCAGCGGCAAAACCACCTTGTTGAATATGCTGGGCTGTCTGGACAGCCCGGATAGCGGCGAGATTCTGTTTGACGGCGTCAGCGTCAAAACCCTGGATCTGAATGCGCGCGCGATGTTGCGCAATGAAAAAATCGGCTACATCTTTCAAAGCTTCAACCTGATGCCGGTTTTGAATGTGTATGAAAACATCGAATTGCCGGCGCGCATCGGCCAGCGCAAGCAGGATAAAAACCAATTGCGTGACTGGATCATGCACTTGATTAAAACCGTGGGGCTGGATGAACGCGTCACCCACCGCCCGGACGAACTCTCGGGCGGCCAGCGCCAGCGCGTGGCGATTGCGCGCGCCCTGGTCAACAAACCGCAATTGGTGCTGGCCGACGAGCCGACCGCCAACCTGGACGCCGACACGGCGCAAAAAATTCTCGAACTCTTGCGCAAGCTCAATCGTGAGGAGCAAACCACGCTGGTGTTTTCCACCCATGACCAGGAAATCATCGACCAATGCGACCGTGTGGTGCGCATGAAAAGCGGGCAAATCATCAGCAATTGAAAAAAGGCAAAGGAACCACTATGAAATTTCTGTCCCCCTCCTTGCTTGCCGCAGTCTGCCTGCTGGCGCAGCCGGCCTATGCGGCGATGGACGTCAAAGAAGTGCAACGCCTTCTGACCGAGATTGAAAGCACGAATTTCCCGGAGTACTCGGTTTCCAACTTCAATCTGTCGCATTACAAAAAAGACCAGGTCATCAAAAACTTCACGTTCGAGATGTCCTTAAAGGATGATAAAAGTCTGCTGGCGATGCAATGGCCGGCCACATCCAAGCATAAATACCTGCTCAAGTCAGGCTTGAATCTGTGGATGTATTTCAGCGATGTGCGGCGCTCCATCCGCCTTTCGGCGCGCGACTCCTTCATGGGCACCGACGCCAACAACTACGACGTGATGCAGACCAATCTGCTCAAAGACTACAACATGACCAGCTTTTCCGAGGTGCAGCTGGATGGCGAAAACGTGCTCAAGGTGGAACTGGCGGCCAAACCCAACACGGAAGGCTACGCCAAGCTGATCAGCTATATCTCGCCGAAAGAAAAGCGTCTGATCAAGAATGAATGCTATTCCATTTCCGGCTCGATGATCAAAACTGTGCAATTTAAGGGCATACAGGAAGTCGGCAAATTCCGCATTCCGCGCAGTGTCCTGATCACCAGCATGGTCAATAAAGACCGCAGCACGCTGATGGAAATTTTAAAAGTCACGCCCAAGAAGGCGGATGAACTGAAGGACTCCATGTTCACCCTGGGTTATCTGGAAACCGTGGAATGAGCCGGACGGAGGCAGACATGATGACAATTGGTGTGGTTGGCGCTGGCGTGATGGGGGCGGATATCGCCCTCCTGTGCGCGGCGCATGGCATGCGCGTGGTGTTGAAAGATGTGGATCAGGCGGTGCTGGACAAATTCGCCGTCGAATTGCCGCAAAAACTGCGCGGCTACAAGATGATGGGCTGCACCTTCACCCGCACTGCAGCGCAAATGCTGGAGTTGGTGCAGGCGACGCTGGACTATGCGCCGCTGGCGGATGTCGATTGGATCATCGAAAGCGCGCCGGAAAATGTCGAATTAAAGCAGCAGGTGTATGCCGAACTGGCGCGCGTCTGCCGCGCTGATACGTACTATGCGGTAAACACCTCCTGCATTCCAATCACCAAACTGGCGGCGCAAATGCCTGATCCCTCGCGCGTGCTGGGGGCCCACTTCATGAATCCAGTGCCCTTGAAAAAAGCGGTGGAAGTGGTGCGCGGCTTTCACACCTCGGACGCCAGCATCGAGGCCGCCAAAGGGTTGTTAAAGCAGCTTGGCAAAAACGCCATCGTGGTCAAAGACTTTCCCGGCTTTGTCGCCAACCGCCTGTCCCATCTGTTCATGAATGAGGCTGCGTTTCTGGTGCAGGACGGGGTCGCCAAGCCAGCCGAAATCGATGCGATTTTCCGCGAAGGCTATGGCCACAAAATGGGGCCGCTCGAAACCGCCGACTTGATCGGGCTGGACACCGTATTGCACTCGCTGGACGTGCTGTACCAGCATTACCAGGATCCGAAATTCCGCTGCTGCCCGCTGTTGCGGCAAATGGTGGACGCCGGTTTGCACGGCAAAAAATCGGGACGGGGTTTTTATGATTACAACAGCTGAACTGGAAGCACTGGCCGGCAAGCCGGTCAAATGTGTGGTGTGGGATCTCGACCACACCCTGTGGGATGGGATTCTGGCCGAAGGCGACGATGTGCAATTAAAGCCGGGCATCCTGGAGATTCTGCGCACCCTGGATCAGCGCGGCATTCTGCATTCCATCGCCAGTAAAAACAGCCATGAGGATGCATGGGCGCGGCTGCAGGCGCTGGATGTGGCGCAATATTTTCTGTATCCGCAAATCTCCTGGAACGCCAAATCGCAAGGCGTGGCGCAAATCCAGAAAGATTTAAACATCGGCATCGACACTTTTTTCTTCATCGATGACCAACCGTTTGAGCGCGACGAAGTCAAGGCGGCGCACCCGCAAGTGCGCGTGTTCGACTCCGCCCATTATCGCCAGATGTGCGAACTGGAATGCTTGAATCCGGCGCAGATCAGCGACGACGCCGCGCGCCGCCGCTTTATGTATCTGGAAGACATGGCGCGCAAACAGGATGAGGACAGCTTTTCCGGCACGCCCGAAGCCTTTCTCGCCACGCTGGACATGGAATTCACGATCGCGCTGGCGGAAGAAGCCGATTTGCTGCGCGCAGAAGAACTTACGGTGCGCACCAATCAACTCAATTCCACCGGCGTCACCTATGACAGCGAGCAATTGCGTGCGTTAATGCATTCGCCCGATCACAGCCTCTTGATTTGTGAGCTGACTGACCGCTACGGCAGCTACGGCAAAATCGGCCTGTGCCTGGTGCAACATCAGGAACAATACGACCACATCATGCTGCTCTTGATGTCCTGCCGCATCGTCTCGCGCGGCGTGGGCGGCGTACTGCTGACGTATTTGATGAAACAGGCGCAAGCCGCCGGGCGCCGGCTGCGCGCCGATTTCCGCCGCACCGAGCGCAACCGGCAAATGCTGATGACCTATCAATTCGCCAATTTCCGCGAAATCTCACGCACTGAGGAAGGCCAAATTCTGTTTGAAAACGATTTGAGCCAAATTCAACACTATCCGCCTTACCTGCGCCTGCGCACGCCGCAGGATGCTGCCGCCTAACCAAGAAAAAAGGGACGCAAATGAGCCACGATGAAAACACCATGCGCAGCAAAATCCGCCAATTCATTGAAAGCAATATGAACGTCGATGATGACGTCGAATTGCAAGACGATGACAATATTTTCAGCAAAGGCTATGTCAGCTCGATCTTCGCCATGCGCCTGCTGACCTTTTTGGAAAATCTGGCCGGCATCAGCGTCGCCGATGACGATATCGTGCTGCCCAATTTCAGCACGGTGGACGCGATGATAGGCTTGATCAACAAAAGCCGCGCAGGTGCGGCATGAGTGCTGAACACGCCTTGGTCACACGGGCGCGCGCCTTTGCGCAAGAGGTGTTGCGCCCGCAAGCCGGTCAGTTTGACCGCGAACAGGGAGTGCCACGCGCAGTATTGCAGCAAATGGCGCAGGAAGGCTTTTTAGGCGCGCCCTTGCCGCAGGAATACGGCGGGGCCGGCCTGGACGCCTTGAACTGGGGCTGGCTGTCGCATGAAATCGGCAAGGGTTGCAGCTCTGCACGCGCACTCCTGACGGTGCATTCGAGCTTAGTCGGCGAAACCCTGGCGCGCTTAGGCAATGCCGCGCAAAAAGAAAAATACCTGCCGCGCATGGCGCGCGGCGAGCTGCTGGCCTGTTTCGCCTTGACCGAACCGGAAGTCGGCTCCGACGCCGCATCCGCCAAGACCAGCTACCAGCTGCAAGCCGATGGCAGTTACCAGATCAGCGGACATAAAAAATGGATCACCTATGGTGCGCTGGCGGATTTGATGCTGGTGTTTGCGAATGGCGAACAAGGGGGCTGCGCGTTTTTAGTCGAACGCGGCGCCGCCGGCCTGGAAACGCGCCCGATGCGCGATTTGCTGGCCAGCCGGGGCGCACATCTGGCGTATATCGACTTCGCCAACACGCCAGTCGCCGCCAGCGCCATGCTGGGCAAACCGGGCGCCGGTTTTTCCTTTGTCGCCAACACCGCCCTGTTCTATGGCCGTTGCAGCATCGCCTGGGCTGGCGTGTCCCTGCTTGAAGCGGCGCTGGAAGAAATGGCGACTTATGCGCGCAACCGCGAGCAAGGCGGCAAAAAACTGCGCCAGCACCAGATGATCCAGCACATGATCGCCGATGCGGTCAGCGCCGCGCACAGCGCGCGCGCCCTGTGTGAGCGGGTCGCGCGCATGCGCATGGAAAACAACGACGACGCGGTGACAGAAGCGAATATCGCCAAATATCACAGCTCGACTTTGGCCATGAAAGTCTGCACCGAAGCCGTGCAATTGTTTGGCGGCAATGGCATCGCGCCGGAATACCCGGTCGAACGCCTGTTCCGCGAAGCCAAGGTCTTGGAAATCATCGAAGGTTCTTCACAAATTCAGCAACAGATGATTTCCGATTACGCCGTGCGCCGTTACCGCCTGCCGGGCAAAGGCCGCAGCGCGCAATAACAACCGTCAAGAAAGCAGTGAGGAAGCCGGGATGAAGCATAGCAATCTGTATCAAGCCTTGCAGCAAGCCGCGCAAGGCGCACATGGCGTGTATCTGGTCGAAGGCTCGCAAGAAGAAAGCTTCCTGTCCTATCACGAATTGCAACAGCAGGCGCTGGGGATTCTGGCTGCGCTGCAGGCGCAGGGCGTGCAAGCCGGCCATGAACTGATTCTGCAATGCTCCAATCTGGCCAGCATGATACCGGTGCACTGGGCCTGTATCGCCGGCGGCATCATCTCGGTGCCGCTGGAATTGGGAGAACAGGCGGCCGCCATCGACAAGGTGTTGTCGGTGTGGGGCGTGCTGGAACATCCCTGGCTGTATTGCGATGATGCGGCGCGCGTCACGCAAAAAATCGGCGGCCATGCGCAAAACACCGGCCGCGCCGCGCTGTGGCAGGAAATTGAAGCGCGCCTGCTAAATCCCACCCCTTTGAAGGCCAGCGCCGCCGCACTGCCCAACCCCGGCCTGGACGATCTGGCCTTCATCCAATTTTCCTCCGGTTCGACCGGCACGCCCAAGGGTGTGCGCATGTCGCACCGCAATTTGCTGACCAATGTCGGCGATATTCTCGGCTCGATTGCATTCCAGCCGGAGCAACGCTTTTTAACCTGGAAGCCGATCACACACGACTTCGCGATGATCGCCTTCCATCTGACCCCGGTGGTGGCGGACGCCGATCAGGTGCATTTGAGCACCGACGCCTTTGTCTGGAACCCGACATTGTGGTTTGCGATGGTGGATAAATATCGCGCCGCCATCCTCGGTTCGCCGAATTTCGGCTATCGCCACTTTTTGAAACTGTTCAAACGCGGACGCGGCAAAAAACCGCAATGGGATCTGTCCTGCGTGCGCGTGATCATCAACGGGGCGGAACCGATCTCGCAGGAATTATGTGAAGAATTCCTGAGCGAAATGGCGCCTTACGGCTTGCCGCGACAAGCCATGAAACCCGCCTACGGCCTGGCCGAAGCAACCCTGATCGTCAGCCTGTGCCCGCAGCAGGAATCCGGTCTGCGCTCCTTAAACCTGGACCGCCGCCATCTGAGCGCAGGCGAAGCCGCGCGCATCGTCGCCGCCGATGACGCCAACGCCGCCAATTTTGTCGATTGCGGCCTGCCCTATCCGCACACCCAGGTCAGAATCACCGACAGTGCGCGTCAGGCCCTGCCGCCGGGACACATCGGCCATATCGAGATCCGTGGCCCGGCCGTCAGCAATGGCTATTACCGCAACCCTGCCGCGACTGCCGCCACGATCGACGCCGAAGGCTGGCTCAACACCCAGGATCTGGGCTTATTGCACGAGGGCCGCTTACATGTAGTGGGCCGGGTCAAGGAAATGATCATCATCGGCGGCGTAAATTATTTCCCGCACGATATCGAACAGGCGATTTTGCGCGCCAAGGGTGAAAACCAGCTCAATAAATACATTGCCTGCGGCGCCTTCGATGCGCAACAAGGCAGCGAGCAATTGCTGATCTTTATTTATCACAAAAAGAGCGAAGGCGATTTCGCCACCCTGGCGCGCGAAGTGCGTCAGATTGTGCGTCAAACCTTTGGTCTGGACATCCTGCACGTCGTGCCGGTGGCGCGGATTCCGAAAACCACCAGCGGCAAAGTGCAGCGCTATCTGCTGGTGCAGGAATTGCGCGATGGCAAATATGACGCCGCCCTGACTGATCTGGGCGAGCAGCGCAGCCTGGGCCAGACTGCGCCCGCCCCTGCGCCGAAGCCCCCGGCCAGCGCCGACAGCGGCCTGGCTGCGGATGAAGCGATTTTGCAGCAAGCCTGCAGCGTCGCCGCACGTCTGTTGGATGTCGCCAGCATTGACCCTGACCGCTCTTTCTTTGAGCTTGGCTTTACTTCTTTACGCCTGCTGAATCTGAAAAACGCGCTGGAAGAAAGCTTCCAGGTCGAACTCGACAGCACCAGCGCGCTCGACTTTCCCACCGTGCGCAAGCTGGCCGGCGTGATTGCGCAAGCGCGCCGCGCCGCGCGCGCGAGCGCCAGCGCGCCCAGCCCGCTGCCGCTGCAAATTACCCACAGCCAGGCGGAAATCGCGATTGTCGCCTGCGCCTGCCGCTTCCCGGCCAGCCCGACCCCTGCCGCCTATTGGGACACGCTGCGGCAAGGGCGCGATCCGGTGCGGCCCATGCCGGCGGAACGCTGGCAAGCCGATCCGCAGCAGGCCGAGCCGCTGACTACGCGCGAAGGCGGTTTTCTGGATGGCATCGACCAATTCGACCCGCTGTTTTTCAATATTTCCCCGGCAGAAGCGCAAGCGCTTGATCCACAACACCGCCTGCTGCTGGAAGTCGCGCATGAAGCGCTGGAAAACGCCGGCTGGGCCCCATCTGCGCTGCAAGGCGTGCGCGGCGGCGTGTTTATCGGCATCTCCACCAATGAATACCAAAGCATCGCGCGTGAACAGGGCGAGCCGACCGGCCCGTACAGCTTCACCGGCTCGATGTTCAACACCGCCGCCGGGCGCCTTTCCTACACCTTCGGCTTGCAGGGGCCGTGTGTGGCGATAGACACCGCCTGCTCTTCATCGCTGGTGGCGGTGGCGCAAGCCATGCGCGAATTGCGCGCCGGCAGCTGCGATATGGCTTTGGCCGGCGGCGTCAGCATGATTTTGAAGCCGGACGGGCATATCAGTTTTTCGCGCTTGAATGCGCTCGCAGCCAGCAACCGTTGCAGAAGTTTTGACGACAGCGCCGATGGCTATATCCGCAGCGAAGGCTGCGGCATCGTGGTCATGAAACGCTTGAGTGACGCCGAGCGCGACGGCGACCGCATCCTGGCCATCGTCAAAGGCGCCGCCATGAACCACAATGGGCGCAGCGGCGGCTTGACCGTGCCCAGCGGCCCGGCGCAGCAAAGCTTGATTGAACAGGCGTTGCAAGACGCCGGTCTGGCGGCGGATGAAATCGATTATGTCGAGGCGCATGGCTCCGGCACCCGGCTGGGCGACCCGCAAGAATTGAACGCCTTGGCGCAAGTGTTTAAAAAACGCAGCCGCCCGCTCAAAATCGGCAGCGTCAAATCCAATCTCGGCCATCTGGAAAGCGCCGCCGGCGTGGCCGGCCTGATCAAGCTGATTCTGATGTTGAATGCGCGCGAATTTGCGCCGAATCTGCATTTCCATCAAGGCAACCGCCTGCTGGACTGGAGCCGCCTGCCGCTGCAAGTGGTGGACCGCGCGCAGCCTTGGGAAAAACAGGGCCGGCGCGCCGCCGGCATCAGCTCATTTGGCATCAATGGCAGCAATGCGCATCTGATTTTGCAGGAATATCAGGGGCCGGCCGGCGCCGCTGCGCCGGCTGAGCGCGCGGCCTGGCTGTTCAGCCTGAGCGCGAAAAGCCCGGCAGCGCTGCGCCAGATGGCGCAAGACTTCGCCGCTCTGGCTGAGCGCGCACGCCAAGGCGGCGCGGCGCCAAGCTTGGGACAAGTCTGCCGCGCCGTGAATTACACCCGCAGCAGCCACGATTGCCGCTACGCCACCGTGGTCAACAGCTATGAGCAATTGGAAAAACGGCTGCGCAAAGTTGCGCAAGATCCGGATCCGGGCGTGACCGCGAAGAGCCAGCTGAAAATCGGCTTTTTGTTCACCGGCCAAGGTTCGCTGTATCCGCAAATCGCCGCCTCTTTGCTGCGTGATGCGCCGGAATTCGCCAGCGCCTTTGCCGAATGCGACGCCCTGTTCGCAGCGCATTTGCAAGCCAGCCTGCGCGACATCGCCAGCAGCAGCGAAGATGAACGCCTGCGCCAGCCGCTGTATGCGCAAGCCCTGATTTTCTGCGTCGAATACGCCTTATGCCGCCTGTGGCAAGCGCTGGGCGTGCGCCCCGCCCTGTTGATGGGACACAGCATTGGCGAATATGTGGCGGCCTGCGAAGCCGGCGTGCTGAGTCTGGGCCAGGCAGTGCAGATGGTGGCCTTGCGCGGCCGCCTGATGCAAGACGCGCCGGCTGACGGCGCCATGCTGGGCGTGCTGGCCGATCAAGCCACGGTTGAGCGCATGCTGGCCGAGCATCCGAATGTCTGGGTGGCGGCGGTCAACACCGCCGAAAATGTCACGGTGAGCGGGGAGAAGCAAGCGGTGGCGGGCTTTGCCCAGGCCGCGCGCAAAGCCCGCATCTTCACCGAAAACCTGCCGATGCAACACGCCTTCCACACGCCGCATATGCAAGCCAGCGCGCAGGAATTGGCGGCCGCCTTGCAGCACAGCGTATTCCACGATCCGCGTCTGCCGCTGGTGTCAAGCCAGAGCGGGCAACTGATTCAGCACGGACAAGAGATAGGCCAGGCTTATTGGAGCCGCCATCTGTGCCAGCCGGTGCTGTTTTTGCAAGCCCTGCAATGCGCCCTGGCGCAAGAAGTCGATGTGTTTATTGAAATCGGCGGCACAGCAGCGCTGTCCGGCCTGGGTGCGCAAATTGTCAAAGACGAAAAAATCAGCTTCCTGCCCTCGCTGCGCGATGGGCGCGACGCCTGGGAGCAAATGCAACAAAGCGCGGCTGCGCTGTGGTTGCGCGGCCAGTCCCTGCACTGGCATGCCCTGTATGGCGAAACTGCGCGCAGCACACCCGGCGGCTGCGCCCTCGATCTGCCCAACACCGCATGGCAGCGCAGCCGTTATTGGCATGTGCTGGATGCGGCGCGCGCCATGCCGCTGGCGATCAGCCACAAGCACGCCAGCACAACGCTCGTCGCAGCGGCGGAAACACAGGGCGGGCGTCAGCTTGACGCCGACTTCATCAGCGCAGAAATCAGCGAAACCATCAGCATGGTGACAGGCGTGCCGCAAGCCGATGTCGGCCCGGACGCACATCTGTTCTCGCTCGGCATTGATTCGCTGATGCTGACCCAGATCGATAAACGTCTGGTCAAACGCTTTGGCGTGGAAATCCCGGTCAAACTGTTCTTCTCAGAGCTGGACAGCCCGCAAAAAATCGCCCGCCATATCCTGGCCAATTTAAGTCCGGCCACGCGCAGCGCGCTGCAAGCCGAGCTGGCCCCGACGCCCGCCGCCGCGCCCGCCGCCGCCATCCTGCCGGCTGGCGCTGCGCCAGCCGGCGCCGCCGCGCCGGCAGCCGCCCCCGGCAGCGCGCTGGAGGCGCTGATTCAAAGCCAGCTCAATTTGATGCGCGAGCAATTAGCCCTGCTGCGCGGCGAAGGCGCTCAGGCTGGCGGCGCAGCTGACAGCGCCGCCCCGGCCCGCCCGGCGCGGCGGGCACAGACCCCGGCCAATCCCAGCCATCAATTGCAAGAAAAGAACGCCCTGCGCGACATCACCTTGCATGAAGAAGACGTCACCCCGCTGCAACTCGAATTCATCCGCCAGCTGGCGCAGCAAATCACAGATAAAACCCCGCAATCGCGCGCCTATGCGACGCGTTACCGGGGTGTGCTGGCGGACTGGATTGCGACCCTCAATTTCAGCCTGACCACCAAGGAAATGGCCTACCCCATCGTCTCGGCGCGCTCGAAAGGCGCGTATTTCTGGGATCAGGATGGCAACCGTTATATCGACACTGCCTGCGGCTATGGCGCGATGTTTTTCGGCCACAACCCCGACTTCATCGTACAAGCCCTGCAAGAGCAAATCGCCGAAGGCTTTGAACTCGGCCCGCAATCGGATATCGCCGGCGAAGTGGCCAGCTTAATCGCCGAATTGACCGGCGCCGAGCGGGTCGCCTTTTGCAATTCCGGCACCGAGGCGGTGATGGTGGCGGTGCGCCTGGCGCGCGCAGTCACACGGCGCAATAAAGTGGTGCGCTTTATCAATTCGTATCACGGCAGCGCAGACACCGTGTTAGCCGACGCCGGCGAAGAAGGCGCCGTGCCGGTGGCGCCGGGGATTTTGCCGGCGGCGGTGGAAGACACCGTGGTCTTGCACTATGGCAGCCCGGGTTCGCTGCAAGCCATCCGCGCCCTGGGCGAAGACTTGGCGGCGGTGCTGGTGGAGCCGGTGCAAAGCCGCAATCCGGAAAATTATTCGCAAGACTATTTGCAGCAATTGCGCGCTATCACCAGCGAGCTGGGCGCCGCGCTGATCTTTGATGAAATGATCACCGGTTTTCGCAGCGATCCGGGCGGGGTGCAAAAACTGTTCGGCGTGCGCGCCGATCTGGCCACCTACGGCAAAGTGGTGGGCGGCGGCATGCCGATTGGCGTGGTGGCGGGTTCAGCCTGGTATATGGATGCGATTGACGGCGGCGCATGGCAATTTGGCGACCGCTCCGGCCCCTCGCGCGAAACCACCTTCTTTGCCGGCACCTTCTGCAAACATCCGCTGGCGATGGCGGCGGCGCGCGCGGTGCTGCTGCGCTTGAAGTCGGAAGGCGCGACCTTAATCGCCAAGGTCAACCGCTTAACCCAGGACTTTATCGAACAGGCCAACGCCTTTTTTGAGGCGGAAGAAATCCCGATCCGCGCCTTGCGCTTCGGTTCACTGTACCGCTTTGAAAACCGGCCCTCGCGCGATCCGGCCCGCATCTCGCTGGAAATGAATTTGCTGTTCAAATATTTATTGCTGGACGGGGTGTACTTCTGGGAACGCCGCACCGCCTTTTTCTCACTGGCGCACAGCGAAGAAGATGCGGCGCAGATTTTGCAGGCGATCAAACGCGCCTGCGCTGCGCTGCGCGCCGGCGGGTTTGAATTCCGCGCCGCGCGCGCGCCGCAAAGCAGCGCCGCCGCCCTGCCGGCCCCAAGCCCGGCCCCGCTGTCCTACCCGCTGTCCAGCGAAGAACGGCGCATGTATGTGCTGAGCTTGATGAAAGGCGGCGAAGACGCCTACCACGTCAGCGGCGCTTTGCGTCTGCGCGGGCCGCTGCAAAAAACGCGTCTGGAACAGGCTTTGCGCATGCTGACCGCACGCCACCCGACCATGCGCACCGCCTATGTGTTCCAGCAAGGCGGCATCTGGCACCGCTGCGAAGAACAAATCGATTTGCCGCTGCTGCATGCCGAATTAAGCCCGGGCCAAAGCCTGGATGCGCATTTGAATAATCTGGTGCAAAGCTTTGATCTGGCCCGCGCGCCGCTGTGGCGCGCAGCGCTGGTGCGCATCACTGACCAGGAACATGTCTTGCTGCTGGACATGCATCATTTGATTTCGGACGGCATCTCGATGTCTATCCTGATCGAAGAAATGTTCCGCTTGTACCAAGGCGAATCCTTAAGCCCGGTGGCGGCGCATTACGCCGATTTCGTGGCCTGGGAACAAAAATTTGTGCAAACCGCGCAATACCGCGCCCAGCTCGACTGGTGGCAGCAGCGCCTCACGCCCATGCCGCCGCTGCTCGAATTGCCGGCCGACTTTGCGCGTCCGCCGCAAAACGACTTCGCCGGCGGCGTGGTGCGCTTTGTGCTGGGGGCCGAATTCCAGCAAGGGGTGAAAGCCATGGCGCGCGCGCAGCGCGCCACCCCCTTCATGCTCTTGCTCTCCACTTATTTCCTGTTCCTGCACAAACTCAGCCTGCAGGAAGATATTTGCATCGGCGCCCCGTTTGACCGCCGCCGCCATGGCAATTTTGAGCAAACCGTGGGCATGTTCGCGCAAACCCTGATTGTGCGCGCGCAACCGCAGGCAAATGTGCGCTTTGATCAATTGCTGGAAGAAGTGCGCAACGCCTGCACCGATGCGTATGACCATTCCGATTGCTCGCTGGAAGAAATTGTGGATCGCTTGAAGCTGACGCGCGACTTCAGCCGCAATCCGCTGTTTGACACCATGTTCATCTTTGAAAATGGCAACCGGCGCTTATACGCCAGCCAGGATTTGCAAGTTGAACCGATCTCCCTGCCGATGCGCGGCTCGCCCTTTGATTTGACGCTGGAAATCACCGAAGAAGGCGACAACTTCCACTGCGCCCTGATCTACGCCAGCCGCTTATTCCAACCGCAAACGGTAGAGCGCTGGGCCGGCCACTACCGCTGGCTGTTGCAACAGGTCTTGCAGGATTCGCAGCAAAGCCTCTCGACCTACCAGGTGGTGGACCCGGCGCAACGCCTGCGCCTGCTGGATGAATTCAACCGCAGCCAGCGCAACTGGACGCAACAAGGCACGCTGGCGCAACTGCTGCGCAAGAGCGCGCAAAACCATGCGCAATTGCCGGCGCTGACCTTTGGCAGCCAGATCCTGTCTTACGCCAAACTCGACGCCTACGCCCACAATCTGGCGCAACACATCTTGCAAGCCGGCGTCACGCCGGGCGAGCTGGTCGGGATTTTGCTGCCGCGCGGGCCTGGCATGATCGCCTCCATGCTGGCGGTCTTGATGGCCGGGGCCGCGTATGTGCCACTGGACCCGGACTACCCGCCGGCACGCCTGCAACATATGTTGCAAGCCGGCGGCATGCGCATCCTGCTGGGCGATGCCGGCCTGGCGCAAGCCGCCGGCTTCTCCGGCTTGCTGCTGGAGCCGGAAAGCTTGCGCAACCATGAAATCGAAGCGCGCGAACTGCCCGTCAGCGCGCCGGAAGATTTGGCGTATGTGATTTTCACCTCCGGCTCGACCGGCGCGCCCAAGGGCGTGATGCTGGAACAGCGCAGCGTCTTGAATTTCCTGTTCAGCATGGAAGAAAAATTGGGCCTGCCGGCGCAAGCGCGCACCCTGGGCTTAACCACGATTTCTTTCGATATCTTTGTGCTGGAAGTCTTCCTCACACTGCTGCGCGGCGGCTGCCTGTGCTTAGCCTCGGAACAACAGCAGCGCGACCCGCAGGCGCTCGCCAATCTGCTGCAACAACAGCAGGTGCAGGTAATGCAAGCCACCCCCAGCCGGCTGCAAATGCTGCTCTCGCAAAACAGCCCGCAACAGGCTTTAGGCGGCTTGCACACCCTGCTGGTCGGCGGCGAAGCGCTGCCGCCGGCGCTCTTGACGCAATTGCAAAGCGTATCGGGCTTGCGCATCTTCAATGTGTATGGCCCGACTGAAACCACGGTCTGGTCAAGCATCAAAGACTTGAGCCAGGCCAGCCAGGTCAGCTTGGGCGGGCCGCTCGCCAACACCCGCCTGTATGTGCTGGATGGCGAACGCCAATTGCGCCCGATCGGCTGCCATGGCGAGCTGTACATCGCCGGCGAAGGCTTGGCGCGCGGCTATTTGCATGACGCCGAAAAAACCGCCGCCGCCTTTGTCCCCGACCCCTTTGCGCCGGGCGAGAAAATGTACCGCACCGGCGATCTGGCGGCCTGGACTGCTGACGGCAATTTACTGTACCGGGGACGCAGCGATAATCAGATCAAATTGCGCGGCTACCGGATTGAAATCGGTGAAATTGAACATGTGCTGCAAAGCCACCCGGAAGTGCGCCAGGGCGCAGTCGCGGTGCGCGAATTAAGCAGCGGCAATCCGGTGTTAGTCGGTTATTGTGTGGCGCAGGACAGTGCGGTGCGCGCCAATCTGGCGGCGCGCCTGCGTCAACATTGCGCCCAAGCCCTGCCCGACTACATGACGCCGGCCTTCATCATGGTCTTGGATGAATTGCCCAGCACGCCGAATGGCAAGCTGGACAGACGCGCCCTGCCGGCCCTGCCGCAAATGGAAGAAGACAGCATGGAAGCGCCGTTTACGCCCGACGCGCTGGAAGCGGAAATTTTAGCGGTGTGGCAAGAAATTTTAGGCGCGCGCCGCATCGGCCCGCGTGACAGCTTCTTTGATGTCGGCGGCAATTCCTTCAGCCTGGTGGCGATGCATGGACGCTTATCGGAAAAATATCCGGACGCGCTGGAAGTGGCGGACATCTTCGCCAACCCGACCATTGCCGCGCTCAAAGCGCAGATTGAAGCGCACCAGCAAAACAGCATGGCGCTGCCGGAAATTTTGTTGCCGGGCGTGTTTTTCGCCGCCGCCGGGGCCGGCGCCGCAGCAGAAAACATCAGCGCCGCGCTGGACGCCGACGCCAGCCGCCGCCTGCAGGCGCAAGCGCAGGAAATGGCTTTAAGCCCGGCTGAATTTTCCTGCGTGCTGTTCCTGCTGTATCTGCACAAACTCTTGAATCTGCAGGAATGCAGTCTGCCGACCGCACTCGGCGCACCGCACACCAGCCAGATGCTGGCGATTGACTTCAAGCAGGCCAAGAGCGTAGCCGGACTGTCCCAGCAGTTACGCCAGGCGCAAGCCAAGGCGCCCTTGCGCACCCTGGCCGGCAATCCGGCGCGCGAAGGCATGCAACATGGCGCCCTGATGCTGTTCGCCAGCGGCAATGCGCTGCCGGACAAAGAACGCGCAGGACATGATCTGGTGTTGCGCATGCGTCAGCAGGCCGGCGCCCTGATGTTCAGCCTGGACTATGACGCCAGCCGGCTGGACGGGGCCAGACTCAAGCCCTTCCTGCTGAATTATTTAAAACTCATCAAAGCCCTGCTTGGCAGCCGTCTGCCGCCGAGTGAGGCCAAAGCTGAAGAAAAATCGGCCATGCTGGCCGCAGAAAAATAACTTTTTGGGAGTTCGCGACAATGAAACGAATAGCCATCCTGTTTTCCGGCCAAGGTTCGCAATATGTTGGTATGGGCAAACGCCTGTATGAGAAAGACGAAGCGAGCCGCACTCTGTTCGATCAGGTCTGCGCACTGCCAGGGCTGGACTTGCGTCAACTCTGCTTTTCCGGCCCCGCAGACAGCTTGAATCAAACCGAAAACACACAAGCCGCCCTGCTCTTGTGCAGCGTGCTGGATTATCGCCACTTCCAGGCCCGCACCGGCTTGCAGCCGCATTTGCTGGCCGGGCATTCGCTGGGCGAGCTGAGCGCGCTCACCGCCGCCGATGCGATTTCGCTGGAAGACGGGCTGCGTTTAGCGCGTGCGCGCGGGCTGGCCATGAGCCGCTGCGCAGCGGCGCAAAAAACCGGCATGCAAGCCGTCACCAAACTGGCTTTGGCCAAGGTGGAGGAAGTGTGCGCCGGCGTGCCTGGCTTTGGCGCTGAATTTGTGGTCGCCAACTACAACGCGCCCAACCAATGCGTGCTGTCCGGCGCTGCGCCTGCGCTGGAACGCGCCGCCGAAGCCCTGAAAAAAGCCGGCGCCACCATCATTCCGCTCAAAGTCAGCGGCGCCTTCCACAGCCCGTATATGCAAGGCGCGGCGGAGGAATTTGCGCGCGCGCTGGAAGAAACCGAGATCCGCCGCCCGCGCATTCCGGTGCTGGCGAATGTGGATGGGCAATTGCACGGCGACCCGCAAGCGATCCGCCAATCGCTGCTCAAGCAATTGGTCAGCCCGGTGCGCTGGACAGATTGCATGCTGTATTTGCGCGCTGAAGGGATTGACTGCTATCTGGAAGCCGGCCCGCGCGCTGTGCTGCGCAAGCTGGCGCAGGCGAATGTGCCGGGCGCGCAAGCCTTCGCGCTGGACGATGAGGAAGACCAGGAAGGCATTGAACAAGCCTTTGCCGCCGATCTGCGCGCTATGCATGAAAAACCGTCCCTGATCGGTAAATGTATGGCGGTGGCGGTGGCCACCCGCAACAATAACTGGGATGACGCGGCCTACCAGCAGGGCGTGGTGCAGCCGTATCAAAGACTGCAAGCGCTGCAAGAAGAAATCGAGCGCAATGCGCGCGAAGCCAGCCCGGAAGAATTGCGCGAGGCGCTGGACTTGCTGGGCAAGATTTTCGCCACCAAGGGCGCACCGATGGAAGAGCGGGCCTGGCGTTTAAACCAGATCCTGGAAGTCAGCGCTTGCAAAGCCCAATTCGCCGATTACCGCTTTGCATAAACGCCAGCGCAGCAACGCAACGCTTCGCGCTGCGTAAAAAAACCAGCGGCTAAGCCGCCAGTGGAGAATAACAATGAAGACCTTAGCAGAGGCCGATCTGTCATCGCTCGAATTGGGCGATTTGCTCTCGCTTGCTGATGAAGACAGCGCCGCCGACGGCGTGCAATTGGAGCCGGCGGCGGCGCGCGGCGCGCATGAAATCGCGATCATCGGCTTATCCGGCAAAATCGCCAGTTGCGCCGACCTGGATGCGTTCTGGGAATTATTGCGCGATGGCAAAATGACCCGGCGCAGTCTGCCGCATGCGCGCCAGGCCGATGTCGATGAATTTTTGCGTTTGAAGGGCGCCCAGCATTCCAGCCGTGCAGTGCACTATTTTAAAGAGTCATATCTGACCGATATCGACCGCTTTGACCACCGTTTTTTCGGCATGGCCAAGCAGGAAGCGAATCTGACCGACCCTAACCAGCGCATGTTTCTGGAAGCCGCCTGCGGCGCGCTGGAACACGCCGGTTATGGCGGCGCGGCGCTCAAAGGGCGGCGCTGCGGCGTGTTTGTCGGTTTTTCGGCGGATTTCGGCGACGCCTACCGCGACATTGTGCGCACCCTGGCTCCGGACGCGCCGGAAGTGGCGGTGGTCGGCAATGTCAAATCCATCATCGCCGCGCGCATCGCCTACCACCTCGATCTGCACGGGCCGTCGATGATGATCGACACTGCCTGCTCTTCCGGCCTGGTGGCGGTGCATCAAGCCTGCCGCGCGCTGCAAAACGGCGATTGCGATGTGGCCTTAGCCGGCGCGGTCAAAATTGATCTGGTGCCGGTGGCGGACGATCCGCAAACCAAGGTCGGCGTCAAAGATATCCAGGCCACCATGGCCAGCGATGGCCGCACCAAAACCTTTGACGATGACAGCGAAGGCACTTCCGGCGCGGAAGGCGTGGTGGCGTTTGTATTAAAGCCGCTGGCCGCCGCGCAGCGCGATGGCGACACCATTCACGCCGTGATTTTAGGCAGCGCCATCAATCAGGACGGGCAATCAGTCGGCATCACCGCGCCGAATATGGCGGCGCAGGAAGATTTGATTGTGAAAGCGCTGGAAGATGCGCAAATCCACCCGGAAACCGTGTCGTATATCGAGGCGCACGGCACCGCTACCAAGCTGGGCGACCCGGTCGAAGTGGCCGGCATCACGCGCGCCTTCCGCCATTTCACCAAGCGCAACCAGTTTTGCGCCATCGGCAGCGTGAAAACCAATATCGGCCATATGGATAACGCCGCCGGCGTGGCCGGTCTGGCCAAGCTGGTGTTGGCCCTGCGTCACCGCAGCCTGCCGGCCAGCCTGAATTTCAACCGGCCCAACCGCAATATCAATTTCCCGCAATCGCCGCTGTATGTGAATGACCGCTTTTGCACCTGGCTGGGCGAACCCGGCCAGCCGCTGCGGGCCGGCATCAATTCCTTTGGTTTGAGCGGCACCAACTGCCATGTGATCGTGCAGGAAGCGCCGGCGGCGCCAGCGCGCAGCAGCGCCAACGGGCCGTTTTTACTGCCGCTGGCGGCCGCCAGCGAGCACGCGCTGGAACGCCTGTTGCAAGCCTGGCATAAGCATTTGCAGTACTGGGATGGCGCGCTGCAGGATCTGTGCTTTACCGCCGCCACCGGGCGCGGCCATCATAATCACCGCGCCGCCCTGCTGTTTTCCAGTCTGGACGAATTGCGCACGCAACTGGCGCACAGCTTGGCGCATGCGCGCGCCGATGGCGCGGAAGGCGCCGAAAGCGCCCATGCGCCCGGCGTCGCCTTTGGCTTTTACCGGGTGGTGGACGACAAACGCGCACAAAGCCGTGAAGATGGGCAAATCAGCGAAAGCGATAAAAAACAGCTCGACCGTCAGGCGCAGGAACTGGGTTTGGCGTTTGCGCGCGCCGATGCGCCCAACCGCGCCCGCCTCATGCAAGAAGCGCAGCAACTGTATGTGCGCGGCGCGGATCTGGAATGGGAACAATGGTTCACCGGCATGGATTGCCGCCGCATTCCGCTGCCGACCTATCCCTTTGCCGCCACCCGTTGCTGGGTGGAAGTGAGCGATCTGGGCACGCGCGCCGCCGGCCATGCGCCGGCCAAGCAATTCCGCCATCCCCTGCTCGACCGCTTAGCCGCCAGCAGCTATCAATTCCAGCTCTACGAAACCATGCTGGGGGCCGCCTCGCATTGGGAATTGGGCGAACACAAGGTCAAGGGACACTATGTGCTGCCCGGCACGGCGTATATCGAAATGCTGCTGGAAGTCGGCGCGCGCCTGCATGGCGGGCCTGGGGTGCCGGCGATGCAACTCGAACAGCTGGTGTTTTTACGCCCCTTCATGCTGGAAGGAGAAGAAAGACGCGCACTGCAACTGAGCTTGCTGGAACAGGATGGCGCGCACAAGGTGCGCGTGCTCAGCTGTGTTGACGGCGAATGGCAGGTGCATGCCGAAGCGATTCTGCGCTTAACCCCCGAAGCCACGCCCGACACCCGTTTGCGCGACGCCGCCAGTTTGCTGACGCATCTGCCGGAGCGCATGATCTACACCAGCAAGGACGACGCCAGCCGTGGCCTGGAAATCGGCGCGCGCTGGAATAAATCGGTACAGGAAGGCTGGTTCAATACGCAAGGCACGGAAGTGCTGGTGCGCTTATCTCTGCCCGACATCTACCAATACGAAAACGCGCTGTATCACTTCCATCCGGCCCTGCTGGACACCGCCGTCAACGCCGCCAACCATCTGGTTGGCGATGGCGGTCTGTACCTGCCCTTCGCCTACCGCCGGCTGCAGATTTTGCAGCGCCTGCCTTCCGAATTCTGGGTGCATTTGAAGAAGAAGGAAGAAGCGGTCGAAAGCATCGAAGCCTTCCACTTCGATATTGAATTGTTTGATCTGCATGGTCATTTATGCGCCCGGGTCAACGACTACACGGTGAAACTGGTGGCCGAAGGCGAGTTGGGCGGCACGGCGCGCGAAAGTCACATGCATGCGCTGCAACTGGCCGAGTGCGCACTGGGGCCGGACAGCGCAGCCTTGCCGCCGGGCGCGATTCTGCTGGCGCATGGTCTGCACAGCGCGCCGCAAACCATGCACGCGCTGTTGCAACAAGCTTATCCGGAACGCCGCATCATCGATTTGCCGGCCAGCGGCAGCGATTATGCGCGCGCGCTGGCGGCAATCGACACGCCGCTTGCCGCCGTGCTGTATTTAAGCCCGGCGGCAAGCGAGAGCGCGCACGAGGCCGCCCTGCTGCAAGCCGATCCGGCGCAACTGCTGAATGAGTTTTACCACTTCAACAGCGCCTGCATGCAAGCGCGCCTGCGCGTAGCCGGCAATTATCTGCTGTACTGCCAGCACGCCTTCAATGTGGCTGATCATGGGGCCCCGGTGCGGCCCGAACAAAGCGCGCTGGCGGCCTTGGCGCGCATCGTGCGGCTGGAAAACCCGCAAATGAAATGGCGCTGCTTTGACAGCGACGGCACGCTCGACGCCGCGCAGCTGGCGGCCCAACTCCAAGCGCAGGACGGACTCGATCATGCGGTGTACCGTCAGCAAGTGCGCTACCGCGAGCGGCTGCAAAGCATTGCGCGGATTGAGCGCGCCCGCTTCAGCCCGCGTCATGAAGGCGTGTATGTGATCACCGGCGGCCTGGGCGCACTCGGCCTGGAGCTGGCCGGCTGGCTCACGCGCAAAGGCGCGGTGAATCTGGCGCTGATTTCCAGCACCGGCCTGCCGCAGCGCGATGAGTGGGATGACATCGTGAATGACGATAGCGAAATCAGCCCGGCGGCGGAAAAAGTGCGGCGCAGCATCGCCAGTGTGCTGGCGCTGGAAAAAGCCGGCAGCCGGGTCGAATTCATCGCCGCCGACAGCGGCGATATGGCGCGCATGCAAGAAGTGTTGCAGGATTTGCGGCGCGAATATGGCCGCATCAACGGTGTGGTGCACGCTGCGGGCCGCGCCGGCGACGGCTTTTTGCACAACAAACCGCATGATGTGTTTGCCCGCGTCTTGCGCCCGAAAGTGGACGGGGCCTGGGTCTTGCATCAATTGACGCTGGGCGATCCGCTCGACTTTTTCATCATGTATTCCTCAGTCGCCACCGTGCTGCGCAGCCCGGGACAGAGCGATTACACTGCCGCGAACGCCTATCTGGACGGCTTGGCGCACTACCGCCGCAGCATTGGCCTGTGCGGGATTACGCTGTGCTGGCCGGCCTGGCGCGAAGTCGGCATTGCGGTCGAATATGGCGCGGTGGATGAAAATGAATTCTTTGCGCCGATTGACAATAAAGAAGCGCTGGAATTGATGGAACAGGTCTTGTGCGATGAAGGCGAATTGCCGCCGGTCTTGATTTTGAGTGAAATCAATGCGCGCGCCAATCTTGCCGCCATCGAAAATCTGCACATCGAAGTTGATGATGGCATCCGCGCCCGCTTTGCACGCCCGGCGGCGCGCAAGAGCGCGTCAAGCGAAGGCGGCAGCGCCAGCGAGGTGGCGATTGACGGCATGGAAGCCGATGAGGTGACGCAACAACTGGCGCGCCTGTGGGGTCGCATCCTCGGCTTGCATGAGCTGGGCGCGGATGAACATTTTGCCGATTATGGCGGCAACTCCATCCTCACCACCCAGCTGTATACCGAACTCGACCGGCTCTGGCCTGGAACGGTGGATGTGGTGGACCTGTTCAGCTACACCACCTTGCGCACGCAAAGCGCCTTCATTCACAAGGCGCTGGGACTGAGCGAAACGCCTGCCGCCGGCACGCCAGCGGCGGCCCCGATCACGCTGCCGGCGGCAAATGAAGATGAGGAAATGGATCGCATTCTCGCGCTCTTGGCGCAAGGCGATATTTCGGCGGAAGAAGCCCAGAAACTGCTGTAAGCGCTACGCACAATCAGGGAGCACCTATGTCAAGCATTAAAAAATACATTCTGGAACAAGTCGCCAAGCGCAATCTGACGCAAGATGAGGCAAAAAAACTCTTGACTGAGTTGAGCAACAGCAAAGACAGTGAGCCGGGCGCGCCGAAAAACAACGATATCGCCATCATCGGCATGGCCGGACGTTTTCCACGCTCCGCCGACGCTGAGCAATTCTGGCAAGTCTTGCGCAATGGTTTAAATTGCATCCGCCCCTTCCCCAAACAGCGCGCGGCTGACTTTGAACATATTTTGCGCAATCCTTCCTACACCGAGTTTTTGATCGGCGATGCGATTCCCGAAGAAGACATCCCGCATGCGCATGCAGCCGCCGGCTATCTGGATGAAATCGACAAATTCGACGCCCAGTTTTTCGGCATCCCGCCGACCGAAGCCACCTTCATGGACCCGCACCAGCGCGTGGCGCTCGAATTGGCCTGGGAAACCATGGAAAACGCCGGCTACGGCGCGCAGCGCCTGTATGGCAGCAATACCGGGGTGTATCTGGGCCGTGAAAACACCAATTACTCGCTGTACCGCTACACCACCGAAAACAATCCGATGAAACTGACCGGCTCCTGGGAGAGCATCATGGTCAGCCGCATCTCGTTTTTATTCGACTTCAAAGGCCCCTGCATGATCGTCGATACCGCCTGTTCCGCCGGGCTGGTCTCGGTGCATATGGCGGCGCAGGCGATTTTGAATGGCGAATGCGACACCGCCTTGGCCGGCGGCATCAATCTGATCATCACCGGCGAAATGAACCCGCGCTTTCAGGGCAGTATGTCAATGGATGCGGTGGAATCGAAAGACTCGACCATCCGCACCTTTGATGCGCGCGCCAACGGCACGGTGTGGGGCGAAGGGGTGGCGATGGTGATGCTCAAGCCCTTGGCCAAAGCCATCGCCGACCGCGACCCGATTCACGCGATTATCAAAGGCAGCGCAATCAATAATGACGGCGCGGCGTCCGGCCTGACCGCGCCAGACCCTGAGGCGCAGGAAGCGGTGATTGTGAAAGCCTGGCAAAAAGCCGGCATTGATCCGGCCACCCTGTCGTATGTGGAAGCGCATGGCACCGGCACCGTGTTGGGCGACCCGATTGAATTCAAAGGCTTGAGCGCCGCCTTCCGCCGCTTCACGCCCAAACGCCAGTTCTGCGCCATCGGTTCGCTGAAAACCAATATGGGCCATCTGGTGGCGGCCTCCGGCGTGGCCTCGCTGTTCAAGGTGGTGAAATCGCTGCAACACCGCGAAATGGCCCCTACCATCAACTTCGAGCAACCCAACCCCTATATCAATTTCTTATCCAGCCCGCTGTATGTGAATGATATTTTGCGGCCCTGGCCGGCCCCCGAGGGACATGGGCGGCGCGCCGCCTTAAGTTCCTTCGGCTTCAGCCACACCAACTGCCATATGGTGCTGGAAGAAGCGCCGCCGCGCGCCGAACTGGCGCCGGGCAAACCCTTTTACTGCTGCACCCTGTCGGGCCAGACGCGCGAGGTGTTGCTGGATTACGTGGCGCGTCTGCAGCGCTATCTGCAAGAACAGGATTTCGCCGGCCAGCTGCCGGCCCTGGCCGATCTGTGCCACACCCTGAATCTGGGACGCGGCCATTACAGCCACCGGCTGGCGCTGGTGGCGGCCAATCTGGATGAATTGCGTGCGCAACTGACGCAAGCGCCGGCGCTGATCAGCGATGGCGTCAGCGTGGCGGGCGGCTTTTACCAGTCGCACCAGATGGTCAGCGACAAGAAAAAGCAACTGGCCGCCGGCGAACTGAGCGATAAGGGCAAAAAAGAATTGAACGGCCAGGCTGCGCAAGCTGTCGCCGCCTGGCTCGCCGCGCCGGATCGCACGGGGCTGGAACAACTCGCCGCACTGCATGTGGCCGGGGCTGATTTGCCGTGGGCCAGTCTGTACGCCGGCGAAGCGCGCAACTGGCTGGCGCTGCCGACCTACCCATTCCAGCGCATCCGCGTCTGGGCCGGGCCGAAAGTCAGCCAAGTCACCAGCCAGGAAAAATTGCATCCGCTGTTAGAGCGCAAGAGCACGCAGGAAGGCGGACGCGAAGTGTTTTCCTCCCGTTTTGGCGCCAACAGCCATTGGGTGCTGGCCGACCACAAAATCAAGGGCGTGTGCGTGGTGCCGGGCACCACCTATCTGGAAATGGCGCGCGCCGCCGCCCGCCTGTCACAGCACACCACCGATTGGATCGGGGTGGAATTGCGCGATGTGTTCTTCCTGCAACCGATGATTGTGGAGGCTGATGCGCAACGCGATGTGCGCTTAAGCCTGCAGCCGGATGGCGGGATACTGCGCTTTACGATTGAAAGCGCGGCCCCCGGCGGCAAAGAATGGCAAGGCCATGTGGAAGGCAAAATCGCCGCATGCGGCGCAAGCCAGGCGACTGCGCCGGATATCGCCGCCTTGAAAGCGCAGGCGCATGAAAGCATCGAAACCTTTGAAGCCGAAACCGATACCGGCGTATTCCAATTCGGCCCGCACTGGGATGCGGTGCGCTCGGCCTGGCTGATCGGGCCTGACGCCCTGGCCAAGCTGGCGCTGCCGCCGCAACTCGCGCATGAAGTCGCCACCTTCCAGCTGCATCCGTCGGTGATGGATAACGCCATGAATCTGTTAAGCCAGAACAGCGGCGTGACCTATCTGCCGTTTTCTTATAAATCGCTGAAAATTTATGCCCCATTCAGCGCGCCGATGTACAGCCATGTGCAAGCGCGCCGCCTGCCCGAAGGGCAAACCCCCGGCACGGCGGAAACCATGAGCTATGACGTGCTGCTGTTTGGCGCGGATGGGCAAATCATTGCCGAAGTCGGCGACTATGTGGTGAAAAAGGTCAACAGCTTCGCCGGTCTTGGCGGCAAGGCCGAGCCGGGCGCGGATGGCGAATATCTGGCGATGCGCTGGCAACCTGTCACCTTGCCGGAGGCGGATGCAGCCCCGCAACGCCTGCTGCTGCTGGCCGGCCCCGACAGCCGCGCCGAGGTCTGGCGCCAGGCGCTGCAAGACTGCGGGGTCGAGTGCCGTGTGATGTATCTCAACGGCGCCGGCGCGCCCTCGGTCAGCGCCGATGCGGATGGCATGCGCCAACTGTGCCAGGGCGATATGTTGCAAGGCACGCAAGGGATTGTGCTGTTGCCGGCCATCGCCGGCAGCAACCTGCTGCAAGCCGACGCCGCCAGCTTTGCTGCGCAGCGCGGCGCCAGCGTGGATCTGTTATTGCACCTGGTGCAAGCCCTGCTGGCCGCCAAAACCGCGCTGCCCTGGGGCTTGGGGGTGGCCAGCGCGGCGGGCGAGGCGATGGGCGCCGCCGCTGCGATGCTGGGCGTCTGCGCCGGCATGGAATACAGCAAGCTGCCGTGCCGTCTGCTCGACTATGACGCCGCCAGCACGCCGGCGCAAAGCGCCGCCACCCTGCTCAGCATCCCGCCGGGCAAATTATTCGCCCTGCGCGAAGGCCGCTGCCTGCAACGGGAAATGTATCCGCTGAGCTTGGCGGAACCGCAGGCGGCAGCGCCGGTGGTGCAGGAAAACGGGGTGTATCTGATCACCGGCGGCTTGGGCGGCCTGGGTTTGGCCTGCGCCGCTTATCTGGCGCAACAGGCGCGCTGCAAAATTGTCTTGCTGGGACGCAGCCAGGTCGCCCCGCAAACCGAATGGGAAAGCCGCGCCGCCAGCGAGCCGAAATACGCCCAGCTGGTGAAACTGGCGCAAGACTGCGCCGCACTCGAATGCCTGGCCTGCGATATCGCCGACGGCGCCGCCCTGCGCGCCGCGCTGGACGGCGTGCGCCAGCGCCATGGCGCGCTCAAAGGCATCATGCATCTGGCCGGGGTGGCCGGCGAAGGCTTTATCTTGCGCAAAGACTATGCCCGTTTTGACGCCGTGCTGCGGCCCAAGCTGCAAGGCTTGCACAATCTGCAGCAAGCCAGCGCCGCCGATCCGCTCGACTGGTTGCTGTGCTTCTCCTCCATCACCGCGCTCACCGGCGGCGAGGGACAAAGCGATTACGCCGCCGCCAACGCCTTTATGGATGCGTATTGCGCCCTGGCGCAGCAGGCGGGCCGGCCCTTGATGGCGCTGAACTGGCCGTCCTGGAAAGAAATCGGCATGGCGGTTGATTTTGCCGTGGACGAGTCAAACAGCCCCTTTGCCGCCCTGGCCCCGGAACATGCTTTTGCGCGTCTGAGCCGGATTTTGCAACATGCCCAAAACGGCCGGCGCGAGGCGCTGCTGCCTTCCTCGATCAACCCCGCCGGCATCGCCCCCTTTGTCAGCGAACTGCCGTTTGTGCTGGCGCCGGAATTGCAACGCCGTCTGTCTGACAGCGGCGGCGCCACCGAAATGAATGCCGACAATATCCAAATCGTGTTGCGCGGCAAGAATGAGGAAGATGTCAGCGCGACTGAACTGAAATTGGCCAAAATTTATGCGGTGGTGCTGGGTTTGACGGAAATCGATGTCTTCACCAACTTCCACGACATGGGCGGCAATTCGATTATCGCGACCCATTTATTGAAGTTGATCGACAGCCACTTCCCGCAGATGGTGGACATTTCCGACATCTTCTCCTACGCCTCAATTGATGAAATGGCGGCGTATGTGGAAGAAAAACTGGCGCGCCTGCAGCCGGCGGCGGCACAGCCGGCGGCGACGGAACAGGCCCCGCAACTGTCCGATATGCTGGATCAGGCCTTGGAAGGCGATGAAGGACTGGAGTCATTCCTGGATAAATTCTGAACAGATGCCGCGCTTACCGGCGGGCGCTGCGCGCCTGCCGGCCAGTCAAGCCCGATAGTGAAGTTTGAATCACGCAAAACATATGGCCGAACATACCGATACCCAGTCCACTGCGGCGCCCGATGGGGCGCCAAGCGCCGGCGGGCAAAATGTGCGCAAAGAATTGGCGCGCTTTTTGTTGGAGCAAGTTAAACAAAAACACTTGCCCAAAGAGCAGGCCCTGAGTTTTCTGGAAGAGCTGGCGAAAACCCCGCCCCCCGGAAAAAGCGCGGCGCAGGAAGAACAAATCGCCATCATCGGCATGGCCTGCCGCTTTCCGCATGCTGACGATAAATGGCAATTCTGGCAGCGTTTGGCTGCCGGCCAGTCTTGCATCGGCGCGTTTCCGGCGCGCCGGCGCGATTTGTTAGGCGCGCTGGACAACTATGAAACGCCGCTGTTTGACGGCGGTTTTTTGCAGGATGTGGAAAGGTTTGACCACGAATACTTCCAGATTCCGCCGGTGGTGGCGCGCAGCATGGACCCCTACCAGCGCTTATTGCTGGAAGTGCTGGTGGAAACCATGGAAGACGCCGGCTATCACAAGGAAGCGCTGTATGGCGCCCCGGTTGGCATTTTTGTCGGCAATGACCACACCCATCGCCTGGTGAATTCCTATCTGAACTTCATCCGCGAGATTGATTTCAATGCGATTACCGGCTCCTGGACAGCGGTGCTGGCCAGCCGCCTGTCGTATCTGTTCAATTTTAAAGGCCCGGCGCTGGTCACCGACACCGCCTGCTCTTCCGGTCTGGTGGCCTTGGATCAGGCTTGCAAAGCGCTGCGCAATGGCGATTGCGAAACCGCGCTGGTGGGTGCGGCGAATCTGTTTTTCACTCCGGCCAAGGGCTTGGTGGGGGAAATTGAAAACACCGATTACAAGGTGCGCGCATTTGACAAAGGCGCCAGCGGCACGGTGTGGGGCGAAGGGGTGGCGGCGGTCATGCTCAAACCCTTATCCGCCGCGCTGCGCGATGGCGATTGCATTCACGCCATTGTCAAAGGACTGGCGGTGAATAATGACGGGGCCTCAAACGGCTTGACCGCGCCCAGCGCGAAAGCGCAAAAAGAAGTCTTGAGCCAGGCCTGGCGGCGCGCCGGCATTGATCCGCAGCAGATTTCTTATATCGAAACCCATGGCACCGGCACGCAATTGGGCGACCCGATTGAAATCAAGGGCATCAGCGGGGCCTTTGAACAATTCGGCGCACGCCGCCAGTTTTGCGGCATCGGCTCGGTCAAAACCAATATCGGCCACACGGTTGGCGTAGCCGGTCTGGCTTCGCTGATCAAGGTGGTGATGGCGCTGCAACAACGCCAATTGCCGCCCAGCTTAAACTTTGAGCAACCTAACCCTTTTATCGACTTCGCCGCCAGCCCGGTGTATGTGGTCGATCATTTGCAAGACTGGCCGCAAAGCGCCACGCCGCGTTTAGCCGGCATCAGTTCCTTCAGCCTGTCCGGCACGAATTGCCATGTTTTGCTGGAAGAAGCGCCGGCGCAGCCGCGCGCAGCCGAACACGCACGCGCCGAACTCTTGATTTTGTCCGCGCGCAGCCCTGAACTGTTGGCGCAAAGCCTGCAACGCTGGCTCGATTGGTTGCAAGCCGGACATGATTTCGCCCTGGCGGATCTGTGTTTTACCGCCGCCATCGGCCGCGAGCAGCAAGCTTGCCGCGCCATTCTGCCGCTCACACCAGACAGCGGGCGCAGTGAACTGATAAGCGGCTTGCAAACGCTGCTGAGCGCTTTACAAGACGGCGCACAACATGCACAGCTGCAACGCAGCCCGGCCAAGCCGGACGCTGGCGCACTCTCGGCCATGCGCGCCGAGCGCAATGATGTGCTGCCGGCAGCACGCGCCGGCGACGCCGCCGCCTTGACCCGTCTGGGCCAATTATGGCTGGCAGGCGTCCCGGTGAAATGGGAAGAACTGTACCAGGGCCGGCCCTGCCGCCGCATCAGCCTGCCCGGCCAGGTTTTCGTCGCCCATCATTTCTGGGACAGACCGGCAGCGGTGCGCGGGGCCGCTGCGCCCGTCGCCAAAGCAGAAGCCAAAAATGATGACTGGGTGCAGGAAGCCTTGCAAGCGCCATGCCGCTTAGCGCCGCAGCAAATGCCGGCGCAGGATGGCCCCGCCTGGCAGGCCCTGGCCTGGGTCTGGAGCGAAGCGCTGGGTTATCCGCAAGTCAAGCTGGAAGATGATTTTTACGCACTCGGCGGCGATTCCATCATCGGCTTGAAAATCATTCATGTCATCAACACCGCCTGCGCGCTGGAATTGACGATTGCCGATTTGATGAGCGCGCCCAGCCTGGGCGCGTTTGGCGCCAAACTGCTGGCCGAACACAACTTCGCCAGCCGTCTGCAACAGCCGCAGGCCGCACAAGACCTGATCGCGCCGGCCCAGCCGATTGGCCATGACGCCGCCGGCCGCCCGCAATACGCCCTGTCGCGTGCGCAAACGCGCATGCTCTTGATCGAACGGATTGCGCCCGGCGCCAGCGCCTACAATGTGCACGCCCTGGTGCGGCTGGAACAGATGCCGGATCTGAAGCAAACAGAACAACTGCTGGCGCAATTGATTGCGCGCCACGATGTGCTGCGCTGCGCCTATGACAGCCAAAGCGGCGACTTGCGTCAAACCCTGTACGCAGCGCATGAGCTGCCGCCCTGCCAGCCGATTTTGCACCACATCACCCCGGCTGCCGGGCAAAGCGTGGAACAGGCTTTGCACGCCGCCGCACGCGCAGCGGTGCAACCGTTTGATCTGCGCCAGCCGCCTTTGCTGCGTTTGCATTTCTTCCTGTCCCCGGATGGGGCATGCCATATGTTGCTGGACATGCACCACATCGCCACCGATGGCAGTTCGATGGGCGTGCTGATCGCCGAATTCATGGCCTTGCAAGCCGGCCACAGCCTGCCCGCCCTGCCCTGCCAATATCAGGATTTCGCCGCCTGGCAAAACCAGCGTTTCCTGGATGGCGCATATGCCGCGCAGCAGGCGTATTGGCTGGAACGCTTTGCCGGCGAGATTCCGGTGCTGGATTTGCAAACCGATTACCCGCGCCCGGCCTGGCAGGATTTCAAAGGCGCGCGCTTAGCCCGCGTCTTGCCGCCGGAGCTGGCGCAAGGTTTGCGCCACACCGCGCGCGCGCATGGGGCCAGCCTGTTCATGTGTTTATTGGCCGGTTTTTACGCCATGCTGTGGCGCGTCGGGGCCGGCGCCGATCTGGTCTTGGGCGCGCCGGTGGCCGGTCGCACCCGGCATGAGTTGCACAGCCTGCAAGGCATGTTCGTCAACACCCTGGCGCTGCGCCAGGATGTGCAGGAAGCGGACAGCTTCGCCAGCTTGCTGGCGCGGGTGCGCAGCAATGTCATGCAAGCCCTGGCGCAGCAGGATTATCCGTATGACGAACTGGTGGAGCATTTGCAGCTGCCGCGAAATGCAGGCCGCAATCCCCTGTTTGATATTTACTTCGTGCTGCAAAACGAAGATATGGGTTTGGAGAGCGGCAGCGTATCGAGCGTCAGCTTTGATAATGGCAGCGCGAAATTTGACATCACCGTGATCTTGCGTGAAGCCGCTGACGGCTTGCATCTGGAGTGGGAATACGCCACCAGCTTATTCGCCGCTGACAGCATGCAGCGCATGATGGATTGGTATGAACGGATCTTGCGTCAAGTCATACAAGACGCACAAATTCCTTTGCAAGCGCTGGAATTGCTGAATGCGCCCGAACGCCAGCATCTGCTGGAAGAACTCAACGACTGCGCCAGCGCCTTCCCGCGCCACGCCACGCTGGCGCAATTGTTTGCGCAGCAGGCCGCGCGCACACCGCAGGCGATTGCGCTGGACGATGGCGCGCAGCGCCTGACTTACGCCGAGCTGGACGCGCGCAGCAACCGTCTGGCGCACTGGCTGCGGCAAGCCGGCGTGGCGCCGGGCGAATTAGCGGCGCTGCAGTTTGAGCCTGGCTTCGCCATGATTGAAAGCATGCTGGCGCTGTTTAAAATCGGGGCCGCCTATCTGCCGCTGGAATTGGACAGCCCGCGCGAGCGCTGCCACGATATTTTGCAACAGGCCGGCGTCAAACGCCTGCTGTGCGGGGCTGAGCTGCAGCCGCTGGGCGAGGGCCTGGGCCTGGAAGTGATCCGCCCGGAACTGCTGGAGCTGCAAGCCCATCCCGCCAGCGCGCCCGCTTGCGATGCGAATGGCGAAAGCCTGGCGTATGTGATTTTCACGTCCGGCTCGACCGGCAAGCCGAAAGGCACGCTGATCCGCCACATGAGCGCAACGCGCGTGGTGTGCGAGACCAATTACATCAATTTGAGCGAACAGGATTGCCTGCTGCACGCCTCCAGCTATGCCTTTGACGGCTCGATTTTCAATATCTGGGCCGCGCTCTTGCACGGCGGCCGCCTGCGCCTGCCGGGACGTAAAGAACTGACCGATATGCCGCGCTTGGCGCAGATTATCGAAAGCAGCGGCGTGAGCGTGTTTTTCATGACCACCGCGCTGTTCAACGCCTTGCTTGACTGCAATGCGCAAGCGCTGCGCGGAGTGCGCCATGTGCTGACCGGGGGCGAAGCGGCTTCGCTGCGGCATATGCGGCGCGCCTGCGAACTGCTGGGGCCGGGCGGCTTGATCCATGTGTATGGGCCGACCGAAACCACGGTATTCGCCACCGCTTACCCGGTGCTGGAAGCCAGCTTCCCGCGCCACAGTGTGCCGATCGGACGGCCTTTGGCGAATACCCGCTGCCTGGTGCTGGATGGGCAGATGCGGCCGCAACCGTATGGCGTGACCGGCGAACTGTACATCGGCGGGCCTGGCGTTTCGCTTGGCTATCTGGGCCAGCCTGAGATCACCGCGCAAAAATTTGTCGATGATCCCTGGCGCCCCGGTGAAAAGCTGTACGCCAGCGGCGACCTGGTGAAATGGGTGGATCAGGGCGTGCTGCAATTTTTGGGACGGCGCGATCATCAAGTCAAGATTCGCGGCTACCGCATTGAACTGGGCGAAATTGAAGCCGTGCTGCTGCAGCACGCGCAAGTCAAGGAATGTCTGGTGACGGCGGATGCGAACGCGGAAGGACGGCGCAGTCTGGCCGCTTGGGTCGTGCCGCAAGATGCGGCGCATGTGCAGCAAGCCGACTGGCTGATGCAAGTGCGGCGCCATGTGGCCGCCCTGCTGCCGGAATATATGCGCCCCTCGGCCTGGTGTGTGCTGGCGGCCTTCCCCCTGAACCCGAATGGCAAAATCGACCGCCGCGCCTTGCCGCCGGCGCTGGCCGGGGCCGGCGAAAGCCAAACCGCGCCGCGCAATGCGCTCGAACAAAGCCTGGCGCAAGCCTTCGCCAGCGCGCTGGGCGTGGAGCAGGTCGGGATTGAGCAAAACTTTTTTGAACTGGGCGGCGATTCGATCAAGGCGATTCAAATCTGCGCCCGCCTGCAGGATCAGGGCCTGCAAGTGCAGGTCGCACAACTGTTCCAAACCCCGACGATTGCCGAATTGGCCGTCAGCCTGCCGCCGCCGGCCAATGAAAACGCGGCCGCCGGCGTCCTGCCGGATGTGCCGGCGCTGTGCGCCTGGCGCAGCCTGAGCGAAAGCCGGCGCCAGGGGCTGCAAGCCTGGCAGCTGCGCATCCCGCTGTCAGAATTGCCGGCGCAGGACGTGTTGCAACAGGCGTTGGACTGGCTGTGGCGGCGCCAGCCGGCTTTGCGTCTGCGCCTGCAGGAACAGGGCGCGGCCTGGGCTGCCGTGGGGCCGGATGCGCACGCGCCCCTGCACAGCTTTGCCGCCGCGCTGCCGGCCTTGGATGATGAGGCCGCCCAGGCGCCCTTGCGCGCCGCCCTGGATCTCAGTCTGGCGCAGCCGGATGGCGCCAGCGCGGTGTTTGGTCTGTGGCGCGCGCCGGATCGCGCCGGCGCTGAGAGCGGCATGCTGTGGCTGCTGCATCCGCTGGCGTGCGACGGCCCGGGCCTGGATTTGCTGTACGCCGATTGGCAAGCCTGTCTGCAAGCGGCGCAAGACGGACAAAGCGAACCGCCTGCGCGCCCTGCCGAATTGGCTGCCGCCGGCCAAGCTCTGCACAGCTGGGCGCAGGAACAAGCGCTGGAGGCGCTCGATTTCTGGGGCCGCCTGCAAGAACTGGGCGCCATCTGCACCCCGCGCGCGCTGCGCAGTTTTGCGCGCCACAGTTTCAGCCAGGCGCTGCCGGCGGCCCTGTGCGACGATTTGCAACACGATGCGCTGCGCGCTTACACCAGCAGCACCCAGGATCTGGCGCTGGCGGCCTTGGCGCAAGCGCTGCAAGCCTGGGCGGAAATCGAATACTGCCATGTGCTGCTGCAAACCGATGCGCGCGCCGCAAGCGCCTTGCGCAAATACAAAGCCGGCCCCGGCCCGCTGCAACTGCCCTACCCGCTGCCGCTGAGCTTTGAGGCCGATTGCGCGCAGCAGATCCGCAGCTGCAAACAGACCCAGCGCGAGTATGAAGAGCAAGGCGCCGCCTGGGCCGCGCTGCGTTATCTGAATCCGGCCTGCCCGCAGCCGCATGCCAGCTGGCTGGCGGCCTGGCATCCGCAAGTCGCGCTGCAAATCCTTGCGCCGCAAGCCGGGCGCCAAGTCGCCGCGCCGCTCTTGATGCATTACCTGCATGCGCTGGAGCTGGAAGTGGTGCTCGATCTGGCGCGCGCCCAGGTTCAGGTGCATGTCAGCGCGCAACTGGCCAAACGCGCCGATAAGCTGCCGGGCTTGCTGGCGCAAGCGCTGCAAAGCGTGGCGACGCATTGCTTAGCGCAGCAGGGCAGCGAAAAGAGCGCCAGCGACTTCAGCAGCAAGCTGGCGGCGGATGAACTCGACGGTATTTTTTCCGATTTGAATATGAACTAGGGGAAGCAGTATGTTGAGCAAAGAAAATGTGCAGGATATTTACGCATTAAGCCCGATGCAGCAAGGCATGCTGCTGCATTTTGCGATGGATCCGGCCTCGGATGCGTATTTCGAGCAATTCGACTTTTCCCTGCAAGGCGAAATCGACTCCCCCACCCTGCAAAAAAGCATTTACAGCCTGGTCGCCAAATATGATGTGTTGCGCACCGTGTTCAGCTTCCGCAAAACCGATTTGCCGCGCCAGATTGTGTTAAAGCAGCGCGCGCCGGAAAAACTCGCTTTGCAAGAGCTGGATTTACGCGCCATGGATGAGGCGGCGGCGCAGGCGGCTTTGCAGGAATTCAAGAACGCTCAACGGGCCCAGGCTTTTGATTTGAGCCAGGACGCCTTGTTGCGCTTCGCCCTGGTGCGGCGCGCCGGCGCACGCAACCATCTGATTTTATGTTTTCACCACATCATCCTCGATGGCTGGTGCATGGGCATGCTGTTGCGCGATCTGTTCGGCTTTTACGAGCGCTATGCGAACGATCCGGATTGCCAGATCGACGACCGCGAAAGCCATCCCTACAGCGGCTATATCCGCTGGCTGGAAGAGCAGGATATGGCGGCGGCGCAAAACTGGTGGCGGCAACAACTGGAAGACTATCAAAACGAAACCCTGACCCCGTATAGCGATGTCGGCCCGGACACGGCGCAGGCCTGCGGCGTATCCGGCGCAGCGGACGGCCCGAATGCGGCGGATTGCGAATTTGTGCTGGATCAGGATTTCACCCGCCGCTTGCAGGAAGTCGCGCGCAAACACCAACTGACCGTCAACAGCCTGCTGCAAAGCGCCTGGGGCTTTTTGCTGCAACGCTATAACAATCTGGACGATGTGGTGTTCGGCTGCGTCATCGCCGGCCGCCCGCCCGGCCTGGCCGGGGTCGAATCCATGATCGGCATGTTTTTGAATACCCAGCCGCTGCGCGTGCGCAGCCAGGCCGGCGATACCCTGCTGCATCTGGCGCAGCGCGTGCAACAGCAATTATTCGCCGCCGCCGCCTGGGATTTTTACCCGCTGTCGGCAGTGCAGTCGCTGTCGCCGCTGAAAAACCGCCTGATTTCGCACATCTTCACCTTTGAAAACCTGCCGCTGCAAGAACAGTTGCGCGGCCTGGAAGGCGGCGCGATTCAAATCGGCGCCGCCGAGATGCAGCCGACGGCGAAATATGATTTTCATATCGTGGTCAACCCGGGCGCTGAGCTGCGTATCAATCTGGTGCACAATCCGCGCCGCTTCCGCACCGAAGTGGTAGAGACCATAGGCCGCAGTCTGCGCCATATCCTGTGGCAAATGACGCAGGATATGCAAACCCCGCTGGATCAGGTCAGCCTGTGCGCGCAAGAGGAAAGCCGCCTGCTGCTGCAAACCTTCAATCCGCCGGGCGAGCCGTATGCGCGCGACTCCTGTCTGATTGAGCAATTCTGCATCGCCGCTGACAAATACAGCGACAATCCAGCCGTCTCCGGCGCAGATCAGGGCGGCGTGCTGCGCTGGACTTACCGCGAACTGCTGGACGAAGTGAAAGCAATTGCGCAAGCCATGCGCGCTGCCGGCGTGACGGCGGGCGATGTGGTGGCGCTGCAAATGCCGCGCAGCCCGTGGATGGTGGCCGGCGTGCTGGCCGCTTTGTATTGCGGCGCGACCTATCTGCCGCTGGATATGGATCTGGCCCCGCAGCGCCTCGAATTCACCTTGCGCGACGCCAATGCGAAATTATTTTGCGTGCTGCAAGACGCCCAGCCCGAAGCCGGCCTTGCGCAAGACTTGCCGCGCCTGCAGCTGGGCGCGGCAGCGCGCTTGGCGCGCGCGCCGCAATTGCAGCCGGTCTATGCGCCGCCGCAGCAAGCGGCGTATCTGATGTACACCTCAGGCTCCACCGGCCAGCCCAAGGGATGCCTGGTCAGCCAGCGCAATATTTTGCGCTTAGCCTTGAGCAATCAGGCGCTGCCGCTGGGGCCTGCATTACGCGTCTTGCAAATTTGCTCGGTGGCGTTTGACGTGGCCAGCCTGGAATATTGGGGTTGTCTGCTGCGCGGCGGCAGCTTGCATACGCCGCTGCTGAATCAGATTCTCGATCCGCAGCAACTCAAAGCGGTGTTGCGCGATGAGCAGATCAATGCCGTGTGGACTACCACCGGACTGTTCAATCAGCTGGTGGATGCTGATCCCAGCCTGTTTGCGCCCTTGCGCACGCTGATGGTGGGCGGCGACTCCTTATCGCCGCCGCATATCGCCAAAGTGCGCGCCGCCAATCCGCATTTGCTGGTGATCAACGGCTACGGCCCGACCGAAAACACGACCCTTTCCACCACCTTCGCCTTCACCCGCGACTGGCCGGAAGGCCCGCCCATCGGCGGCCCGATTGCGCATTCGACCTGCCATGTGCTGGATGCGCAAGGCCGCCTGCTGCCTTTGGGCGCCATCGGCGAATTGTGCTGCGGCGGCGATGGCGTGGCGCTCGGCTATCTGGGCAAACCCGAACTGAATGCGCAAAAATTCCTGGATGATCCGTTTAACCCCGGCGGCCGCTTGTACCGCACCGGCGACTATGCGCGCTGGCTGCCGAATGGGCTGTTGCAATTGCGCGGCCGCAATGACCATCAGGTGAAATTGCGCGGCTTCCGTATTGAACTGGGGGAAATTGAACGCCATGTGTGCCAGCTCGAAGGCGTGATCACCGCCGCCGTGGTGGTGCATGAAAACCAGTCCGGCAAACAGTTGTACGCCTTCTTTTGCGCCACGCGCGAATGGACGCCGGCGGAGATGCGTCAGGCGCTGCAAGCCAGCCTGCCCTCGTATATGACGCCGACCTGGTATTTACAGCTGGACAAGATGCCGCTCAACGCCAGCGGCAAAGTGGACAGACGCAGCCTGCCGCTGGACGATTGCAAACCGGCGGTGCGCGAGCACTCCGCGCCGGCGCGCAATCAAAACGAACAAACCATCGCCACCATTTGCATGCAGGTATTGAGCCTTGAGCAAATCGGCATCCATGACAATTTCTTTGACATCGGCGCCAATTCCTTAAACCTGATCGCCATCAACAACCGCCTGAAAGAAGCTTTTGCCCGTGACATTCCCTTAACCGCGCTGTTTGAACACACCAGCATTGCGCGTCTGGCCGCCTTCCTGGATCAGGATGGGGCCGCGCAAGCCGCCCGCCAGCAAGCCGAGGCGCGCGAATTGCAGCAGGCGCAAGACGCTCTGAAAAAAACCCGGCGCTTGATGCGTGCGCTGGATGACGAGGATTGAAAGGACAGCGATGAAAGTTAACACCTCCCGCACCGGATTGGAAATTGCCGTGATCGGCATGGCCGGCGCTTTTCCCGGCGCTGCCGATATCCCGGCTTTTTGGCAAAATCTGCTGGCCGGCCAGTCCGGCTTATCAACCCTGAGTCACGATGAATTGCTGCAAGCCGGGGTGCATCCGGAATTATTGAAGCGGAATAATTTTGTGCCCACCAAAGGCGTGTTCCCGAATCTGGAGTTTTTCGACCACAGCTTTTTTGAATACACGCGCGCCGACGCCGCCATGCTCGACCCGCAAATGCGCGCCCTGCATCAATGCGTGTATCACGCGCTGGAAGATGGCGGTTATTCGGCCAAGCCGGGCAATACCGGTCTGTTTATCGGCTCCTCGAATAATTTCACCTGGGAACTGGACACGATTTTGCAATGCGCCGAAGGCAGCGCTTCGCAATTTGCCGCGATTCAATTAAATGACAAGGATTTTCTCGCCACCCGCATCGCCTACAAACTGAATCTGACCGGGCCGGCGATCACCCTGCATTGCGCCTGCTCCACCTCGCTGTATGCGATTGACCTGGCGGTGCGCCAATTGCTGACCGGGGCTTGCCGCATGGCGATTGCCGCCGGCTCCGGCCTGACCCTGCCCTATAAAAACGGGTATGTGTATGAACAGGGCATGATTTTGTCGCCGGATGGCGTCTGCCGCCCCTTCTCTGACGATGCAAATGGCACGGTGGAAGGCAATGGCATGGTGGCGGTGCTGCTAAAACCGCTGGAAGACGCGCTGGAAGACCGCGACCGCATTCTGGCTGTGATTCGCGGCAGCGGCGCCAATAATGACGGCGCGCGCAAAGTCGGCTACACCGCCCCCAGCGTGGAGGGACAAGCCGAAGTGATCCGGCGCGCCATCAAAATGGCTGAAGTCGAAGCGGAAAGCATCAGCTATGTGGAGGCGCACGGCACCGCCACCGCACTCGGCGACCCGGTGGAAATCGAAGGCTTGAAAAAAGCCTTCCGCAGCAAACAAACCGGCTTTTGCGGCATCGGCGCCTTGAAAGCCAGCATCGGCCATCTCGACGCCGCCGCCGGCATCGCCGGCTTTGCCAAAGTGGTGCTGGCGCTGCACCACCGCTATTTGCCGGCCAGCCTGAATTTTCACGATTACAACCCGCAAATCGATTTCGCCAACAGTCCGTTTTATCTGGTGCGCGAAGGCCAGGCCTGGCGCCGCCCGCAAAGCGACGACGGCGAATGGCCGCTGCGCGCCGGCGTCAGCTCATTCGGCGTGGGCGGCACCAATGTCCATGTGCTGCTGGAAGAAGCGCCGGCGCTGCCGGCCCCCGATCCGGCCCCGGGCTGGCATACCCTGTGCCTGTCGGCCCACGATGAAGAGGGCATGCAAAGGTTGCAGCGCCAATTGCTGAGCTGGCTGGAAGGGCAAAGCACATTGCCGGCGGCAGCCGATTTTGCCTACACCATGAACACCCGGCGCCGCCTGCGTCTGCGCGCCTCAGTCGCGTTTTCCGATTGCGCCGAGTTGCTGCCGGCGCTGCGTCACGCCTGCTCTTTGCTGCCGCCGGAAGCAGAAGCGCCGCCGCTGCATGCGCAGATCCGCAGCCAGCCGATCGCCGCCAGCCAGGCCCCCTTGCGCTGCGCCCTGCTGTTTTCCGGTCAGGGCACGCAATACCCCGGCATGGCGCGCACCCTGAGCGCCAATCTGCCGGCCTTCAAGCAGGAAGTCGAAAACTGCCTGCAAATCTGCGCCACCCTGGGACGCCCGGAATTGCGCGGCCTGCTGCTGGAAGAAAACGATGCGCAGGCGCAGGAATTGATCGAACGCACCGAATTTGCGCAAGCAGCCCTGTTCATCGTCGAATACGCCAGCGCGCGCGTGCTGCAGAGCCTGGGCCTGGAAATCGCCGCCATGCTCGGCCACAGTCTGGGCGAATATGTGGCCGCCTGCATTGCCGGCGTATTCAGCCTGGAACAAGGTTTGCAATTGGTGATTGCGCGTGGCCGCCTGATGCAAAGCATGCCGCAAGGCGGCATGCTGGCAGTCTCCGCCGCCGCCGACACCCTGCGCGCGCTGCTGCCGCCAGGAGTCGATCTGGCGGCGGAAAACGGCCCGCAAGCCTGCACCGTGGCCGGGCCGCATGCCGCGCTGGAAAGCTGCGCGGCGCAATTGCAGGCCGCCGGCATTCAATGCAAGCCGCTGCACACTTCGCACGCCTTCCATTCCGCCATGATGGAGCCGATGCTGGAAGAATTCCGCGCGCTGCTCAACAGCATCCCGCTGAAAGCGCCGCAACTGCCCTATCTGTCCAACGTCAGCGGCGATTGGATCACCCCGGAACAGGCGCAAGACCCGGATTATTACTGCCGCCATCTGCGCGGCACAGTGCGCTTTGCCGCCGGCGCGCAAGTTTTGCTGGCCGATGAGCAGCTGGCCATGGTGGAAGCCGGGCCGGGCGCGGTGCTGTGTTCTTTGATGCGGCAAAACACCCCGGCGGGGCGGCAAGCGCGCTGCGTGGCTTTACACCCCGGCCCGAAAAGCCCGCTTTCCGACGCGCAGTTTTTCGCCCGCGCGCTGGGTGAAATCTGGGCCCAGGGTTTGCATTTTGAATGGAAAACCTGGTACGCCAATCAAAAACGCCAGCGCCTCACGCTGCCGCTCTACCCGTTTGCGCCAACCCGCTTCCCGGTAGGCCGGGGCAATATCTACACCCTGCTGGAAAAACACAGCGGCGCCGGCAGCGCGCCGAAAAGCGCGCCGGCGGCGGCCAGTTTCAGCGCGGCCTGCCCGACATGGCAAAACGCGGCCCAGCCGTTTGCCGAAGACAATCTTGGCGTGCGTCCCTGCCTTGGCTTCAGCGAGCACAAAGCGCTGCATGCCGGCCTGGGCAAGGTCAAAGGCTTGCGGCTGGACTGGGTGCGTCCCGGCCCCGCTTTCCGCGCCTTCGGGGCCGGTCTGCACCAGGCCGATTTGAGCCGCGCCACCGATTACCGGCGCCTGTTGCGCCATCTCAAGCAAGTCGATGGCGTGCCGGAACTGGTGGTCTGGCTGGCCCCCGATCTCAAACCAAGCGGCGCGCTGGAGGCGTTTACTGACCGCGTGCAGCGCATGCTGAATGGTTTGCGCGCCGAATGCCCGCAGCAGATGTTCAAATGCGTACTGTTTATTCCGCTTGAACAGGCGGATGAAAGCGCCAGCCTGTATCTGGATGGCTGGCTGCGCCGCATGCGCGTGGCCTGCCCGGCTTGCGATTTGCGCGCCGTGCTGCCGGGCCGCGCCCTGCTGCGCGCAAAAGCCTTGCCGCAGTTGGCGCAAATCATGGAAGACGAGCTCAATGACCATGCGCGCGATGTGCTGCTGGCCGCCCATGACGGCGCAGTGCGCCGCCTGTTCCAATTGCTGCCGCAACACTTGCCGCAAGGCGCGGCGCGCAGTCTGCACGGCAAAACCCTGGGCCTGATGCTGCCCCTGCCGGTGCGCCAGGACGGCAGCGCGGCGGAGCTGGAAAAACGCCAGCGCAGCCACGCCACGCTGCACAGCCTGGCGCAGCAGATCAGCGCCGCCTGCGGGGCCACCGTACACCCCATGCCGGCCGAACTGATCTTGCCGCATCGCAGCCCTTCCGCGCTGGCGCTGGACGGCGCCGCCCTGCGCAATTTCCTGCAACCGTACCTGGAGCGCGATCTGTCCCAGTACGGCTTGCATGATTACAGCCGGGCGCACAATCTGGTGGATGAGGCGTGCGGCATTCTGGTGGCGCAATTTGTGCATCAGCATGGTTTGCCGCTGCTGCCGGGCAATAAATTCAGCCGGCAGGATCTGGCGCAAGCGCTGGGCGTCACCGAGCGCATGCAAAAATATGTCGATTACTTCCTCGCGATTTTGAGCCAGGACGGCATCCTCCAGCACGATGGCGAACACTACCGCGTCTTGCGCGGCATCGAAGCTTTGCGCCCGTATCAAACGGTATATCAGGAAGTGGTGGCGGAAAGCCCGATGTTCCCCGGCAATTTGCGTCTGGTCGAGCATTGCGTGCGCCACTACAAAGAAGCGCTGCGCGAAGAGATTTCGCCGATTTCAGTGCTGTATCCGGATGGCAGCAACAGCATGCTGATCCAAGCCTCGCAAGGCTCGATTCAAGAACTCGAAGAAGCCGTGGTGCGGGTGGTGTTTGAAGACTGGATCCGGCAGATTCTGGACGCCGCCGGCGGACGCCCCTTGCGCATTCTGGAAGCCGGCGGCGGCTTCGGCCTCACCATGCGCCGCATTGCGCCCATGATGCGCGGGCGGCAGGTCGAATACTATTTCACCGACATCGGCAAAACCTTTTTGCACGAGGCGCGCGAATTCGCGCTGGAGCAGGATATCGACTTCCTCACCTTCGGCAATTTCGACATCACGCGCGACCCGGCGGAACAGGGTTTGGAATTGCACAGCTTTGATCTGGTGTTCGCTTTTAACGTGGTGCACGCCACGCGCGACCTGGATGTCACGGTGCCGAATTTGCACCGCCTGCTCAAAGATGGCGGCTTGCTGTGCCTGCTGGAGCGCACGGTGATGCGGCGTTACGCCGATCTGGTCTGGGGCCTGGCCGATGGCTGGTGGCATTTTGAGGATGCCGAGCGCACCCTCTCGCCGCTGATCGGCTTGGACCAATGGGAAAGGGTGGCGCGCCGCGCCGGCTTTACCGATGTGCTGGTGTATCCGCCGCGCGAGCTGCAACGCGCGCGCCAGGAAACCGGCATCATCATCGCGCAAAGCGTGCACAATCCGGCGCGTGAAAGCGCGCATATTGAAGGCGAATGGCGCCTGCCGGCCCCGCCGCAGCCGCTTGACGGCCTGCTCTTGCTGGAGCAGCCGCCGTTTGACGGCGAACTGCGCTTTGAGGCGTTTGGCGACAAGCTCTTGGACGGTCAGCAAGCGCACGACTGGCTGCCGGGCTGGCGCGCGGCATTGTTGCAGTGGGTCAAAGGGCAAAGCGGCTTGCGCTTTGGCGCCGCCCTGGCCCCTGGCCACAGCGGCGCACACAGCGGCGATGCAATTGTGAAATTGCGCCATGGACGCGCGCTGGACGCCGCCATGCGCAGCCATCTGGGCGCGGCGAATTGGCGCCGCCTCTGGCTGCCGGAACTGCCGCAAGGCGAGTTGCTGCAAGAAACCCTGGATGCGCTGCAATCCGGCGGCGCGGAAGTCTGCCTGCGCCCGGCGCAACAAGCGCTGTACGCCCTGGCCAAACCGCACACGGTGCGCAAAGAAAGCGCCGCCGCCACCCAGCTCGAAGGCGCGCAGGCGTATGCGCAATTATTGCAACAAGTGTGGGGCCAGTTATTCGGCCTGGAGCAAGTGCGCCCGGATGACGACTTCTTTGAACTGGGCGGCGACTCGCTCAAAGTCGCCCAGCTGACCGGCGAACTGGAGCGGCACGGCATCAAACTGATGTCGAATGAAGTATTCAACCGCCCCACCATCCGCACCTTGGCGGCCTATCTGTACGAGCACCGGCAAAGCGAACACGGCGCGGTGCGCGACTGGGCTGGGCTGCAGCAGCATCTGCGCAGCGTGTGCGGCTGCGAAAGCCAGGCGCTGGAAGTGCAGATTCAGGGCATGCCGCAGCAATTGCTGTTTGTCAGCGACGCTGCGATGGCGCAAGAATCCATGCTGGAGCGCGAATTGCGCGGCCTGCGCCTGCCGCTGCATTTGCAAGCGCACCGCATCCTGCCGCTGTCGCAACTGGCGGCCACCCAGGCCTTATTGCAAAGCGAGCCGGACAGCCCCTGGTCAGCCTGGCAACTGCAAGAGGAAGCAGCGGCGGATTTCCTGCCGGCCCAGATCGCCCTGGTGCAGCGCGCGATGCGCGAGATGAACCGGCAGATCTGCAGCGCGCCGATTGCAGCGCGCTACCCCATGTCGCCATTCCAGAAAATGTTTTTGAAGGAAGACAACCGCTTCGCTTTTTATCTGATCGATTTCAATGAAGAATTGCAAGTCGATCTGTTGCGGCGCGCCTTCACCGACATCGTGCGGGTGCAAGGTCTGTTGCGCAGCACGCCGCGCCACAGCCTGCTCTCAGCGCAATGGGAAGAACACGCGGCCCCGCAAGCGCTGCTGCCCTTGCCGCTGATTGATTTGAGCGGCTTCACGCCGCCGGCCCAATTGCGGCTGTGCGAAGCGCTGATGCAAGCGGAAAACCAGGTCGATCTGGACGTTGGCGGCGGGGTCATGTTCCGCGTCAGCCTGCTGCGTTTTGACCGCCGCCGCCACACCCTGCTGTTCAATCTGGATCACTCGATTTTTGACAATATGAGCGGCCAGGTCTTGCGCCGCCAATTGTTAAACCGCTACCGCGTGCTGCTCTCCGGCAGTCAGGCCGAGATGGAAGAAGTAAAGAGCTTCCGCCATTATCTGGATCAACTCAACCGTGGCCCGCAAGGCATCAGCAAAGAGCAGCTGATTGATCTGTTTGAATTGAAAGAATATGAGCGGGTCAAACATGTGGTCGAGGCGCGCATCGCCGCCAACCGCCAGCCGCGCGTCGCCAAAATGCGTTACACCCTGGATCTGGCGCAATACCGGCTGGCGAATGACGATGACGCCGCCTGGGAATTGACCCTGATGTTGCTGTGTTGTGCGCTTGGCCAGTATCTGGAGATTGACAGCGTACCGCTCAAGCTCTTGTATCAGGGCCGCCAATACCAGGATCTGTCTTACTTTGACACCATGGGCCTGTTCATTGACGTCTTGCCTTTGCTGGTGAAAGTCACACCGGAAGACCCGGCGCGCATGCTCGATGGCATCCAGCGCAAAGTGCGCTGCGTCAACCGCTATAACGTCAGTTTCATGAACATGCTCTTGAACTGGAAAATGCGCATGCAGTGGTGGGATGTGCTGAAAACCCAAGACCCGAAAAAGCTGCACCGCACTGACCCCATGATTTTGCTGAACTATGTCGGCAAGGCCGAGGAGGAATATCAAAAAATCGTTGAGTTTTCGAGCCGCCAGATTGAAGAAACCGAGAAAAAAACCGGCTACGCCAGTCTGTATGCGGTGGTCTCGGTGGTCGAGCGGAATATCCATTTTGATATTTTCTGCAGCTTTGAGCCGGATATGCAAAAGCTCTGGCGCGTGTTTGATGAGCAAGCGCACAAACTCTTGCCGCAGCAAGACTTTCAAGCTGCCGCGCCCGCAGCGCCGGCTGCCGCCGCCACGGCACATAACACACCGCTTCCTGCGGCTGAAACTTTGGAGGCATGTAAATGAAACGCACACTCAGCGCCCTGTTCGGGGCTGCCTGCATCAATCTGGCCTGGGCGCAAAGCGCGCCCCCTGCTGCGGATGAGGCCGCGCAAGGGGGCAACGATGGCTGGAAAGTCAGCGGTCACGTCTCCTCCCTGCTCGGCTGGCAGGCGTATAACCCGGATTCCGTGTATGGCTATGAAGGCTCCGGCACATCCACTTCACAAGTCAGCCGCAAAGTGCAAAGCGTGTTAAAAGTGACTTCGCCGGGCAAATACACCCTGGTATGGGATGGGCAATACGACTTCCGCCCCTACGGCCAGGACAAGGGCCGGGTGAATCAATTCAATCTGTCAGTGGATCTGAGTTCCTCGCTCAAGATGCGGGTCGGCAAACAGCGTGTGTTATGGGGACGCGGCTTTATTTATGTGCCGACAGATTTGATCAATCCGCCGATTGATCCGAGCGGCCTGGATGTGGCCAAGGTCGGCGTGCCGGCGCTCTCATTTGACTGGGTGCGCCCGGATTACGCCGTGACCGCCCTGGTGCGGCGCGAACGCGGACGGCTCGACAGTGTCGGGGTGAAATACTCGCCGGCCTGGAAATCCGGGTTGGATCTGGATTTTATCGCCTACCACGGCCCCAGCACCGGCAATGCGGTGGGGGCCTCGTATTCCATCGATGCAGAACAGATCCTGCACCCGAAGTTAAGCGGCCTGGTGTTGTTTGGCGGCTGGGCCATGCACACACGTTCACGCTTCCCGGCCTTGCAACAAGGCGTATTGGCAAACGCGGATGGCAGCGTAACGCAGTATCCGGCAGTCGGCGCAGCCGGCGCGCCGGGCCGCTATCATTCCTGGCTGCTGGGTGCGAGTTATCAGGCGGATGGCAATGTGTTGATCCTGGGCGAGCTGTATCACATCGGCGATGCGCTTTCCAAACCGCAGCTGGGACAGGTGATTGACGCCCTGGCGGAAAAAACCACCTTGCGCGCCACGCTCTCCAAGCCCTGGCTGAATCAATTGTCATTCGGGCGCAGTCAGCGTAACTATTTCAATCTGTCAATCAGCAAAGGCCCGCTGACGGAAGGCAGCTCGCGTCTGACGGACACCTTTAACGTGGAAGTGGCCAGCCTGCGCAATCTGGCTGACCATTCCGGCATGAATTCACTGGCCTTCATCTCGAATTATTGGGACCGTTCGGAAATCACCCTGCGCACCCTGTTTCCGTATGGTCGCGCAAATAGTGAATTCGGCAGCGTGCCTTATAAATGGTATGCTGAACTCAGTCTGAAAATCGGTTTTTAAGGAAGGACGGCCTATGTCTATTCATCTGTTTGGCGTGTCCTATGCCGGCGGCTCGGCCGCCGCCACTTATGGCCGCTGGTCGCGTTTGTTGCCGGCCACTATCAAGGTGCACGCGCTCGAATTGCCCGGCCATGGCCGGCGCATGGCGGAACCGTTTGCCGCCAGTCTGGAAATGGCGGTGACCGATTTACTGCGGCAGTTGGAAGCCGCCTTGGGTGCTGAACAAAACTGGGCGGTGTATGGCCACAGCATGGGCGCCACCCTGTGTTATGAGCTGGTGAAAGCCGCCGCTGCAGCCGGTTTGCCGGCGCCGCAAGCGATGTTTTTATCGGGCCGCAATCCGCCCCACTATGCCTACCCGCAGCGCAATTTGCATTTACTCGACGATGAGAGCTTTTTGGATGAAATCAAAAAACTGGGCGGCACGCCGGTCGATTTTTTCCAGATGAAAAGTCTGCTGCAAGCGTTTTTGCCGATTTTGCGCAATGATTACCGCATCATTGAGCTGTACCGGCAAAGCCTGCCTATCCATATCACGCCGGCGGATATTGTGTTTTTCGCCAGCAACCAGGATGTGCTGGTCAAGCGTGAAGAAGCGCTGGAATGGGAGCGCTACACCAGCGCCACTTTCGCCATCCACGACTTCCCCGGCGGGCATTTTTTCATCAATGAACAGCAAGAAGCGATTTGCCGCATCATCAGCCAGAGTTTAAGCCCGCACATCAGCGCGCATAAGCTGCCGTCTTCGACTTTGAGCTGGGCGTAAAACCGCGCATGTCTGGCGACGCTGAGTTGCAAGCCCTGCCCGGCCCGGCCCGGCAGGTTTGGCGCGAGGTGGACGGGCTGCGCCTGTATCTGGCGCAGCAGGCCGATTTGCAAGCGCTGGCCGCGCTGGCGCAAGACAGCGACTGGCTGCAGGAAGAGGAAAAGGCCGCGCTGGCGCGCATCAAAAGCGCCGCGCGACGCACGGAATATCTGTGCGGCCACGCCTGGCTGCGCTGGCTGCTGGCGCGCGAACTGGCTTGCCAGCCTGAGCAAGTGCGGCTGGCTTTCAGCGCGCAACACAAACCCTATGCCCTGCCCGGCCCGGCGGGACAGGCTGCCCCGGCCTGGAATCTCAGTCATGCGCATGGCCATTTCGCCCTCGTCCTGGGCCCACCTGCCGCGCCTGCCGGCACAGCCGCATTCAAGCCCTGCGGCGGGTTGGGCGTGGACATTGAATTTCCACAGCAAGTCAGCGCAGCGGAACTGCGTCAATTGGCGCAAGGCTTTTGCCACGCGCAAGAGCTGGCCCACCTGCACGCCCTGCCGGACAGCGCCGTCAGCCAGGCTTTCTTGCGCTTGTGGTGCGGCAAAGAGGCGGTCGCTAAAGCGCTGGGCTGCGGCTTCCTGTTCTCGCCGAAACGCATCGTGCTGCAAGCGGAATCTTTTGTGGATGGCGCCGTGCAAACGGTGCAGCTGGAAGGGATGCAGCGGCAGGTGGCGTTGTGGCAGTGGCGGGTTGAGGGGGATGGGGTGTTGGGGGTGGCGCGGGTGTTGGGGTGAGGGCTTGTGTGGTGAGCGCAATGCTACAATCCAAGTCTCATGCAACTCACATTTCAGGCGGTTTGCCATGGCGCTTAGCTGGCTGCATTTGTCGGATATTCATTTTCATGCGAAAAACAATTGGCGCGACGCACGTCCCCGCCGTGAGTTGCTGAGTTTTTTGCAAAAGCGTTTTGAAAGTGGCAAGCTGCCGCGCCCGGATTTGATTTTTTGCACCGGCGATATTGTATTTGGCGCAACTCAGGCTCACTCTATGGCCGAACAGTATGCGCAGGCCAGGGAGTTTTTGACAGAACTGCTATCGCTGTGCCAGCTGGATAAAGAGCGCTTGTTTCTTGTGCCGGGCAATCATGATATTGACCGCAATAAAGTGGATGAAGATGCGCAGAGCGCATTGCGCATGTTGGCGCAAGACTCGCGGCAACATGTCGCGCGCATTAATCAGCGACTGGAGCAAAAACCCGCACCCTTTCAAAACGCCATGAAGCGCTTGCGATCTTACGCTGACTTCATCGCGGATTTTTTACCACATCAGCGCGATCCAGAAGGACGCTGCATCTACGAATGCAAGCTTGAGATTGACGGCGTAAAACTCGGCGTGGCGGGGTTCAATTCCGCCTGGTCTTGCGCTGGCGACGAAGACGAGCGCGATCTATGGTTAGGAGCAGAATGGCAATTCAACCATGCAGTTGCAAAATTGCAGGATGTGGATGTGCGCATCGGTTTAATCCATCATCCGTTGGACTGGCTGTGCGAGGCAGACCGCGAGCACGCCACTGTGCGCATTGCTTCCGATTTTGATTTCTGGCTGTTTGGGCATATGAACAACAGCTGGATCGAAGCATCGACGAACCATGTGCGGATTGGGGCCGGGGCGCTTGGCGCGGCGACAGCAGATGAATTCGGCATGAATTTGGTTGAAATAAATCCTGATGGGCAGAAATGCGCGGCACATTTATTCCGCTTCAATCATGGTTGGATTACGCATCCGATAGCGCAACATGCGGACGAGGGTGTATGGCAGTTTGATTTGCCACGCAGAATTCCAACAAGCAAAGTCATCAACCTCTCCGGCGCTTCCGTTCAGACTGCCGTTCTTCAAGCTGCGGCGCACATCACACACAATGCCAAGATTCAAATCGAGTCGTTACAGCTGCACAATTTCCGTCAAGCCAGACAAGCAGAACTCAATTTACACCCGGGTTTTACGGTCTTGATTGCGCCCAATGGCAGTGGCAAAAGTAATCTTTTGCACGCACTGCGCTTGTGTTTGCAAGATTTCTTGTCCCGTTTTGATTTGGCGAATATGCCTGGGCCGACTTTACGGCAAGACGATATCCGCTTACGCCGGGACGATTATGGTGGCCTGCGGCGCGATCTGCCCTGTGAAGTGGAAGTCAGGCTGCTGACCGGCGCCGCCAACTGCGAATGGCGCATAAGCCGCGATCATGAACGCGCGGACGATAAGCAAGCGCCAATAGTGGATGCCAGCGCGCACAACGATTTGCAGAAATATGGCGTTCTATTGCAAGAAAAGCTGCGCCAATCCAGCGACCTGACGGTAAACCTGCCGGTGATCGCCAACTACGGCACAGCCCGATTGTGGGGACAGTCTCCTGCCTCATCCCGGCAGGCTATAGGCAACGAACAGTATTTCAGGCTGTATGCATACCGTGACGCACTGGAGGAAAACAAAGATTTCAGCCAATTCATTGCATGGTTCACCTGGCTGTGTGAATGGCGTAATGAAGACATTGTGCGCAATAAGGCCAGCGCAGAAGAATTGATGAGCAGCAGCAAATGGGGGCCGATGCTGTCTGCCGTGCGCGAGGCTATCGACACAGTTCTGCGCCCGGCATGCGGTTGGCACAGTCTGGATTTCAGCATTGAACTCGAACGTTCGCTGGTGATGCGGCATGATGACTATGGGACTTTAAAAGTCACCCAACTCAGCGACGGCATACGCGGCATGCTGGCCCTGGTCGGCGACCTGGCTTGGCGCTGCGTCAAACTCAATCCTCATCTCGGCAAAGAGTCCGTGCGCATATCTTCCGGCGTGGTGTTAATTGATGAGCTCGACATGCATCTGCATCCGCAATGGCAACAAAACGTGGTGCAACAGCTGCGCATCGCATTTCCAAAAATGCAATTCATTGTGACTACACACAGCCCGCAAATCCTGAGCTGTGTGCCCAAAGAGTGCATTCGCATCATTGAAACCACTCCAGAAGGCGTATGTACGGCACAGGAGCCCGATTGGCAAACTGAAGGCGCCGACCCGTCTTCGGTTCTTGCCCATGTGATGCATATCAACCCGATTCCTGATACGCCCCCGCTGCAAGATTTGCTTGCGTATCGCGCCATGATTGAACGAGGACAACACCATCAGGCGGAGGCGCTTACCTTACGCACAAAATTGATTGCACATTTTGGCGCGATGCATGAAGAAATGATTGAATGTGAGCGCTTGATCCGTCTGTTTGAATTCAAGCAACGCAACGCCGCCATGCGCACAGGAAGTGCAAATGCGTAAATTAACACGTTCCCCTGAGCCAGAAGCCTTAGCACGACTGCGCCGTGCGCAGAAAAAAAATGCCAATCTGGATTGGGATGTGGCACAGGGAGAGGATAAAAAAGCCATCTGGTCTGCACTGGACGCCATGCAGGAAAAATTGTGTGCATATTGCGAGTCTGAGCTTGCAGAAAACAAGCGCCACATTGAACATTTTTACCCGCGCAACGGCCAGCAAGCGCGGCGCGAACTCAGATTTGCATGGGCCAATTTGTTTGGCTCATGCAACGATCCGTACTGCTGTGGAAAGCATAAAGACAACAGCGCTAAGAATTGGCGTTGCGAAGACTTGATCAAACCGGATCAGGATGATACGGATGATTTTTTGCAATTTCTGACATCCGGCGAGATCCATCCCAAACCCGGACTGCCGCAGGAGCTGCGACACAAGGCCCAGGAGACTATTCGGGTTTTCAATTTGGATTGTGCAGGCAGTCCTTTGCGCGCAAAAAGAATGAAAGCAATAAGCGGCTGGTGGAAAAGCCTGGACGAGATACTGCAGGAAATAGATGTGCTGCAACAAGAGGGCCTATATTCTGCAGCTGAAGCCGATGCCCAAAAGCGTGAAGAGTTAAAAAAATTACTGCAACAAACCATCTCCTTGCCTTTTGCAACCGCAATTCGGCACGCGCTTGTTGTAACTTGTCATGTCGGGCCTGACAAGTTGGAATAAACTCCCGCTGCAGCAACATCCAAGCTTGCTTCGAAAACACTCCATGTATGCTGGAAGCGGCAGCCTGTTGGCAATGTGAATTGGATCACGGCGCCATGCCGGGGCTGGCGCAACTCAGATAAACGCATGCGGGCGCAAGCCCGAAGCCCCTCCCAAGGTATCCGCAGGACTGCCGCTTGCCAGCGCTGCCAGCCTTACACTGTCCCGCCACCCAAGACCAGGCCACAACATCGTGCGCCACAGCCGGTCAATCTGATGACCTGATTCGCGACTGAAGTAGCTCCCACAACAAAAGCGCAGGCTGAGCGTTACTCCACGCTGCAGTATTTAAGCGCAAGCCCGGCTAAGTCTGGTTCCATCTTCGACATGTAAACTGGCGCCGTTTCCATGATTGCATGTAAAGACAGCAATCCTGATGAAACACCCACAACAAGAGAACAAATCCTGTATTTCCAGCAAGGAAAAGGAAGACACCATGTCAAAACGTCTGTCGGCAGGCAAAACTGCCCTGTTTGCGGCCCTGTGTTGGGCCATACCATCCGCATTCGCAGCGGATTTCAGCAGCGGCCTCGAATACTGGGGCGGCAATACCGCCACCATTTGGTTTAAATCGCAAGTCTCCACATCCTGGGTGAATGCGCACTACATCATCAACAGCGGCGCACAGCAAAATGTGACGATGCGGCAAAATGGCAGCCGCTTTGAATTCACGATTCCCTACACTCCCGGCTCGGTGGTGAATGCGGCCTGGACTTATAACAATGGCGCATCGGCCTATGACAGCCCGTTCCAGATTTTAGGCATGTCACCCAGTCCGACGCCGACGCCCAGCCCGACGCCGACGCCGCCGCCCCTGCCGACGCTGGAATATGTGGATGCAGTGATTTACCAGGGCAATAATCAGGGCGTGATCAGTTTCCGCCCGCTGAATCAAAGCAATTGGGTGGATGTGCATTACCGCATCAATGGCGGCGCGCAACAAAACCTGCGCATGGGCGGGCAAGCCGGCTCGACCTTGTTTGAGCAGCCGGTATCGGTCAAACCGGGCGACAGCGTCAGCCTGTCCTTCACCTGGAATGACGCGCGCGGTTCGCATGATTCGCCGACCACCACGCATACCGTGCGCGACGGCTCCTCGACGCCCACACCCAGCCCGTCGCCCACGCCCAGCCCGACACCCACGCCAACGCCTACGCCAACGCCTACGCCGACGCCGACGCCGGGCTTGCCGCAAGCCGGCTTGCTGGCAGTCGATGGCAAACATTATCTGTGGGTCAAGGGCAATGGCGTGCAGTGGGTGGACATTCATTACCAGGTGAATCAAGGCGCGCAACAAAATCTGCGTATGAACTGGAATGCCCAGCGCGCCGCCTGGGAAGCGCAAGTGGATGCGCCGGCAGGATCGAATGTGCGCTATTTCTACACCTGGAGCGATGCTTCAGGCGCACATGACAGCCCATGGCAAAGCGCGCAAATCGGCGGCGCAACCACGCCGTCCCCCAGCCCCACGCCATCTCCGACACCGACGCCGACACCGACACCGACACCAACGCCTACGCCGACGCCAACACCGACGCCAACGCCCGTCCCCGGCTACAACCAGGGGGTGGAAGTGGCTGGCAATCAAGCGGTGATCTGGTTCAAGCCGAACAATCCGGCGATTGATATGGAGATTGTGCATTACAAGCGCAATAATGATCCGCAGCGCGATTTGACCATGCAATACAATCCGCAAGCCGCGCGCTATGAGCAAAAAATCTATCCGGTGGCCGGCGGCGCACAGCTCAGGTATTTCTTCACGTATGGCGGCAAAAATGGCAATCCGGCTGCGCAAGACAGTCCGAATTATGAATACACCGTGCCCATGCCGCCGACCTGCACCCCGCCGCAAGTCTTGATCAATGGCGTATGCCAGATTCCGCCGGTGTGCACGCCGCCGGATGTGCTGGTCAACGGCGCTTGCGTCAAACCGACCCCGGCCTGCGCCAACCCGGCGCCGGCGCCGGAACCGAATCCGCCGGCCAGCTGCAGCGGCGCGGATTGCCAGTGGAATAAGATGACCACCTTCAAACTGGTGAATGACACCTGCGGCAAGTGGGCCGACAATCAGATTTACTGGGCCATCATCGGCAAAGATTGGAACACCGATGAATTCGTGCATGTCGATTTGCAGGGACGTTTGATTCCGATGAGCTTGCGCGACAATGGCGCGTTGATGAAAAACGGCAAACCGTATGCGAATTACTTCCATACCTTAGCCGACGCCAAGCAGGTGACGATTCCGCCGATCAATTCGGCGCGCCTGATGATTTCGGTCGGCAGTCCGATGTATATCTGGGTGAATACCGATGTGAATGGCAAACTGGCGTATGCCGGCGCCAACATCGAAAACCCGGATGATCCGAATATTGATGTGATTTTCGATTTTGCTGAAATGGCCATCGTGCCGAATCTGGGCTTCTTCGGCAACACCACGCGCGTCGATCAATTCGGCTTCCCGCTGCGCTTACGTTTACAGGGCATGGATGGCTATGACCAGACGGTGGGCGAAACCGAGCGGCGCGATAATCTGTTCATGCGCTTTGCCTCTGATGCGCCGACCGAATTCAAAGGCCTGGCCCTGCCGCCGTTCGCACCGTATCGCATCATGGCCCCGGCGCACGCCACCTTTAACGACGGCGGCCCGTATGCGCACTATATGGATCAGTACATCGACTGGGTGTGGGATAAATACCGCAGCGAAACCCTGACCTTCACCAATTTGCAAGGGACATTCAACGGCAAGGTGGTGGGCGACAGCTTTGAATTCAGCGATGGTCTGGGCAAGTATTACATCCGCAAAAAGCCGACTACCGCTATGGCGATGCTGGGCAATGGCGTGCTGGACGACGCCTCCGGCACGCAGGGCAATGTGCCGGCGCGCGACAAGCAATTGCAAATCCAGGCGCAGATGTGCGCCGCCTTGAACCGGGGCATTGTCGAGCTGCCGCACAAGTGGAGTGATTGGAACAGTTATTACCCGGCCAGCCGGCCTTATAACTGGTTCGCCAAATTCTTCCACGATTATTCGATCAATCGCTTGAGTTACGGTTTTGCGTATGACGATGTGTGGGGCCACAGCTCTTCACTGCATACGCCTTACCCGACCACGGCGACGGTTACGATAGGCTGGTAAGCCCCCTGCGCCATAACTGAAGCCGCAGACTGCCTGCAATGGGCGGTCTGCGGCGCAAGATTCTGCGCAAAAACCCTCCCCGCTTCACTTTTTTTCCTGTTTTGAATGGTGGCATCATCGCGCTATCCGATTTTTTGCGCAGCACGCCATGCCATTTCTCAATCCGCTGACTGGCTATGCCTTCACGAAAATTTCCGGCTGCCCGGAAAACCAGGCTATTTTGCTGTCTTTCTTGAATGCCGTGCCGGGTTTGGCGCCGCCCTTTCGCATCCAGCAGGTGCGGATTCAGAATCCGTATCTGGCCCCGGTGACGCCAAAGACGAAGCCGGGCTAGACAATCTGCTGGATCAATGAATGTATTTCCTGCGCTTTGCCAAGCGTTTGCAAAGCATTCCACGCACCTTGGCGCAGGAAGGGCGTGAAATGCAGATCCAGGATCAGCGCGGCATGTTGCAATTGGCCAGGCAAACCGGTGAGGCCAAGGGAGGAGAGAAAGGCATGCGCGCCAAGCAGCTGCAAATTGCACGCAATATGCAAAGCATGGGTAAGTATCCCGCCACGGTGGCGCAGGCGCTGAGTGTGAGGCAAAGCAGGATTTGCTGCGTCAGGCTTGATGTAACACAAGCCGGCGCGACATGCGCCCATCAACGCCCCTTTTTTACCGGCAAACACAACTCCCCCACCCCGCCGCAAGCCTGGGCGATCCCGCCGGGATACAGCTCAAAACAGGGATGGCTGTTGATATCAAAGCGGGAGGCCGGCAACCAGCATTCAAACAGCCAGCGCCAATACGCTTCTTTATCCGCATGCCGCATGATTTCTGCCGGCTGCAGCGGCAGATGCGCATACATGCCGGCGTCTATCCATTTCACCGGAATATGCGCCGGCAGGCGCAGGCTGGCGGGGATTTCAACGCAGGCGTCAAAGCGGCAATGTGAAGGCGGGGTTAAGCGCGGATCATCCAGCCCGATCCCCATGGCGCAAGCGCCATCCAGCCCGACGCCAGCTTCACGCAGCAACTCAGCCAGACGCGCCCAGACGCGCGCCTCGTCTTCGCCATAGGGGCCGATTTTGCGTTGATACGCCACCTGCATGCGCGGCAAATAACATAAGCGCACCCGCGCCGCGCAGGCGGCATCCTGCAGCGGCGGCAAGCGCTGCGCCGGCGCGCTGTGCAGCCCGCTTTTGCGCCAGCTGGAGGGGGTGACATCGAAAAAACTGCGGAAGGCGCGCACGAAAGATTCGGGCGAAGTAAAACCGCTCAGCAAGGCCACCTCCCGAATCGGTGATTGCGGCGCATATTGCAATAATGCGGCGGCGCGCGTCATGCGCGCGCGGCGGATGTAGGCCTGCGGCGTCTCGCCCTGCCAATCCAAAAACACACGATGAAAATGAAATGGGGAAAACGCCACCAGCGCGGCCAGTTCGGCCAGCTCCAAAGGCTGGGTTAAATGCTGATCAATATAGGCCAGGACTCTGGCCATACGTGTGGCGTAATATGCGCCAGGGTGTGTTGGCCGCCCTGGCCCGGCTTGCCGCTCGTCCATCTCCCCTCCCGCTTCGATTGCATTGTAGCCCTGCGGCCAGCAGTCTGCCGGGGTCAGTGAATCAGCGCGGAAATCGGCAGGGCGAAAATGGATGACGCCGGCTTGCCGGCGTCAATTGTCAAACTGCTGCGACGGATGGCGCAAGCCGGCCAGTCTTAAAACATCACTTGCGCGCCTACGCCGATGCGGGTGTTGGCCTTGGCGATCGAACCATCGCCCTGCACTTGCCAGGGGAAGGCGTCAAGCGGAGTGTGCTTGCCGCTGAAGCGGTGATGCCGCACGCCGGCATACAGGAACACGCCATCTTTCACCGCATACACCACGCGGCCGCCGATCACCCAGGCCCCGTCATCCAGATTGCCGCGCACGCTGTCGTGTCCCTCGGTAACGCGCTGAATCGCGCCATTCCAGCTGTATTTACCGGTCTGGTAATTCAAACCCAGCAAAATGCGCGAGTTATGCAGATCCACGCCACTGGTGGCGGGCCGTCCGCCCCATTGCGGCAAATCGCCGGCGCCGCCGTCGGCGTGCCAGTAATTGCGCTTATACGCCGCCAGCAATTCAAAGCCGCCGCCCATCTGCCAGCGCATGCCGGCAAACCAGATGCCCTGGCGATTGCCGTCTTTCACATCCGGCCCGCCATCGCTGCCGCCGAAATCGCCGACCCCGACTTGCAGCGGCGCATTCACCTTGCGCTGAGCGATAAAGTCAAATGTCAGCGGGCCGCTGCTATAACGGGCAAAGCCTTCAAACAGGGCCGCGCGCGCTGAATTGCTCTGATTGCCGGTGTCATAGGTGGCTTCCAGCTCCAGCCCGCCCATGCGCGGCGCGGTGTAGCGGATCGCTTTCACCGTGACCCAATCCGCCGCGCCGGTTTCGGCCAGCGGTTCAGCCTGCCAGGCCGCTGAGCCGTAAGGATAATCCAGCACCTGCCAGGCTTTGGTCAAAAAACGGCCCACTTTGACCGCGCCATATTCGCCTTCAATGCCGAGCCAGGCTTCGCGCGAGCCGGTGGCGCCGCTATTGCCCAGATTGCCGTTGCGGTTGCGGTGTCCCAAACGCCAGGAAACTTTTTGCCCGCCGCCAATTTCCTTTTCCCCGCCCAGCTCCAGATTGTGCAACACAAATGCATAGGGTTGATTGGCCGGCAGCGCAGTCTTGCCGCGCAAATCGTGGCGGTCCACCCAGGTTTCAAGTAAGACATAACCGCTCAAATCAATGTCGCCCAGTTTGCCGGCTTGTGCGGCGAGTGGCGCCAGACTTGCAGCGATGAACGCCGCCAGAGTGAATCGTTTCAACATGCTGTCCTCATCTTCGCATTGGTTCAGGTAATGAATTCATGTCAGCGCATGAATTCTTGAAATCTGTTTTCTTATGAAAGCGCTTTCTCTTGAAAGCGCTTTCATAATACTGAGCACACCCTCTAAAGTCAAATGTTTTTTGCCATTTTTCTGGCGGAAATGTGGTTCAGAATGAAAAAAAGGGCGGCTGTGAAAGCCGCCCAAAATCCGCCCTTGGGTCAAGGAGGAGATGAAAAGAGTGCGCCTTGAAGCAAGGAGCCAAACACTTACCGCAATGCAACGCCCTGCTTGTCAAACACATGGCAATGCGCCGGATCGGGCAGCACGCCAAGCTGCGTCCCGGGGGCCGGCGGCGGCGCATTGCCGGGCAGCTTGACCGCAATCGGCTGCGGCATACCGCTGAGTTGCACCCAGACCAGCATGACATCCCCCAGGTGCTCGCATAAATCCACCGTGCCGGGCAAGCCCTGCCCCACTGCGCCAAGCTGCAAATGTTCCGCGCGCACGCCCAGAGTGACATCCAGCCCCAGATGGCTGCGCTCCAGCGCCAGCGGCAAGACCAGATCCGCGCCGCCGCCAAACTGCATATGCACCTCTCGCACGCCCGGCGGCAAAGCTGCGCCATCGTTTTTCTGCGGCACAAACGAGAGTGCGCGGCAAGGCAGGAAATTCATTTTCGGGCTGCCCAGAAAACCGGCCACAAACAAATTCGCCGGCTGCTTATACAATTCCAGCGGGCTGCCGGACTGCTCAATGCGGCCATGATTGAACACCACAATCCGCTCACCCATGGTCATCGCCTCCACCTGGTCATGCGTGACATAAATCATGGTGGCGCCCAATTCGCGATGCAAGCGGGTCAGCTCCAGCCGCATTTGCACGCGCAAGGCGGCGTCCAGATTGGACAGCGGTTCATCAAATAAAAACACACGCGGCTTGCGCACAATCGCGCGCCCGATCGCCACGCGTTGCCGCTCGCCGCCCGAGAGCGCCTTGGGCTTGCGCTGCAGCAAATGCCCGATGCGCAGGATTTTGGCGGCGCGCTGCACCGCTGCCTCAACCTCGCCGGCCGGGCTGCCGGCGATTTTCAGCGCAAAACCCATGTTCTGCGCCACCGTCATATGCGGATACAGGGCGTAGTTTTGAAACACCATGGCCGCGCCGCGCTCAATCGGCGCCAGATCATTGGCGCGCTGTCCGCCGATCAATAAATCGCCATCGCTGATTTCTTCCAGGCCGGCAATCATGCGCAGCATGGACGATTTGCCGCAGCCTGAGGGGCCGACAAAGACCACAAATTCACCATCCGCAATCTCCAGATCTATGCCGGAAATAACCTGCGTGGCGCCATAACTTTTTTGAATTCCGCGTAAATGCACATTGCTCATTGCTTTCTCCTGCTGTCCCGAATAAGGCGCGCCGCCGGCATCATGCGGCAAGCGCGGCCTGATGCTGCGCCATGATCCAATCGCGATACCAATATGCGCTGTCTTTCAGATAGCGCTGCTGGCTGGCGTAATCCACATACACCAGGCCAAAACGCTTGCTGTAGCCGAAGGCCCATTCAAAATTGTCCATCCAGCTCCAGGCGAAATAGGCGCGCACATCGGCCCCGTCCTGCATCGCCTGGCGCATCGCGCCGATATGCATTTGCAGATAGCGGCAACGCTCGACATCGTGCACCCTGCCCTGCTGCAGCACATCGGCATAGGCCGCGCCGTTTTCCGTGACATACAAGGGCGGCGTGTCCCAGTCGCGGGCAAGACGCAATAGCAGCGTATGCAAACCCTGCGGATAGACTTCCCAGCCCATGTCCGTCACCTCATACTGGGCGGCGCGCCGGCTGCCGCTCGAATCGGGCGCGCCGGCTTGCTGCGCGCTGACCAGATTGCGGGTGTAGTAATTCAAGCCCAGAAAATCCAGCGGCGCGCTGATCAAGGCCATATCGCCGGCTTCGGTATGCGGCGCATCCTGTCCCAGATGTTCGAGCACATCCGCCGGATAAGCGCCCTTGAACAGCGCATCCATATACCAGCGCACCAGCAAACCGTCTTCCAGCTGCGCCTTGGCGCGGTCGGCCAGTGTGTCGCTGGCAGGCTGCACCGGGGCTTGATTGAGCACAATCCCAAGCAAGGCCGGCCCGCCCTGGGCGCGTAAAGCCTGCAGCGCCAAACCATGCGCCAGCAGCAAATTGTGTGCGACTTGCATGGCGATGGCGCGATCTTTGATTCCGGGCGCGAAAATACCCGATTCATGTCCCAGCGTGGCCACCACCCAGGGTTCATTCAAGGTGGCGATGGAAGCCACTTGCGCACCGAAACGGCGCCCGGCTTGGGCTGCATACGCGGCAAAATACTGCGCCGTGCTGCGCGCCGCCCAACCGCCCTCATCTTGCAATGCTTGCGGCAAATCCCAGTGATACAGGGTGAGATGGGCTTGGATGCCGCGCTTGGCCAAACCATCCAGCAAACGCTGGTAAAACGCCCAGCCGGCTTCGTTCCACGCCCCCTTGCCATCCGGCTGCACACGCGGCCAGGCAATCGAAAAGCGGTAGGCGCGCGCGCCACAGGCTTGCAGCAAATCCAGATCGCTGTCCAAGCGCTGGTAATGCTCGCACGCCACCGCGCCGCTGCTGCCATCGGCGATGGCTCCGGGCTTGCTTGCAAAGGTGTCCCAAATACAGGGGCCGCGTCCATCCAGCTCAGTCGCACCCTCGATTTGATAGGCGCTGGTGGCCAAGCCCCAGATAAAGTCGGCGGGGAAATCGTTGGGCAGATCGGCAACGCTGCCGGCCAGCGCTTCCGGCGCACCGGTTTGACAAATTTCAGGCATGAGTTCTCCCCCGGCGCTCACGCGCCGTGTATGCAGATAATGAGTAAATCAGGATTTGACGGCGCCGGCGGTCAAGCCATCGATTAAACGGCGCGAAGAAAGCGCGAACAAAACCAGCAACGGCAGCACCGCCACCGCAGAGCCGGCCATCACCGCGCCCCAAGGCGTATTCACCGGACTTTGCAGACTGCGCAGGGCCAGCGGCAAGGTGTAGTTTTCCACGCTTTGCATAACCACCAGCGGGCCGACAAAGTTATTCCAGGAACCGATAAAGGCGATTAATCCGAGCGTGCTCAAAGCCGGCCCGATCAGGGGCAGCACGATGGAAAAGAAGATGCGGAATTCGCCGCAGCCATCCATGCGCGCCGCCTCAATAATTTCTTTCGGAATCGCCGAGCCGATGTACTGGCGCATTAAAAAGATGCCGAACGCGCTGGCCGCGCCGGGCAGATATAAAGCGCGCGGTTGATCCAGCCAGCCCAGAAAATCCATGATCATAAAAGTCGGAATCAAACCCAGAAATTGCGGCAGCAACATGGTTGACATTACCAGGGCGAACACCGCTTTTTTGTATTTGAATTCATACATGGCGAAGGCATAACCGCCCATCGCGCAAAACAGCAGAGTCAAGGCAGTGCTCATCAAGCCCACATACAGGCTGTTAGCCACATTGCGCCAAAATGGAATCCGCTCCAGCAGTAAATCCATATTTTCCAGAAAATGCCCGCCAAACCATAAAGGCGGCGGCATTTGGAAAATCTCGCTTCTGGTATGGCCGGCAAACACAAACATAAAATAAAACGGCGTCAGCATAAACAGCGCGCCAATGCCGACCAGGGCATACGCCATGATGGCGCGATGTTGCCGCGCACGCTTGATGGAATGCGCCTTATGCATGCTGCTCTCCTTTTTCCGCTGCTTCATCATGCTGGCCGAAGATTTTATGCGTCAGCCAGGAGAGCAAAGCGATAATCACAAATAAGAGCCAGGAAATCGCGCTGGCTGCGCCATATTCGCCAAACTCAAAGGCCGAGCGGAACATATACATGGCAGTGGTCAGCACCGCCTGATCCGCGCCGCCGCGCCCGCCGGTCAGCACAAACGGCTCATCGAATAACTGCAAGCCGCCGATGACCGATAAGGTGGCGCCGAAAAACATCATCGGACGCAATAAGGGCAAGGTGATATGCCAGAATTGCTGCCATTTGCCGGCCCCATCCATTTCCGCCGCTTCATACAATTCTTTTGGAATGGTTTGCAAAGCCGCCAGATATAACACCGTGTTAAAACCGACAAAACGCCAAAACACGATAAACGCCACCGCCGGTTGAATAAACGCCGGTTTGCCGATCCAATCCACCGCCTCGACTGGAAACAGGCCGCCCACAAGCGGTAATTTGGCCAGCCACAGCAAGGCCGCATTGATTACCCCGAAATCGGTTGAAAACAGCGCGGTAAACATCAGCGTCACCGCCACGGTGGACGTGATATACGGCACAAAATAGGCGCCCACCACCAGATTACGGCTGCGCTTGAATGAGGTGTGCAAAAAATACGCCAGCGGAATCGCCACCAGATGCTGCGGCAAACCGGATAACAGCGCCAGCAACGCAGTATTCCAGAGCGATTTCCAAAACCATTCATCGCCCAGCGCAAAACTGAAATTCTCCAGGCCGACAAATTTCATGCCGGCCCAGCCATCCGCCGGGTTCCAGGAGTGGAACGATAAAAACAGCGAAAACAGAATGGGAAAGACGCCAAAACACAAAAACAGCACAACAAATGGCGTCAAAAACATCCAGGGTGCGGCGCGGCGCTGCCAGCGCTGCCATTGCACCTTGCGCTGGTTTTGACTCACAGCCGGCATGCGGCCGGCTTCGATCTTCATCATGTTTTCCTCCGGCGCAAGACTTAACGGCGTGCGCGTTTGACAATCAATTTTTTAGCGTCAGCCAGCGCTTGCGCCACATCCTTGCCCTGATCCAAGACTTTATCGAGTTCAGTATTGATGATTTCGGCGGCCAGCGGGTCATATTTATTCACATCAATCGCACGCGTGCGGCGGCTGGCTTCGCGCCAGATCAGGCGCGCTTTCTGCTCGCCGAAATAGGCCAGCGGCTGCTCGAAAAAGGCGTCGCTTTGCGCTTCTACCAGCGCCGGGAAGGCGTCATGGTTTTTAAAGGCGGCGATTTGATTATCCTTTTGCAAGGTCATGAATTTGATAAATTCCCAGGCTGCCGCCTTGTTTTTGGCTTTTTTCGGAATCGCATAAAACGTCCCGCCCCAGGAGGCATACGCGCCCGCCGGCAGATCCGCCACCCGCCATAAACCCTTGGCTGCGGGCGCGAAAGTATTCGCCAGATGACCGCCCAGCCATGCGCCCATCATTTGCGTGGCGACCGTGCCGCGTTTAAAACTCTCGGTCCATTCATTGCTCCAGGCATTGATTTTGGCGTCGATTTTCGCTTCGCGCGCAGCTTTGGCCAAGCGGAAGGCATGCACAAAACGCGGCGTTTCGACCAGCACATTATTATCTTTGTCAAAATAAATCCCCTCGCCGTCTTTCAAATTCGAGCGGATCATGATTTCCGTGATATCGCGCGCATGCGCCACCAGATACACCCCGGTGGCGGCTTTAATGCGCTTGCCTGCTTCAATAAAACTGTCCCAGGAGCGGGTTAAATCCGGCGCCGTGACGCCGGCTTTACTGACGATATCATGGCGGTAAAACAGCGTGCCGGGGCCGATATCCGTCGGAATTGCGGCCAATTCGCCGCTGTTGGAAGTGGCTTGCGGGATGGTCCAGGGTTCAAACTTCGCGACCAGGTTTTTCGCCTGATACGGCGCCTTGTACAAATCTTCCAGCCCGCCGCCTTCGGCAAAGCGGCCTAAAAAGCCCAGCTCGACCGCCATCACATCGGCATGATTATTGCCGGTGGCCAGGGCCAGGGTCATCGCGTTGTGATGATCGGCATATTCGCGGCTGACCACTTTGATATCGATCTCCGGATGCAATTTCTTCCAGGCCGGCACAGCCGCCTTGACGATTTGATCCACCGCCGGAAAAGCCGCCACGGTCAATGTGATTTGCTCAGCTTGCGCCGGCGCGGCAATGACAGCGCCAGCCAGCGCCGCCAGGATAATCTGTCTTCTCTTATTCATTCAGTCACCTTGGTGGGTTTTGCGCCTTCTTGAAAGCGCTTTCAAAACTGAGCAAATTATAAACCCGCAAAGCGGGGTGTCAACACATTTTTTTACATTTGCGGGAAATTTTGGCGGCGCGCGCTGGCTGATGCAGCGGCAAAGGCAGAGGCAAAGGCAGATTGCGGGGCAAGCGGATGCAGGCGCCGCTTGCTTTCATGCAAGGGCGGCGCGGCTTTGGCCGCGCGCCTGTCCCTTTATCTGCGCAATCTGCGGGTGGTCTCACGTATCAGCAATTCCAGCGGCGGCAAGCTGCCCTCATAGGGACGGCCTTCGATCAGGCACAGCATCGCTTGCGCAGCGCACTTGCCGATCTCATACACCGGCTGGCGGATGGTGCTCAAGGGCGGGGTGGCGTACAGGGAAGTCGGCAAATCATCAAAGCCGATCAGCGAAATATCATCCGGCACGCGTAAATTCAAGCGGTACAGCGCCAGTCGCGCGCCATACGCCATTTGATCGTTTGCGGCAAACACGGCAGTGAAATCGCGGCGCGAATTGATCAGCTGGGTAATCGCCATCGCCCCGCCGGACTCGTGGAAATCGGCCTGCGCAATCAAGTCGCTATCGACTTGCAAACCGGCCTCTTCCATCGCCGCCTTGTAGCCGCGCAGGCGCTCCAAGGCGTCCGGGTGATCCGCCGGCCCGCTGATATAGGCGATGCGCGTATGGCCGTAGTCAATCAAGTGTTTGGTGGCGGTGTAGCCGCCCTGGAAATCATCCACCGCCATACTCAGCAGATTCGGGGCCTGCAACTGCCGCCCGGTGATCACTATCGGCGTTTTTTGTGCATATTCAATGAGTTGCGCATCGCTCAAGCGCCCGGTCAGGATAATCACGCCATCCACCCGCCGCCCCAAGAGCAGGCTCATGCGGTCCACCTCGTCCTTTAAATTCCAATGTCCCGAGACGAACAGCGGAATAAAGGAAGACGCGGCCAAGGCGTCTTCCACTCCGCGTAAGGCTTCGCCATAAAACGGCGAATCAATGAACTGGGTTAGCACACCTATGCTCATGGTGCGCCCCTTGGCCAGACCGCGCGCCATGGCGTTGGGCTGGAAATGGGTGCGCGCTATCGCCGCCTCCACCGCGCGCCGCTTGTCTTCCGACACCTTGGCGGTGCCGTTCAAGATGCGCGACACGGTGCTGGGGGAAACACCGGCTTCCTTGGCCACCATTTCCAGGGTGACGGTGGATTCGCCCGGGTCTTGCTGCTCTGTTCGCTGTTCTTTTCGCATTGCTTATCCTGTTAAGTGAAAGCGCCGTCATACTTTACCTTGTTTCGCCTTGCCCTGCCGGCGCCCTGCAGACTGGCTGCATGAAATTGACGGAGTGGAACGCTTGCGGCGGCAGGAATTAGTGCATATACTACTGAAAGCGCTTTCAAAAATCCATTGCAAACGCAGACTGGCGCAATTCAATCTGTAACAAAGCTCTGCCAACACGCTGCGGCGTGCCGGCCAGGCGGTTTATCGCCCGTCGCCGCGACAGATTGATAAACCGCGCCAGGCCAGGTACAGCGCAATTCATTCCAGGACCAAGGAGAACACCATGCATATTTCCACTTATCGCCCGCTTTTTTTGCAACTCTTGTGCAGCAGCATGCTGCTGGCCACGCCTGTGGCCGCACTGGCGGCAGACGCCGCGCCGAATCCGGCCCAAACCCAGGAATGGGTGGTGTTTAATGGCAAAACCGCCAGCCCCTACACCATGTTTTTAGGCTCGCCGACGAATTGGGCTTATCCGCTGCCGGATGGCGAAAGTTTGAATATCGGTTCGATCAAGGCCGAGAGCACGCAAATCAATGCGCCGGGCGATGGCCGCAAAGTCAGCTGGAATGGCGGTATCGGCCAGCTGTATGTGCAAGCCAAATCGACCCAGGATCTGGCCGATTGGCTGGATGAAGACAGCGCCCTGGTGTTTGACACGGTGGTGCACAGCGCACCGCAGGACTCTGTCACCATCCGCGTGGATTGCCGCTACCCTTGCCTGGGCGTGATCGAGGCGCAGGAAATTTTCAAAGCGCTGCCCTTGAATCAAAAAGCCACGGTTAAAATCCCGCTCTCCTGCTTTGCCAAAAGCGGGGCCAAATTCACCTCAGTGAATACGCCATTCCTGTTTTACACCACCGCCAAGTTTTCCATGAGCTTTGCCAATGTGCGCTATGTGCGCGGGGCGGCCAAGGATGCGGACGCGCGCAAAGCCTGCGCCTGATCATGGCTTGGCGATGGATTTTATTTTTGGCGACCTGGATGACGATAATGAACCTGCCCGCCCATGCCGCAGCGCCCGCCGATACTCCGCCGTGGCGCGCGGCGCACACTCTGCGCCCCGGTGGCGAACGCGAAGCGCCGCCGGCCCCCGGCTGGCGCGGCCACGGCCCCGTCCCCTCCAACAGTTGGTACGCCGGCAGCCTGTTTGGCGCGCGCAGCCAGCCCTTGTATGCGCTGCCTCTGACAGTGCATGCCGATGATGAAGGCTTGGAAGTCGGCATGCCGCAACTGCAAAAGCAAAGCATTCCCAGCCGGGGCGAAATCGATGTCAACTTTTTGCATGAAGCCGCATGGCGCATCAGCACCCCGGGCAGCGCCTGGCGGCGCGCTGTGGTGACGCACAGCAGCGATTGGGCGCTGGAGCTGGAGCTGTCAGCGCAAAACGGGCCAGACATGCTGCAAGTCAGTTTGGCGCACGGCAACCCGGTGTTGCTGGTGCAAAGCCGGCACACGCGCCTGGATTTGCACATGCAGGGCAAGGCTGAGATATTTTTGCGCGAGCCGCAGCGCCTTGGTCTGACCCTGCAGGGCGCGCCCTGGTTGCTGAATCTGCCGGATGGCGCCAGCTGGCAGGAAAACCCCGTCAGCCGGCAGATTGAAATCAGCCTGCCCGCTGCGCGCCGCTTCATCTCGCTGGCCGTGCTGCCGCAGCAGGATGCGGCGACGCTGGCGCTGTTTACCAAACATGCTTTTGTGCGCATCCGCGACAGCCGCATCAGTTGGCAAGTGGATCAAGCCCAGGCCAGTGTGCTGACCGGATATGCGCTGCAAACCGAAGCCCTGGCCGGAACCGAGTTACGTCCCCTGCTGGCGCTGTATCCGCATCATTACCACCAAAATCCGGCGCTGGACCTGTTGCCGGGACAGTACGCCAGCGTGCGCGGGCCGCTGCGCTTGATTGCCGCGCACAGCTTCAGCGTGAAACGCGCCCTGCCCGGCCTGCTGCCGTTTTTGCCGGCCCTGCCAGATGGCCCTGCGCAGCAGCAATTGCGCCAGCTGATCGCCAAAGACATGGCCGGCGGGGCCGATGCCCTGCTGGCCGCACCCGGCGCCGGCACATACTGGCAGGGCAAGGGCTTAGGCCGCGCCGCGCAGCTGATGGCGGTGGCAGAGCAAGCCGGCGACAAGGCCACGCGCGACGCCCTGTTAGCGACGCTCAAGCGGCGCATGGAAAGCTGGTTTCGCGGCGATGGGCCTGGTTATTTCTATTACCACGCCAAACTCGGCACGCTGATCGGCTACCCGGATGAATATGGCAGCGCGCTGGAATTAAACGACCATCATTTTCATTACGGGTATTGGATTTACGCGGCGGCGCAAGTCGGCCTGCGCGATCCGGCCTGGGCCAAAACCTGGGGCGGCATGGTGGATTTGCTGGTGCGCGATATCGCCAATCCGCAGCGCGGCGACGCGCAATTCCCCTTCCTGCGTCATTTCGACGCCTGGGAAGGCCATTCCTGGGCCAGCGGCAGCGCGCCCTTTTTCGAGGGCAATAATCAGGAATCCAGCTCGGAGGCGATTCACGCCTGGGCCGGGGTCACCTTGTGGGGACAGGTGCGCGGCGACAAAGCGGTGCGCGAGGCCGGCCTGTTTCTGTACGCCAGTGAAATCGCGGCGGCGGAATATTATTGGTTTGACCTGCACAAACTGAGTTTCCCGCCAGCATATCAAAACATGAATGCCGGCATTGTGTGGGGCGGCAAACTGGCGCACACCACCTGGTTTACCGAAGACCCGCGCGAAATCGCCGGCATCAATTTCCTGCCCCTGACAGCCGCCTCGCTGTATCTGGGCAAGCATGCTGATTACGTGAAACGGCACCGCAACATCATCGACGCCGAATACGCCAAATACCGGCAAATCGAGCGTGCTGAATATGCGCCGGCGCAAATCTGGCAAGACATTCTGGAAGGCTATCTGGCGCTGGCCGATCCGCAGGCGGCAGAGCGGGCCTGGGATGCGCAAGGCATGGTCGAACTGGGCGAGACGGTAAGCCACACATACCACTGGATTCAGTGTTTCAAGCAGTGGGGCACGCCGGATTTCAGCGTACAGGCCGACAGCCTGTGGGCTGCGGTGCTCAAACGCGCCGACGGCAAGCGCACATATCTTGCCTGGAATCCGCAGGCGCAGCAAAAAACGGTGCGCTTTAGCGATGGGCAAAGTTTGACGCTCAAGCCGGGCGCCTTGGCGCTGGCAAGTCAATAAGTTGGGGACGGGCTTGGCAAGCGGGGTCAGCATGCAATTTCATTCAGTGGCGCCGCCATTTTGCGGGTATATACTGAACGTTTGCCGCAGCCTTACCCACCTTCAAAGGAGAGCGCCATGCCCGTAGTCAGAAATGCGACCGTCATTAAAGAAGAAGGAGTCGGGGAAGATAAAAATTTGTGTTTTCCCGGCATGTCAACCTGTACCGCCGTGGTGATGGTGGCCGGCGCCACCCTGCTTGGCGCCCACTTTACCGCCGACCGCGCCAAAGATGTGGATTCGCTCAAGCCGCACACTAAAAAACTGGTGCAGCGCCTGAAAGACAAACTGGGCGCCCGCATCCCGGATCGGCTTCTGATAGTCGGCTTTAATGTCAACCACAATCCCGCCCTGCTGGCGCAGGCGCTGGGTTTTGGCAGCAAAGGCGATTATGCGCGCGCCAGCCTGGAGGCTTTCGATATCTCCAATCTGGTGAGCAATTACCGCGAGGACATCATGATTACGTTTGAACATAGCGGCGATGGCGCCCAGCCCTCGGTGGATTACAAACGGACTTCCAAAACTGTGCGCGAAGAAACTGCGGATAATCCCAAGGCCACAAAAGATAATTTGTTCGATGGCCGCAAGAGCGTGGTGACCATCAACAATACCCCGCATTATTTGCGCCAGCATTTCACCAATCTGGCGGCGCTGGTCGGTTAAGGGCAGTCTGTCACAGGGACGGTTGATTGCAGCGCTCAGCGCAATCAAGCGTCCGCCCTGATGCAAAAATAAGACAAAATCGGTAAATATCAGCGCACTTCACGGTTTTTCAGCATGCCGCCCCGGCTTGGCGCCGTATAGTCTGGCCCGTTCTGCCGCAAACGCGCCTGCATCGCTGCATCCCGGCGCCGGCTGAATCCTGCAACCAGCCAAAAGCCGCCCGCCCGTCTCACCTTCCCAGCCAGATCACGCCCGCTTGCGGCGTCTGAGATTGCGCCGCCGCTTTGCCATTGCATCTTTTCACTTTATTCAGCATACAAAGGAAACCCATGAAATCGCATGTTTACCATAAGCCCCTGTCCCTGAACGGCGCCATCGGCATCTGGACTGCTTGCGCCCTGGCGCTCGCGGCGAGTCCGGCGCAAGCCGGCGTCAGCGAAGTCAATGGCCAGAGCTGCCCGGCTGGCTCAAGCGTGGTCAGCTATGCGCAAGCGCAACAAAATAAAACCGAATATTGCAAAGTCTTGGGCAAGTGGAGCATTGTGCGCATCGCCAATGGCGGCTCGATGGATGGCAGCGGCTACGGCTGCGGCATCAAAGCCAGCGACAGCCGCAATCTTGGTTCGATTTTATGCGCCGACACGCAAACCCCGACGCCGCCGCCACAAGTGCAATATGTGAAAGCCAAAACCTGTCCCGGCAACTATGTCGGTCTCAGCTACGCCGATGTGGCGGCGGACAAAAAGCGCTATTGCGCCATGCTGGGCGCGCAAGACGTGGCGCGGCTGTCGCAACAGGCATCCTTGAGCGGCAGCGGCGGCAATTGCACGCTGCAGCAAAACGATGCGCGCGAACTCAACAGCGCCTTGTGCAAACGCGCCGAAAACACCGCCTATGTTGAAGTCAATGATCACAATCTGGGCAATGCCGGCTGCTTCAATAAACCGAATGGCGACCCGCTGTTTCAAATCGCCACCATTTTCGCGGCGAATATCGGCTTTGTGAACGGCAAGGCGGCCCTCACCACCAACCCGCAAACCACAGATCTGCTGGAAAACAATATCGGCATCGTGCGCAATTTGCAAAAACGCGGCATCAAGGTAGTGTTAAGCATTTTGAACAACCATCAAAACGCTGGCTGGTCTTGCTTTGCCGACGCCACCAGCGCCAGCGCCTTCGCCAAAGAAGTGGCGGCGGCGGTGGCGCGCTATCAACTCGACGGCATTGACATCGACGATGAATACGACGCCTGCCAGGCGCACTACAATGATTCGCTGGTCAAAGTCAGCTACGCCTTGCGCCAGGAGCTGGGCGATAAAATCATCTCCAAAGCACTGTTTGCCGACTTGAGCAATTTTGATCCGGTATATAACAACAAACGCCTGGGCGATTTGCTGACCTATGGCCAGGAAATGAGCTACTCCAGCGGCAATTGTCAAAACCGGCTCAATTCTTATGTCGGCAAAGGCGTGCCCAAGGCCAAGCTGGGCGTGGGCGCCTCGACCGTGCTGACTTCCGGCGCCAGCGCAAAAAATCTGAATGCCTGCCTGAGCGCGAATCAATTCAATGGCGGCTTCATGATCTTCAATTTGAATAAAAATTCGGCCAGCTATTTGCAGTCGATCTGGCCGGGCGTGAAAGTGGCGCCGAACTGTTTGAAATAAGCCAAGCCACATCGGACCGGGGGCGCGCAGGCGGCAGCAGAGCTTGGCTGCGCCTGCCCGGTCTGCAGGATTGAGGTTTGCAAGCGGGATTCTTGCGCCAATGATGAAAAAATTCTTCCCCCTGATTAGCGCCGGCATGCTGCTGAGGGGCTGAGGTGATCAAGTGGTTTGAGCGCCATCTGGTGGAACAGTCATCAATCATCGGCGCCCCAGGCAGCCAATCTGTCGCATCAAACCAGAATGCGCAAAACAGGACAGCCCGAAACGCGGTGATAAAATGCCTGTTCCCGAGCAAGCATTCAAGGTGGTGTGATATGGCGCTTCACTGGTTGCATTTGTCAGACATTCATTTTCATGCAAAAGACGCATGGCGCGATGCGCGCCCCCGCCGCGAGTTGCTGAGTTTTTTGCAAAAGCGTTTTGAGGCGAAGAAGTTGCCGCGCCCGGATCTGATTTTCTGCACCGGCGATATCGCCTTCGGCGCCACGAAAGAACACCCTTTAGCTGAACAATATGCGCAAGCCAGGGAGTTTTTTACTGAATTGCTGAGCTTGTGCAAGCTGGATAAAAGCCGGCTGTTTCTGGTGCCGGGCAATCATGATATTGACCGCAGCCAGCTCGATGAAGATGCGCAAAGCGCGCTGCATGCCATGGCGCAGGATTCGCGCAATAATGTTGGCCGCATCAATCAACGCCTGGAGCAAAAACCGAATCCCTTTCTCAACGCCATGAAGCGGCTGCAAGCGTATGCCGACTTCATCGCCGATTTTTTACCGCACCAGCACGATAAAGAGGGACGCTGCATTTACCAGAGCAAACTGGAGATTGACGGTTTGAAAATCGGCGTGGCCGGCTTTAATTCCGCCTGGTCTTGCGCCGGCGATGAAGATGACCGCCACCTCTGGCTCGGCGCCCAATGGCAATTCAACCGCGCACAGACGGCTTTGCAAGATGTGGATATGCGCATCGGCTTAATCCACCACCCGCTGGACTGGCTGTGCGAAGCCGAGCGAGAAGAAGCCAAAGTAAGGATTGCCAGCGATTTTGATTTCTGGCTGTTTGGCCATATGCACAATACCTGGGTGGAAGCGCAGACGAATCATGTGCGCATCGGCGCCGGGGCTTTAGGCGCGGGGACGGAAGATGAATTTGGGATCAACTTTGTGCAACTCCAGAACGGCGCGCAACAAGGCTCGGCGCATTTATTCCAATTCCGCCAAGGCTGGCTCACACACCCGGTGGCGCAGCATGCGGAAGATGGGGTGTGGGGGTTTGATGTGCCGTTGCGTATGCGCGAGCTTGACTGGTTCACATCCGTACAAACAAACGCCCCCAAGCCAGAACAAGGGACAGAAAATAGGACTACGCCGCCCCCGGCGACCGGCCCCCTGTTTGGGCGCGAAAAACTGTTGCGCGAATGCGCCGCCAAACTCAAAGAGCGCCCGGTCTTGCTGCTGTACGGCATGCGCGGCAATGGCAAAAGCGCCTTGCTGGATGCCTTGGCCCAGCAAGCGCCTTTAGCCGGCAAGCCAGGCTTACGATTGATGCTGCATGCCGATTCCAGCCCGAACGATATATTCCGCGCGATTGCCTGGTCTTTGGGCGAGCAAAGCGAACATCCGCAAGCGCCCACTGGCGACGCCCGGCAGATTAGCGCCGAGCTGCAAAAGAAATACCCGAATCCCACCCCGTTCTGGCTGCACTTAGATCGTGCGCATTTGCTCTTGCAAGCCAATGGCGCCGCGTTTAAAGACCTGTCTATGCGTCATTTTTTATCCGGTTTGCAGCAAGCCTATGGCGCACGGCTGCCGCTGGTGCTGGAATTGCGCGAGCGGCCTGACGCCGGCTTGCTGGGCAGCGCCGCCTACGCCATCGAAGTGCCGGGTTTGGACCGCGAAGCCACCGGGGCCATGCTGGCCGCACTCGCGCCGCCCGGCGCACAATGGGAATACAAGGGCGATAAGCTCAGGCGCATCTATGGCTGGATTGGCGCGGGCAATGGTAAAACCGCACACCCCTTAACCTTGAGCCTGCTGGTGCAAGTGGCGCGCGGCAGCGGCAAAAGCCCTGAACAGGTGCTGGATACGCACAGCAGTGATTTGCAAGAGGCGCTGGAAGGCAAATTGCTCAACGATTTGTTTCACAATGTGTTAAGTAATAACGAGCAGATTTTGATTCAAACCCTGGCGCTCTACCGCAGCGAAATTCCGCATGACCATGCAGACTGGCTGGAAGCACGCCTGGACTTAAGCGGCGGCTGGGATGGCTTGCACCAGCGCATGCTGCTCAGCAGCAGCCCGGACGGACATGCGTTTTATTTGCACGGTTTTATTGCCGAGTGGCTGCGCACCTTGCAAGGCTATGCTGCCGGCGGCGAAGCGGGCGCAGGGGTATTGGCGCATGGCTTGGCGCTGGAAAAACAAGCAATGTTGCGCGAGCGCCATCTGGCGGTGGCCGAATGCTGGTTGAAGCAATTGGGCGGCGGCAAACGGCGCACCCAATTAAACATTGCGCGTGCGCTGGAGGCGTTTTACCACCTGGTGGCAGCCAATGATAGTGAGCGCATTCATGGCATTGCCGTGGAATTATTAAGCGGCAAGCTGGATTGGGCTTTGCGGAAAATTAGAAATTTATACACGCATTTATATCAATCCCGCGCGCCGCGCAAAGAACAAATGCGGGTGCTGGAATATTGGCTGCATCTGGACCCCGATGAAGCACGCGCCTGGCGCTTTTTGGGCGAATGCCACGTGAAAAACGATGGCTGGGACAGTGCAGATGCATTGCACTGCTTCAAAAAAGCCTGTGAGATTCAAAAAGATTTTCCGCCTCTTTGGACTAATCTGGGCCGCGCCCTGCTGGCGCAGGGGGCGGCGGGGGCGCAGGCATTTTTGGATGAGATAGAAAAGCTGGAGCGGGAATATCCGCAGGGGATAGATCAACATGTGCTAGCGGTGAAAGCCGATTGCCTGAGCGCTACCGGGCAAGCGGAACAAGCACGGCAGTTGCGCAGGCAGCAAATCAATGCCGGCTCAAAACATGCAACTTTTTATAACGACGAAGCGCGCGCCCTGCATGCTGAAGGCAAGAGCGAAGCGGCGCTGGCGCTCTTGCAAGAAGCACGCCGGCGAGATTGCACTGACGCTAAAACCCACGCGATCGAAAGCAGTATTCTGCAAGCAACCGGGCACTGGCAAGAAGCGCAAGCGCAACGGCAACAGCGGATTGATGCTGGCAGCACGCATCCTGCGGATTACTGCGATCAAGCCAAAGCCTGGCTGGGCCAAGGCGATGCGCGCGCCGCGCTCATGGTGCTGGATTTGGCGCGCGCGCGTGGCATCAGCGATGACATTTGCGAGGCTGTTTACGCCAATGCGCTGGAACGATCAGGCGATATCCCCGGCGCACAGGATTTGCGGCAAGGCAAGATTGCGGCGGGTAGCCGAAATCCTGCGTTTTACTGTGATCAAGCCAAAACCCTGGCGAAGCTGGGGCAGCGAGAAGAAGCGCTGGATCTGTTGGATAAGGCGGAAAAAATGGGGATAGGCGATGAAGTGACACAAAAACTACGCCGCCGCTTTGGCGCGGGCGCCTAAAGACAGCTGCTGCGGCTTGCTTGGCAGGAGGGGTTTAACCCCTTGCTCACAAATCAGCTTCTGCGCAGCGCCACCGCCGGTTTTCGCGGCTAAAGCCGCTCCTACCCGCCAGCAATGTCGCTGCATGATTTCCCTGCGGCCTTGTTCGCGGCGCCAAGCTCCTGCGCGCAAACAAGGCCGCTGCCTGCCCCGCCTTATTTCACCGCCGCCGTATCCACCCGGAAAGTGGTGATATTGCTGGAATCCGTCGTGGTTCTGAACTGCAGACGGATGGTGCGGCCTGCGTAAGCTCCCAGGCTGTGGCTCTTCAGACTGTACGCCCCTGTCGCAGCCTTATTCAAATTGCTGTAGGTGGCCAGGGTCGCCAGCAAAACACCTGATGTGTCACGCACCTCGACAAACAATTTATCGTATTGCGTGGTGGTGGTGGTTTCCGCCGAGCTGACGTTCAGGTAATAGCTGAAGTTCAGATTGCTGCCGGCTGGCAGCGTGACTTGCTGATAGGTTTGTCCCGTCACACTGTTGGCGTTGCCGAAATAGGCGTAACCCGTGCCGGCTTGCGGATAATTGCCATTCGCAATATAAAAAGCGCCTGTGCCGGACATGATCCAGGGCGTAATCGCGGTTTCAAAGCCGCCATTGCTGAGCAGATCCGTGCCGGGGTTGGGATTGGGCACGACATTGCAGGAAGCGCCCACCCCGACCATGTTCCAGGCATTGCACACCGCATTGTATTGCGCGCTCGTTGCGCCAAACAGCGCAGTCGCGGCATTCAGCGTAGCGCTGCGGGCGCCGGCGAAATTGGTGCTGGAGGTCATATAGGTGGTGAGCGCCTTGTACCAGATTTTGGCGGCGTCATCCGCGCCTATGCCGGTCATCGTGCCGCCCAGATGGTGGCTGCCGCCCTTGGCCACCAGATGAAACGCTTTATTCGCGATGCCGGAATTGATGTGCACCCCGCCATTGTCCGCCGTGCCGGTGTAGCGCTCACTGTAGTGGTCGGGGTCGTCATCGGCGGTAAATCCGTTATTGCTGGCCAGATGCGGATTGTCCATATAGCGCAAGGCGTCCCCTGTGCCATTGGCCGGGGTATACACCTGTTCGCCGATTTTCCAGGTGGCTGCGCTTTCGCCCTTGGCGTAACGTTCGACCAAGGCGCCGAACACATCCGACATGGATTCATTCAAGGCGCCGGATTCGCCGGAATACACCAGGCCGGCAGTGCGCTCGGTGATGCCATGCGTCATTTCATGGCCGGCAATGTCGAGCGAGGTGAGCGGGCCGAAAGTCGTGCCGTCGCCATCGCCATAGGTCATGTAAGAGCCGTTCCAAAACGCGTTGTTGTAGCGCGTCGAATAATGCACGCGCGAGCCGATCAAACTGGTCACGCCGTCAATCGACATGGTGCTGCCGGGGCCGCCATTGCCGTCAATTCCATTGCGGCCATGCACGTTTTTGAAATAGTCATAAGTCTTCACCGCGCCATAGTGGGCGTCCACTGCCGCTTTGTGTACGGTGCTGTTAAAGTCAGCGCTGCTGCTGCTGACGCGCGACAAGGACGAAGTGGTGTTGTTATAGTTAAATGTGCCGAGTTTGCGGCCGACATCTTCCAGATAATAGGTGGAACCGCTCTGAAAGCCTGTCAGGCTGAGTGTCCCTTCGTAATTGGAAACCCCGCTCACAGCCACGCTGGCGGTTTGCAGATTGTCATACTTCCACAGCGTGGCGCCGCTGTGCGCGTCAATAAAGACCACCGGCATGGTGGTGTCTTTACCGCCATCTTCGCGCCGCAGGGCAACGCGCCAGGCCAGGCGGTCGCGCCCGCTGTCATCACGCAACAGCCATAAGTCACTCCGGGCTGGCGCGGTCATCTGGCGCGCGCTCATCCCGGCGGCGGCTTGCGCCAGGGCGTTGGCGTTTTCCGCCGTCACCGATGCTTGCAGGCTGGCCTTGGCGAAGCCGCGATTGACTTGCGGCTTCACATCGTCCACCACATGCGCCAGCATGCCATCGCTTTCCATTTCAACAATCGCTTGCGAACCCCACACCGGAATCCCGCCCTGAGTGTGCTGCACATGCACAAACACGCGCCCGCGCGCGTCGCTGAAGCTGCGCAACACTTGCACATCGTCGCCGGCATTGCCCTTGTGCGCCAACAGCTGCTGCAGATGTTCACGCGCAAATTGCTGCGCCAGGGCTTGTTTTTTTGCATCCTGCGGCCCGGCCAGCACATGTTTGCGCTGCTGTTCTTTGGCCGCGCTGGCGTGTGGATCAGCTGGCGCCACCAGGTCAGCAGCAGAGGCGCTTTGGCTGAAGGTAAGGATGTGGAGGATGGCTAAGGCAAGGCAGGAAAGCGGAAGCGGCAATGCGCTGTGACGGCGATTCATCTTCAAGGGTCTCCATGATTGATTTTTTTGTGCGCACGGCTTTTTTGCACGGAAAACAGCACTGAGCGAAAAGTGTGCGTCCGGAAATTAATTTCCGACAGGCAGTATTTAAACGCATTTTCTTAGCCATTTGGGAATTTTTTGATATTTTTTTGCAATCAAATAAATCACATCAATTATCATTTGGCGCATTTTTTGCTCGGCAAGCCATTGCTTACAGGCGTCAAGGCAACGTGCATATACATGTTGTTTGCTGCATCCCTGTGCGCATTTCTGTTCTGTATTTCTGCCCCGTTTTTCTGCCCCGCCGCTGTGTCCCAACTTTCCGTCCCATCAGAATGCCGGCATGGCGTCGCCGCATCCCGGCGCGCCGCCAAGCCTGACAAAGCATGCCGGCGCTGTCATCGCCGGTAATCACTTGTCATGCTTTGTAAGCGCCTGCCGGCTGGGACGCCGCATATACTTGCCGCATTGCAAAAAACGCTTGGAGAAACATATGCCTCTGGTAAGAACTGCGACCCTGTTGATGGAAGAACATGTCGATGAAGATACGATTCTGACTTTCCCGAATATGTCCACCTGTACTGCCGTCGTGATCACGGTTGGGGACACGATGATTGGGGGGCACTTCACGATAGATCAGGCAACAACTGTGGCAACCCAGCAAAAAGGCACTAAAAAAGTGATTCAAAGAATGCTCAATCGCTTGGGTGCGCGCAAAGCAGACCGTTTAACGATTGTCGGCTTTAACACGAATCATAATCCCAAGGTCATCGCCCAGGCGCTGGGTTTTGGTTCGCAAGGCAACTACCCGAATGCGGCGATCGAGGCTTACGATATTGCCGGCCTGGTGCGTGGTTATGGCAACACGGTGCTGACCTTTGTCAGTCGCGGCAGGGATGTCACCCCGCAGGTTGATTACAAACGCGAAAGCAAAACCAGCAGATCAGAACTCAAAACCAATCCCAAAATGACCAGTGAAAACCTGTGGGATGGTCGCAAATACGAGGTGTCGATCAATAACACACCGCATTATCTGCGCCGCCATTTCACCGATCTCAGGACGCAAGTCGGTTAAAGCGCCGGCGGCAGCGCCCTGACAATCAGCAAGCCAGGGCTGCAAGGCGCAGCGTTGCCCTCGCCGCCTGCCCACAGGCGCTAAGCTCTCTTAAAAAATTGCCGCACAGGAAAATATGTACTACATTTAACCAGACTGGATGCCCGCTTCATACCATCCACGCCAGCGACAATGGTTTTGCATGCTTGCATAACGCACATCATTCTGGAGGGGGTATGAATAAGACGCAGCAACAGGATTTTCAGCATCCGGTGGTGCCGGCGATGGCGGTCTCGGCCAGCTATTATTTTGAAAATTCGCAAGCAGTGATTGATTATCACCAGGGTGTGGGGCGGCAGGCGCGCTATGCCCGTTATGACAATTTCGGCTGGGAATTGCTGGAGCAGCAACTGGCGGCGCTCGATGGCGCAGAGGCTGCTGTGGTGTTTCCGAGTGGCATGGCGGCGATTTTCAGCACCATTCTGGCTTTGTGCGGGCAAGGCGATCAGGTGATTTATTCGAGCAAAGGCTATCGCAATATCTCCACGCTGTGCCATCAACATTTGCCCCGCTATGGGATACAAACCTGTCCCATCACACCGGAGCTGGATCATGCCGAAGCGATCCTGGCGCAGATCGAAGCGCAACTTAATCCGCATACGCGCATGGTCTTGCTGGAAGCGCCGAGCAACCCGCATTTGCTGCTGACCGACATCCGCGCCCTGCGCGCCCTGTTGCCGCCGCGCTGCCTGCTGGTGATTGATTCGACCGTGGCCACGCCAATCAATTTACAGCCTTTGCAGCTGGGCGCCGATCTGGTGCTGCACAGTCTGGGCAAGTATATCGGCGGACACACCAACGCCATGGCCGGCAGCGTCGCCGGCAGCGTGGCCTTGTGTCAAACCATCCGCGCCTTGCGCAATGTCAACGGGGCGATTTGCGAATCCGCCAATGTGTCCCGCATCATGGCCGGCATGCAAACCCTGAACTTGCGCATGCGCCATCTGAATGATTGCGGCATGCAGGTGGCGCACTGGCTGGAGCAGGACAAACGCATACGCCGCGTGTTTTACACCGGCCTGCCCTCGCATCCGCATGCAGAACTGGCGCATCAGCTGCGGGGACATGGCGGCTTGATTTCTTTTGAGCTTGACGGCGACCTGGCGCGCACCATGCGTTTTGTCGATGCGGTTGACATCGCTTTCATGGCGACCGGCTTTGGCGGGGTGCATGCCTTCATTGAGCAGCCCTGTATTTTTTCGTATTACAAACAAAGCCCGGCGGAAAGAGCCGCCGCCGGCATCAGCGACAGTCTGGTGCGTTTAGCGCTGGGACTGGACAGCGCAGAGGATGTGATTGCCAGCCTGGCGCGCGCTTTGGATGCTTCAATGCGCAACGCCATGCTGGCGCATCAGACCTGAGGCCAAATACGCCTGCGCCTATGGCGCTCAGGGCAGGTTTGCCGCGATGTGCTTCGACAAGCTCAGCACGAACAGCAAAAAAGCTTCGTCAAGCCCTGCGCCAAGCCTGGTTTATGGCTTGACTTCAAACTCCCCGACAAACACTGTGTCTTTCGCCTCACGCAAGCGCAAGGTGATGACCTGGTCTTTTTGCTTATCCGTGCCAAAGCCGGTGGTCAATTTCACGTTCAGGGTGGTGGCGCCGGCTAAAACTTGCTGGCGGTTACCAAAGAAATTGGTTTCGATGCGGTATTTCCCCGGTTTGGCGTGGCGCAACGAAAATTCTTCCGGGCCATAACCTTGGGTAAAGTCGCGCGACATGCGCCCGCCCTGGTAGGTCAAGACCTGCGAGTAATCGCATTTCTCACCATTCGGATCTGTCACCCATAAATCCATATCGCTGTTATCCGCATCCCAGCTCATCACCACGCGCAAATCCAAGGGCATATTGTGCAATAAGCGCGGGTCGATGGCGCGGGTGTCGATTTTTTGTTTGCTGGTGGCGATGATGGCGTTCATTTCGGCTAAGGCGATCAATTCAATATCCGGAAAACGTACGTCCCATTTCTGCTCCACCAGGCGGTTGAGCGTGTCCACCGCACGCTGCTGCTGGCCATCTTGCGCCAAGGCCAGCGCCAGATCACGCAACGATTGCGGTTCATGCGGGGCTAAGCGCAAGACTTTTTCAAAGACCGGCAGCGCCAATGCTGCTTGCTGGGCCTGCATTAAGCGGTAGCCCAAAATGCGCAACAGGGCGCGGTTTTCCAAATCCATTTCGGCCAGATTGGAGAGCACGCGCAAACCCAGTTCCTGCTGGCCCTGCTCCAATAAGAGTTCGGCCACATCCAGATAAAACGCGCTGCTGTTGTGCAAGCCCGGTTTTTCATCAAGATAGATGGCGTACACATGTTCCGGCTTGGCGTTTTTCATGCGCGTCAGATACGGCGCATTGGCTTTCCATTTTTTCAGGCTGATGCTGATTTGCGGCGCGTTTGGCGCACCCTCTTTCGCGGTGGCGGAAGCTTGCTTTGGCGCAGGCGATAATGCCGGCGCCGCGTGCGGCATCTCTGTGACCACGCGCCGACGCTCCTGCATATCACTTGCAGCTTCCGCCGCGTTGCGATCTGCAAGCCTGGAGCCAGTCAGCACGACCCTTTGTTCCGCTATGAGGGCTTGCTTTTTCTCTGGCGCCGGTTTGTCACCTTTAGGAAAATCTTTTTGCCACCAGGCTTGTTTTTCTTTAAAACGCTGCAACACGGTTTGCAGATGCGCTTGCTGTTGCGTTTGCTTGGCATGCCGGGCCGTCTCGCGCAGCTTGGCCAGTGCGGCTTGCAGTTCTGGCGGTCCGTCGATTTCGTAACGCAGATAATCTTCCAATCGCTCTAAGACCAAGAGCGAAGTTTCGCGCCCCGGGATGGAGAATTGCTGGCCCAGGCGGGCGATTTGTGCGCGGTGCAATTCATCATCGCCTTCCAGCATGCGCATTTTGTATTGCGCCCATTGTTGCGCAGCGTAGGGATGGGCTGGGGCTTGCGGCGCGGCTGGAATCTGTACTTCCAGCTTGTGCTTGAGGCTGCCGGCCAGCTGCAATTGCAAGCGGGCGCCCTGTTGCGCATTCTCCAGCTTGCCTGCGATGCGCAACATGCCGTTTTGCACATGGCGCTCGGCAAACACAATTTCGCCGGCGCCCTGGGCTTGGACATGTTCGAGATAAACGCCGTCCTGCAGCAAGGCTTGCGCGGCGGCGGCGCCATGGGCGGGATCGAGCTGGATCAATTTGCCGCGATTGGCGTTGGCCCAGGCGGCTAAGCGCGGGCTGTCGCTGCTGGCCGCACTTTGAATCGCATATAAGCGCTGGTTTGCCGCCAGGATGGGAAACGGTGCGCTGCCATAATTGCGCAGGCCATCGGAAAACAATAAATATTCCTGCACTTGCGGCGCGCTGCGCCAGGCGCTCAAGGCGCTTGCGCCATCGTATGTCACGCGTTCCAAGGCTTGCCGCAGTTTGTCCCAATTGCCATTACGCACGCTGAAACTTCCGCCGTCCAAGGCCACATCGCGCAGCAGGGTTAAACTGACTTCGGCCTGGCCTGCCGCTTTGAAATACTGATCCAGCAAGGCCAATTCAGCAGCGTGCGCGCGCTTGGCGCCGGAGCTTGAGCTGTCCCACAAAATGCCGACTTGATTCGGCAATTGGCGCTTGCTGTCTTTCGCTTCGATTGGCGCTTCGAGGGTGAAGTAATGTTGTCCCGCAAATTCCTGCACGGCGGCTTGCGGCGTATTTTTGCGCGGCAGCAGGAGGCGCACTTCTTGCTGCGCGGTCTTGCCCCGGATTTCATAGCGCGCCATATAATCGCGGCCCTGCGCGCTGAAGGCGAGCGGTGCGCCGCTGACCTTGGGCGCTTGCGCCAGATCGCGCGCGTGCACCTCAAGTGTGATTTCCTGCCAGTTTTGCGCAAAGCCGAGCGGCATACGCATGCTCCAGTGTTGATCCTGACGCGTCAGATTTTCGGTATAGCGTAATTGCACGCTGCGCTGGCCTTTGGGCGGCAGCGGGTAGATGCGCAACTTAAAGTTATTGCCCTGCGTCATTTCGAGCAGGCCGGGGTCGATTTGTTCGCGCTGGATTTCCTCAAAAATCTCTTGTCCGCGCTGCTTGGGTACCGGCACGGCGGCGCGCAACTTGCCATCAATATCGAGCGCAAAGCCGATGATGTGCTGTTGCTCTTGCAGTGGAAATTGCAATTCGCCTTCCAAATTGCGTTGGTTGGGATTGTAAAACACCATGTCGGCAGTGGTGTGCGCCATGCCGCCCACAATATGGGTTTGCAGGCGCAGGCTTTTTAAGACAATCGGCGTTTCCGCGCCTGGCGCGCTGATGAATTGCGGCGGCTGCGGCGGGCGCGGCAGGATGCGCGGCGCCGTAAGATCCGCGCCGACGGCGGGATTCGGCTTTGCCGGCAGCGCCGTTGCGCCCGCCTGCGCGCTGCCAGCGGGACGCGTCGCCGTGCTTTGCGCCAGACTGAGGCCGGCATATGCCAGACTGCACAAGGATAACAACATCACTATTCTTCGCCACATAATTTCTCCAATTCGTTTCTTCAAGGCGGCAAGCGTTGCGCGCTGACAGATAAACGGTTGCGGCGCTCAAACGGGGTTAAGCATGGTGAACAATTTGCGTTTGCATCGCTTGAGCAGATGCATCAGGCTGGCGCATACAGCACATCCGAGCGCAACACATATTTCACCCCGGATTCCAGCACACAGCCCTCGTGCCAGACAGCATGCACAAACAGCAAGGCGCTGCCAGTCTCAGGCTGGATCTGAAATTGGCGGAAATCGGTGGCGCCGCCGGAAAAATCATCATTCAAATACACCAGACATGTCAGTTTGCTGCGCAAACCATCTTCTTCCCATGGCCCGTCTTTATGCATTTTAAAGCGCTGTCCCGGCGCATATTTATAAAAGCGCAACTCACGCGGCAAACCTGCCGGCATGGCGCCGTCGAGCACAGGCAGGCCGGCTTGCTGCAAGCGCGCCCAAAGTTGCGCGCGCCAGGCGGGATGTTCTAACAGGCAGCGCTGATTATTGCGGATCTGCGGCAAGGATTGTTCACCGCTCGCAGTGCGCACGATCGCCTCTTGAAATCCGCCGGCCTCGGCCAAGCGGATCAATCCGGCGCATTCCGCGCTGCTTAATAAATGCGGAATGGAAAATACCTGCTCATTGTGGTGGATGATTTGCATGATGTGCTCAATTGCTGCTTATGGTTGCGCCGCCGCGCTTGGCGAAGGCGGAAATTGATAGTGAATGGCGACCCCGCGCACAGATGTTGCGCCGTGATACATCTCCATACCGGGCGCCACGGTAATCTGCAAATCACCATTCGGGCGCCATGCGAGGCGCACCGGCTCGGCGGGGGCCGGGGCGTCACGGTGCAATACGGCGACAAAAAAACCGCCTTCTTGCGCTGGCAATTGCGCGCCGGCCGGCAGCAATGCAATATGCCGCGCCAAGCCGCCAGTGGTGGCGCCGCAATCGCGCGCAAATAAGATGGCGCTGTGCTTGCCCTGCGGCGCGACAAGTGTGCTCAAGATCTGATTTTGGCATTGCGGCTGCATGGTGCTTTCAAGCATGGCGCGCAGGGCAAATCCGCCAATCATCAACAGCAGCAGCATGATGGCTGACGCGGTGAGGATTTTGGGGAGGCGGGAGTTCATGATGCAGCCAGTTTGCAAACTGATGGTTAAGGTCTGGCGCACAAGGCGCAGTCCGGCAAAACATGCAGTATAAAGCAAGCGGCTGGCAGGGCGCGCCACGCCTGCTATACTCGCTGAGCCGGCCAGCGCGGGGTGTGCGCATGCGCCGCAGCTTTGGCGATCAAGGAAGAACACGATTCAATGAGTAAGCAATCACAGCGCCAGCACCGTCCGGGCTGTCTGGAATTTTTTGCCGGCAGCGGCCTGGTCAGCTATGCCCTGCGCGATTATTTTGAGGTGAAATGGGCGAATGACATCTGCGCCAAAAAAGGCGAAGTGTATCGCGCCAATCATGGCGCACAGCATTTTCATCTGGGCAGCATTGCCAATGTGCGCGGCGCTGATTTACCGCCTGCCGCCCTGTCATGGGCCAGCTTCCCTTGTCAAGACTTATCCCTGGCTGGCAATACCGCCGGCATCCACGCCAGCCGCAGCGGTCTGGTGTGGGAGTGGTTAAGGGTGCTGGATGAAATGCCGCTGCGCCCGGCTGTGCTGACGGCGGAAAATGTGGCTGGCCTGGTTTCGGCCAATCAAGGCGCGCATTACCGCGCCCTGCACCACGCCCTGCAAGCACGCGGCTACCGCGCCGGCGCGCTGTTGCTGGATGCGGTGCGCTGGTTGCCGCAGTCGCGTCCGCGCGTGTTTGTGATCGCCTTGCGCGCGGATATCGCGCCGCCGCCTGAATTATGCGCCGCCGGGCCGCAATGGCCGCACCCTGCGCCGATTCAGCAAGCCGCCGCCGGTTTGCAGGATTGGATCTGGTGGCGTCTGCCGGCTCCACCGGCGCGCACGCAAGATCTGGCGGATCTGATTGAATGGGATGCACCCTGTCAGCAAGGCGCAGGCGCGGCGCATGATTTGAGCTTGATCGCGCCGGCGCACAAGGCGCGTCTGCAAAGCCTGGGCGATTGTGTGGCGCCGGGGTACAAGCGCACCCGCAACGGGCGCCAGGTGTTGGAATTGCGCTTTGACGGGGTAGCCGGCTGTCTGCGCACGCCGGGCGGCGGCAGCAGCCGGCAATATCTGGTGCTGCAAAAACAAGGCCGCCTGCACAGCCGTTTATTAACTGCGCGTGAAACTGCGCGCTTGATGGGTGCGCCGGAACATTATCAATTGCCAGGCTCTTACAATGCCGCCTACAAGGCGATGGGCGATGCGGTGGCGGCCCCGGTGGCGGCTTGGCTGGCGCAACATCTGTTGCTGCCGCTGGCCCGTTTGCATGAGGCTTGAAGATGGAACGCAGCCAGATCATGCGCCGCGTCAAAGGGCAGCACACCGGCCCGGAATTGTGTGTGCGCCAGCTGTTGCGCGCGCTGGGATTCAGCGGCTACCGCCTGCACCGCAAGGAGTTGCCGGGCAAGCCGGATATTGTGTTCATCGGGCGGCGCAAAGCGATTTTTGTGCATGGCTGCTTTTGGCACGGACACGATTGCAAACGCGGCGCGCGCATGCCGCAACAAAATGCCGCCTATTGGCAGGAAAAAATCCATAAAAACCGCCAGCGCGATGCGGCGCACTGCGCGCAATTGGCGGCGCTGGGCTGGCAAGTGCTGACGGTATGGGAATGCACGCTGCGCGACGGCGCGGCGCTGGCGCACACCTTACGCATTTTTTTACAAACCCCGGCGCTGGCCGCCGGGCCAGACGGGTAAGCAGAACATGACACAGACTGACGCTCAGCGCGCGGCCCTGGCGCCGCCGAATTGTGTGACAGAAGCGATTCCTGCCGGAATTCACGCGGAAATCATGCGCCGCTTGCATGCTTGCGCCGCCGAACATGGGATTCGCATCTTGCTGGCGGTGGAATCCGGCAGCCGCGCCTGGGGCTTTGCCTCACCCAACAGTGATTACGATGTGCGCTTTATCTATATGCGTGAGCCAGCCTGGTATCAAGCGGTCGATTTGGAAGAGCGGCGCGATGTGATCGAATATCCGATTGTGGATGAGATTGATTTGAATGGCTGGGATCTGCGCAAAGCGCTGCGCCTGTTTTGGAATTCCAATCCGGCTTATGTCGAGTGGATACAATCCCCCATCATCTATATCGAAGATGGCGCTTTGCGACAGCTCAGTTTGCAAGCCTTGTCACAGATTTATGCGCCGGCCAAAGGCATTTACCATTACCTCAGCATGGCCAAAACCAATTACCGGGGATATTTACGGACGGAGATGGTGCGCCTGAAAAAATATTTCTACGTGCTGCGTCCCTTGCTGGCGGCGCGCTGGATTGGGCGGTATGGCGCAGCGGCGCCGATTGAATTTGCACGCTTGGCGCCGCTGCTGGGCGATGACGCGCCACTCAACCAGGCAGTGCAGGATTTACTCGCGCTCAAACGCCATACGCCGGAATTGGGACTGGCGCCGGCGATACCACTGCTGAATGCGTTTATTGAAGCAGAACTGGCGCAAGGCTTGGGCGCACGCCATGATAAAACCGACGCGCCAGAGGTGAAACAAGCGTTGAACCGGATTTTCCATGCGGTTTTGCAGGAATTTCCAAACCCGCAGCCTGGAGTGAAACAAACATGATGACGGAAGAACAGAAAAGCGCAATCCTGGGCCGTTTGCGCCAAGCCGAAATTGAGCACGATGTGCGCATTTTGCTGGCGGTGGAGGCCGGCAGCCGGGCCTGGGGCTTCGATTCGCCGGACAGCGATTTTGATGTGCGCTTTATCTATATGCATGCGCCATCCTGGTATCAGGCGGTGGACTTGGAAGAAAAACGCGATGTGATTGAATATCCGCTGACAGATGGGATTGACTTGCATGGCTGGGATCTGCGCAAGGCTTTGCGCCTGCTGTGGAAAGCCAATCCCGCCTTTATCGAATGGCTGCAAGCACCGCTGTGCTATATCGAAGCGGGTTGCTTCAAGCAAACAGCACTGCGCAGCCTGAGCGGCATGTATGTCCCACTCAAGGGAATTTATCATTACCGGAATATGGCTGCCAGCACCTTCCGCAGCCATTTGCGGGAAGCAGAAGTGCGGCAAAAGAAATATTTTTATGTGCTGCGCGATTTGCTGGCGGCACGCTGGATTGCACAGCATGGCGCGCCGCCGCCGGTGGATTTTGCGCGCTTGCTGCCGCTGCTGCAGGATGCGCCTGCGGCCCTGGCTGAAGTCGAAGATTTATTGGCTCGAAAACGCGCTGGCGTCTTAGACTCAGGCCCGGCGCGCCCCGCCTTGCAGGCTTTTATCGAACAGGAATTGGCGCAAGATGTCGGCGCCAGGCCTGAAAAATCACGCGCGCCGGATGTGATTGGGGAATTGAACCGGATTTTTCATCTACTGCTGCAGGAGCAGAAGGACTGCGCAGGCTAGTATTCCTTTGCGCACATCCGCTTGGCTTGGCCGCCACAAGCCGCATAGTCCGGAACGCTTTATGCTGTTTGGATCGGATGTGCGTAAGCAGGCCCTTACGTCAACTGAAGCGCTGACAACACACAACTCCGGCTCATCATCTCCTTGGCAACAGTCGGACGCCGGCTTATCGCCGCGCTCAATCCAGCCTGCGTTTTTTGCCTGAATCCGGCTGAGGCGCCACAAAATAAGCACGCATCATATTTCCATGCGGCATCTTTTGCGCTACAATTGCACCGATCCAGCATCCCACCACTCTCAACATCCTATTCTTTATCCTGGAAAGTCTATGCAACTTGTCTCAGAAACACTCTTCAGCATCTCAAGTTCAAGTTCTTACAACCACAGCCCTGTGATTTCTTCCAACGGGAAATACGCTGCTTTTCATCTTTCGCTGCCCGTGAATAATGGCAGAGAGGATTTAATTTTAAAAGACTTGCAAACAGGCGTCACACGTCTGATACAAACACAAAACTATCCGGATAATGCTTATTTTTCATCCGATGGCAGTAAGTTATTTTATACAACTCAAAGCTATATTCTGGACAAGGGCATGGCTTATACATTGCACATGGCCGACGTGAAAGATGGCGTCTCAAAAGAAGTGTACAAGTCCGGTGGACATAATGATTTCGTCTGGGGCAGTTACGTTCCAAGCAGTGACGGGCGTTTTATTGCAATTAATGTCATCAGCAATGACTTTGTATCAAATGATCATAATGGCAAAAAGGATGTCTATATCAGAGACCTGCAAAACAACAGTTGGAAACTGGTCTCACAAACAGCCAATGGCGTGGTTGGCAATGACAATTCAGATCTGGTGGCGTTGAGCGCGGATGGCCGAACCGTCGTTTTCTCAACTTCAGCCGGGAATTTATTACCGGATAGCACGCCAAACAGCAATGTTCAGCTGAAAGAACCACGTTTGTTAGTGAAAAATATGGACACTGGCAAAATTCAATATGCTGACACCGATAGCAACGGGAAAATATATTCAGCTTCATTTGCCCAACTCAGTGCGGATGGCAGTAAAGTATTTTTTATCAGCAGCGAAATCAATAACAATATTGAAACAAAGAAAATTGTACAAAAAGACTTAACCAGCGGCGCCATCAAACCGGTTTTTACATACAATGACGGCGTTAAATCAAAAAATATCGGATTTTTGGATATGTCTGCAGATGGCCGTTATGTCTTATTGGGGGAAGGTGACGGTTTTGAAGGGCAAAGCCGCGTTTCTGAACAGGTCTTTATCAAAGACACTGTTACAGGCGATTTACATCCGCTCACCCCTTATGCTGCAAAAAGCCGCGTGGCCTATACCGTATCCGGCATGAGTGACGATGGCACTAAGATTTTCCTGCGAAATTATGGCAAGACGATGTACGGTTCCGGTCTGAGCAACCCAAATGAAATTGACTCAGGCGTCAGCAATATGGAATTGATCTCCATCAATGGCGGAATCAATACTGATACAAGAAACAACCTCAACGATATGGGCAACAGTGCTGTATTGTCCGGTGGCCGGGGTGACGATCATTACTGGATTGATTCCAGCGGCACCCGTCTGCAGGAAAATGCGGACGCCGGCACTGACAGCGCCTTCTCTGCTCTGTTGGATTTCACCCTGCCGGATCATGTTGAAAACCTGGTGCTGGTCAAGAGCAGTAAAACTCCTGCCGGGATTCAAACCGGACGCGGCAATGCACAGAATAATCTGATCACCGGTGGCAAAAGTGATGACCGCTTATATGGCGGTGACGGCAATGACACATTTTATGTTACCGATGGCAATGATTTTGTGGATGGCGGCAATGGCTTTGACATGATCAAAGTTGGCAGTTTCAATGGGAAAGCCACAAAAATTGAGGACCAATACAAAATCAGCACAAGCATTTCTTCCTCAATCACATTCGCAAATGTGGAAAGAATCGAAGGTAGTTATACCGGTTTATTCTTCAAAGGCGACGTCCATGCTGAACAGGCTTATCGTATTTACCAGGCCGCATTCAACCGCGCACCAGATAAGAGCGGTTTGGGTTTTTGGATCAAGCAATTCGATAATGGCGGCATAAGCGTAGCCCAGGTTGCGCAAGGTTTCATCCAGTCAGCCGAATTCAAATCGTTGTATGGCGCTGCGCCCAGCAATGCCCAATTGGTGGACAAATTTTATCAAAACGTATTGCATCGCGCCCCGGATGCCGACGGACGCGCTTTCTGGCAGGACATTCTGGATCAGAAGAAGGGCACTGCGGCGGATGTGCTGGCGGCATTTTCTGAAAGTCCTGAAAACACGGCAGCCCTGGTCGGCGTATTACAAGCCGGGGTGACTTATGATGTTTTCAGTGCTTGAACGGCTGACGCAGTGACTTACACTGCGTCAGTGCAATCAATCTCAAGACCCCAGCAAAAAATTCCCCTTGATATCCAATTCCGGGGCGGCGGCCCCGGTTTCGTCTTTCAATTCCACTCCGCTCAAGCCGATTCGGCGCGCTTCTTGCAAGAGATAATGCGCTTTCTGCGCCGCCGTTGCAAAATCCAGCCCGCCGGGGCGGATATTCGAGATGCAGTTGCGCATTGCATCGTGCATGCCGGGGCGCGGCTGCCAGCTTAAATACAGGCCCATGCTGTCGGGCGAACTCAATCCGGGACGCTCGCCGATCAAGACCAACACGCAGCGCGCTTGCAGCAAGTGGCCGATTTCATCGCCGATCGCCACCCTGCCCTGCTGCACAATCGACAACGGAGCCAGTCGCCAGTCCGTCCCCAACAAAGGCAACAGGGCTTGCAAAAACGGTGCGGCCTGCTGCCGCAAGGCCAAGGCGGAAAGACCATCGGCCAAGACCAGGGCCAGATCTGCGCCGGCAGGCGGCAAGGCTTGCAACTGGCTGCGCGAGGCCGGCGCCAGCTGGCGGCCATAGTCCGGCCTTTGCAAATATTCCTGGCGCGTGCGGGCGCGACTGTGCAATTGCAGGCAGGGCACATCCGGCGCGCCGGCTGTGCGCAACACAGCCTGCACATCGCGCGCCAATTCCTCTGCCGCCAAGGGTAAATGCACAGCGTCGCGGGCGCAGGCATGCGCGGCTTGAAACGCCAGATGGGCCCGGGTCGGCAAGCTGGTTCCGGCGCGCCCCAGGGCGATGCGGGCGGCGGTAAAGCGGCGCAAACCCTGCCAGGGGTTGTCCTGTACAGTGTTTTGCTGATGTTCTGTTTGTTCCTGTGCCGGCAGTTTGTCCATTGCCGCCTCCCTTAGCCTATACGCTGTACAACTTGCGCCAGCGGCGCGCTCAGCTCCTGGCGCAAACGACCCGCCTCATCCATGATGCGCATGGACTGCAACCAGGCTTCAAACTCAGGCGCGGCGCGCAAGCCCAACACTTTGCGCGCATACAGCGCGTCGTGAAATGAGGTGGTTTGATAGTTCAACATGATGTCATCCGCACCCGGCACGCCCATAATGAAATTGCAGCCGGCCGCGCCCAGCACGGTCAGCAAAATATCCATATCGTTCTGGTCGGCTTCGGCATGGTTGGTGTAGCAGATATCGCAGCCCATCGGCAGGCCAAGCAGCTTGCCGCAGAAATGATCTTCCAATCCGGCGCGCATGATCTGTTTGCCATCATACAAATATTCCGGGCCGATGAAACCGACCACCGAATTCACCAGCAAGGGCGAAAACTCACGCGCCACCGCATACGCGCGCGCTTCGCAGCTTTGCTGATCGATCCCATGATGCGCGCCGGCGGACAGGCTGCTGCCCTGCCCGGTTTCAAAATACATCACATTCTGTCCCACTGTGCCGCGCCGTAAAGACTGGGCGGCGGCGTGCGCTTCGCGCAAGATCGCCAGATCAATGCCAAAACTGGCGTTGGTGGCTTGTGTCCCGCCAATCGATTGAAACACCAGATCGACCGGCGCGCCGCGCGCCATGGCGGCCAGGGTGTTGGTGACATGGGTCAGCACGCAAGACTGGGTCGGAATCTGATAGCGCGCGATCACCGCGTCCAGCATCTGCAGCAAGCGCATGACTTGCGGCAGGTTGTCGCTGGCGGGATTGATGCCGATCACGGCGTCGCCGCTGCCATACAGCAAGCCATCCAGCATGGAGGCGGCAATCCCGCTGGCGTCATCGGTCGGGTGATTCGGTTGCAAGCGCGTCGCCATGCGCCCGGATAAGCCCAGCGTATTGCGAAAACGGCTGACCACTTCGCATTTGCGCGCGACCAGAATCAAATCCTGATTGCGCATGATTTTGCATACCGCCGCCGCCATTTCCGGCGTCAAGGCCGGGGCCAGCCGGCGCAGACGCGGCGTGTCGGCAATCTCGCTTAAAAGCCAGTTGCGGAATTCACCCACGCTCAATGCCGCAATCTCCGCAAAACCGGCGGCCTCATGTGCGCGCGCATGTTGCGCCAAAATCAGGCGGCTGACTTCATCCTGTTCCGGCGCAATCAAATATTCCTGCAAAAACAGGGACAGGGGCTGTTCGGCCAGGCAAAGTTGCGCCGCCACTCTTTCCTGATCGCTCAGGGCGGCCACGCCGGCTAAGCAATCGCCTGCGCGCAAGGGACTGGCCTTGGCCATCAGTTCGCGCAGATCGGCAAATTGCCAGACCTGCGCCCCGAGTTGTTGTTTGAAACGGCTCATGCACGGCTCCCGGCTTACACTTGCATACCCTGCGCCGCGCGCGCTTGCATCGCTTCGCGCGCCTTCGCGGTGAGCAGGAAATAAATATAACCGAGCGCCAGCAAGGCGGCGAACAGGCCCGCCAACAGCGGGTTGTAATAAATCATGGTAGCCATGCACAAGAGCGCGGCGCACAGCGCGAACAAGGGCAGCCAGGGATAGCCGGGCGCAGCAAAGGGACGCTCCATTTGCGGCGCGCTGCGGCGCAATTGGAATAGTGAGAGCATGCTGATGATGTACATCAAAATTGCGCCGAATACGGACATGGTGACGATGTTGGCGGTTAAGCTCTGGCCGCCGAATTTGATGAATTCATCGCTGAAAATCGCCGCAATGCCAAACACGCCGCCCGCTAAAATCGCCAGGTAAGGGGTTTGAAAGCGCGGATGGATGCGCGCTAACACCGGCGGCAAATAGCCTTCCCGCGCCAGTGCGAAAATCTGCCGCGAATAGCCCAGAATGATGCCGTGGAAAGATGCGATCAAGCCAAACAGGCCAAGCCAGATCAGCATATGCAGCCAGCCGCTGTTTTGGCCGACAATGGTTTTCATGGCTTGCGGCAGCGGGTCATTGATATTCGACAGCGCGCGCCAGTCGCCCACGCCGCCGGCAAACAGCATCACGCCAAGGGCCAGCACGACCAGGGTCAAAATTCCGCCGGCGTAGGCGATGGGAATTGAGCGGCGCGGATTTTTTGCCTCTTCCGCCGCCATCGCCACCCCTTCAATCGCTAAGAAAAACCAGATGGCGAAGGGAATTGCGGCAAACATGCCGGGTACGGCATGCCAGCCAAAATGATCTTGCCCGGCCCAGCCGCCTTTGACGAAATTGGACAGTGCAAAACCGGGCGCCACCACGCCCATGAACACCAGCAATTCAAAAATCGCCAGCAGGGTGACAATCAGCTCAAAGCTGGCGGCGATCTGCACGCCGACAATATTCAAACTCATAAACACCAGATAGGCGCCGAGCGCGGCCATTTTCGGGTCGATTTGCGGGAATTGCACATTCAGATACGCCCCGATGGCCAGGGAAATCGCGGGCGGCGCAAATACAAATTCAATCAGCGTGGCCGCGCCGGCCAGATAGCCGACATGCGGGCCGAAAGCCCGTTTGGCGTAGGCAAAGGGGCCGCCGGCATGCGGTATCGCGGTGGTCAGTTCGGTGAAGCTGAAAATGAAGGCGGTGTACATCAAGGCGACAAAGATGGCGCTGACGGCAAAGCCCAGAGTGCCGGCAGAGGCCCAGCCATAGCTCCAGCCAAAATATTCGCCGGAAATCACTAAACCAACCGCAATCCCCCAAAGCTGCCAGGTGGATAGACTTTGCTTGAGCGTGGTTTGCACGATGCCTCCTATTGGTTTTGTGAGGAAATTGATGGGGCGCCACGGATTCAGCGCTTGCGGCAAATGGCCGGCAGCAGTAACAGGCATGGACCAAAACGCGCATCTTAGCCTGGGATCGGCTCAAGCTCCAGTGCTTGCAATTGAAGTGTGGTATTTGTGAAAAAGATCGCAAAAGATATCTCGCCCATGCTCACAAGACTGCTCTGGCTGTGCCAGGCGCTGGCATGGCGGTGGCTGCGTCCTGCCTCAAACTCTCGCCGTGACAACACTATTTGCACACATTTTTTAAAAACCATCAAACAAGACATGTTTACAATAAATTTAAAGTTTTATAATTCCTACTTTTAATATAATTTCATTTTGCTTTCACTCTCCATATCCTATACTTGCAGCACTCACCATCAGGAAACATGGTGCGGTCCATAAAAAATGCATGCCATCACCCTCGCCAGTGTGGTGATGCGCCGGAATAATCCGGCTTTATATTTTCGTGCTGTTTTGAGCTTGATCAGTCTGAATCAGTCGGCTGGCAGACCTCTGCTCAAGGCGTATGAAATTATTCCTTGTCATCTAAATGGTGAAACGCCATTCAGAGTACGATTATTTCTTAGCCGAACGCATTTGAACAAAGCTGGCGCAGCGAAGGAATGTCACGCAATTCCATGCGCCTGTTTTTCAACAGCAGTGGAGATTATCATGATCAATCGTGAATTAAGCATTCCTCAACCGATTCCACCACGTCAATTCAGTCAACCGCAAATCAGCTTGTTTGATGCGCAAGTGGATACCATGGTCAGGGTGCGGCGTGCGCGTAATTCTTTTCAAGTCAGTGGCGCCGGATTAACTGTTGCCGTCCTTGATACCGGCCTGCGCACCACACATGTGGATTTTCAAGGAAAAGTGCGGGCGCAAAAAAATTTCACCTCAGACAATAATGGCAACAGTGATGACGTCACTGATGGCAATGGTCATGGCACAAATGTGGGTGGCATTATTGTTGCGAAAGGGATTCACAATGGCATTGCGCCGGGGGCTAATATTGCGCCGCTTAAAGTGTTGGCCAATGAAGGCGGCGGTTCATTTGCCATGATAGATGCAGCGCTGCAATGGGTGCTGGACAATCATCACACACACAATATCAGCGTAGTCAGCATGTCGCTTGGGTCATCATCCAATGACATCAGTGACGATGATCTGCGCAATGAAGACACATGCAAACTGATTCAAAAATTATCCGGCTTGCATATTCCAGTTGTGGTCGCTGCTGGAAATGATTATTTTGAATTCAAAGCACAGGGTATGTCCTATCCGGCCATTTTGCGCGAAACCATCAGCGTGGGTGCGGTGTACGACGCGAATGAAGGTCCGTTTGAATATAACGACGGCGCTATCGCATTTTCATCGCGCGCCGATCAAATCACGCCGTTCTCACAGCGCTTGCATCAGGATGTGGACGCCACCCGCCGCACCGATATTTTTGCGCCTGGCGCGCCGGTGACCTCCTCGGGCATTGCATCCGACCGTGGCGAATCAGTGCAGCAAGGCACCAGTCAGGCAACGCCGGTGGTCAGCGGCGTGATTCTGCTGCTGCAAGAATTCTTCCTGCGCAACACCGGGCGGCTGCCGTCAGTACCGGACATCATCGACTGCCTGCGCAATGGCGGCAAGATCCTGGTGGATGGGGATGATGAAAATGATAACGTGCCGCACACCGGCAAAAAGTTTCTGCGTCTGGACGCTTTAAGCAGTTTGGAAATTGCCCGACGAAAGCTGCAGCGCAGTTTATTACATCAGGGCAGCGCTTTGCGCTAAGCGGCGCAAAACCATTATGCGCGTTTTTCTGCAAAACATACTAAACCAATGGAGGCTCAAGATGGCAAAATGGCCAAAACAAAGCATGGTGGACAGTTTTTATGGCAATCCACGCGGCGAGAATGGTGAAGTTGATCCTGACTGGCTTTCAGATAACATCATCCGTATCGCACCACCTTGGAAAATTATCACCGCTTGGGATTTTAAGCCGGTTAAATCAATCAAGGTTCATAAGAAATGCGCAGACAGTCTGCAGAAAGTTTTTTCAATTATCTGGAACAATGCCGGCATGCAGCAAGATAAAATCAATGAATGGGGTATGAGTTTATATGCTGGCGCCTTCAATTTCAGAATGATGCGCAATGGAACACGGCTTTCCATGCATAGCTGGGGATGTGCGATTGATTTTGACTCAGCCCGTAATTCTTTCGGAGATAAGACCCCGAATTTTGCTCTGATTCCACAGGTTTTAGAAGCGTTTGCGAGTGAAGAGTGGACCTGGGGCGGTAATTGGCGCACACCGGATGGCATGCATTGGCAAGCTGCCAATATATAAGACTGCTGCCTGGCAATGACAATCCGATAAATGCTAAAGTGTGTACCCAAGATTGAGGCGTATCCTCTGCATGCAGTCGCGCTACAGGACGAAACTTATTCTTGTGATGCCGGGAATATTGTTTCATTCTGCAGCGCGGCATTTTGATTTCAATTGCCCTGAAGCTGGAAACGCCTCGCCGGTCAATTATGCAAAACCGCAATCCGGCGGCAATTACCGCCGATCAACTGCTTAGGGAAACGCTGAAAAAATCACTTTTCCCGTTCTCAAAGTGAATAGTTCAACCGACTTTTAAAGCATCAATCCGGTACTGTTCATTAACCCAGTGTTGCAGTTGGTGCTTGAATTCGCCCTTTGAATAAATTTAGTAAAATCGCACTGGATTGATTATCCTAAAACAATAGCCCTCCAATTCTTGCTCTTCAATATATTCCTTCATATCTTTCAATGCCCTTTCAGGATTTTTTGTAAAGAAAAATAGGCTTTCACCATGATTTCCCATCATCGGAAATATATTAAATACCCCCTTCGTGTCCATCTCGACTTGTCCCATATCTTCTGAATAGTCAAAATCAACTTCTCCAAAATTAATGCATGACTGCTTTATTACCATATTAACATCCCGTTTACTAATCTCACCTGTGCAATAAAAAATTTTAAGCATCCATCCTTTAAATAATGAACGAAAAAAATCTCCACATTCATTTTCACTTGTCTTTGAAAGAACTGAAATATCCAAGAAGTCAATTACCCCATCACCCTTATTCTTTAATCCAATTATTTTATTCTTATTAAACTCATGAAACTTCATAGCACCAGCAGCACCACGAAATCGGAGCGTGTCAAGGTAGTTGTCGCAAAAAATCGATTAAGCAACCATGCGCTGGTCCAGCTTTGATGGCGGATTAAGCCAGACCTCATTGGGCGCCAGCCAGGGCCGTGTATGACGCTTCCAGCGCAGCGGATGGCGTTGCCGGGCTTCGGCATAAACGTCGCGTCGGCGCTCCAGGATCGCATTGGCGGCGCCCGTATGGCGCTGCTCCGGCGTCACATAGGCCAAGGCGCTGTGCAAATGGGTGCAGTTGTACCAAGTCACAAATTGCAGTGTCCAATCCCGAGCCTGCGCGATGCTCTCAAAGCCTTTGGCTGGATAGCTGGGCGCATATTTACAGGTGCGGAACCACGCTTCGATATGGGCATTGTCATCGGAGACGCCAGGCCGGCTATGCGAGGAGCCGATGCCCAGCATTTCCAACTTGCTCTTGAGCGTGTGCGAAGTTTGCGCAGCACCGTTATCGGCATGCAGCACCAATGGCGTGCAGCGGCGCTGTTCACGCCAGCAGGCGCGCTCAATCAGTAAAGCAGCTTCCTCACCATTTTCCCGCTCGTGGACTTCCCATGCGACCAGTTTGCGGCTGTAAATATCGAGCACGGCATACAGATAAAAATACTGGCCGCGCACCCGGCTGGGCAGGTACGTCACGTCCCAGCTCCAGACCTGGTTGGGGCCATGGGCGACATGGCGCACCGGCTCGCTGGCCACAGGAGCCTTGCTGCGACCCCGGTGATGCTGCTGGTCGGCGCTTCTCAGCACACGATAGAACGACGATTCCGATGCCACATACGCTCCCTCGTCGGCCAGCCGCGGCACGATCTGCGCTGGCGGCAAATCGGCAAAGCGCGGTTCATGACACAGTTGCAGGATGCGCTGACGTTCTTCATCAGACAGTTTGTGCGCAGGCGCTGGCCGCTCTGCCTCCGGTCGGCCGTCAGGACGAATTTCACCGTCACAACGCCAACGTTCCAAGGTGCGCACGCTTAGACCGAGTTCGGCGCATGCCAATGCTAAACGCGCACCAGCCTTCCGGGCCTGCAGAATATCGGCGATCATTTCAAGGCGCTGGGGCAACGCAGTCATGCGTCCTCGCCGTCGATCCCCAGCGCCTCGTACTTTCGGGACAGAACCAGCAAGGCCGCTGTTTCCGCCAGCGCTTTTTCTTTACGCCGCAAATCCTTTTCCAGCTCCTTGATGCGCTTTTTGTCTTTGGCCCGGGCTGCAGCATCGGCTTGACTGCTCTGGCTGCTAAGCGCAGCGTGCATTTCTGTGCGCCAGCGCTCCAGTTGCGCTACCAGCAAGCCTTTACGGCGGCAATACTCAGCCAGCTCTGCTTCGTTCAGCGGCGCCGCTTCCAGTACTGCAGCAAATTTGTCCGCAGCACGCCATTGCTCGGGGTTTTGTCCGTCGCCAGGCACAACACGACCGGCTTCACGGGCCTGCTTCCGCCACAGGTAAAGCGTAGCCTCTGGCACGCCGCTTATCTCAGCGACCTCGGCCACAGACTTGTTTTGTGGTGCGCTCATCAGCTTGAGCACATGTTCTTTCTTCTCTTGTGTGTATTTCATTATCGTCTGTTCCATCGCCCCCGGGATGGATTAGAACTCCAAATCACTGGAGGCGACAACTATTTTGACACGGGGGGGAAATGAAATTATTTTATTCTCACCACCTTTATATCTTTTATAAAATGCGCACAAAAAATCTCCTTGACCAAAGTTGCGAAACTCCTTATATAAATCAGCTTGCTCAAAATCGTTAAATTTCAAAATAGCTTTATCACATAAAACTATTTTATACATAAAATTTGAGAAATCCATTCCTTTTTCGTAATTAATTTCAAGCATATTATAACCTTCCACTGTATTTATTCGTATTTCTAGGCATGCCTTCGGCATACGAAAGATGCTCACCATTTTTATCGTGATAATGTGGGTGCTCAAACGTGACGCATGGCGTGTGTTTATTTGCCGGAAAGATGTGTCCATCTGGATGCAAACCTATTTCTCCCACTTCAACTGGTCCGCCAGATTTCCCCCCCCTTGCATGATTTTCTCAACTCGCAATGACTTATCACCTTTTCTTGCAGTAGGATCAATCTCAATTTTTGATCTGTATGATTGAGAAGTCGGAATATTTTGTGCTCTCATTGCAGCTCTTCTTGCCGCACGTACTGACTTAAAGGTGACATCACCTTCGGTTTGCGCACGTCGGACAGGACAACAGTCATCACATGACGATAACCCCAACGGATCAACCCACCCCTCCGGATTCGGCCCATATTGGTAAAGATTCTCCCCACCCAATAACCCAATCGGATCCTGCGAAACAAACCTTCCCACTTCCGGGTCGTAATACCGATAGCGGTTGTAATGCAAGCCGCTTTCCGCGTCGAAATATTGCCCCTGGAAGCGCAAAAGCTGGCTGGCGTGTTTGTCCTGGATGTCGTGCAGCTTGCCCCAGCTCAGGCGGCGTGCTGACCATTGTGCGATGCCATCTTCGTCCAGCAGCTCCAGCGGGACGCCGATGTGGTCACAGTGGTAGTAGAGTTGTGCGTCTTGCGCCGCCAGGCGCGCCGCGCGTTCTTCTCTGATCACCTGGATTTGGTGGCGCCACCATTCTTCCAGCGCGTGTTGCATGCTGTAGCAGCAACTATCATAGCAATTCTTTGCATGCGCTGCCTAGCTGATACGAGCAGCGAATTTCACCTGTTGTTTCCGGGATACTGTTCGCAGCATCGGTACAAAACTCTCCGCTTTTTGCAGATAAGAGATACATTCAACCTATCTCGATGCCAAGAATAATTAAAAATTTTTAATATCATCAATGGATAATTGATATTAGTCAATCCTCAAATCAAGACAGTACCTAACAAACCGAATATATTAAAATCATTTCATCCACACCTTCCTTTGCAGCTCCCATGTCATCCAATCATAATAGTAACTAATACCAGGGCCATTTCGCCACACACCTTGTTTAGGCACTTCAAATCCATACCCATCTAACCATTCTGTTTTTGGAACAAAAGCTATCTCACAAAAAAAATCTATCGGGTATTTCCAAATCATAACCGTATAGTTCTCAATTTTAGCTTTTTTGCCACAATCAATTAAAAAATTGTCGTATCCTTTTTCAATGATATTTTTAAGAAAAATCCCATCCTCGCCATTTACAACATCAAGTTCACCATTAATAACTTCAAGAATATCTCTCCCATCATATTCTTTTCGCATATCCCAATAAGAATCAAATCTTCTCACATCAAAAACCATGTACAACTCCATTATCTAAGACAAAAAATTTACCACTTGGCGTCCCCAAATATGATCTATGTTTTGAAAATCTTTCACATGCATCCATGTGAATTTTCCTATCTGATCTAGAAAAATTATCACTATCCCAATCATCATTATTAGGATCACCAGTTCTCACCGTCTTGCCATTTAACCCTTTCACTGAATAATCCCCATGCGTATGATAATCACCTACTACTTGCGCCCCTTTAGGCACATATTTAAATGCACTCTTCGGTGAGAAAGTACGCCCTGTACCTTGTATAGGATTCGTTGCAAAATACTTATTTCCATTTTTGTAAATAAGTCCTCCATATTCCTTATTTTTTGCAATCGACTTTGCATTAGCCTGAATCAATGCTTCCCGAGCGGCATCATCAGCGCAACGGTGGCCAGCCAATCCCAGCGGATCAATCCACGAAACAGGATTAGCCGCATAGCGATAAATATTGCTATCTCCTTGCAACCCAATCGGATCCTGCGAAACAAACCTTCCCACTTCCGGGTCGTAATACCGATAGCGGTTGTAATGCAAACCGCTTTCCGCGTCGAAATATTGCCCCTGGAAGCGCAAAGGCTGGCTGGCGTGTTTGTCCTGGATGTCGTGCAGCTTGCCCCAGCTCAGGCGGCGCGCTGACCATTGTGCGATGCCGTCTTCGTCCAACAGCTCCAGCGGGGCGCCGATGTGGTCGCAGTGGTAGTAGAGTTGTGCGTCTTGCGCCGCCAGGCGCGCCGCGCGTTCTTCTCTGATCGCCTGGATTTGGTGGTGCCGCCATTCTTCCCGCGCGTGTTGCAGGGCCTGGCAATGGCTGTCACAGGCTTGCGCTTGCGCCAGCTGGTCGCGTGCGCTGGCCCAGCCTGGCGCCGGCGGCAGATACACTGCGCTGGCGGCGAATTCTTCCTGTTCGTGCCGGCTCACTGTGCGCGCCATCGGCACGAAACTGTCCGCTTCGTACAGATAGGTGGTGCATTCCCCCTGTCCCGCCAGCAGGGGACGGGTGGCGTGCGGGCTTGGCAGGTCGGCGCTGTCGTAATCTCTGGCGCTGTGCCGGGCGCTATGGTTGGCGCTGTGCATGGCCGGCTGCCCCGGCAGGTGCTGGGTGAAGCGGATTTCCTGCTGCAATACGTCGCCATCCCAGACAAAGTAATACAGTTCCGCCCCTTCTTCCTGCAGCCGGCCTTGCGCGTCGTGGCGCGCGCTGTGTACGTATTTGGCGATGCGGCGCTGGAAGGCGTCATACACATAATGCGCGCGGTAGCGCCGTCCGGCGTAGCTGCGCTGCATGCTGCTTAAACATTGCTGTGCGTCCCATGCATATTCGCTCTGATCTTCCAGGCTGCCATGCTGCAGGCTGCGTTTGATCATATTGCCCTGTTTGTCGTAGGCGTAACGGCAGCCGCCCCATTGTTGCAGCAGATTGTGGGTCAGCCGGCCCAGGCCGGGCAGCGCGCTGATTTGCGCTGCGTTTGTCCCGGTGTTTGTCCCGGTGTTTGTCCCAGTGTTTGGCCCGGTGTTTGTCCCGGTGTTTGGCCCGGTGTTTGGCGCGGCGTTAGGCTGATTGGCGCTGTCTTCTTGCAGTAAATTGCCTGCCGGGTCGAAGGCGAAGCGTTCGGTGTGGCATTCCATCTCGTTCACATCTCAATCACAAAAACCTCTCCATGGAATAAGTAATCTACAATCATCATCTAAAAAACCATTTTCATCATCACCTAAACCAGTAAGATTTTTGCAAATAATACCATTAACACCCCGCCTCTCTGACAAAATTGAGGCTATGAAAAAATTTGTTTCTCGGAAGATTTTCCTCTGAAACTCAAGCCAACAAATGTAAGCCGCATCTGAATCAATACCCCCATTGGGATGAACTAGCCCATCCAGCTCATCAAAATATTCTATCAAAAGCAAAGGAAGACTATCAACCTTCTCCTCAATCCAATCTCGTTTCCTCATTTTTAAATTTGAAAACAGAAAAATACGCCGCCCAAAAGTCTCCTCATTTTTGACCAGTAAATCAATAACTCGCTGTTTTCTGATATTGATTTCAACAACATCTATAAGAAAAACTCTCGAACCTCTGGAGATCGTCAGCCTATTGACACATGCCTTTATTAAGTCAGAATATCCCAAATTGCCGACTGCCCCCTTTTTCTCTTGAATAAGAGTTAAAGGAGTATCAAACCATTGTGAGATTACGATTAATAAAGAAGGATATCCCTCCATTTCGAGTCTATCAAGCAAGGAGCAATACTTATTTTCACCAGTAATGACGGAATATCTCGAAATCCCCAAGTAACTAAGCAATTCTTCAAAAAAAAGAGTTTTCATTTTTCCTCTGAATCATAGCAATGATGTGTTCCTGATTTCCCATGATAATGAGATGATGTTCCAAATAAACCCTAAAATGCTCACCAGGCAAGATCATTCCAATCTCCATAATTTTTTTAGCCTTACTCACACTTGTATAATGACGCATCCGAACCAACTCACCACAGCCATCTTTAGAATCTAATGATCCTGAAGTTGATTCTTTTCCTTTTTTCTTGGCCAACCCTAATGGATCAATCCATTGCACAGGATGCTGTATTGATACAAATTAATCCCGCCATCTAACCCAATCGGATTCTTCGAAACAAACCTTCCCACTTCCGGGTCGAAATACCGATAGCGGTTGTAATGCAAGCCGCTTTCCGCGTCTAAATATTACCATCAAAAACGCAAAAGCTGGCTGGCGTGTTTGTCCTGGATGTCGTGCAGCTTGCCCCAGCTCAGGCGGCGTGCTGACCATTGTGCGATGCCATCTTCGTCCAGCAGCTCCAGCGGGACGCCGATGTGGTCGCAGTGGTAGTAGAGTTGTGCGTCTTGCGCCGCCAGGCGCGCCGCACGTTCTTCTCTGATCGCCTGGATTTGGTGGCTCCGCCATTCTTCCCTTGGCCCAAGCCACTGTCGTTTTGCCAAGGGGGACAGGGCTACTCAGGGATATCGAGCAGTTTGATTTTGCGGGCGTGGCGTTTTGCATCATGTTTTGTATTTTGCACAACCAAATAGAGCAATGTTTCTCACTTATTTTTAAGATTTCTCGCGTCTCTCAATATCTGCTCATCTACATTTAATTCTTGGGTAAGATATAAGACCACATCCTCAAAATTACAAAACACCCCGTTGTAGTTAAGAATATAAAAATCCGGTACATCACAAAATTCTTCCTTGAATTTGTAGCAGTTCACCTGAAATTTTCCATTGTTTTTTAAAAAAGAAATATACAACTCAAATGTAATTTGCTCGTTATTCTGAAAAATATCAGTGAAGTATTTTAAAATCTTTCCTGCCCTTATATTTTTCTCCAAATTTTCAATACTCAGTTCATTCATTATCCCCCCCTGGATTTGCACGCATTATTAATGTAAATCGTCACTCTTTGTCCTTTCTCATTGTCATACATATTTATGTGTGCAGTATGCTTGCATGGATGTTCATCCTCTAAAGTTTCATGCCAAAATAAAACTTTTCCACCAGATCTAAATTTATAATCATTATGGAATACCGGCACCCCAGCTGTTTTCCTTAATTTTTTGAAATTCATTTTATCTCGATCAGTTTTAGTCTCTGGCTTGTCACCTGCCCCAGGTGACTTTAATGCATTAGGGAAAGCACCAAAAAAACAGCATCCACATCTTGGAAGTTACACACAGCAATATCGATGCTGGATTTAATTTCCTGGATTTTTTTTGCCAACTGAGAAGGTGTTAACCTATTCAACCCCAACGGATCAACCCACTCCTCCGCATTCGGCCCACATTGGTAAAGATTCTCCCAACCCAATAACCCAATCGGATCCTGCGAAACAAACCTTCCCGCTTCTGGGTCGCAATACCGATAGCGGTTGTAATGCAAGCCGCTTTCCGCGTCGAAATATTACCATCAAAAACGCAATGGCTGGCTGTCGTGTTTGTCCTGGATGTCGTGCAGCTTGCCCAGTCAGGCGCGCTGACCAGTGAGACGCATGATCTTCGACCAATTCCAAACTATCAAATCAATGCCTTACTTTCAAGTTTCACCCTAACTTCTTCCCACATACTAATGTATTGATTAAAATCGATTAGACATTCATTAATACTACGACTATCGTAGTCTCTCCAAATCAATCTACCACTTTCAGTGTCCCTAGAATAAATAATATAAGCAATCTCTCCGTCAAACGTTTCCACAGTCATTGGAAGCGCATTTAGAGTTATTGCTATTTCCTTGGTAAAAATTACTGATCCACATGAAAACTCTTCATCCTCCCATTGCGCTGAATACAATCCTTCTATCACCTTATTGGCTGGAAGAGAACTTGTCATATTCTGATATATTTCAGAATAGTCCATCTGCTTTTTTATTGTTTCCAGAAAAAAATTCACCGAAGCCAACATCAATCTACAGAGCACAGAACTTTCAATTTCGCCAATCTTCCACTTAGCGTCGGAAAGCAACAATTGCATTCTGCAGCATGCCGAATTCCATTCAACCCCAGTCTCTATATGAAAATCAAAATTAACATTTTCCATAATTAGCACTCCGTAGGCACTGCTTTTCCATCTTTATAAATACTCTACAGCCTTTTCTTAACTTCTGGCGGCACAACAATTCCACGTCCCTGTACAGAGTCCCCATTCCAATGCATCTTCCCATCATTGCTATTTCCGAAGCGATGTATCACCCCTTTATTGTCAATGGAATACCAATCCACACCATTACTATCTGGGATAGCATGTTTAGCTAATTTCTTATGGTGACATGGCAATAGTGCAGTTTTCCCAATACCACCGCCTCTAAATTTTCCAGATGAAGGATCGTGATGGCCTGGATTTTCATATTTTTGTTTTTTACCATGGAAATAGTTTGCACTCTTCCTAGCCACCCCCAACGGATCAACCCAACCCTCCGCATTCGGCCCATATTGGTAAAGATTCTCCCCACCCAATAACCCAATCGAATCCTGCGAAAAAAACCTTCCCACTTCCGGGTCGTAATACCGATAGCGGTTGTAATACAAGCCGCTTTCCGCGTCGAAATATTGCCCCCCTGGAAACGCAAAGGCTGGTTGGCGTGTTTAGCCTGGTTCTTTCAAGTTTCTTGTATTAAAAATGAATATCCACCCGCATCAATCCTGAAAGCATTATCGTAAAACCATATTATATATGTATTTTTCCCCTTTTTTTTAGACAGAGTTGGCAACAACTCATCAAAGCAAGAGTTCGAGTACTTGCTATAAGAATACTCTCCATCATCATAATCCATACTTTCAAAATAATGAACAGAATTAAATCGAACGGCTAGTTCATGTCGTTGAGGGGCTGCTTTTTCTGGCTGCACAGCAACATTAAATCTCAATGTCAAACTCCTAATTCTAGGCTCAAACAATACCTCTTTCAAAGTATATGCCTCTCTAGTCCGTGCCACTCCAAATGGTGTGTTTATATTAAGACATTTTATTTCGGACATGCTGATTTACCTCCATTCGTTGTTGAAAATCGTTTAATATGAGCAAACCGTTCAATCTCGTCTCTTGTTGCCCACCTCGTATTTACCTTGACTTTTGCCATTTTTGCCGCATACAATCGCCTATTATCCAATGAGAAAATCATATTTGGTTTAGCACCACCTTCTATCAGCTTCTTCTGTACATCATTTGATAAATCTTTAAATCGTATCAGCCTAATTGGCTCAATTTCTTTTGCAAAGCCTGGCTCTGCTTTTAATTGATATATTAAGCTATTGACGCAATCTGAATCATCCGAAAAATTACGCCCAATGCTATTTTGACTATATCTAATAGTCTTAGCGCTTCTTAACTTTGACAGGCCCCATGGATCAATCCAATCAATCGGATTTTCCGCATATTGGTAAAGATTCTCCCCACCCAATAACCCAATCGGATCCTGCGAAACAAACCTTCCCACTTCCGGGTCGTAATAACGATAGCGGTTGTAATGCAAACCGCTTTCCGCATCGAAATATTGCCCCTGGAAGCGCAAAGGCTGGCTGGCGTGTTTGTCCTGGATGTCGTGCAGCTTGCCCCAGCTCAGGCGGCGCGCTGACCATTGTGCGATGCCGTCTTCGTCCAACAGCTCCAGCGGGGCGCCGATGTGGTCGCAGTGGTAGTAGAGTTGTGCGTCTTGCGCCGCCAGGCGCGCCGCGCGTTCTTCTCTGATCGCCTGGATTTGGTGGTGCCGCCATTCTTCCCGCGCGTGTTGCAGGGCCTGGCAATGGCTGTCACAGGCTTGCGCTTGCGCCAGCTGATCGCGTGCGCTGGCCCAGCCTGGCGCCGGCGGCAGATACACTGCGCTGGCGGCGAATTCCTCCTGTTCGTGCCGGCTCACTGTGCGCGCCATCGGCACGAAACTGTCCGCTTCGTACAGATAGGTGGTGCATTCCCCCTGTCCCGCCGGCAGGGGACGGGTGGCGTGCGGGCTTGGCAGGTCGGCGCTGTCGTAATCTCTGGCGCTGTGCCGGCCGCTATGGTTGGCGCTGTGCATGGCCGGCTGTCCCGGCAGGTGCTGGGTGAAGCGGATTTCCTGCTGCAGTACGTCGCCATCCCAGACAAAGTAATACAGTTCCGCCCCTTCTTCCTGCAGCCGGCCTTGCGCGTCGTGGCGCGCGCTGTGTACGTATTTGGCGATGCGGCGCTGGAAGGCGTCATACACATAATGCGCGCGGTAGCGCCGTCCGGCGTAGCTGCGCTGCATGCTGCTTAAACATTGCTGTGCGTCCCATGCATATTCGCTCTGATCTTCCAGGCTGCCATGCTGCAGGCTGCGTTTGATCATATTGCCCTGTTTGTCGTAGGCGTAACGGCAGCCGCCCCATTGTTGCAGCAGATTGTGGGTCAGCCGGCCCAGGCCGGGCGGCGCGCTGATTTGCGCTGCGTTTGGCCCGGTGTTTGTCCCGGTGTTTGGCGCTGCGTTGGGCTGATTGGCGCTGCCTTCTTGCAGTAAATTGCCTGCCGGGTCGAAGGCGAAGCGTTCGGTGTGGCCGCTTTGCGTGGCTTGCAGCAATTGGCCCAGCGGGTCGTAGCGGTATTCTTGCAAACCGCGCCGGCTGTCTGTGATGCGCTGCAGGTGGCCGGCGCGGTCGTATTCATAGCTGCGGCTTTGCTGGCTATGTGCGCTGTACAGTGCGAAGCGGGACAGGCGCGATTGTGCGTCGTAGTGTTTTTCCAGTTCAATGCCACGGCTGTTTTGCTGTGCGCCACGGCGGTAGCCGATGTTGCGCCGCACTTCCCGGTGCAGCGCGTCGCGCTCGATGTGGGCGATTTCCTGTCCCTGCCACAGGGCGCCGTGCCAGTGTCCGGAACCATAGCGCAGCCAGTCCAGCCGCCGCCCGTTTGGCAGCACGCTGGCGGTGCGGTTGCCTAAGGCGTCGTATTCGTGGCGCGTCAGCAGCGCGATGCTGTGCGGCAGTTCGTCATGGTCTTGGCTGGCTGCGCTGGCGGCGGCGGCTGCGCTGGCGTGCTGGTTAGCGTGCTGATTGTTTTGCTGATTGTTTTGCTGATTATTTTGCGCTGCCGCTTGCGCATGCAGGGTTTGCATCGCGCTGCGGATCTCTGTTGGCAGGCGCAGCAGCTGCCGCTCTTCCAGCAGGCGTCCGAGCGCGTCATAACGCATGCGCATGCTGGCGTGCCGGTTTTCCACGGCGGTGAGCCGTCCCAGCGCATCCCAATCAAAGCGCACCGTGTCATCCGCGCTGTTGCGCGCTAAGATGCGGCCCAGCGCATCGCGCACATAGTGCGTTTGCGCGCCGGCGCTGGCGCTGCTTTGCAGCCGGCCCGCCGCGTCGTATTGGTATTCTGTCACTTTAGCGTCAAAGCCGGTTTCGCGGATCAGCCAGCCTTGCCGGTTGTAGGCAAAGCTGCAGCGCTCGCCGTTGGCGTTTTCCAGCATGCTCAAACGCCCCATGGCGTCATAGCCGTAACGCATGCGCTGCCCCAGCGCATCAATCCGCTCAACCGGCAATTGCAGATTGTTGTAGCGATAGCGCGTTTGCGCTCCGCCTGTGTCAGTGTGACAGATTAAATTGTCAGCCGCGTCCCATTCCAGGGTTTCGCTCAGTCCATCGGGGTACATCACTTGCAGCAGGCGGCCCAGCGCATCGTAGCGGTAATTGGTGCTCTGTCCCATGGCATCGGTCTGGCGCAGCAAATTGCCGCTGCGGTCGTAGCTGTATTCCGTGCTGCGTTGCGAGCAATCGGTATGCCGTATCAGCCGCCCGGCGGCATCGTATTGCAGACGGGTCTGGCCGCCGCGCGCGTCTTGCACGCCGTTTAAGCGTCCTTGTGCATCCCAGGCATAGGCGGTGCAGTGTCCCAGTGCGTCAATGTGGCGCAGCAGTTGCCCGCCTGCGTCCCACTCCATGCGGGTCTCGCCGCCCAGCGCATCCTGGATGCGGATGGGCCGATTGCCGGCGTCATACTCAATGCGGGTGCGCGCGCCGCAGGCGTCGATTTGTTCAATCAAATTGCCATGCGCATCGTAGCTGTATTGTTCGGTATGTCCGTTGGCGTCGCTTTCGCTCAAGAGCCAGCCTTCGCGGCTCCAGCGCCGTTTGCCAAGTTGCACCGGGCGTTCCGGTTCATCTTGCATGCCGGGCTGCCATGCCTGGTAGGCTGTCACCAGCCAGGCGTCATTAAAATAGTACAGATGGCGACTGCCGTCGGCCTCTGTCACTTCGGTGCTGTCTTCATCCAGATAGCGGATCTGCACCCGCTCCGCGCCGTCCTCCGCACCGCTGACGATGGCGCGCGCTTGCTGGCTGCTGCTTAAGCGGATCGGCGCATGGGCTGCGCACTCGGCTTGCCATGCGGCGCATTGTTCCGGCGTCATACTGCTCAAGTCGCGCCGCCAGCTGGCGCGCAAGGCCTCCAGGCTGATCCATTCCAGCGTGAAGCCATGTCCCAGATAATCGGTGTAGCGCTGCAGCAGGTGCAGGCGGTAGGCATACTCGCGGCGCGCATCCAGGGCATTGCGTTGCGCCGTCAGATTTAAGCGTGGCGGCAGTTGCAGGAAGGCCGGATGCGGCAAGCCCTGGTTTGCCAAGGCGGGGGCGTGTTGCGCTACTTGCTCCTCGCCGCCGGGCCAGCTGTCGGCTAGCGGCGCGAAGCCTGGCGGCGGCGCGGCGCAGGCCCAGTCTTCTGTCCCATATTCATAGCGCGCCATACATTGCGCTGCGCCATCCTCGAAGAGTTGCCAGACTTCGCCGATCACTGGTTGGCTGTGCGGGCTGTGTTGCGCCGCGCTCTGGCTGCGCACCGCGCGCAATACCGTGCCGTCGTCGCCCTGCACTTCGAGCATCGCCGCGCCGGGGGCGGCGGCGAAGTCGCGCAGCACACGATAGCCCTGGCCATTGGCGGCTTGATGCCGGTTTAAGTGATAGCTGCGCACCGCCAATGGCGCGCCGGGACGCAGCATGGCGTTGACGCCATCATGCCCGTGCGGCAGCCAGCCATCCGGGCCGCGTGTGAAGCGGTCCTGGCTGCCGTCCTGCCAATGCAGGATGCATTCTGTCTCGCTGCTGCGCTCCAAGGTAAAACCTTCGCCGGGGACAGCATGGCGCTCGCCAACTGCGATGCGCGGCAGACGCAGCGCGCGCCCGCTGGCGTCGTGATACACGATGCCGCGCCGCGAGATCGACAGGCTGGCGCTGTAGGGTAAAGACCAGCGTGCGCCCAGCACGCCCCAGTCTTGCGCTGCGCTGCCGGAGCGGTAGCAGCGCGTCCATTCCAGTCCCAGGCTGCCGCGCGTGACGAAATCGGTCTGATACAGAATTTCTTCACCGGTGCCAAAGTGTACCGGGCGGCGTGATTTGACCGGGCGCGGATTGGCGCCGCCAGTGGCGCAATTCTTAGGACACTCGTCCTTGGGCTTGTCTTGCTTGGGTTTTTTACCCGGTTTGATTTTGCCGCCATCGCGTCCGCTGCGGTTGGCTGGCGGGTCTTTGGCCGGCGGTTTGGGTGGCTTGGCGGGCGGTTTGGGGGCCGGCGCGCCGGGCTTGGGCGCTTTCGCTGCGCCCTTGGGCAAGAGTTTGCCGGCCAGGCCGCGCAGCTTGGCGATGGGTAAGAGTTGCAATGCATTGCTGCCGATTTGTTTGGCGCTGGCCACTAAATCCGGGGTTTTGCCGTTGAGGATGAAGTTGGCTGCGTCGTCCAGCAAGGTGGCGCCGGAATCGACCACGGCCCCGGTTCCGCCTACGCCGGCGGCCACTACGCCGCCGGCGGCGGCCCCGCCTTCCATCACCACCGCCACCGGCGCGCCAATCCCGGTGGCGCCGACGCCCAAGCCGGCTACGCCCAGCGCCGCGCTGCCGACGCCGATTTTACCGCCGGTGTCCATGGCATCCTGGCCAAAGGCGTGAAAGGCTTGCGATTTGCCGTTTTGCCACTCGCGCGCCAGCGGTTGCAAGCTGATGCGCACGTTTTCTGCTTTCTGGTGAATGCTTTGCAAAATACTGGCGCCTTGATCCAGCAAGGCGTTGCTGCTGGCTTTCACCTTTTGATTCACTTGTTTGGACAAGTCTTGCAGCTTTTGCGTGACTTTTTGTTCGGTCTGTTTAAAGCCTTGTTGAAATTTAACCGTCCAGTCGGCCTGGGTCGGCTTGGCCGGCTGTGCGCCGCGCTCCTGAATCTGTCCCACTGTGTTGCGGTCATTCATCCACACCATGTGGCCAACTTCGATGGTCTTGGTGTTGTTTGCGCCATAGCTGCTGGAAAAGCGCAGGCTCTCCACCCGTTTGCCCACGGTATTGCTCTTGACGCCCTTGGCCACCCCGGGTTCGTCCCCGGTGACGGTGGGAATCACGCTTGTATTGTGCAAAAACACCGGCTCGCTGTGCGTTTTAAGGGTTTTGCTGGGCTTGCTGGTTTGTTTGAATTCGCCCTTGATGGTGTAAGGCAAGGGTGGCGTGGCGGGGCCGACCGGCGTTTTACAAAAATCCGGCACTAAGCTCACGCAAAAGAAGCGGCTGGATTGGGTGACGGTTTCTTTAGCCATGGCGCGGCTCCAGCGGGGGGCGGCGCAACCCCAAGCCGCCCGGCGCCATCTGGATGGCCTGGCGGGTAGCGGCAATGAGCTGCGCTTGGCAGCGATGGGTGAGCATGGAAGACGGCATGGCGACAGGCGAATCAGTTTGCCCGCACTTTAGCATATTGCGCCCGCCCGGCCATGACGCAATTGCATCCACCGCTCAAGCGCCATGCGCACGGCGCGGCTTTTGTAATCCGTATTTTTTAAAGAATTTGGCGTACATTTCCAAAGGCATGCCAGGGTAATAACCGCGTTGACGCGCGACATGAATCAGCTGATGGCGGGTTTCCACATTGAATTTGCGATAAATACCGGTCAGAACATTTTTGGTGCGCCCGGTGGACAGATTGAGTTTCTTAGCAATTTCAAGGTTTTCCATATTTTCGTTGAGCAAGAGCAAATCCAAAATACCGCGTTCGCGCTCGCTCAATTCCGGCACAAGTTCGCCCATGTGGCGCACCGTAGATAAGACCTGATCCGGCGAAAACACATATTGCTGCGCCAGCACTTGTTGCAAGGCGGCGCGCCATTCTGCCGGCTGGGTGGACGGCGGTAAATAGCCGTGCGCGCCCATAATGATGGCGTCGGCCAGGGTGTGCGAATACAAGGAATAGCCAAACAGCACGGTCGGGGTTTTATAGCTGACACATTGGCGCAAAGTAATGCCGAAGTGCTGCCCGCCGCGCCATTGGGTATCGAGCAAAACCAGCGCATGATCGCCCTGCTTTAGGCCTTCGGCCAGTGTGGCATGGGGCGGCAAGGCTTTGAGAACATATTCCGGCCCCAGCATGACGCTCAAACCTTGGGCCACAGCAGCATAATCGCTCAGCAATAATAATGTATGCATGATTTCTCCTATTGAGATGAAGGTCACCCTTACCATGCCAACACGCCTGACCAGACTGGCACGCATGCGGCTATGGTTTGCAAAAGTTTGCAAAGTATATTTTGTTTATGTGAACTCTTCAATGAAACTGTAAAATTTATCTGATTTGTCAGTTTTTTGCATCGAAGTTATACTCCGCAGATCATGAAAACCACTCCCCCACCCGCACAGATCATCAGTGAATTTGTTCAGCAATGCCGGCGTATTCTGGGCGAGAGCCAGGATGCGTTTGGCGAGCGTTACGGCTGTAAAAAGCCGAACGTCTCGGCCTGGGAATCGGGCCGGCACGCGCCTTCGGTCGCTGAAATGGTGAATATGGCCGAACTTGCCAAATTGGATTTACCGGAATGTGTGGCGCAAGCCGCGCGCGCCGGCTTGCAACGTATGCCACGCCAGCGCAACAGCATCAGCGCAGACGCCGCCAGTCTGGCGCTGGATGTGAGCCAGCGCCATGCGGCTTTTGCCAAACTGCCGTCGCATGTGCGCGGTGAAGTCTTTTTGACGCTGGTGAATTTGATCGATGGCGGCTTGCGCCCGGACTGCCTGCACAGCGCGCTGGATCAGTTATGCAAGATCCACGAAAACAGCGCGGCGCGGCAATTTCATGACTTGCTGCAAGCCGCGCAACACGCCACGCCGCAAGGTTTGCAAGCCGCGCTGGCTCTGTTGCAAAGCCACACGGTGTTTTCTGCGGCAGCGCGCGCCCGCATTGCGCATTTCCGGCAAGCGCCTGAACGTTTGCAAAAAGCGGCCTTGGCTGCGCTGGAGATAGCCGCCACGCCGGCAGAGGTGAGCGAGGTGGAATTGGCGACAGCATGCCAGAGCGCGGAGGGCTGCGCATTTTTTGATCAGATACTGGGGTTTGATATAGCGCAGGTGCAGGCGAAGTCGGCGTGAGTTAGCTTCAGCGCCTTCTCTCCAGCCAGTTTTGCGTAAGTAATATGAAGTGATATTAGACATGAATCAATCAAACATAGAATTCAGCGACATCAGCAAAGAATTGTCATTGAGGTTAGCAATTGCAATCGCATGGTTGGCTAATGGGGAACGTTACTTCATTGAACTAACGAATTCGCTTGTAAGCGATTTGAATTTCTACATAGCATTAGCATTGCAAACCGGAATAATTTCAGCTTGTTTGCTTACACTCAGCCTCAAATTGAAGAAAAAAATTCCCATTTTGCAAGATTTTATTATCATTTACTCAATTGATGCGGCAATCCAAATTATTGGATTTATACTATGGTGGTTTGGTTTTGATAGCAGGATATGGTCAATCGCCAATTCTTCTATTGGTGTGATCAAGATGTGCAGAATATGTTGGCCTGATCATGGGTTTATTACTGCGTTATCTCATTTAAAACCATGGCGTCTGGCAATTAAAATGCCAATGGGAATTTTGACACTCTGTTCCATCTGCTTTATTTATGTCACTTGGCATGGTTATTCTCCTACCTCTCAATCAGAGCGTGCAGAAATGCGCGCGCTAATTGCAATGATTATTTTTGCATCATTTACATGCTTAATGGGAAATATTATCATCAACCGTATCGTAAAGATAGCACAAGACCGACTATCCGCACTCACACAATTGACCGCCATGAAAGCAGGAAACAGCGATATCAGTCGAACTTGCCAACGTATTCTCGACAAATTACAAACCGCCACTGCAGAGCAAGTAATATTGGTCGAGCATTATGCTCAGGTTGTCTGCAATTCTCCACGACCAGCGGCGAATGAAGCTAACTTTGACCGTGCCATGTGCTACGCTATTGGAAAAGATGGAAATCATATTATTATGTGCACACCATATAATAATGAGTCGGCCCTGAACAATTCAAATTAAGGTCAACAAATGCAATCTGCGGTCAGACAAGGTTTTCCCTCAGGAAATCTGAAGCTGCAAAGAAACGCAAGGAAGGCCAAAAAAAGCCGGAGCTTTCGGAGGATCATGCGCAGATTGTGGCCGCAGCCGCATAACAAAGCATGAAAGGCATCACCATCAGCGCCTTTCAACCAATTTCTGCTCAATCTTCCGTCATTTTTCATATGTCCAATCACCGGTTCAATTGCGCTTCGCCGTCGGATATCCCGCCGAAGTCGCGCTGTGATGTTGCGCTTTAAACGTCGATGGAAGACTTTAACGCCGCTTGGCGCTGTGCCGCCGCGATAGCCCAAATCTGTAAATGCCTCTTTTGGAAGGGTATCTGTCAGGATGGCCGCTTGTTCCAATGCTTCGTATAAAGTATGGCCATCGTATGGGTTGCCGGGCATACTGCGCATCCCCACCACCAAGCCTTCTTTGTGTGTCACCGTAATCGAAACCTTCACACCGAATTCATATGGCTGCCGGGCCTTTCCTTTGGAGATGCATTCAACTTCCGGCGCATGCAGGCTATAAAGTTTATTCTTGTCATTTTTTTGTTGCGTCAGCAGGCGCTTCGCTTTGGCCAGCAAGTCGCTGGCTTTCTGCTTCACGCTCTCAGACTTGTTGGCGAGCTTGCGCTCCACATCCCGATAAACGCGCCCCACCAGCGTCTTGAGCTTCTTTAAACTGCCGCGCATGCGTTTGAACTGCTTGGCGTGAGCATAACGCGCTACTTGCCCGGCTAATTTTGGCGCCTCACGGTTATAGTTTTGCCGCAAATCCAACTTTTCCTCAATGGCAAATTTGACCAGATGCTGCCTGGCGCGCTCCAGCAATTTTGCGTCGGTTGGCCACGTAATCGCTTTTTCTTGCACTGTGCTATCAACGATCACCTTCTCAAAGCTTTTTTGTTCCACCACCTTGGCTTTTTCTGCTGCTTTGATTGTCTGCGTCAGCATCCATTCCAGACCTTTTTCTCCAATCCGTTTGCGCCAACGCGTCAGCGAACTGGGGTCAATTGGCGGGTGATGTTGAAACCAAATTTCCCCGCAAAACAATTGCCAATATGGATTCTCAACCCATCCCCACACAACATCTTCGTCAGATAACGCAAATGTGTGTTGCAGATACAAAAGGCCTGCGATCAGGCGCGTAGAAGTTGCTGGTCTGCCTCGCGATGACGGGAAATGCGTCGTCCATTCCCTCTCGAACACGCTCCAATCCATCAAATCGGCCAACTTCACCAATGGATGTTTGGGGTTGACCAACTCATCAAGCCTTTGTCGGAACATATCCGCGCTTACTGTCCCCGTCGGTTTCGGCCCCATTTGCCCCTCCGCTTTTTGCCGGAAATGAATTCTATTTTAATCATTTCTTGCAATTCTGCGGTCTCCATTCCTCAATTTTTTTCAATAAAATCAGGAGGTTGGGAATTGTTCAGGGGAGACTAATGAAGAAATCCTGCTTCATCGTGAAAATGAGGGTTGGTTCTATTCAGTTGATAGTCAAAATCATATTGGTCCATTTCCTGATCTTGAACAAGCAAAATTAATGGCTGCCATTTCAATGGAGATTGAGACGCCCCCTTGCATATTAAACTGGAAGATTCACCCAAACATGGAAAGCCATGGCCAAGCTGGCAAATTTTCCATCAAAGGTGTCAATGGTGAATTGATGTTGATCTTAAATAACAATCCTGTCGGCATTTTCCGTTACAGCCAACAACTGTACGCCAGAGCTGAAGCATTGGAATTTGAAGCGCGGCAAAAAAGTGCGGCATCCAGAAAAAACTTTTTCAGGAATGAGTAAGCGTGGATGCAAGTCGCAAAATAAATATTCAGAGCTAGCCACAACGATTCACGCAAAGCGCTAATGCTGAAATACTTTGGTCGGCATCTGCTCATGAAGTGAATTAGTAAGGTCGGAGATCGATCGATCACAGGAAGCTCAAGCGATATCCATTTGCAAAAGACTGGATTCCCGCTAAAAATTTCGGGAATGACGGCACGGCGTTCGATGAATTAAAAAGATGCTGACAGGCTCTGGCCGAGGTTTTTTCAACACCCGGTTAAATAGTCTCTCATTCGCATTAATTACCCCTTGAGAAATAAATCTCTCCTTCGTGGTATTTCTCTATTATCCATTTTTCACCTTCTTGAAATATCCAGCAATCCCAATCCTCTGCGCATATTTGCGTTGCACATCTTGCAAGCTGCAAGCAATCAATGATTATTGGTATAATGTTTGCATCTGTCCACACAACAATAACATTTCCAGATAAGCACTCTTCTTTAAGAATTCGAGAAACTGCGAGTGCAGCTTCGGCATCATTAGTCGGCCCTGAACAATTCAAATTAAGGTCAACAAATGCAATCTGCGGTCAGACAAGGTTTTCCCTCAGGAAATCTGAAGCTGCAAAGAAACGCAAGGAAGGCCAAAAAAAGCCGGAGCTTTCGGAGGATCATGCGCAGATTGTGGCCGCAGCCGCATAACAAAGCATGAAAGGCATCACCATCAGCGCCTTTCAACCAATTTCTGCTCAATCTTCCGTCATTTTTCATATGTCCAATCACCGGTTCAATTGCGCTTCGCCGTCGGATATCCCGCCGAAGTCGCGCTGTGATGTTGCGCTTTAAACGTCGATGGAAGACTTTAACGCCGCTTGGCGCTGTGCCGCCGCGATAGCCCAAATCTGTAAATGCCTCTTTTGGAAGGGTATCTGTCAGGATGGCCGCTTGTTCCAATGCTTCGTATAAAGTATGGCCATCGTATGGGTTGCCGGGCATACTGCGCATCCCCACCACCAAGCCTTCTTTGTGTGTCACCGTAATCGAAACCTTCACACCGAATTCATATGGCTGCCGGGCCTTTCCTTTGGAGATGCATTCAACTTCCGGCGCATGCAGGCTATAAAGTTTATTCTTGTCATTTTTTTGTTGCGTCAGCAGGCGCTTCGCTTTGGCCAGCAAGTCGCTGGCTTTCTGCTTCACGCTCTCAGACTTGTTGGCGAGCTTGCGCTCCACATCCCGATAAACGCGCCCCACCAGCGTCTTGAGCTTCTTTAAACTGCCGCGCATGCGTTTGAACTGCTTGGCGTGAGCATAACGCGCTACTTGCCCGGCTAATTTTGGCGCCTCACGGTTATAGTTTTGCCGCAAATCCAACTTTTCCTCAATGGCAAATTTGACCAGATGCTGCCTGGCGCGCTCCAGCAATTTTGCGTCGGTTGGCCACGTAATCGCTTTTTCTTGCACTGTGCTATCAACGATCACCTTCTCAAAGCTTTTTTGTTCCACCACCTTGGCTTTTTCTGCTGCTTTGATTGTCTGCGTCAGCATCCATTCCAGACCTTTTTCTCCAATCCGTTTGCGCCAACGCGTCAGCGAACTGGGGTCAATTGGCGGGTGATGTTGAAACCAAATTTCCCCGCAAAACAATTGCCAATATGGATTCTCAACCCATCCCCACACAACATCTTCGTCAGATAACGCAAATGTGTGTTGCAGAGTAAGCGCCCAACGCCCCCATCTCGATCAGACCTGAATCACAGACCCAAGCGGCAATAGCTCATCCAAGCGATTGGCTGGCCAAGTGGGCAATTTGTTGAGCGTATCAAGCAGCCATTCGTATGGATCAAGGCCATTAAGCTTTGCCGTGGCCAGCAAAGACATGATGCAAGAGGCGCGATGGCCGGCGCGTTCTGTGCCGTAAAACAGCCAGTTCTTGCGCCCGATGGCCACCGGGCGCAAGGCATTTTCCGCCGCATTATTATCTATCGGCAAATCCCCGCTGTGTGCATAGCGCACCCGCGCAGGCCATCGGCTGAGGGTGTACACGATCGCTTTTTGCAAGCCGGAGGACGGACTGGCGCGGGCGCTGGTTTCATTCAGCCAGGTCTCGAATTCCGCTAACAGAGGCAGACTTTTTTCCCGTCGCAAATCCGCGCGTTGTTCTACGCACATGTCTTTTGCTTCGCGCTCAATTTCATATAACTGAGCAAAGCGATGCAAGGCTTCGGTGGTGATGGGCGTTGGACGTGCTGCGTGCAAATCGAAGAATTTGCGCCGCGCATGCGCCATACAGCCCAGCTCCACCACGCCGCCAGCAAATAATGCCTGATAGCCGGAATACGCATCCGCCATCAAATAGCCGCTCCAGCCCGCCAGCATGTTGCGCGCGTGCTGTCCCTGGCGTGATGGCTGATAGTCATACACCACAATCCGTGGCCCAGGCTCCATATCGTTGCTGCGGTACACCCATTGATAGCCGCGCTCGGTTTTGCCGGTTTTCGGCGCTAATTGCGCCACCGGCGTTTCATCGGCATGCAAGCAGCGCCGCTGTCGCAACAATTGCGCCAAGCGATCCGCCAACGGCGCCAGCGCCACGCCTGTACGTCCTACCCACTGCGCCAGCTTGGTGCGGGACAGGGGCACATTATGGCGCTCACCGATCTGCTCCAGGCGATACAGCGGCAGATGATCGAGATATTTCGACACCAGCAACCAAGCCAGCACATCGTGCTCAACGCCGCCGCCGTCAATAATCGACGGTGCGCTGGGCGCCTGATGAATGGATTGGCAAGCCTGACAGGCATATTTCGGATAGCGGTGACGCTTGACGCTGAACACTGCCGGCTGCACCGATAATTTTTCTGTGACATCTTCGCCAACTTTGCGCATCGCTTTGCCGCATTCCGGGCAGTCGCAACTGGCCGGCTCGTGCAACACGTCTTCGCGCGGCAAGTGCGCCGCCAGCGGCAGGCGACCAGGGCGCTTTTGTTTGACCGCTTCTTTTTTTGGGGACGCTGCTGCGAGCTTATCCAACTCGGCTTGCAGCGCCTCAATATCGGCATCCAAATCTTGCTCAAACAAATCGCGCTGCGTGCTGTCAGCCATGCGCTCACTCTTGATGCCGTAACGCATGCGGCGCAAGTACGTGACTTCTTGATGGAGTTTTTCGTTTTGCTGGCGCAGTTGATCCGCATAGCTTTGCACTTGTGCGGCTTGCTGCTCTGCATGTGTGGCGCGTTGTGCGAATGCAGCAGCTTTTTGCTCTGCCTGCGTGGCTTGCTCAATGAGCGCCAACAGCTCTTCCCGTAGCGGGGACGGGATGCCTTCGGTGTGTTGCAAGCGGTGTTTTTGCGCAATGAAATCCATGCCTGAAGTGTAACGCTTTCAAGCGCTTTTTCCTGCGTAAACACCATCTTTTTTGCGGTTTCTTTCATGGGATTTTTTTACCTGATCAAGAACCAGTCGGATCGTTGCCAAAGCGCATTTCAATACAGCCAGGCGGGGATGTGGGCAGCGCTCAGACGGCGCCAATCCACGCCTTTACACAGCCATTCCCATTGTTCTGTGTTGAGCAGAAACACTTGCGCGCCCGGTTCCGGCCAGGTGAAGCCGCCTTGATGCAGACGGCGCTGGCACAGCCAAATGCCGCTGGCGTCAAACACCAGCGCCTTGAGGCGATTGTTGCGCCGGTTGCGAAACACGTATGCAGCGCCATCCGACGGCGTGCGTCCCAAGCTGTGCTGAATGCGCGCGGCCAGGCTATCGATGCCGGCGCGCATATCCATCGCCTCTTGCACCAGCCAGATTTGCTTAGGCTGCGGCCAGCTCACGCCAGCTCTCGCAATAAAGCAGCCAGCCATTGCGCCGGAACATGCAGCGGAATATGCAACCGCTGCGCGCCGCATTCCAGCGTCAGATTGCCGCTGATGGGGGCAGAAATGGCGCCAGTTGGCGCTTGTGCGGCAACCAAGGTCAGCGGCGCGCTTTCAGATCCGCTGCGGCTGCGCTTGATCCAGTATTGCAGGACCGGCAGATTGATTTCGTGCTGCCGGCAATACGCGCTTTGCGTTTGCCCACTCATGCGCCACGCCCGCACGTGCGCGAGCCATTCTTCTCTGCTTTTCTTCGGTGATTTGCTTTGCATACTTGCCCCTCCAGTTTGATGGGCACAGCATGCGCGGGTTTTGTGGGCTTGGGGAGATGGGGCGGTTGGGCGCTTACGTTGCAGATACAAAAGGCCTGCGATCAGGCGCGTAGAAGTTGCTGGTCTGCCTCGCGATGACGGGAAATGCGTCGTCCATTCCCTCTCGAACACGCTCCAATCCATCAAATCGGCCAACTTCACCAATGGATGTTTGGGGTTGACCAACTCATCAAGCCTTTGTCGGAACATATCCGCGCTTACTGTCCCCGTCGGTTTCGGCCCCATTTGCCCCTCCGCTTTTTGCCGGAAATGAATTCTATTTTAATCATTTCTTGCAATTCTGCGGTCTCCATTCCTCAATTTTTTTCAATAAAATCAGGAGGTTGGGAATTGTTCAGGGGAGACTCATTATTAAATTTGCATAGCTTTTTATTATTTACTTTACTCCAACCAATTCTACCTTCTGGAGATATAACATAGCCCCTTTTAATAATTTCGCTTTCAAGGTCAACTCCCTCCATTATCTCAACAACTTGCCAATCTCCCCCTTTCGAAAGTGATGAAGAGCGAAATTTTCTTGTAATCATGAATTTCTCCTAAGTAATTTCTTGATAGTCTTCTCATTTCCTGGAATTTAATTGCAAATTTCTTAGCGCAATCTCCTTTCCCTATTTCAATATTAATATGTGGACCTTTGTCTGGATCATAATCTAGGCGATATCGCTTGAATGTACCATCTACATCCATGCCATAAAAACCGACAACCTTATCCTTTCCCACACCGAATTGCCCAATTTGTTGTACCCTAGACTCAGGTACAATTGATCCAAGCTTTTTAAGGGCCAAATTCCGCGCCTGTTCAAATGACTGTGTCTCTATTTCCATTTCTTTCTTGGCGGAAGTATTACAATCACTTTTCGTGCCTATTCAGCCTCTACGAAGCCGTGAAATTACCCTTTAAAATCAAAGGGTTGCAAAATCGCCGATGTTTTGCAAGAAAATTTAAGAAGTCCATATAAATCAATGGGTTACGAATTTTTCCGCGAAATATCAAGCCTTTCTCCATTTAAAAAAAGACTTCACCTGGAAATATCACCAACGTAACTCATTGATTTGCATAGAAATTTTCACGCTTAATAGTAACATTAAATTAGCAATATTAACTATCATGCTGAGTGAGCTCTACTATGAGCGTAAGCTGTTGTTTTTAAAATAGAATTCATCAAAAAAAGCGTGCGAGATCACGGATTCAGGTATTATTCAGATTCCAAATTCTGAAAGAATTTACCAATTCCAAGCCATTTTTTGACATCTGTTGTTGTCTCCAACTCATCAACACAACTCATTATTGCTTGATGCATGCGATAGTCATTTAGTTTCTTTTTATCTATTCCATTAGATCGCAACAACAATCGTAGCTCTTCAGCCCCACAAACATCAACTATTGCCTCGAAATATTCTTGCAACATCCCTTTATAACCAATCACAAAATTATCATAATGCAAATCCTCTCGCAAGTACCAATCTACAAGGAATTTCTTTGCATCAACTGGATTCACTTCTAATAAAAGTGAAAAAATAGTATTTTTAAATAAACCTTTTTGCAAAATATTTTTTAAATTGTCATAATTGTTTCGTGCAAATTCCAACACATCTTCGCTACGTCTAGCTTCATCAATTATAGTTAACCCTTTCTCTCGTGAAACCTGCGTTATTTGATCGCTAATATCAATTATTTTCATTAACCAAAATAGAGCGTCATGATCAACATTTTTTCTTGACAGATCCATATCCAACTATCCTTTCTATTCCAACATTATCTTTGATCTTCCAATCAGCAACACCACCTTTGGTCATGCCTTTCAGAGCCACATTTAATCCAATCGTGTTGATATCCACATAACAATCAGCTCCTAGTGCTCCGGTGCTGTGCTTAATTTTTTCCGGGTTACAAGGTTTAACATGTACGGAAGTAACACTTATCCCTCCTCTACTATCTGATGGGTCATATGTAAAACCACTCTTTCTAAATTGTTTGCATTCTTTGCTAGGCATAAACCTTCGCACGACCCCCGGATTTTGAGGAATAGCGTTCATCCCTACAGGATCAACCCATTCAATTACATTAGGTGCATATAAATAGAAATTCTCCCCACCCAATAACCCAATCGGATCCTGCGAAACAAACCTTCCCACTTCCGGGTCGTAATACCGATAGCGGTTGTAATGCAAACCGCTTTCCGCATCGAAATATTGCCCCTGGAAGCGCAAAGGCTGGCTGGCGTGTTTGTCCTGGATGTCGTGCAGCTTGCCCCAGCTCAGGCGGCGCGCTGACCATTGTGCGATGCCGTCTTCGTCCAGCAGCTCCAGCGGGGCGCCGATGTGGTCGCAGTGGTAGTAGAGTTGTGCGTCTTGCGCCGCCAGGCGCGCCGCGCGTTCTTCTCTGATCGCCTGGATTTGGTGGTGCCGCCATTCTTCCCGCGCGTGTTGCAGGGCCTGGCAATGGCTGTCACAGGCTTGCGCTTGCGCCAGCTGGTCGCGTGCGCTGGCCCAGCCTGGCGCCGGCGGCAGATACACTGCACTGGCGGCGAATTCTTCCTGTTCGTGCCGGCTCACTGTGCGCGCCATCGGCACGAAACTGTCCGCTTCGTACAGATAGGTGGTGCATTCCCCCTGTCCCGCCGGCAGGGGACGGGTGGCGTGCGGGCTTGGCAGGTCGGCGCTGTCGTAATCTCTGGCGCTGTGCCGGCCGCTATGGTTGGCGCTGTGCATGGCCGGCTGCCCCGGCAGGTGCTGGGTGAAGCGGATTTCCTGCTGCAGTACGTCGCCATCCCAGACAAAGTAATACAGTTCCGCCCCTTCTTCCTGCAGCCGGCCTTGCGCGTCGTGGCGCGCGCTGTGTACGTATTTGGCGATGCGGCGCTGGAAGGCGTCATACACATAATGCGCGCGGTAGCGCCGTCCGGCGTAGCTGCGCTGCATGCTGCTTAAACATTGCTGTGCGTCCCATGCATATTCGCTCTGATCTTCCAGGCTGCCATGCTGCAGGCTGCGTTTGATCATATTGCCCTGTTTGTCGTAGGCGTAACGGCAGCCGCCCCATTGTTGCAGCAGATTGTGGGTCAGCCGGCCCAGGCCGGGCGGCGCGCTGATTTGCGCTGCGTTTGGCCCGGTGTTTGTCCCGGTGTTTGTCGCTGCGTTGGGCTGATTGGCGCTGTCTTCTTGCAGTAAATTGCCTGCCGGGTCGAAGGCGAAGCGTTCGGTGTGGCCGCTTTGCGTGGCTTGCAGCAATTGGCCCAGCGGGTCGTAGCGGTATTCTTGCAAACCGCGCCGGCTGTCTGTGATGCGCTGCAGGTGGCCGGCGCGGTCGTATTCATAGCTGCGGCTTTGCTGGCTGTGTGCGCTGTACAGTGCGAAGCGGGACAGGCGCGATTGTGCGTCGTAGTGTTTTTCCAGTTCAATGCCACGGCTGTTTTGCTGCGCGCCACGGCGGTAGCCGATGTTGCGCCGCACTTCGCGGTGCAGCGCGTCGCGTTCGATGTGGGCGATTTCCTGTCCCTGCCACATGGTTCCATGCCAATGCCCGGAACCATAGCGCAGCCAGTCCAGCCGCCGCCCGTTCGGCAGCACGCTGGCGGTGCGGTTGCCTAAGGCGTCGTATTCGTGGCGCGTCAGCAGCGCGATGCTGTGCGGCAGTTCGTCATGGTCTTGGCTGGCCGCGCTGGCGGCGGCGGCTGCGCTGGCGTGCTGGTTAGCGTGCTGATTGTTTTGCTGATTGTTTTGCTGATTATTTTGCGCTGCCGCTTGCGCATGCAGGGTTTGCATCGCGCTGCGGATCTCTGTTGGCAGGCGCAGCAGCTGCCGCTCTTCCAGCAGGCGTCCGAGCGCGTCATAACGCATGCGCATGCTGGCGTGCCGGTTTTCCACGGCGGTGAGCCGTCCCAGCGCATCCCAATCAAAGCGCACCGTGTCATCCGCGCTGTTGCGCGCTAAGATGCGGCCCAGCGCATCGCGCACATAGTGCGTTTGCGCGCCGGCGCTGGCGCTGCTTTGCAGCCGGCCCGCCGCGTCGTATTGGTATTCTGTCACTTTAGCGTCAAAGCCGGTTTCGCGGATCAGCCAGCCTTGCCGGTTGTAGGCAAAGCTGCAGCGCTCGCCGTTGGCGTTTTCCAGCATGCTCAAACGCCCCATGGCGTCATAGCCGTAACGCATGCGCTGCCCCAGCGCATCAATCCGCTCAACCGGCAATTGCAGATTGTTGTAGCGATAGCGCGTTTGCGCTCCGCCTGTGTCAGTGTGACAGATTAAATTGTCAGCCGCGTCCCATTCCAGGGTTTCGCTCAGTCCATCGGGGTACATCACTTGCAGCAGGCGGCCCAGCGCATCGTAGCGGTAATTGGTGCTCTGTCCCATGGCATCGGTCTGGCGCAGCAAATTGCCGCTGCGGTCGTAGCTGTATTCCGTGCTGCGTTGCGAGCAATCGGTATGCCGTATCAGCCGCCCGGCGGCATCGTATTGCAGACGGGTCTGGCCGCCGCGCGCGTCTTGCACGCCGTTTAAGCGTCCTTGTGCATCCCAGGCATAGGCGGTGCAGTGTCCCAGTGCGTCAATGTGGCGCAGCAGTTGCCCGCCTGCGTCCCACTCCATGCGGGTCTCGCCGCCCAGCGCATCCTGGATGCGGATGGGCCGATTGCCGGCGTCATACTCAATGCGGGTGCGCGCGCCGCAGGCGTCGATTTGTTCAATCAAATTGCCATGCGCATCGTAGCTGTATTGTTCGGTATGTCCGTTGGCGTCGCTTTCGCTCAAGAGCCAGCCTTCGCGGCTCCAGCGCCGTTTGCCAAGTTGCACCGGGCGTTCCGGTTCATCTTGCATGCCGGGCTGCCATGCCTGGTAGGCTGTCACCAGCCAGGCGTCATTAAAATAGTACAGATGGCGACTGCCGTCGGCCTCTGTCACTTCGGTGCTGTCTTCATCCAGATAGCGGATCTGCACCCGCTCCGCGCCGTCCTCCGCACCGCTGACGATGGCGCGCGCTTGCTGGCTGCTGCTTAAGCGGATCGGCGCATGGGCTGCGCACTCGGCTTGCCATGCGGCGCATTGTTCCGGCGTCATACTGCTCAAGTCGCGCCGCCAGCTGGCGCGCAAGGCCTCCAGGCTGATCCATTCCAGCGTGAAGCCATGTCCCAGATAATCGGTGTAGCGCTGCAGCAGGTGCAGGCGGTAGGCATACTCGCGGCGCGCATCCAGGGCATTGCGTTGCGCCGTCAGATTTAAGCGTGGCGGCAGTTGCAGGAAGGCCGGATGCGGCAAGCCCTGGTTTGCCAAGGCAGGGGCGTGTTGCGCTACTTGCTCCTCGCCGCCGGGCCAGCTGTCGGCTAGCGGCGCGAAGCCTGGCGGCGGCGCAGCACAGGCCCAGTCTTCTGTCCCATATTCATAGCGCGCCATACATTGCGCTGCGCCATCCTCGAAGAGTTGCCAGACTTCGCCGATCACTGGTTGGCTGTGCGGGCTGTGTTGCGCCGCGCTCTGGCTGCGCACCGCGCGCAATACCGTGCCGTCGTCGCCCTGCACTTCGAGCATCGCCGCGCCGGGGGCGGCGGCGAAGTCGCGCAGCACACGATAGCCCTGGCCATTGGCGGCTTGATGCCGGTTTAAGTGATAGCTGCGCACCGCCAATGGCGCGCCGGGACGCAGCATGGCGTTGACGCCATCATGCCCGTGCGGCAGCCAGCCATCCGGGCCGCGTGTGAAGCGGTCCTGGCTGCCGTCCTGCCAATGCAGGATGCATTCTGTCTCGCTGCTGCGCTCCAAGGTAAAACCTTCGCCGGGGACAGCATGGCGCTCGCCAACTGCGATGCGCGGCAGACGCAGCGCGCGCCCGCTGGCGTCGTGATACACGATGCCGCGCCGCGAGATCGACAGGCTGGCGCTGTAGGGTAAAGACCAGCGTGCGCCCAGCACGCCCCAGTCTTGCGCTGCGCTGCCGGAGCGGTAGCAGCGCGTCCATTCCAGTCCCAGGCTGCCGCGCGTGACGAAATCGGTCTGATACAGAATTTCTTCACCGGTGCCAAAGTGTACCGGGCGGCGTGATTTGACCGGGCGCGGATTGGCGCCGCCAGTGGCGCAATTCTTAGGACACTCGTCCTTGGGCTTGTCTTGCTTGGGTTTTTTACCCGGTTTGATTTTGCCGCCATCGCGTCCGCTGCGGTTGGCTGGCGGGTCTTTGGCCGGCGGTTTGGGTGGCTTGGCGGGCGGTTTGGGGGCCGGCGCGCCGGGCTTGGGCGCTTTCGCTGCGCCCTTGGGCAAGAGTTTGCCGGCCAGGCCGCGCAGCTTGGCGATGGGTAAGAGTTGCAATGCATTGCTGCCGATTTGTTTGGCGCTGGCCACTAAATCCGGGGTTTTGCCGTTGAGGATGAAGTTGGCTGCGTCGTCCAGCAAGGTGGCGCCGGAATCGACCACGGCCCCGGTTCCGCCTACGCCGGCGGCCACTACGCCGCCGGCGGCGGCCCCGCCTTCCATCACCACCGCCACCGGCGCGCCAATCCCGGTGGCGCCGACGCCCAAGCCGGCTACGCCCAGCGCCGCGCTGCCGACGCCGATTTTACCGCCGGTGTCCATGGCATCCTGGCCAAAGGCGTGAAAGGCTTGCGATTTGCCGTTTTGCCACTCGCGCGCCAGCGGTTGCAAGCTGATGCGCACGTTTTCTGCTTTCTGGTGAATGCTTTGCAAAATACTGGCGCCTTGATCCAGCAAGGCGTTGCTGCTGGCTTTCACCTTTTGATTCACTTGTTTGGACAAGTCTTGCAGCTTTTGCGTGACTTTTTGTTCGGTCTGTTTAAAGCCTTGTTGAAATTTAACCGTCCAGTCGGCCTGGGTCGGCTTGGCCGGCTGTGCGCCGCGCTCCTGAATCTGTCCCACTGTGTTGCGGTCATTCATCCACACCATGTGGCCAACTTCGATGGTCTTGGTGTTGTTTGCGCCATAGCTGCTGGAAAAGCGCAGGCTCTCCACCCGTTTGCCCACGGTATTGCTCTTGACGCCCTTGGCCACCCCGGGTTCGTCCCCGGTGACGGTGGGAATCACGCTTGTATTGTGCAAAAACACCGGCTCGCTGTGCGTTTTAAGGGTTTTGCTGGGCTTGCTGGTTTGTTTGAATTCGCCCTTGATGGTGTAAGGCAAGGGTGGCGTGGCGGGGCCGACCGGCGTTTTACAAAAATCCGGCACTAAGCTCACGCAAAAGAAGCGGCTGGATTGGGTGACGGTTTCTTTAGCCATGGCGCGGCTCCAGCGGGGGGCGGCGCAACCCCAAGCCGCCCGGCGCCATCTGGATGGCCTGGCGGGTAGCGGCAATGAGCTGCGCTTGGCAGCGATGGGTGAGCATGGAAGACGGCATGGCGACAGGCGAATCAGTTTGCCCGCACTTTAGCATATTGCGCCCGCCCGGCCATGACGCAATTGCATCCACCGCTCAAGCGCCATGCGCACGGCGCGGCTTTTGTAATCCGTATTTTTTAAAGAATTTGGCGTACATTTCCAAAGGCATGCCAGGGTAATAACCGCGTTGACGCGCGACATGAATCAGCTGATGGCGGGTTTCCACATTGAATTTGCGATAAATACCGGTCAGAACATTTTTGGTGCGCCCGGTGGACAGATTGAGTTTCTTAGCAATTTCAAGGTTTTCCATATTTTCGTTGAGCAAGAGCAAATCCAAAATACCGCGTTCGCGCTCGCTCAATTCCGGCACAAGTTCGCCCATGTGGCGCACCGTAGATAAGACCTGATCCGGCGAAAACACATATTGCTGCGCCAGCACTTGTTGCAAGGCGGCGCGCCATTCTGCCGGCTGGGTGGACGGCGGTAAATAGCCGTGCGCGCCCATAATGATGGCGTCGGCCAGGGTGTGCGAATACAAGGAATAGCCAAACAGCACGGTCGGGGTTTTATAGCTGACACATTGGCGCAAAGTAATGCCGAAGTGCTGCCCGCCGCGCCATTGGGTATCGAGCAAAACCAGCGCATGATCGCCCTGCTTTAGGCCTTCGGCCAGTGTGGCATGGGGCGGCAAGGCTTTGAGAACATATTCCGGCCCCAGCATGACGCTCAAACCTTGGGCCACAGCAGCATAATCGCTCAGCAATAATAATGTATGCATGATTTCTCCTATTGAGATGAAGGTCACCCTTACCATGCCAACACGCCTGACCAGACTGGCACGCATGCGGCTATGGTTTGCAAAAGTTTGCAAAGTATATTTTGTTTATGTGAACTCTTCAATGAAACTGTAAAATTTATCTGATTTGTCAGTTTTTTGCATCGAAGTTATACTCCGCAGATCATGAAAACCACTCCCCCACCCGCACAGATCATCAGTGAATTTGTTCAGCAATGCCGGCGTATTCTGGGCGAGAGCCAGGATGCGTTTGGCGAGCGTTACGGCTGTAAAAAGCCGAACGTCTCGGCCTGGGAATCGGGCCGGCACGCGCCTTCGGTCGCTGAAATGGTGAATATGGCCGAACTTGCCAAATTGGATTTACCGGAATGTGTGGCGCAAGCCGCGCGCGCCGGCTTGCAACGTATGCCACGCCAGCGCAACAGCATCAGCGCAGACGCCGCCAGTCTGGCGCTGGATGTGAGCCAGCGCCATGCGGCTTTTGCCAAACTGCCGTCGCATGTGCGCGGTGAAGTCTTTTTGACGATGGTGAATTTGATCGATGGCGGCTTGCGCCCGGACTGCCTGCACAGCGCGCTGGATCAGTTATGCAAGATCCACGAAAACAGCGCGGCGCGGCAATTTCATGACTTGCTGCAAGCCGCGCAACACGCCACGCCGCAAGGTTTGCAAGCCGCGCTGGCGCTGTTGCAAAGCCACACGGTGTTTTCTGCGGCAGCGCGCGCCCGCATTGCGCATTTCCGGCAAGCGCCTGAACGTTTGCAAAAAGCGGCCTTGGCTGCGCTGGAGATAGCAACGACGCCGGCAGAGGTGAGCGATGTGCAATTGGCGACGGCCTGCCAAAGCACGGAAGGCTGCGCATTTTTTGATCAGATACTCGGCTTTGACGTGACGCAGGTGGAGACAGGGAAGGCGGCATGAATAACGCTCATTGCGACAACGACCGCGCTCAATGCGTGACACGACGCCCGTTTGCGGCGCCTGAAAAATGCTTGCGGGGTCATTATCTCAGCAGGCGCATCCAGCCTGCGCCGACAATAGCCAGAGTGAATAGCTGAATAAAATAATGGATTGCCATTTGAAGATGCAACGTGACACTGATCATGCATCAGAAATGAATATGGCGTGACGCATGCGCCGGGCAGCTTGTTTCAATGACTTGCCACATGATAATATTGTGTTTACGTTTGTAAACACAGGTGATTTCATGGAAACAATTTTCAGTTTGCATTACAACAGTTTTGCCGTTCTTCCGCTTGATTTGTCGCAACAAATTCACATTGATGTAAGTGGAGTGGTACAATTTTCTGAACATCTGCCAACTCACCAATACATGCCTGAGTTTGAAATGCCAGAAATCCCAACACAATCCAAGTTAAATTTAACAACTTCAATCCCAAATCAACATGCGCAGAGTGACGGGTATTCTAGATTTTCCGATCTCGCACCAATGATAAATACCCCATACGATCCCCCACCGCCAAGATGAAAATGAATAAAATCCCAACAAATCCTCATTATTTGGAAATCCTTTTTAGGATACTAGTTGGTTGTGCATGGTTTAACTATGGTGAAAAATACTATGCCATAATAACTAAAGCATTAATGCCTGACTTGAATTTTTATATATCGACATTCATACAAGCAACATCCATTTTTATTTGCTTGCATTGCATGGCAAAATTACCCGCCAGAAAATATCGCCTACCAATATTGCAAGATATCTCATATATATACTTCTTTGACTCACTCATTCAATTGCTTGGCTTTGTGCTTTGGTGGGTAGGTTTTGAAAGTTGGCCTTGGTTAATTGCAAATTCAAGCATTACAGCGATCAAACTTGCCCGCCTATGCTGGCCCGATCATGGCTTTATTACAACCCTACTACCCATCGAACCTTGGCGTATAGCAATCAAGAAACCATTCTGGCTTTCTGCTTTGCTGGCGATCTGTGCAGCATATGTTTTATGGCATGGCTATTCTCCGAGTTCGCAGTCAAATAAAGTGGGGTTGAGGGCATTAATTACAATGCTTATATTAGGCTCCTTTGGTTGCCTCATTGGGAGCTACTTAATCATTCGTCATTTCAAGCAAGTAGCAGAAGACCGCCTCTCCGCACTCACACATCTCACTTCAATGAAAGCTGGCAGCAGTGATATCAGTCCAATGTGTCAGCGGATCATAGAAAAATTACAGCATGCCACAGTGGAACAAATGGCCTTGGCTGAAGGTTATATTCAAGTGGTTTGTACGGACAGCAGACCTGCTGCCAATGAGACGGATTTTGACCGCGCCATGTGTTATATGATGGGTACAGGCGGCAATCATATCATTATGAGCACGGCCTACAGCCGGGAAGTGATATTGCTGCACCGCGAAAATGGCGTATGGTTTTATTCTCTGGACAGCCAAACCCATCTCGGCCCCTTTTCCGACCCGGATCAGGCAAAAAAAGCCGCTTGTATCGCACTGGAAATTACGAGCGAACCATGTTTATTGAATTGGTGGCTCTACCCAAATATGGAGAGTAATGGTCAAGCCGGCAAATTTTCCATTAAAGGCGTAAATGGTGAATTGATGTTAATTTTGAATGGTGCTGCTGTTGGCGTTTTCCGCTACAGCCAACAGCTATACGCCAGAGCAGAAGCGCTTGAATATGAAGCGCGGCAAAAACGCGCCACATCCAGAAAAAATATTTTCAGCGGCGAGTAAAGGTGGGGTCCGGCCAGACCCAAAAACCAAGAGCAACACCCCCGCCCTTGTCGGGAATGGATTTATTGCTTGAAAAACAAAGGGTTGACAATTTCGATCGGCTCAAGGACGGCGTAGCCGCGCCAGAATGGCGCTTACCCTTGAGTCGAGCAAAATTGTCAGACAATCATGGTTCATGCAATGAAAGCCCCCCCTCTATTCAAGGGTGTTGCACTTGCACCTTGAATCCGCCCTACCTCATGCGAACCTTCCTCATTAGTTCCCATTTCTCATAATCATAGTAATAACTCACCCCAGGCCCATTCTTCCATACTCCCGCTTTTGGAATCTGAAATCCAGCCCCACCATTCCAATCTATTTTTGGAACAAATGAGATACAGCAATAAGGCTTTATTGGATATTCCCACATCATTATCCAATAACCATCAAGGTTAACCCCCCCCCCATAATCTTCAACTAATTTCTCCATACCATGAAAAAGTAATTTTTGAAAAAAACCTTCTTTTTCTCCTTTATCTTTAAAAAAATTTACCCCCTCTTTTTTGGCGGAAAGAATACCGCCATCAATTTCAATATGATCATTCCAGAATTGATCAAAAATTCTTATATCAAAAACCATGAATAGCCCCATTCTCCATTACATAGAATTTTCCACTTGGAGTTCCAAGATAAGATCTATGCTTTGAAAACATTGCGCAAGCATCCCTATGTATCCTCTTATCACTATTTGAAAAAGCATCGCTATCAAAATCATCTCTGCTTGCTTCACCAGTCCTGATTATTTTCTTCCCTTTCCCTTCAATTGAATAATCTCCATGAGTGTGATAATCTCCAACAACTTGTGCATCTTTTGGTACGTACTTAAATGCCTTTTTTGGAGAAAATGATCGCCCTGCTCCCTGAATTGGATTAGTGGCATAATACCGATTCCCTCTCTTATAAATAAGTCCACCATATTCCTTATTTTTTGCAATCGACTTTGCATTAGCTTGAACTAAAACCTCACGCGCAGCATCATCAATGCAATTATGCCCAGCCAACCCCAATGGATCAATCCATGAAACAGGATTAGCCGCATAACGATAAATATTGCTATCTCCTTGCAGCCCAATCGGATCCTGCGAAACAAACCTTCCCACTTCCGGGTCGTAATACCGATAGCGGTTGTAATGCAAACCGCTTTCCGCGTCGAAATATTGCCCCTGGAAGCGCAAAGGCTGGCTGGCGTGTTTGTCCTGGATGTCGTGCAGCTTGCCCCAGCTCAGGCGGCGCGCTGACCATTGTGCGATGCCGTCTTCGTCCAGCAGCTCCAGCGGGGCGCCGATGTGGTCGCAGTGGTAGTAGAGTTGAGCGTCTTGCGCCGCCAGGCGCGCCGCGCGTTCTTCTCTGATCGCCTGGATTTGGTGATGCCGCCATTCTTCCCGCGCGTGTTGCAGGGCCTGGCAATGGCTGTCACAGGCTTGCGCTTGCGCCAGCTGGTCGCGTGCGCTGGCCCAGCCTGGCGCCGGCGGCAGATACACTGCACTGGCGGCGAATTCCTCCTGTTCGTGCCGGCTCACTGTGCGCGCCATCGGCACGAAACTGTCCGCTTCGTACAGATAGGTGGTGCATTCCCCCTGTCCCGCCGGCAGGGGACGGGTGGCGTGCGGGCTTGGCAGGTCGGCGCTGTCGTAATCTCTGGCGCTGTGCCGGCCGCTATGGTTGGCGCTGTGCATGGCCGGCTGCCCCGGCAGGTGCTGGGTGAAGCGGATTTCCTGCTGCAATACGTCGCCATCCCAGACGAAGTAATACAGTTCCGCCCCTTCTTCCTGCAGCCGGCCTTGCGCGTCGTGGCGCGCGCTGTGTACGTATTTGGCGATGCGGCGCTGGAAGGCGTCATACACATAATGCGCGCGGTAGCGCCGTCCGGCGTAGCTGCGCTGCATGCTGCTTAAACATTGCTGTGCGTCCCATGCATATTCGCTCTGATCTTCCAGGCTGCCATGCTGCAGGCTGCGTTTGATCATATTGCCCTGTTTGTCGTAGGCGTAACGGCAGCCGCCCCATTGTTGCAGCAGATTGTGGGTCAGCCGGCCCAGGCCGGGCGGCGCGCTGATTTGCGCTGCGTTTGTCCCGGTGTTTGGCCCGGTGTTTGACGCGGCGTTAGGCTGATTGGCGCTGCCTTCTTGCAGTAAATTGCCTGCCGGGTCGAAGGCGAAGCGTTCGGTGTGGCCGCTTTGCGTGGCTTGCAGCAATTGGCCCAGCGGGTCGTAGCGGTATTCTTGCAAACCGCGCCGGCTGTCTGTGATGCGCTGCAGGTGGCCGGCGCGGTCGTATTCATAGCTGCGGCTTTGCTGGCTGTGTGCGCTGTACAGTGCGAAGCGGGACAGGCGCGATTGTGCGTCGTAGTGTTTTTCCAGTTCAATGCCACGGCTGTTTTGCTGTGCGCCACGGCGGTAGCCGATGTTGCGCCGCACTTCGCGGTGCAGCGCGTCGCGCTCGATGTGGGCGATTTCCTGTCCCTGCCACAAGGTTCCATGCCAATGCCCGGAACCATAGCGCAGCCAGTCCAGCCGCCGCCCGTTCGGCAGCACGCTGGCGATGCGGTTGCCTAAGGCGTCGTATTCGTGGCGCGTCAGCAGCGCGATGCTGTGCGGCAGTTCGTCATGGTCTTGGCTGGCTGCGCTGGCGGCGGCGGCTGCGCTGGCTTGCTGGTTAGCGTGCTGATTGTTTTGCTGATTGTTTTGCTGATTATTTTGCGCTGCCGCTTGCGCATGCAGGGTTTGCATCACGCTGCGGATCTCTGTAGGCAGGCGCAGCAGCTGCCGCTCTTCCAGCAGGCGTCCGAGCGCGTCATAACGCATGCGCATGCTGGCGTGCCGGTTTTCCACGGCGGTGAGCCGTCCCAACGCATCCCAATCAAAGCGCACAGTGTCATCCGCGCTGTTGCGCGCTAAGATGCGGCCCAGCGCATCGCGCACATAGTGCGTTTGCGCCCCGGCGCTGGCGCTGCTTTGCAGCCGGCCCGCCGCGTCGTATTGGTATTCTGTCACTTTGCCGTCAAAGCCGGTTTCGCGGATCAGCCAGCCTTGCCGGTTGTAGGCAAAGCTGCAGCGCTCGCCGTTGGCGTTTTCCAGCATGCTCAAACGTCCCATGGCGTCATAGCCGTAACGCATGCGCTGCCCCAGCGCATCAATCCGCTCAACCGGCAATTGCAGATTGTTGTAGCGATAGCGCGTTTGCGCTCCGCCTGTGTCAGTGTGACAGATTAAATTGTCAGCCGCGTCCCATTCCAGGGTTTCGCTCAGTCCATCGGGGTACATCACTTGCAGCAGGCGGCCCAGCGCATCGTAGCGGTAATTGGTGCTCTGTCCCATGGCATCAGTCTGGCGCAACAAATTGCCGCTGCGGTCGTAGCTGTATTCCGTGCTGCGTTGCGAGCAATCGGTATGCCGTATCAGCCGCCCGGCGGCATCGTATTGCAGACGTGTCTGGCCGCCGCGCGCGTCTTGCACGCCGTTTAAGCGCCCTTGCGCATCCCAGGCATAGGCGGTGCAGTGTCCCAGTGCGTCAATGTGGCGCAGCAGTTGCCCGCCTGCGTCCCACTCCATGCGGGTATCGCCGCCCAGCGCATCCTGAATGCGGATGGGCCGGTTGCCGGCGTCATACTCGATACGGGTGCGCGCGCCGCAGGCGTCGATTTGTTCAATCAAATTGCCATGCGCATCGTAGCTGTATTGTTCGGTATGTCCGTTGGCGTCGCTTTCGCTCAAGAGCCAGCCTTCGCGGCTCCAGCGCCGTTTGCCAAGTTGCACCGGGCGTTCCGGTTCGTCTTGCATGCCGGGCTGCCATGCCTGGTAGGCTGTCACCAGCCAGGCGTCATTAAAATAGTACAGATGGCGACTGCCGTCGGCCTCTGTCACTTCGGTGCTGTCTTCATCCAGATAGCGGATCTGCACCCGCTCCGCGCCGTCCTCCGCACCACTGACGATGGCGCGCGCTTGCTGGCTGCTGCTTAAGCGGATCGGCGCCAGGGCTGCGCACTCGGCTTGCCATGCGGCGCATTGTTCCGGCGTCATACTGCTCAAGTCCCGCCGCCAGCTGGCGCGCAAAGCCTCCAGGCTGATCCATTCCAGCGTGAAGCCATGTCCCAGATAATCGGTGTAGCGCTGCAGCAGGTGCAGGCGGTAGGCATACTCGCGGCGCGCATCCAGGGCATTGCGTTGCGCCGTCAGATTTAAGCGTGGCGGCAGTTGCAGGAAGGCAGGATGCGGCAAACCCTGGTTTGCCAAGGCGGGGGCGTGTTGCGCTACTTGCTCCTCGCCGCCGGGCCAGCTGTCGGCTAGCGGCGCGAAGCCTGGCGGCGGCGCGGCGCAGGCCCAGTCTTCTGTCCCATATTCATAGCGCGCCATACATTGCGCTGCGCCATCCTCGAAGAGTTGCCAGACTTCGCCGATCACTGGTTGGCTGTGCGGGCTGTGTTGCGCCGCGCTCTGGCTGCGCACCGCGCGCAATACCGTGCCATCGTCGCCATGCACTTCGAGCATCACCGCGCCGGGGGCGGCGGCGAAGTCGCGCAGTACACGATAGCCCTGGCTATTGGCGGCTTGATGCCGGCTTAAGTGATAGCTGCGCACCGCTAATGGCGCGCCGGGACGCAGCATGGCGTTGACGCCATCATGCCCGTGCGGCAGCCAGCCATCCGGGCCGCGTGTGAAGCGGTCCTGGCTGCCGTCCTGCCAATGCAGGATGCATTCTGTCTCGCTGCTGCGTTCCAAGGTAAAACCTTCACCGGGGACAGCATGGCGCTCGCCAACTGCGATGCGCGGCAGACGCAGGGCGCGCCCGCTGGCGTCGTGATACACGATGCCGCGCCGCGAGATCGACAGGCTGGCGCTGTAGGGTAAAGACCAGCGTGCGCCCAGCACGCCCCAGTCTTGCGCTGCGCTGCCGGAGCGGTAGCAGCGCGTCCATTCCAGTCCCAGGCTGCCGCGCGTGACGAAATCGGTCTGATACAGAATTTCTTCACCGGCGCCAAAGTGCACCGGGCGGCGTGATTTGACCGGGCGCGGATTGGCGCCGCCGGTGGCGCAATTCTTGGGACACTCGTCCTTGGGCTTGTCTTGCTTGGGTTTTTTACCCGGTTTGATTTTGCCGCCATCGCGTCCGCTGCGGTTGGCTGGCGGGTCTTTGGCGGGCGGTTTGGGTGGCTTGGCGGGCGGTTTGGGGGCCGGCGCGCCGGGTTTGGGCGCTTTCGCTGCGCCCTTGGGCAAGAGTTTGCCGGCCAGGCCGCGCAGCTTGGCGATGGGTAAGAGTTGCAATGCATTGCTGCCGATTTGTTTGGCGCTGGCCACTAAATCCGGGGTTTTGCCGTTGAGGATGAAGTTGGCTGCGTCGTCCAGCAAGGTGGCGCCGGAATCGACCACGGCCCCGGTTCCGCCTACGCCGGCAGCCACTACGCCGCCGGCGGCGGCCCCGCCTTCCATCACCACCGCCACCGGCGCGCCAATCCCGGTGGCGCCGACGCCCAAGCCGGCCACGCCCAGCGCCGCGCTGCCGACGCCGATTTTACCGCCGGTGTCCATGGCGTCCTGGCCAAAGGCGTGAAAGGCTTGCGATTTGCCGTTTTGCCACTCGCGCGCCAGCGGTTGCAAGCTGATGCGCACGTTTTCTGCTTTCTGGTGAATGCTTTGCAAAATACTGGCGCCTTGATCCAGCAAGGCGTTGCTGCTGGCTTTCACCTTTTGATTCACTTGTTTGGACAAGTCTTGCAGCTTTTGCGTGACTTTTTGCTCGGTCTGTTTAAAGCCTTGTTGAAATTTATCCGTCCAGTCGGCCTGGGTCGGCTTGGCCGGCTGTGCGCCGCGTTCCTGAATCTGTCCCACTGTGTTGCGGTCATTCATCCACACCATGTGGCCGACTTCGATGGTCTTGGTGTTGTTTGCGCCATAGCTGCTGGAAAAGCGCAGGCTCTCCACCCGTTTGCCCACGGTATTGCTCTTGACGCCCTTGGCCACCCCGGGTTCGTCCCCGGTGACGCTGGGAATCACGCTTGTATTGTGCAAAAACACCGGCTCGCTGTGCGTTTTAAGGGTTTTGCTGGGCTTGCTGGTTTGTTTGAATTCGCCCTTGATGGTGTAAGGCAGCGGCGGCGTGGCGGGGCCGACCGGGGTTTTACAAAAATCCGGCACTAAGCTCACGCAAAAGAAGCGGCTGGATTGGGTGACGGTTTCTTTAGCCATGTCACGCTCCTTGCGCCAGCAGCGCTTGTGCGCTCTGCAGGGTATTGATGCGCTCGATTTGCGCCGGCTCGCTCACATACAGCAGGCGGATGCTGAGAATGGCGGGATCGGCCAACAGGTTTAAGCGCCAGGTGCAGTAAAAGCGTCGTTCGGCCTGCTCGTAGATCAAGGTGTCGAGCTGCAAATCCTGCACGTCCAGCATGGCTTCCCCGTTCACGTCCAGCGTTATCAAGGCTACGCATCGGGCCGGCGGCAGGCTGCATTGCAGGAAATGGTTGCCTTGCGCGTCAAGCGTGGCGGCGGGATCGTTCGCTTCGCTCAAATTCCACAAGCGCAGCAGATCGCCGCTTTGCAGATAGCGGCATTGCTGGTCGGCGGGGGCGCAGTTCCAATAGCGGTAATCAAAATCCGGCGGTAAGAACGGGACTTCATCCGCCGCATAGCGCTGTTCCGGCAAGACTCCGGCCAGCTGGCGGCGCGGCAGCCAGGCCCGTCCCAGGGGACAGGGCGCGGCGCTGGGCGGCAGTGCGCCACTTTCGGCGGCGCGCCAGAAGGCGGCCCCATCCATGGTTTGATCCAGATATTCAATCTGTGGTGCGGCGATGCTTTGCACTGTCCCGCTTTGCAAATGCCAGGCGCGCGCAAAGCCCTGTCCCAGCGGATTGCTTTGGGCCACCAGATGCAGGCTTCGTCCTTGCTCATCCGGGGCCGCGAGCAATTCGGCGGCGGGGGCGTGGCGCAAAGCCGGGTCTTGCGCGCGCAGTTGCAGACTGCCGCCGCAAGCGTATGTATGGCGCAGCGGCAGGCGGCTGATGGGGGCGGGCGCGCTCAAGCGCCAGTCTTTGCCGCTGCCGCTGAAGTGGCGCGCGCCGCTGATCAAGAGTCGTTTGTCGATCAGGATGGCGCCTGCGTCGGCGGCTTGCCCGCCGGCTTGCACTTGCAAGCGCACACCGAATTGCGGCAGCGCCTGTGCGCCGGGTGCGATGGCGTCAGCGGCCAGCAGCACATCGCACAGCGGTTTGTATGGCGCCAGATCGCTTTCGGCGCGCCAGCCATAAGCAGCCGGGTCTTGCCCGGCAAACGCCAGATCGCTATCGGCCAACGGCGGCGGCGACATATCTTCTTGCAGTTGCGCTTGTCCCGTTTGCGGGCCGGGGGTGATGCGCCATGCGCTTTTCGCCACCAGCACATGAAACGCCTGGCGCAGCGGGTCGATGGTGTTGAACAGCATGGCGTCCAGGCCGCTGTCGTTTTGCAAAGGGGGACAGGGCGGCTCGGGGATTTCGGCCAGCTTGATTTTGCCGGGCGTGGCGGTTTGCATCAGCTCTTGCATTCTTCGCCTTGCCTTATGCCGGGTTGTTATCAATATCTTTGCCGTGCAGCTCGACTTTTTTGCTGCCGGAAATCAGGATTTCTGTGCCTTCGAGTTCAATCCGTCCATCGGCATGCAGGGTTAAGCTGCTTTTTCCAACGGTGAGTTTGAATTGCTCGCCGGCGGTCTGAGTCAGGGTTTTGCCGACGACCACGGTTTTGGATAAGCCCACTTCTTCCGCTTGCGCCAAGGCCACGGTGGTGTTCATGGCGCCGCCGACGGTGGTTTGATAAAGGCCGCCAATCGAGAGAAATTTGGCCAGGGCCACGGTTTCGGTTTTGGTTTTGCCTACCGTTTCGTTTTTATGGTCGCCGATGTGCACGCTGCGGCTTTGACCGATGTGGATATCTTCGTCTTTGCCGACATCTTCGGTGCGGTTGTCGCCAATCGAAATTTTTTCGTTGTGATCGACCCGCTCTTTGCGGTCGTTGTGCACGGTGATGGTTTCATTGTGGTCCACCGTCTCGGTGCGGTCGCGTTTGACATGCACCGTTTCATCGCGGTCGATGGTTTTTTTGCGATCGCGCCCGACCCAGTGGCTTTCATCGTTTTCAACTTCGATGCGCTGATCTTTTTCCGCATGCAACCAGACTTCTTCTTCTCCCTTTTTGTCTTCAAAGCGCAGCGCGTTGGCGTTCGATGGCCCGCCGCCTTTGCTGGAGCGGGTCAGCACGCCGGATTGGGTTTGATTGGCCGGCAGCGTCCAGGGCGGCATGTGGCGTTCGTTGTATAACTGTCCCACCACCAGGGGACGGTCGGGGTTGCCTTGCAAATATTGAATCACGACTTCGGTGCCGATGCGCGGCACGGCGACCATGCCGAAGCCTTTATTCGCCCAGGGCGTCATCACGCGCACCCAGGGTGAGCTGTTTTCATCCTGTTTGCCCATGCGGTCCCAGTGGAACTGGACTTTGATGCGGCTGTATTTGTCGCTGTAAATTTCTTCACCCTGCGGGCCGACCACAATCGCGGTATCCACGCCGGGCACACGCACCTCTTCGCTGTGATGGCCGCGCGCCGGGCGCCAGAAGACTTTGCGCCGCAGGCAGATAAAGCTGTTGTCATATGTCCCCATGCCACCATCGGAATTCAGCAGGTTATTGTGAATATCGTGGGTGACAGACAGCAGCAGGAATTCAAATTTGTGGCCGGGGCCACGGAATAATTGTTTCAGATGGTCGCGCGTGAGGGTGAACCAGCGTCCCGGTTGCATCTGGCGCACATTGCCGCGCCCGGCAAAGCTTTTCGCATCGCCTTCGATTTGCTCCATTTGCCGTTCGGCGTAAAACTTGCCCTCGTCGGCATCGACAAAGCCGTACAGGCCGCGATATTCATACACTTCGAGCTTGGCGATTTGTCCCTGTTCCTGCTGGCTGGTTTTGCCAACCAGGGCCGGGGTCGGACGTTTGAAATCAAAGCTGGATAAATTCACTTTGCCGGAGGCGATTTCGCGCTGGCCGCCAAAGATGCCGATTTTGTCTTCTTTGTTATTGCCGCCGCCATGGTGGTAGGCGATCGTGGTGTCACCATCGACCGGCTCTGCCGCCGGCGAGTGGTCGGACAAAATCAGGCGGTGGCCGCTGGCGTCATGCTCATACCAGTAATGCCAGCCCATTTCTTCCCAGCGCCGGTGCACATAGTTGTGATCGGTTTCGTCGTATTGCGCGCAGTAGGTGTGGCGGTGGCCGGCCTTGCTGACTTTGAGGTCAAACTTGGCCATCGCGTAGTCTTCAAAAATCTCCTTGGTCTGCTCGATATAGGTCTTGTTCTGGAAAATGAACATGTCTTTGCGCAAGCGCAGGAAGGCCAGCCAGGGAACCAGGGTCAGTTTGTAGGTGGCAACGCTGTTGTCATATTCCAGCAGCTCAAAGTTCCAGCAATAGCCGGTGAACCAGCGCTTGCCGCCATCGTCGCGCGTGAGTTCGATGCCGATCAGCTTGCCTTGCACATCTTTGAGCGCAATTTCAGGATTGTCTGACAGCACATGGGCGGTGTATTCAAAGTCGCGCGAAACCTCTTCTTCGGCGTGCAGGCTTTCAATCAATAAGGTGTCGGTTGGACCGTCTTTGCGGATAAAAACCAGTTTCATCAAACGCTTTGCGGCATTTAAGGCAAGTTTTGAGAACATGACAGGGCTCTATTGGCTGTACTGCTTGGAAGAATAAGGTTGCGATGACTGGCGCCGGGCTTGACTGCTGCTTGGCTTGTGCCGATGTCCGGTTCGGGAAATTAGTCACGCTAAGCATTGATGATAACCGGCTTTACCTGTTGCGGGCCTGAATTCACGCCATGCGTTACGCATTGTTTGCTGTATGCGCCAGAGCGCGCAAGTGGCTGGCTGTTGTACCTGAGTCACGCTATGGGGTGGAATGATGTCAAGGCCAGCCGGCGCAGCGCGCCTGCGGATTTCTCTGCGGGAAATATTGCACGCTGGCCGTGAGCTGCGGCGCGCATTGCGGCAGATCTGTGGGCATGGCGCAAAAGCGTGCGTGGCGGCTGTAGGGCACGAAAAAGCTGAACACCGCGCCGCGTCCTTTTCTGGCGTGCAGCTGGATGCGGATGCCGCCGGCCATGCACAGCTGCAGCACATTATTCATACCCAGCCGATAACCGCCGCCTGCGCTGCAGCGGCTGCCTTCTTTGCGCAAGCGCGCTACGAAGGCCAGGAAATTGGCGTGTCCGTCGCCGCCCTCGCCTTCCGCAATGCCGGGGCCTTGATCCCAGACTTGCACCAGACATTGCTGGCGCTGTGCGCGCACACTCAATAAGACGCGGCCTTCGGGCCTGACATGGCGCGCCGCATTGCTGAGCAGATTGCGCAAAATTCTTTGCACGATTTGCAAATCGGCCTCGCAATCCTGGCGTACGCGGCGGCTGACGCGCAAGCTTAAGCGGACGTGACGCAAGGGGCCGCTTTGCCAATCGGCGCTAAAGCGTTGCGTGAGCGCGCGCAAGTCGATCGCTACGGCTTGCGCCGGCAATACGCCGGTGACGATTTGCGCGCCGTGGATACTGCTTTCGATGCTTTCGCCTAACTGGCGCAGGGCTTCTTGCAATTGTTCGCCGCTGGCGGCGCGCTCGCTGCCGGCGCAACGGCGGATCAGATTGTCGGCGCAGACGCGCGCCAGGGCCAGCGGCTGTTGCAAGTCGTGTGCGGCGTCGCGCAGGGCGGCGTTGTAGCGCTGTAATTGGTGCGCCTGCTGCTGTTGGATTTGCAATAGTTGCGCATTTTGCCGGTGCGCTTCGGCCAGGGCGGCATGGTTGGCTTCGAGCTGGCGGTTATGCCTTTCCTGTTCTGCAGCCAGGCTGTGCTCGATGCTGGCGCGCGCGGCTGCGCGCTGAGCGGCTTGGACGGCGCACAGGTAACGTTGGTGTTGTTCGAGCAATTCGCGTCGTGTGATGCGGTGCAAGAGCGGGGCCGCAAACATCGCAGCCAGGCAAAAATAAGCGATTTTCAAGACCAGTCCCATGCTCGCCATCAAGATGCCCAGCGCCAGGCTGATGCCCAGGGCCAGCCAGCATTGGCGCGCTTGAGCCGGACTGGGCGGCCAGATTTGCGCGCCGCGCCGCGCCCGCCACCAGCCATACAGGCCGAATACCGGCCAGGCGCTGAAGTGGCGGCCATCGGCCGTTTTTGCCGGCCACAGCAGACGCAGGTATTTGAGCAGGAAAATGGCGCCGGAGAGGGAAACGGAAAACATGCTGGCCGGGTAGCCCAGCTTGTATAAAAGCAAGGCGATGGATTGCACCAGCACGCCATACAGACTCAGTTCGCGCAAGTCGCGCACCACATCATCTTCGGCAAAAGCCCAGGTCGCGAGCAGGGAAATACATGCCAATCCCAACCAGATCGCATAAGCCGCCTCTACGCCCGGATTGAGCATAAACAGCAAGGGGCCGGCCACGTCGATGGAGAGCAGAAAGATCCACAAAAAAGCACGGGATACGATTTGCAGCAAAATAGAGATTGGCATGTCAGGCAGCAGTGAAACGTATTAGCGCGGTTTCGGCGGATCCGGGTGCGGGCCATCGCCTGGCGCAGCTTCAGTCTGGGCCGCGCCATGATCGGCATATGCGTTTGCCGCACCCTGCCATGGCATCAGTTCCTGGTATTGCACTGCCAACACCCCTTGGGCGTCGGTAATCTCGAAGTTCAGCATGTTTTCTCCTTTTCAATGTGCCGCGATATGCGGTTTTGCTGTCCTGCAATCTTTCTCAATAGAAACAAAGAGTCGGGCGTACAGGATTTGTGCATTGTGAGAAAGCAACGCTGCCCGGCATGAATTTTGGGCGCTTTGCGCAGCTTTTTTGCAACTTTTGCTCCGATATTGAATACGCCAGCGTCAGTGTTTGCAGTTATCAGGCGTACTGTAGCACCGCTATCGGGTGCTTTTGCACTGTTTTCTCTATAGAAAATGGGGCTTTAACGTGACTTAAAGCACACCGGGAGTAACAAGATTGAAGCAGATGCCAGGGATGGGGCGCCGCCTGCTCTGGATGAAAAAAAACCGCCGGCATGGCCGGCGGTGCGTTCGGGCGGCGCTTGACGGGTCAGAGCTGCAACGCTTTGCGGATTTCACTCAGGGAGGCGGGATCTTCCAGGGTGCTCAGGTCGCCGGTGTCGCGCCCCTCGCACAGGGCGACCAGGGCGCGCCGCAGCATTTTGCCGGAGCGGGTTTTCGGCAGCAAATGCACGAAGTGCACTTGCGCCGGGCGCGCCACTGCCCCCAGCTGACGCACCACGGTGTCCATGATTTCTTCCTGCAGTGTGGCGGCGCTTTGTTCGGGGCCTGGCTTTAAGACCACGAAGGCGACGGCAACCTGCCCTTTGAGCTGGTCTTGCACGCCAACCACGGCGCATTCGGCGACACGGGTATGGCTGCAAATGCTTTCTTCGATTTCGCGTGTGCCGAGGCGGTGCCCGGCGACATTGATCACGTCATCGCTGCGCCCGAGGATGAAGTAATAGCCATCTTCGTCCCGGATGCCCCAATCAAAGGTGGAATACACTTGCCGCCCCGGGAAATTATTCCAATAGGTGCTGACAAAGCGCTCATCATCGCCAAATACGGTTTGCATGCAGCCGGGCGGCAGCGGGCCTTTGATGGCGACCACGCCTTTTTCGCCGGGGCCGCATTCCTGTCCGGTGCTTTCATTCAAAATTTGCATCTCGTAGCCATACACCGGAATGCCGGGGCTGCCGGTTTTGGGCGGCAATTTTTCCACGCCATGGCAAATCGAGAGAATCGGCCAGCCGGTTTCAGTTTGCCAATAGTTGTCGATGATGGTGAGGCCGGTTTCGCCGCCTATCCAGAGCGAAGTCGGTTCGTCCAGCGGTTCGCCGGCAATGTGCAGCGCATGCAAGGAACTGAGATCGTATTTTTTCAGCAGCTCGGGCGGGTGTTTTTTCAGCAGGCGCATCGCGGTCGGGGTGGTGAACATACAGGTGACGCGATATTTTTCGACGATGCTCCACCAGATGCCGGCGTCCGGGCGCACCGGCAAGCCTTCGTACATAATGCTGGCCATGCCGCCCAGCAGCGGCCCATAGACGATGTAGGAATGCCCCACCACCCAGCCAATGTCAGAGGTGGCGAAGAAAACTTCGCCCGGTTTGCCGGCGAAGATATGCGGAATTGAGGCGGCCAGCGCGACGGCATAGCCGCCCACATCGCGCTGCACACCCTTGGGCTTGCCGGTGGTGCCGGAGGTGTACAGCACATACGAGGGGGCGTTTGATTCCAGCCAGACAAGCGGCACGCGCGCGCCCAGACAGGCTTGACGCAGACTGGCGTAATCCAGGTCACGTCCGGCTTGCTTGTCCATAGTCGCCAAGCCGCGATCGACCAGAATCACCCGCTCGACTTGCCATTGTGCAATCTGCAGCGCTTCATCCAGTAGCGGTTTATAGGGAATCACTTTGCCGCCGCGCGAGCCGGCATCGGCGGAGACGATCAGTTTGGGTTGCGCGCTGTCGATGCGGGTGGCCAGGCTGCCGGCGGCAAAGCCGCCAAACACCACCGAGTGCACAGCGCCGATACGGGCGCAGGCCAGCATGAAAAATGCGGCTTCAGCGATCATGGGCATGTACAGCAAGACCATATCGCCCTGCCCCACCCCTTGCTGTTGCAGGATAGCTGCGGCATGTTGCACTTCCTGCCACAGCTCGGCAAAGCTGTAGGTCTTTTCCTGGCCGGTTTCGGTGGAAATGCAAATCAAGGCCGGGGCGTCACGCAATTTGCCATCCTCCCATTCCAGCCAGCGGTCCAGGGCATTGTGGCAAAGATTGGTCTGCCCATCGACAAACCAGCGCGCAAATGGGGGCCGGCTGTGATCGCAGACTTGGGAAAACGGGGTGCGCCAGTCGATTAAGCGGGCTTGTTCGCGCCAGAATGCTTCGGGATTTTGCAATGAATGTTGATAGAAATCGGCGTAGCGCATAGTGGTCCTGTCACATTGGGATAAAGGAATGCTTACGTGGGCTGTTTTACCGTCGCGCGGCAAGGCAATTGATGCACATTGTGCCGCGCTTTGCGCCCGGCGGCGACTGTGATTTACTGCACCGGCTTGCTATGTCCGGCTGGCATTGTTGAAATCGGCATTTCGTCGGCTTCTGTTGGATTTGCGGCACAGGCGAGGCGCGACCTTGCTTGAAACATACCGCTGAAACATCTGAAACAAACGCAACACTTGAAACACCGGTCGCTCGCAAGGCACAATGCGTTTTTCCTTTTCAGCGGCCCGGCATGCAACGCGCTTCCGATCACAAACCCGTCATCTGGACGGTGGCGGTCTCCCGCCTTTTCAGTCTCTTGCGTGAAATCACGCTCGAATTTGATGGTCAGGCCACGATTGAGCCGATCAAACTCGGCTTTGAAGAAGCTGTGCAATGGATTAATGAAAAACTGGAAACCAGGCATTGCGACGCCATCATCGCCGCCGGTTCAAATGGGGCGTATCTGAAAAGCCGGCTGGCGGCGCCGGTGATCATCATCAAGGCCAGCGGCTTTGATGTGATGCAAGCCTTGTCGCGCGCGCGCACCTTGAGCCTGGAGGCGGATGGCGCGCTGGCGCCCTTGGGCATCATCAGTTATCTGGCGCCCTTCCCCGAGGTGGCGGAGTTCGCCAGGAGTTTCGGCATTGAACTATTGGAGCGCACTTACGCCACGGTGGACGATGCGCGCGCCGGGATAAATGAGTTAAAAGCGCGCGGCGTGCGGGCGGTGGTGGGCACGGGTTTGATCACGGATTTGGCGCAAGCCGCCGGCATGCAGGGGGTGTTTGTGTATTCTGCGGATTCGGCGCGGCAGGCGTTTGAGCACGCGCTGCAAATCGCCCGCTTGCGTCCGGGCAAGAGCCTGCCGGCAGCGGTGACGCAGCCGGGGTTGCAAGTGTTGCGCGGCAATAGTGCGGCGCTGGATGAGGCGCGTCAGCTGATTTTGCTGTATGCGCGTTCGCCGGCGACTGTATTGATTGAGGCGGAAACCGGCTGCGGCAAGGAGTTGGCGGCGCGCGCGATTCATGGCGAAAGCCAGCGTTTGCAGCAAAAAACCACGCCGTTTGTGGCGGTCAATTGCGGCGCACTGGCGGAATCTCTGCTGGAAGCGGAATTATTCGGCTATGAGGACGGGGCGTTTACCGGCTCACGCCGGGGCGGGCATGCCGGCTTGTTTGAGGCGGCGCATGGCGGCGCACTGTTTTTGGATGAAATCGGCGAGATGCCGCTGGCCTTGCAAACCCGCTTGCTGCGGGTGCTGGAGGAACGCGCGGTGCTGCGGGTGGGGGCGACCAAACCCATTGCGCTGCAGGTGCGGGTGATCTGCGCCACGCATTCTGATTTGGCGGCGCTGGTGGCGCAGGGGCGGTTCCGCGCCGATCTGTATTACCGGCTGGCGGTGTTGCGCTTGCATTTGCCGCCCTTGCGCGCGCGCGGCGCGGATGTGCTGGATCTGGCGGCATGGTGTTTGAAAAACGCGCTGGCCGGTCTGGATATGCGCGGCAGTCTGCGCGCCAATCTGGAGGCGGAATTAGCCAGCTGCGCCAGCCTTTTGCAAGCTTACGCCTGGCCGGGCAATGTGCGCGAGCTGCGCAATGTGATGGAACGGCTGGCTTTGCATCTGGCGGCCCAGCCGCTGCAAGCAATTACCCCGGCTTTGCTGTTGCGCGTGGCGCCGGAATTGCAGGCCGCCCTGCCCGGCGCCACACCGTTGCCGGCCCCGTCGCTCAGTGCGCAGGCAAGGTCTGGCGGCGACGCCGATCTGGCGCTTTTATTGAACCGTTTCGGCGGCAACCGCGCGCTGTTGGCGCAACATCTTGGCATTTCCCGCACTACGCTGTGGCGCCGCCTGAAACAGGCCGGGCTTGCGCAATAGCCCAGGGCAAAAAAAAACGGGGTTGGCGGTTTGTTGTTTGCAAGACTTCCAAGGAGGAGAAGGCTTGCAAACAACAACTTCCGACAACCCCGAAAACATCCTGTTGCTGGAAAAATCAACAAGATGACCGGAAACGATTTCTGGCGAGCCAATTAAGCTCAAGCCGGTCTGCCACTCTTGGCGCTGATTTATTTTTGTTTGCAGCGCCGACAGAAAGAAGTTTATCCGTGCTTTAAGTCACATAAAAGATGCAGTTTTCCACTTTCTTTTAAACAACAGCAACATTTTTTGCAAACTGTGCTGCATCAAAACAGGCCGAACTGTAACGCAAGTCATCAAATTTCATGCCGTCAGGAAATCTGTATTGTGATTTATCTTATTCAGCGATGTTTTAATAGATAGCAATTCCATGTTTTTATGAATTGTACTGCCTCATTAAAACAGTACAGTTTTCACATTTCAGCAGAGCGGATTGCCATCCATGCAAAATTCATTTTACAAATCCGTCATTTATTTGTCATACAGGAAAGAATGCATGCAGAAGTAAATGGAAAAATGTTGCATCGCAGCCGGCTGTGATGGTGAAAAAACCGCATCAAGCGGAAATTGGGCGATACAGTAGAAAAAAAGCCGCCTGGGATACAGGCGGCTTGCATGGCGGAATTGCGCTTTACTCGGCTTCGACCGGTTCGGCCCGCACCGCCGGCGGGCCGCTGCGGCTGCCGACTTCAAATGCCAGCACGACTTTTTCCGCCTCATCCAGATCGACCGTGACTTTGCCGCCGCTGGCCAGACGGCCAAACAGCAATTCATCCGCCAGCGCTTTGCGTATCATGTCTTGAATCAGGCGGGACATGGGGCGCGCGCCCATCAGCGGGTCAAAGCCTTTGCGGCCCAGGAAACCACGCAGTTTTTCGGTGAAGATGGCTTCAACTTTCTTCTCATGCAACTGCTCTTCCAGCTGCATCAGGAATTTATCCACCACGCGCAAGACGATTTCCTCATCCAAGGGCTTGAAGCTGATGATGGCGTCCAGGCGGTTGCGGAATTCCGGCGTGAACATGCGCTTGATGTCGGCCATTTCATCGCCGGCTTCTTTATTGTCAGTGAAGCCGATGCCGCGCTTCTGCAGGCTTTCCGCGCCGGCATTGGTGGTCATGACCAGGATCACATTGCGGAAATCCGCTTTGCGTCCGTTGTTGTCAGTCAGTGTGCCGTGGTCCATCACTTGCAACAGGATGTTGAAAATATCCGGATGCGCTTTTTCGATTTCATCCAACAACAACACGGCATGCGGTTTTTTGGTGATGGCCTCGGTCAGCAAACCACCCTGATCAAAGCCGACATAGCCGGGTGGCGCGCCGATCAGGCGGCTGACCGCGTGGCGCTCCATGTATTCCGACATGTCAAAGCGGATCAATTCGATGCCCAGAATAAAGGCGAGCTGCTTGGCGACTTCGGTTTTGCCCACCCCGGTCGGGCCGGAGAAGAGGAAGGAGCCGATCGGTTTATCAAGTTTGCCCAGCCCGGCGCGCGACATTTTGATGGCCGCCGCCAGTGCCTCGATTGCCTGATCCTGGCCGAACACCACATTGCGCAAATCGCGCTCAATGGTTTGCAGCTTGCTGCGGTCGTCCTGATTGACCGATTGCGGCGGAATGCGCGCAATCTTGGCGATGATGTCTTCGATTTCCGGCTTGCCGATGGTTTTCTTTTGCCGCGACTTGGGCAAAATTCTTTGCGCCGCGCCGGCTTCGTCAATCACGTCAATCGCCTTGTCCGGCAAATGACGGTCATTGATGAAGCGCGCCGCCAATTCGGCAGCGGCATGCAGGGCCGGATTGGAATATTTGACGCCGTGATGTTCTTCAAAGCGCGATTTCAGGCCGCGCAAAATTTGCACGGTCTGCTCCACCGTCGGCTCATTGACATCCACTTTCTGGAAGCGGCGCGACAGGGCGTGGTCTTTTTCAAACACGCCACGGAACTCGGTGTAGGTGGTGGCGCCGATGCATTTGAGCTGACCATTGGCCAAGGCCGGTTTGAGCAGATTGGAGGCGTCCAACGTGCCGCCTGAGGCCGAGCCGGCGCCGATGATGGTGTGAATCTCATCAATGAACAGGATGGCGTGCGGATTGTCTTTGAGCTGCTTTAAGACCGCTTTGAGGCGTTGCTCAAAGTCGCCGCGATATTTGGTGCCGGCCAGCAAAGCCCCCATATCGAGCGAATACACGATGGCGTTTTGCAACACTTCCGGCACATCTTTTTGCGTGACGCGCCATGCCAGACCTTCCGCAATCGCGGTCTTGCCTACGCCGGCTTCGCCCACCAGCAGCGGATTGTTTTTGCGCCGGCGGCACAGGATTTGAATCACGCGATCAACTTCATCTTCACGCCCGATCAGGGGGTCGATGCGGCCTTCCAGCGCCATTTTGTTCAGATTCTGGGTGAATTGCTCCAGCGGGCTTTCTTTTTGCCCATCGGCCCCGGCTTGCGCATCTTCCGCCCCTTCCGGCGCTTTCTGGCTATCGCCGGAAGCATCTTTGCGCACGCCGTGCGAAATGTAATTCACCACATCCAGCCGCGTCACGCCCTGCTGATGCAGGTAGTACACCGCGTGCGAATCTTTTTCGCCGAAAATCGCCACCAGCACATTCGCTCCCGTGACCTCTTTCTTACCGTTGGAGGCGGATTGAACGTGCATGATGGCGCGCTGAATGACGCGCTGAAAGCCCAGCGTGGGCTGGGTGTCCACTTCCCCCACCCCCGGCACGGTCGGCGTATTGTCGCCGATGAAATTGGTGAGGGTTTTACGCAAATCATCAATGTGCACGGCGCATGCGCGCAACACTTCTGCTGCGGAAGGATTGTCCAGCAAAGCCAGCAACAGGTGCTCGACTGTAATGAATTCATGTCTGGCCTGTCGCGCTTCGACAAAAGCCATGTGCAAGCTGACTTCCAATTCCTGAGCGATCATACTTCCTCCATCACGCACTGCAGCGGATGCCCCGCCTTGCGGGCGTGGCTGATTACATACTCTACTTTAGTGGCTGCAATGTCTTTTGAATAGACCCCGCACACCCCCTTGCCTTCACGGTGCACATTCAACATGATCCGGGTCGCGTTTTCGCGATCCTTGTTGAAATACTCCTGCAGAATCGCGACCACAAACTCCATCGGCGTATAGTCGTCGTTCAAGAGAAGGACTTGATACATCGATGGCGGTTTGACTTTCTCCGCCTGCCGGTCTAATACGGTGCTGTTTTCGTTATTGCTAGACATACTTATATTCTAATGTCTGATTGCCGGGATGGCAGCTTACATCCTGCCATTGCACAGTCGCCATCTTACGCGCTTTTGCCACGCCCTGCAGAATGGGGGCGTCGTAGCAAAAAACAAGACGATTTTTTGCTTGATTGCAAGAAGATATGGAGCTTGTTACAAAACGACTTGACTTCAAAATTTATTCCTTGAACAATGCACATAACAGGTGACGTCACGGCGTGACCTGGGAGGAGGAGCGGCAGGTAAGTGGACGCGTTGGCGGTGCTTCTTGCATAAGCTCGTTTGTTCAGATTTTATTTGAAAGTTCTTTTATGGCAACTGGTACCGTCAAGTGGTTCAATGATTCCAAAGGCTTTGGTTTCATCACCCCGGATGATGGCGGCGAAGATTTGTTCGCCCATTTTTCCGCAATCAATATGGCAGGCTTCAAGACCCTCAAGGAGGGGCAGCGTGTGGAATTCGAAGTTGTGAGCGGCCCGAAAGGCAAGCAGGCATCGAATATTCAAAACGCGTAAGCGCAAAAATATTTTGCTAAAAGCCCCGCCCCCTGCGGGGTTTTTTATTTATAGGGGCGAATTGCAAAACATTTCCAATTCACACTATTTACAACGATTTTTGATATAACAGGGGAAATGCCGCAAGCGCAGCGCGCCTGCGGCGACATGTGTTTTACATGTTTTCGATCATGACATCGCCAAAGCCCGAGCACGATACCTGAGTCGCGTTTTCCATCAGACGCGCAAAGTCATAAGTCACGCGTTTGGAGGAAATCGCTTTTTGCATCGCGTCGATCACCAGGTCAGCCGCTTCGAGCCAGTCCATGTGGCGCAACATCATTTCCGCCGACAGAATCAAGGAACCCGGGTTCACATAATCGCGACCGGCGTATTTCGGTGCGGTGCCGTGGGTTGCTTCAAACATCGCCACCGAGTCAGACAGGTTGGCGCCCGGCGCAATGCCGATGCCGCCCACTTGCGCAGCCAGTGCGTCGGAGATGTAATCGCCGTTCAGATTCAGCGTTGCAATCACGCTGTACTCTGCCGGACGCAGCAGGATCTGTTGCAAAAACGCGTCAGCAATCGAATCTTTCACCACGATCTCGCGACCGGTTTTCGGATTCTTGAATTTGCACCACGGGCCGCCATCGATCAGCTCAGCGCCGAATTCTTTTTGCGCCAGCTCGTAACCCCAGTCACGGAAGCCGCCTTCGGTGTACTTCATGATGTTGCCTTTGTGAACCAGCGTCACGGAAGGCTTGTCGTTGTCGATCGCGTATTGAATTGCTTTGCGCACCAGACGCTCAGTGCCTTCGCGCGATACCGGCTTGACGCCGATGCCGGAAGTTTCCGGGAAACGGATCTTCTTCACGCCCATTTCTTTGATCAGGAATTCGATCACTTTCTTGGCGCCTTCGGAATCTGCCGCCCATTCGATGCCGGCGTAAATATCTTCAGAGTTTTCGCGGAAAATCACCATGTCGGTCTTTTCCGGCTCACGCACCGGGGAAGGCACGCCATTGAAGTAACGCACCGGGCGCAGGCAGACATACAGGTCGAGTTGTTGACGCAGCGCAACGTTGAGCGAACGGATGCCGCCGCCAACCGGGGTGGTCAGGGGGCCTTTGATCGAGACCACATAGTCTTTCAGCGCTTCCAGGGTTTCATCCGGCAGCCACACGTCCGGGCCATACACCTTGGTCGATTTTTCGCCAGCATAGATTTCCATCCAGCTGATCTTGCGGCTGCCGCCGTAAGCTTTCGCCACTGCCGCGTCGATCACTTTGATCATCACCGGGGTAATATCCACGCCGGTGCCATCGCCTTCAATATAAGGAATGATGGGAGTGTCGGGCACATTCAGGGAAAAATTCGCATTGACGGTGATTTTTTGGCCGTCGGTCGGTACCTTGATATGTTGATACATCGTATTCTCCGAAGTTGGGATGAAAGCATGTCTGCGTCGCCATGCGCAAACAGCCTGGCATGCCAGCAGCCGCGCTTGCTGCGGCTGGGGCAGGACGGAAGCGAAACCTCCGCCCATAATCTGTTTCACATTGTGCAGCCGCATTTTACCCGCACTCCCGGTTGAGGATGGCAGTTACGGCGAAATTTTGGCAAAATCGGCTGTTTTTGCCCGCTGCGCCGCAAGTTGCGCCTGTAAGCCGCCTGCATGCTGCGCGCGCAATCCTGTTTACCACCTTTTTGAGCGGCTGCCCATGCGTCTGATCCTGTTTAATAAACCCTTTGGCGTGATGAGCCAGTTTTCCGCGCACCCCACCCGCGCCACCCTGGCGGATTACATCAAGATCCCGCATGTCTATCCGGCTGGCCGCTTGGACGCGGACAGCGAAGGGCTGCTGCTGTTGACCGATGATGGCAAGCTGCAGCATCAAATCGCCCACCCCGCCGCAAAAGCCGCCAAGCGCTATCTGGCGCAAGTCGAAGGCGTGGCCGATCAGGCGCAGTTGACTGCATTGCGCAGCGGCATTTATTTAGGCGACTTCACCACCCTGCCCTGTCAGGCCGTGCGCATTGCAAACCCGGAATGGCTGTGGCGGCGCGACCCGCCAGTGCGCCAGCGCGCAAATATTCCAACCGACTGGTTGATGCTGACCCTGCACGAAGGTAAAAACCGGCAGGTGCGGCGCATGACCGCCGCCGTCGGACTGCCGACATTGCGTCTGGTGCGCTATGCGATTGGCGCGGTTTCACTGGCCAGCCACCCGCTGCTGCCCGGCGAGATGCGGGAAATCGAGGCAGAAGAATTGCAAGAATGATCATTTTTTCGCGCCAAGCCGGGCGGCGGCGCAGGTGGCGGCGTTTTTTTTGATTTTTTTCGGATTTCCGCCAAAAAACTGTCAACCCGATTGCCGCGCACCCCGTTATGGCAGCAGATTCGAAATAAAGAATCCCGAATTTTCAACCCACCCAATACAAAGGACTTCAAAATGTCGAAGATCATCGCCGCTCTGGTAGCCAGCCTGTTCGCCGCTTCCGCTTTCGCTGCTTCCGCTTCCGCTTCCGCTCCGGCTGCTTCCGCTGCTGCTGCTTCCGCTCCGGCTTCTGCAGCTGCTTCCGCTGACGCTTCCGCTAAGCCGAAGAAAGCCAAGAAAGCCAAGAAAGCTAAAGCTTCCGCTGAAGCTTCCGCTCCGGCTTCCGCCGCTGCTGCATCCGCTTCCGCTTCCAAGTAATTTGGTCTGAAGCAAAAAAAGGCAGGTTTCGACCTGCCTTTTTTGTTGTCCGCAGCATTTACCACTGTTAAGACGCTATCCGCACCGCCATGAAATCCGCCCATCTGCTGCTGCCTGCCGCCCTGCTGTGCCTGTCGCTTCCCTGTTCTGCGCAAGTCAAATTTCCCGTCACCCAGCTCAATATCGGCATGTATGTGATCAAGGCCGAACTGGCCGCCGCGCCGGAAGAGCGGGCGCAAGGCTTGATGTATCGCCGCAAAATGGCGCATAACGAAGGCATGGTATTTGATTTCGGCGCGCCGGCGCAGGTTTGCATGTGGATGAAAAACACCTACATCCCGCTATCAGTCGCTTTTATTGATGAAGAGCGGCGCATTATCAATATTGAAGATATGCAACCCCTGAGCGAAGAATCCCATTGCGGCACACGTCCGGTGCGCTACGCGCTGGAAATGAATCAGGGGTGGTTCAAGCAAAAAAATATCAAGCCGGGCGCGCAAATCGACGGCCTGCCGAAGTAAATCCCGACACACTGACGCCATTCTGGCGCCACAAACAAAAATGGCATTACGCTCGCGCTTGCAAACGTAATGCCATTCTTTTATTCTGCGCCGGCGCTGCCAAAGCAGCGCTATCAGCCGCAGAATGTATCCGCAAAAATTAAGCGGCCAGCGCTTTCAGAGCAGCTGCCAGGCGGCTCTTATGACGGGCAGCCTTGTTTTTGTGGATGATTTTCTTGTCGGCGATACGGTCGATGGTGGAAACCGAAGCCTGGAACACAGCGGTGGCGGCGGCTTTGTCGCCAGCCTGGATTGCCTTGCGGGCAGCTTTGATAGCGGTGCGCAGAGTGGAACGCTGGGAAGAGTTATGCGCATTCAGCTTGACTGCCTGACGTGCGCGCTTACGCGCTTGTGCGGAATTTGCCATGAATAAATCCTGATAAGTTGGTCTAATCGGTGGCAAAGCTAAGGCGTTTGCTCAACCGGAATTTTGTGAAGCGACAGATTATAGCCGCATTTGGCAAGCGGGACAAGTGTTTGCAAATTTTGCGGCGCCGGCCTTAAAACCTGATCTGCGCGCCTTGTCTTTTCTGCAAAAATCACCTGTCATCACTGCGGGGCGTGGCTATAATCCTTGCATGAACCTGAACCCGGCCCCTTTGGATAAATTGGATTATTTTGCCGCGCTGGTGCGTGAAGATCGCAACCTGGCGCTGTTTGAGGCTGCGCTCTCGCTGGCGCAAGATGCGGAAGAGCCGATTGATCTGGCCGCCACCCTGGCGGAATTTGATCAACTCGCCAACCGTCTGCAACAGCGCCTGCCCAGCGATGCCTCGCGTCTGCAAAAACTGCATTGCCTGCTGCGCTTCTTTTACCACGACCTGGGCTTTGCCGCCAATCTGAATGATTTTTACCACCCGGACAACAGCTATTTGCACCGCGTCATGGCGACCCGGCGCGGCATCCCGATCTCACTGGCGGTCTTATTTCTCGAATTCGCTCAGCACATCAGCTTGCCGGTGCAGGGGGTTTCCTTCCCCGGCCATTTCCTGATGAAACTGGATTTGCCATCCGGCGAGGTGGTGCTTGATCCCTTGACCGGGCAAAGCCTGGGACGTGAGCAACTGGAGCATCTCTTGCTCAATACCCTCGATATGCCGCAGGGCGATTTAAGCTTGAATGAAATTCCCTCAGATGAATTGAAACGCCATTTGCAAGCCTGCAACGGACGGCAGATTTTGATCCGCATGTTGCAAAACCTAAAACTCATTTTCCTCGAACACGAAGACTGGCCCAAGCTGCTGAATGTCTTGCAACGTCTTTTGATTTTGCAGCCGGATGATTTGCTGACCAGGCGCGATCGCGGGTTCACCTGGGCGCAACTGGAGTGCCCGCAAGCTGCGGTGCAGGATTTGCAAGATTATGTGGAACAGCGCCCGCATGGCCTGGATGCGGAACTGATTAACGCCATGCTGCCGGAATTGCGTCAGGCGGCGGCGCGCTTTAATTGAGCGCGCCGCACCAGCCTCAGGCTTTGGAACGGGCTTCGATTTCTTCCCACTTTTCCAAGGCCAGCAACAAATCTTCATCAATCTGCGCAAAGCGCTCATTCAAGCGCTTCACCTCATCCGGCTGACTGCGATACAGATCGGCATCGGCCAGACGTTCGGATATCTGCTTTTGCTCCGCTTCCAGCGCGGCAATGCGCCCGGGCAACTCATCCAATTCGCGTTGCTCTTTGTAGGAGAGTTTCTTTGCTTTGGGGCTGTCTGCTTTTGCCGGCGCGGTTTTTTCCGGCGCCTTTTCAGCTGCCGCCTTGAGCGGCGCTTTCGGTGCGGCAGCCGCCTGCGCCGCTTGCACCCGCTCCCAATCGGTGTAGCCGCCGACATATTCACGCCAGCGCCCGCCGCCCTCGGCCACAATCACCTGGGTCACGACATTATCCAAAAAGGCGCGGTCGTGGCTGACCAGGAATACTGTGCCGGCGTACTCTTCCAGCAATTCCTCTAATAATTCGAGGGTGTCGATATCCAGATCATTGGTCGGTTCGTCCAACACCAGCACATTCGCCGGCTTGGCGAACAGGCGCGCCAACAGCAAGCGATTGCGCTCGCCGCCGGAGAGCGATTTCACCGGCGAACGCGCGCGTTCCGGCGAAAACAGAAAATCGCCAAGATACGACATCACATGCTTGCGCTGACCATTGATTTCCACCCACTCGCTGCCGGGGGAAATGGTGTCGGTCAGACTGGCGTCTTCATTGAGCTGGGCGCGCATCTGGTCAAAATACGCGATTTGCAAGCGCGCGCCCTGCTTGATCGTGCCGGCATCCGGGGCCAGCTCGCCCAGCAATAATTTGAGCAAGGTGGTTTTCCCGGCGCCATTCGGGCCGATCAGGCCGACTTTATCGCCGCGCAAAATAATCGAAGAGAAATCGCGCACGATTTGCTTGTCGCCCCAGGCTTTAGCAACGCCTTCCAGTTCGGCCACAATCTTGCCGGAACGCTCGCCCTGGCTCAATTCCAGTCTGACCTGGCCTTGCAAATCACGGCGCGCAGCGCGTTGCAAGCGCAGCGCCTCCAAGCGCCGCACCCGGCCCTCGTCGCGCGTGCGGCGCGCTTCCACGCCCTTGCGGATCCAGACTTCTTCCTGCGCTAAGAATTTGTCGAATTTGGCGTTTTCAATCGCCTCAATTTCCAGCAATTGCGCCTTGCGCGCTTTGTAGGCTGAAAAATTGCCGGGGAAAGACAACAAGCGGCCCCGGTCAAGTTCGACGATACGAGTGGCCACATTGTCCAGAAAACTGCGGTCATGGGTGATAAACAGCACGCTGCCGCGAAACTCCTGCAGCAAACTTTCCAGCCATTGAATCGAAGAAAAATCGAGGTGGTTGGTCGGTTCGTCCAGCAATAAAACATCGGGATTGCCGACCAGGGCGGCAGCCAGCGCCACCCGTTTTTGCATCCCCCCGGACAGGCTTTCAATCGCCGCATCGCGCGGCAGGCTCAGGCGCGCCAGGGTGGCTTCGACCTTGCTTTTCAAATTCCAGGCGTCGCGCGCATCCAGCTCGGTTTGCACCTGATGCATGCGCGCCAGCAGCGCCTCATCATCAGCGCCGCCCAGTTGAGCGGTCAAACCCTCATATTCTTCCAGCAGCCCAGCCAAATCGCCCAAACCGCCGGCCACAGCGTCAAACACAGTATGTCCGGCTGCAAATTGCGGTTCCTGATCAACCGAGGCGATTTGCAAACCGTTTTGCATCACCAGCAAGCCATCGTCCAGACGGGTGCGGCCTGCAATGATTTTAAACAGCGAGGATTTGCCAGCGCCATTGCGCCCGATCAAACCCACTTTTTCCCCGCTCTCAAGTGAAAAATCAGCGTGATCAAGCAAGGCCACATGGCCGAAGGCCAGTTGGGCGGAAGTGAGGGAAATGACAGCCATGGCGCACCTGAGGGCAAAAAAACGGTCATTGTAGCGTGCAAAGCAGAAATTGAGCGCGAAATCCCTGCGGCTGTCTGGGCAATCAAAGCTCAAGGAACTGGTTTGCTCAAATTGAAAATACTATGACGCCGGGCCGGCTTAGCCCGCCTTCCCCGCCCCGTCTTGCGCATCCGCCTCGCGCAGCCAGCCGCACTTAAAGCAGCGCCACAGCAGCATGCTGGCTACGCCTTGCATGATGGCGCACAGATAATAAATCTCGCCGGCGCGCCAATCGTCCGCCGGCAAGGCGCTCATCTGCGCCAGTAAATGACTGCCGATCAGCGGCATAAAAATCACGCCCAGGCTGTTGATGGCCTGCACCGAACCTTGAAAAGCCCCTTGCTCATACGGCGCGACTTGATTCGATAACATCGCTTGCAATACCGGCCCGGCGGCGAAAGCCAGCAGATTGCACAAAATCAGCAGGTACAACATCCACCCCTGCGTGGCCAGACCATAGCCCAGATACACCACTGCGCCGCAGCCCAGCCCCAGCAGCCCCAGACGCTTATCGCCAAACCAGGCGCGCAAACGCGGCAGCAGGCCGGCTTGCACGCTGGCGGCGCACAGGCCGACTAAAAACAGCGAGAAACCGCTTTCCAGCGGCCCCCAGTTGTAACGGAAATTGGTGTACAGCACCCAATTGCTTTGCAACAGCATTTGCGCAAAAGCGCACAGCATCACAATCAGCAGCGGAACCTGCAAGCCCGGCTGGCGCACAAAATGTAAAAGCGTGGCCAGCGGATTTAAGCGCCGCCAGTCAATCGGCTTGCGCGCTTGCGGCGGCAGGGATTCCGGCAACATCCGCCAGCCGTACAGCAAATTGGCCAGGCTCAAGGCTGCCGCGAAATACAGCGGCAAATACAAATTCACGCTGCCCAGCAAGCCGCCAATCACCGGCCCGCAAATAAAACCCATGCCGAAAGCCGCGCCGATCTTGCCAAAAGCGGCGGCGCGCTCTGCCGGCGCGCTCACATCGGCGGCATACGAGTTGGCCACCGACACGCTGGCGGAAGACATGCCGCCGATAATCCGCCCGATCAAGAGCAGGGGAATTGAAGTCGCCAGTGCAGTGGAAAGAAAATTCACGCCCATGCCAGCCATGGAAAATAAGAGCACAGGCTTGCGCCCGATGCGGTCGGACAAGGCGCCCAAGAGCGGCATGAAGATAAATTGCAACACGCCAAACAAGGTGGTGAAAGCGCCATGCAGGGCGGCTTGCTCGGCGCGCGTGTCGGCGAAATTAGCGAAAATCAAGGGCAATACCGGCACCACCAAACCAATGCCCAGCATATCGATAAAGACGCACATCAAGACAAAATTCATGTTGCCGCGCGGCGTGGCGGGGACTGCTGCATCAGGTCGGTTCATAGCTCGGCATGGTAGGAAGGCCAGCTATTGTAGCGGATCGGCGCTGGCCAAACGCTGTTGCAAGCCATCCAGCAAAAATTGATACACCGCTTTAACCCGCACCGTCTGGCGCAAATCCGGATGGGTCAGCAGCCAGAGATTGACAGCGCATTCCGGAACCGGCGCGCTGCAGCGGCGCAATGCTGGATTGGCGTCGCCCAGATGGCAGGGCAAAAGGCACAATCCCAACCCGGCGGCGCAAGCGTGTTGCAGCCCGACAAAGGTATTGCAGCGCAAGGCCAAGGCGTCGAGCGGGATGATGTGCTCCAGCCAGCGCAAGGTGCGGTGGCCGGCGAAACTCTCATCCAGCCCCAGCCAGTCGCACTCCGCCCAGTTGGCCGCGCGGCTGACGCCAGCTGCGCCGTACACCGCAAATTGCACCATGCCAACGCGTTTGCCGATTAAGTGCTCCGGCGCCGCACTGGCGGTGCGCAGGGCGATGTCGGCGTCACGGCGGGACAAGTTGGCGGCCCGGTTATCGATTTGCACATCCAAGCGGATCAGGGGATAGCTGGCGCGACAGGCTTGCAGCAGCGCGGGCAGGAGCGCGGCGGCCAGACTGTCCGTGGTGGAAATACGCACTTCACCGGATAAGCGCGCATCCTGGCCGCTGACTTTGCGCATGGCCCCGGCCAGCAACTCTTGCATGGCGTCGCCGGCGCGCGCCACTTCCTCCCCGGCGGCGGTCGGAATATAGCGCCCGCCATGCCGCTCAAACAGGGCCACGCCCAGGCGCTGCTCGAATTGCTGCAAGCGGCGGAATACGGTGGCGTGGTTACACCCCAGGCTGCGCGCAGCGCCGGCCAGCGAAGCGCTGGCGCAGATCAGGGCGACTAAGCGGAAATCGTTTAAATCCTCTTCATTTTGCATTTTTGCAAACCTGGCTTGTTGAAATTTGGAATGTACTTGCATTCCCGCAAATCATACACTGCTCACATCTTAAACACGACTGGAGAAAAGCATGCAAGCAAGTCCTTTGAAACGCATCCTGGCGGTGGCAGCGGGTGCGCTCATCATCAGCGCGGCGCAGGCGGGCGAACCGATCTGGGACGCCAATAAAGTGGAAATGGTGAGCGAAAAAATGGCCGATGGCGTGTATGCGCTGTATGACAAAAAAGCCGGCGAGATCAATGCCAAGGGTGGCGCGGCGGCCACCAGCGGCGGCATTATCGTTGGCGCGCGCGGCGCGCTGATGATTGACACCATGATCAATCAGCGCCTGCATAAACAGGTGCAGCAGTTAAATAAAACCCTGGCCGGCAAGCCCTTGCTGTACGCCATTAACACCAGTGCGCATGGCGACCACAGCTTTGGCAATATGTATCTGCCGGCGCAAACCCTGGTGGTGCAACACGCCAACACGCAAGCTTATATCCACCAGCATCTGGAAAAAGACAAGGCCTTCATGCTCCAGTATTTCGGCAAAGGGCGCGGGATTGAGCAAATCAAGGCGCGCGCGGCGGATATTTTGCTGCCCGCCGGCGGCAAGCTGGAACTGGATCTGGGCGACAAAAAAGTGCAGGTGATCGATTTTGGCTTTGCCCAGACCGGCGGCGATTTATGGGTCTGGGAGCCGGGCAGCAAAGTCATGTGGGCCGGCAATCCGGTGATTGCCGGCAAACCCGCCCTGCCCTGGCTGCTGGACGGGCATTTGCTGGAAACCCTGGAGACGCTGAAAAAAGTGTATGCCTTCCTGCCGCCTGAGGCGCGGATTGTGCCCGGCCATGGCACGCCAATCGGGCGTGAAGACATGAAATGGCATATTGATTATCTGCAAGCGATCCGCGACCAGGTGCAGGCCGCCATCAATGAAGGCCTGAATCTGGAACAAACCGTGGCGCGCGTGAAATTGCCGGAGTTTGGCGGCTATGCCCTGTTCGGCTGGGTGCATCCGGGTTTGAATGTGCCGGCGGCGTATAAAGATTTGCAAAAGAAATAAGCAGCGGCGGTGCGGCGTTCAAGCGCCCGCCGCTTGCCGCCCGGCTTGCGAAGCATGATAGGCGCGCAATAATTCGCCGGCATCATCCAACAGCAGCAAAACCATGCGCGGACATGTTTGCGGGGTTTGAAAATGGGTGATCATGCAGTGTTGCGGGTCGATTTCCAGCAACAGATTGGGTTTATCAAACAGGGTGCAGGGGGCGGCGAACAAAACTTCGGCGGCGCGCAAACCCTGTTTGCGGCGGAATTGCTCGGGATTGTCATCAAAGCGCTGCATGCTGCGAATGGCGGCAAAAGGCAAGTCAGCATGCAGACGATGTCCCATCCGCAAATACAGGCAATCTGCGCTCACAGCATGGCGCTGGGCGCGCATCCCCCAACGTTCGGCCAGAACCAGCGCCACGCCCAGCAGCGTCGCCAACAACAAAGCGCCGTGCAAGAGCGGACGCACTGCCGGCGGGATATCAATCACACTGGCGATGAAGAGCGAGACCGGCATATCCACCAATAAAGCCAGCATCACCAGCCAAAACGCGGTTTCATATTGGCTGTTTTGCATAAAACCCAGGCAAATATGGTCTGCTGAAATGTGTGGCGGCGCAGCATTGCGGCCACGCGCAAATGCGCCGAAGTCGCGCAAAAGCAAGCTGATAAAACGGGCAGATCCCAGCAAAGGCATGGGCAGCCATGCCGCCAGCCAAGTCAAGGGTTGCTGCGCTTGGCGCATTCTGGCGCGCATATTCTGCCAGTCTTGCAAATAACGCCAGAATATGAGTGCGGCGGCCCCGAGCAGCGCCAGATGAAGCAGATTGCGCGAGGGGAAGAAAATGAGGTAAGACAGTTTGGCGCTGAAATACAGGGCGAAGGCGGAACCCAGGATGCTGCGCCAGCGCGGCGCTGCAGCAAGCGCATGCAATTCAGGTTTCATTTCATCAAAATCCAAATATCGTTTTTTTACATATATTATCAGAGAAGCTGTCGCCCTATTTGGCTGCTGTTTGTTTGGATTGCGCAAGGCGGACTGACACTGGTTCTGCGCAACTGGTTCTACACTTGCGCACGGTTTCGTACTAGGATGCACTATCCCCCGCTACCTGCAACGAGGTCATGATGACGAATACCGAACACTTTTGGATGCCATTCACCGCCAATCGCCAATTCAAACAAAAACCGCGTATGCTGGTCGCCGCTAAAGGCATGTATTACACCAGCGATGACGGGCGGCAGATTCTGGATGGCACTTCCGGTCTGTGGTGCTGCAATGCCGGCCATGCGCATCCGAAAATCGTGGCGGCGGTGCAGCAGCAGGTGGCGCAGATGGAATATGCGCCCCCCTTCCAAATGGGACACCCCAAAGCCTTTGAGGCCGCCACCGCGCTGGCCTCGATCGCGCCGGCAGGCTTAAACCGCGTATTTTTCTGCAACAGCGGCTCGGAAGCGGTGGACAGCGCCTTGAAAATCGCCCTGGCTTATCACCGCATGCGCGGCGACACCCTGCGCCACCGTTTAATTGGACGCGAACGCGGCTATCACGGGGTAGGTTTCGGCGGCATTTCGGTGGGCGGCATCGCCGGCAACCGCAAACATTACGGCCCCGCCCTGCCCGGCGTCGATCATATCCGCCACACCCTGAATCTGGCGCAAAACGCTTTCACGCGCGGCCTGCCGCAGCAAGGCGCAGAACTGGCCGATGAATTTGAACAGCGCCTGCTGGCGCTGCACGATCCGGTAACGGTGGCGGCGCTGATCGTGGAGCCGGTGGCCGGTTCCGCCGGCGTGATCATGCCGCCGCAGGGTTATTTGCAAAAGCTGCGTCAGATTTGCGATAAATACGGCATCCTGCTGATTTTCGATGAAGTCATCACCGGTTTTGGCCGCCTGGGCAAACCGTTCGGCGCGGATTATTTCGGCGTCACACCGGATATGATCACCTGCGCCAAGGGACTGACCAATGCCGCCGTGCCGATGGGCGCGGTGTTGGTGAAGCAGGAAATTCATGACACCTTCATGCAAGCTGCGCCGGAAAACACGATTGAGTTTTTCCACGGCTACACCTATTCCGGCCACCCGCTGGCCGCCGCCGCCGCTATCGCCACGGTGGACGTGTATCAAAGCGAAGGCTTGTTTGCGCGCGCAGCGGAAATGGCGCCGTATTTTGAAGAAGCGGCGCACAGCCTGCGCGGCCTGCCGTATGTGAAAGACATTCGCAATCTGGGCCTGGTGTGCGGCATCGAGCTGGAAGGCATCGCCGGCAAGCCGACCGCGCGCGCTTTCTCAGTATTCTTGAAGTGTTTTGAAGAAAAAAATGTGCTGATCCGCACCACCGGCGACATTATTGCGCTGTCGCCGCCTTTGATCATCGAAAAAGAGCAGATCGACCGTTTATTTGGCGCCATCGGCGAGTGTTTGCGCGCACTGTAATCCGCACACAGCAAGAAAAAAGCGCGCAGACATTGCGCGCTTTTTCATCTGCGGCTGAGGCCTAAGCGCGTCCGCCGTCCACTGCCCCGGTATTTTCCACCTGCTTCGGATTCCCGGCATCCGCCGCATTCCGCGTCTGTGCGCGCCAGCCCAGCGCTTCATTCACAATCAAGGCCAGCAAAACCAGCGCGCCGCCATACAACGTCGCCGCGCCCGGGGTTTCATTCGCCCACAACCACGCCCACAGCGGCCCCAATAAAACTTCAAGCAAGGACAGCAGGGACAGCTCCGGCGCCGACAGATGCGGCGCGGCGCGCAGCATCAGCATGCACGGCACGCCAAGTTGAAACACGCCCAGAATCGCCAGGATCAACACATCGTGCAAGGAAGCCTGCAAAGGCCAGGCGAAAGGCAGGGTAAATAAACAGGACAGCACGCCGCCGATGAAAATAGCCGGAATCAAATCGACTGCGGCGCCGGCTTTTTTCAGGGTGATCAAATTAATGCTGGAAGCCAGCGGCACTGCAAACGCCACCAGCATGCCCAGCGCGGCATTGCCGCCGGCGGCGTCGGCTTCGCGCATGCCGCCCACGCACATCCAGACCACGCCAAGCAGCGCCAGCAAAATCGCACCCCAGGTGCGCATGGCGATTTTCTGGCCCAGGATGAAAAACGCCAGCAAGGCAGTCAGCAAGGGCGCAATACTCATCACCACCAGGGTATTGGCGACGGTGGTCAAAGTCATCGCCAACATGAAGCAGGAAAACATCAAGCACCACATAAACCCGGACACCACACCCCAGCGCCCTGCTGCGCGCAAGGTGGCGGTAAAGCGCCCCTGCGCGCCCAGCCAGACCAGAATGAAGAGCGCGGCAAACAGGCTGCGCCAAAAGGTGACTTCAAAGCTGCGCGCCGCTTCCAGGTGGCGGGTGAACACCCCGGCAATGCTCCACATCGCGGGCGCAATTATCATCAGCAAAATGGCTTGGCGGTGTTGGCGGGTGCTGCTCATGGCGGGCCTTTGTGCAATGCAAAAAAGCAGTATAGCGAGGATTTGCGGCCAGGGTGCGGGACTAAGTAGAAGCCGCAATGATGGGTGATGCATGCGCTGTCAGGGTCAGACATGGCCCTGCGCAATTTTTCCGATTAGCACCGCCCCCCCATCGTCAGCATGACGCGGGGGAGGCAAACTTTTGGCGGTGAAATCACAAAAAACGGCAACTATTTTGACTGGCGGCCAAAACCGCATGCAGACTGCCCGAACTAGCTCTGTTTTTGCTTGAGCGCCAAGGCCATGACAACCTCGCCCTGATCAATTTCACCCGTCGGCTGAAAGCCCAGAGAAAGATAGAGTTTCTCAGGGCCGCCTTCTTCCGGGACATATGAAATCAGCAACTGCTCGAAGATGCCCTTCTGCTTCACATGTTCGATAACTTGCAGCATTGCGGCCCGCCCGATTCCCTTGTGCTGATGTTTGGCATCGACCATCAGACGCCAGACATAGGCAGTTGGATTTTCTGGCACGGGGTCGCGCAGCGAATCATCGGCGAGCATCACAAAGCCGACCGGCTCCTCGCCAAGATAAATCGCGCGGTACCAGGCTTCGGGGGCGAACAAGGCTTGTCCCAGCGACCAGGAATTCGGAGCCACGAATTTTTTCTGATGCTCAGCGACGTCAAGCAACATCACGGCGCGCACGGTGTCAGCCGTGATCTCACGCAGGGTGACTTGATTTGAAATGTGTTCCATAGGCGGACTCCTGTGTAAATTCAGCGCTCGGCCAATTTGCCCCCCTATAACAATCAGGCTGGCGGGTAACTGAGCGTACCTTGTGCTCAACATGAAGCAAAGCGCCCTCGCAATCGCTGCTGCCGATAATAAAGCCTTGCCCTGCACGATAAGCAGCCGGCAAAATCAGCAAACTGCTGCAGAGGGGTGTGCTGAAATATACCAGAACAATACAAGCAACTGCGACATGCGGCATATGGACAGCGTTCACGCGGCGCAAAATAGGGACTGCGCGCAAACAAGGCGTTTTCTTGCATGCGCGTCGCCTGAAAACAGGTAAGCCAAACTTAGCTGATACAAGCGCCTCACAAACGCCAGACTCAAGCGGATGTCGCCCAATAAAAGCTAATGAAGAATTCAGGCCCCTCAATCACAAGATGGCATTCATTCCAGTCATCCGTAATGAGATAGGTCGGATAGTCGCAATGCGCGGGAAGGTCAATCCCGGCAAATAGCGCCAGATATGTCCGCTCCATTTCCCTTTTTCCAATCTCAAAGAATGGCCGGGCTGGCGGCAGCCCGCTGATCTCCAGGTCTTCATTTGCAACACGGGCAAAATCCAAGACACTGCTGTAAGGCGCTTTGCCGCGGCCATGCGTGGATATGCGGGCAAACTCCTCAGAATTTGAGCCATTTGGGAATTCGTATTGATCAAGCTCTATGGTTCGCATGTCTTTTGAAGTTTTCCGGTTTGGTAAGCAAAGCACCGGGCCGGCGTAACGGCATAATCTTGGGCGGATGGATGGGCAACATTTCTGCACACGCACAAATGCGTGCCCCCCTACCCGGCTGCAACTGTTCAGCATGGATCAGTTGCAGCGAGTTCCGACTCTCTTTATGGTGGTGGCATGTCACATTGCGTACTTGATGCGCACAGGCCGCACCAGCCCTGATCTTGATGCTAGATTGTACTTTGACTCCAATGAAATCCGGGCGGCCTACCTGCTCAATTAAAAGAAGGCCCCGCTGCGCCCGGCATGAAGATGTATTGCGCATGGTGGCTTTCTCACACGAAAACATGACGGGGAACCCGGCGTGAAAACAATCTGGCGAGGTCTGCAGGAAGTTCAAGTTCCGGCTCAGACAATCAAGACTCTACGCGAGATGGGCGCATTGCAAGACTGAGTTGTGTGTAATGGAATGTTCATTGTTTTGCAGCGTGCTTTCTCTTCTGATCTGGTTGCCCCCTGCTGGCGGCTGAATAGACACAACAAATGTTTGAATGTCAGAACTTCCCCCGTTCGATATTTGATATTAATTTGACAAAGTAGAATCCGTATCCTAGCATGAACTTTCTAGGGAAAAGTCAGTTGCTAAGCGATGGTTGGCAATTTCTGCAAATCATTTAATGAGATGGATAGATTGCAAGAACAATTTTATTAGTCATAATTAGGGTGGTTTGTGGGAATGTTGGAATTTATTCCATACTGGATTGGCCCTTTTCGTGCATTGTTTTAAATACGATTGCATCAAAATTCAACCTACAAGGGAGGAAAAAATGACCAATCCTACAACTGCAACATTGCCAACAGGAAATTTAGCTGACGATATAACAACCAATGGCACAACAATTTTCAAAGGTAGCGTCACCATTGAAAATATACTTTCCCCGAAGCAAAATAAATTCGATGTAATGTGCCCGAGCAATTTCGAGAACAGTGTCACATTCGCAAGCCCACCAAAAACACCTGTCATTTTTAAAGAGGGTGGCGAAGTCCATTTTTGCAATACGATCAATCTCTCAAAGGCGACACTAAATCTTAATGGCGCAAAATATACCACTCCAATTAATATAATGACGGACGTTGAAGTAACATCCATTAAAACAAAAAAAATAACGATTAACAGTGAAAGCGGAAAATGTGCGCTCGTAGCAAATGGCTCTGTAGATTTCTCGAAAGCGAATTTTTTGGCCCCCCTAAACATTGCCACCTTCACAGAAATTGAAACATTAACCGTAACAAATGATAGCACCGTCAAAAAATCTCTTAGTGTAGAAGGTACTATCCGCTCAAATAAAATTACCCCCTTAAAATCCAAAGAAAACAATCCTGCAATCTCATTTTTTCTTGGAGCCGACGACATCCCGACAACCATTATAAAAAATCCAGTAATAAATAGATTGATTGTCAGGGACACAAATAGAAGCACCATTGCAAATAAAGAAAATATCGCTCCTGAAGAGGCTTTAAGAATACTTCGCAGACTCGCGAAAATTTCAAACAAATTGACTTGGCATGATTCTCCACATCAAACCTATGGATTAATTGCGGAAGAGATTTTGGAACTTCGTGAAATTGGCCTTATCGTCAGAAAAATTGAAACAGCCAGTGGCCCACAGTTATGTGTTGATTACATGGCAATCATCCCATTACTCGTTGCTGCCATGAACGGGTTAGCCGATTTACCACCACCTGTCAATCCGGGAAACTGACCCCGTTCGACCTGCGTTGGTCGCATCTTCCCTGCACGCAAGCCCTGCCCTCTCCCTCGCCATGCCGGACTCGCCATCCGGCATGGCTTGGCTTAGCGCTTACCTCACCCGCCCTTCTTTCCACGCCTGCAACAGCTTGTCATAGGCAATCGTTTCGCCCTTGGGCTTTTCCTGCCCCAGCTTGCTCCACGGCGCTTTTTTGTCCGACAGCCATGCAGCAGGGTCTTTTTTATCATTCAACTTCGGCGAGCAGGATTTCATGCCGACGCGCTGCAGGCGGGCCATGATGTCGTCCATTTCATTGGCCAGATTATCCATGGCGGCCTGCGGCGTTTTTTCGCCGGTGATGGCGGTGGCGACATTTTTCCACCACAGTTGCGACATTTTCGGATAGTCCGGCACATTGGTTCCGGTCGGAGTCCATGCCACGCGCGCAGGGCTGCGGTAAAACTCGATCAGGCCGCCGTATTTATGCGCGTTTTTGGTGAAATACTCGTGCTTGATGTCCGATTCGCGGATGAAGGTCAGGCCGACGATAGACTTTTTGGTGGACACCGTTTTCGAGGTCACAAACTGGCCATATAACCAGGCGGCGGCCATGCGATCCGGCGGGGTGCTCTTCAAATACGTCCAGGAACCCACGTCTTGATAACCGTTTTGCATCCCTTCTTTCCAATACGGGCCATGCGGGGACGGGGCCATGCGCCATTTCGGCGTGCCATCCGCATTCACTGCCGGCAGGCCGGGCTTGGTCATGCCGGCGGTGAATGCGGTGTACCAGAAAATCTGCTGCGCAATCTGGCCTTGCGCCGGCACCGGGCCGGCTTCGCCAAAAGTCATGCCGATGGCGGTCGGCGGCGCATATTTTTTCATCCAGTCAATGTACTTGGTCAGCGCATACACAGCCGCCGGCGAATTGGTGGCGCCGCCGCGCGCCACCGAAGCGCCGACCGGGGTGCACTTATCATCCGCCACGCGAATGCCCCATTCATCCACCGGCATGCCGTTCGGAATGCCTTTATCTGCCGTGCCGGCCATGGACAGCCAGGCATCTGTAAAACGCCAGCCGAGGGACGGGTCTTTTTTGCCGTAGTCCATATGGCCGAAGACTTTTTTGCCGTCCAGCTCTTTCACATCATTGGTGAAGAAGGCGGCGATGTCTTCATACGCCGACCAATTCACCGGCACCCCGAGTTCGTAGCCGTATTTGGCCTTGAATTTTTCTTTCAAATCTTTGCGCTCAAACCAGTCAGCGCGGAACCAGTACAGATTGGCGAATTGCTGGTCAGGCAATTGATACAGCTTGCCGTCGGGGGAAGATGTGAAGGCGGCGCCGATGAAATCTTTCAAATCCAAGCCGGGATTAGTGAATTCCTTACCGGGGCCAGCCATGTAGTCCGACAAAATCACCGTGCCGCCGCTGCGGATATGGGTGCCGATCAAATCAGAATCATTAACCCAGCCGTCGTAAATCGATTTGCCCGATTGCAGGGAGGTTTGCAGTTTCTCCACCACATCGCCTTCCTGAATCGTGTCGTGCTTGACCTTGATGCCGGTGATTTCTTCAAACGCCTTGGCCAACACCTTGGATTCATAGGTATGCGTGTCAATAGTTTCGGAAACCACGCTGATTTCTTTCACGCCCTTTGCCTTGAGTTTGGCGGCAGCCTGGATAAACCATTTCATTTCTTCGACTTGCTGGGCGCGGCTCAAGCTGCTGGGCTGGAATTCTTTATCAATCCATTGTTCCGCCGCTTTGATATCCGCGTAAGCGCTGGCGGAGCACAGCATTGCTGCGGCGGCCAGTGCGGTCAACTTCCATTGTTTCATGTTATCTCCAAGTGAGTAGTCTGCTGCCATCTTCTGGCACAGCGCCTGCTGGCGTCTGTGCGTCCTGCGCATCCCAAGCGATGCAATAAAAACCTAAGCTTTGGCCATGATCAACACCATCAGCGCCAAGCCGATTGAGGCGGCAATCCATTGGCTCATATCTGTCAGAGCCACCCACAGCAAATTCACGTAGGCGCATGAGAGCAAACCGATAAATAAGCGGTCGCCGCGTGTGGTGACCAAGGGCAAAAATCCCTTGCGCGCCACGCAAGGGCTGCGGATTTCCCAAATCGTCATGACGATCAGCATGACGATGATGCAGCCGAAAAAGATTGCAATTTCGCGTGTCCACGACATCCAGGCCAGCCATTCCATTTCACACCCTCCCCATCGCAAAACCTTTGGCGATATGGTTGCGCACAAACCAGATCACTAAAGCGCCCGGCACAATCGTCAGCACGCCGGCAGCCGCCAATACGCCCCAATCCATGCCGGAAGCAGAGACGGTGCGCGTCATAATCGCGCCAATAGGTTTGGCGTTGACCGAGGTCAGGGTGCGCGCCAATAGTAATTCGACCCAGCTGAACATGAAGCAGAAAAAGGCTGTCACGCCCAGACCTGACTTGATCAGGGGCAGAAAAATCTTGAGGAAAAAGCGCGGGAAAGAAAAGCCATCGATATACGCTGTTTCATCAATCTCACGCGGAATGCCGGACATAAAACCTTCCAAAATCCACACCGCCAGCGGCACATTGAACAACATATGCGAAAGCGCCACGGCGATATGGGTATCCATTAAACCGACGCTGGAATACAGCTGGAAAAACGGCAGCAAAAACACCGCCGGCGGCGTCATGCGATTGGTCAAGAGCCAGAAAAACATATGCTTATCGCCCAGGAAGCGGTAGCGCGAGAACGCATACGCCGCCGGCAGCGCCACCAACAGGGACAGCACGGTATTGATGCCAACGTAGATGATGGCGTTGACATAGCCCATATACCATGAGGGGTCAGTGAAGATAATCTTGTAATTCGCCAGCGTGGGGCTGTTGGGCCACAGCGAAAACACAGAAATCGTCTCTTCATTGGTTTTCAAGGAAGTGTTGAGCAGCCAATACAGCGGGATGATGGTGAAAATGATGTAGGCCAGCAGCATCAGGCTGCGCGGCAGGCGGTTTTGCTCATTCATGTTCAGCTCCTGTCTGACCGCTTTGGCCGGCGCTTTGCATCCAGTTGTACAAGACAAAGCAAAAACCCAGGATGATCAGGAAGTAGATCAGCGAAAACGCCGCTGCCGGGCCGAGATCAAACTGTCCCACTGCTTTTTGCGTCAGATATTGCGATAAGAAGGTGGTGGAGTTACCCGGCCCGCCGCCGGTCAAAATAAAGGGCTCGGTGTAAATCATGAAGCTGTCCATAAAGCGCAGCAAGACCGCAATCATCAAGACGCCGCGCATCTTCGGCAATTGAATGTGGCGGAACACGGCCCAGCGGCTGGCGCCGTCAATTTGCGCGGCCTGGTAGTACGCCGCCGGAATCGAGCGCAGGCCGGCAAAACACAGCAAGGCCACCAGCGGCGTCCAGTGCCAGACATCCATCAGCAACACCGTGGCCCAGGCGTCGAAAGCGTGCAAGGCGTAGTTGTAATCCACCCCGAGCTTGGCCAGCGCATAGCCGCCCAAGCCGATATCGCTGCGCCCGAAAATCTGAAAAATGGTGCCCACCACATTCCAGGGAATTAACAGCGGCATGGCCAATACCACCAACGAGGCCGAGGATTTCCAGCCTTGCGCCGGCATCGATAAGGCCAGCGCGATGCCCAAGGGGATTTCCACCATTAAGACGCAAGCGGAAAAAATCATCTGGCGTTGCAAGGCTTCGCGCAGCTCCGGGTCGCGCATCACTTTTTGAAACCATTCCAGGCCGACGAAGACGCTTTGGGTCGGTGACAGAATATCTTGCACCGAATAATTGACCACCGTCATCAAGGGCACAATCGCAGAAAACGCGACGGTCAAAAATACCGGCAGGATAAAGAACCAGGCTTTATTGCTATACGGCTTCATGGCTTAACTCCCAACCCGGATGTCATTGCAAAAGAACAGGCTTTCCGGCGTCAGCACCTGCAACCAGTGCGCCCCCGGCGCAATGCTTTGTTCCAGCGGCAGGCGGGCTTTCAACACATGTGCGCCGCATTGCGCGGTCAGCAGTTGCGATGTGCCCAGGTTTTGCACGCGCAAGACTTGTGTTTCCAGCGCACCGGGTGCGCCGGGCGCAGCCAGACGCACAAATTCGGGACGCACGCCCAGTTGCAATGCGCCAGTCAGATTTTTCAGCGTGGCCAGCTGTTGCGGCGCGATGGGCAAGACGGCGTCGCCCAGCAAAATCTGTTCACCCTGTATGCGCAGCGGCAGAAAATTCATGCCGGGGCTGCCGACGAAATAACCGACAAAGGTATGCTCAGGCTGCATGAACAGCGCTTCCGGCTGGGCCTGTTGCACCACTTTGCCATTGGTCATCACCACCACTTCATCGGCGAAGGTGAGCGCCTCGATTTGGTCATGCGTGACATAGATCAGGGTCAATTTCAATTGCTGATGAATCTGTTTGAGCTTTTGCCGCAATTGCCATTTCATATGCGGGTCGATCACGGTCAGCGGTTCGTCAAACAAAATCGCCGCCACGTCTTTGCGCACCAGCCCGCGCCCGAGCGAGATTTTTTGCTTGGCGTCCGCCGCCAGACCGCTGGCGCGTTTTTTCAAGTCCGGCGTCAAATCCAGCATCTCAGCCACTTCATGCACGCGCTGTTTGACTTCGTGTTCGGCGATTTTGCGATTGCGCAGCGGGAAGGCCAGATTGTCAAACACGCTCATGCTGTCGTATAGCACCGGGAACTGGAACACTTGCGCAATATTGCGGCCCCGCGTTGGCGTGTGTGTCACATCCTGGCCGTCAAACAAGACCTGGCCTTCGGAGGGAAGCAACAAGCCGGAAATGATATTCAATAAGGTCGATTTGCCGCAGCCGGAGGGGCCGAGCAGCGCATACGCGCCGCCATCGCGCCATTCCATATTCATTGGCTGCAAAGCATAGTCGGCGCTTTGCGCCGCTTTGGAGCCTGGCTTCTGGCCATAAGCATGTCCCAGATTACGAAATTCAATACACGCCATGCTCAACCTCCTGCAGCGCTCAGCAAAGCGCCCTGTGCGTCAAATACAAAGATGTCTTGTGGCCGGATATGGGCTTGCAGGGCGCCGCCCAGTGGCGGCTGATGCACGCCAGGCAATTGCGCCACCAGAGTGTGGGCGCCGTAATGCAGATGCAAAAAACTTTCTGAGCCGCTCAATTCCGCCAGATCCAGCACACAGGGCAGGCTCAGCGCGTCAGCGCTGGCGTGCAAGCTGACATGATTACAGCGCACTCCGAGCAAACAGGCTTGCCCGGAACTGAGCTGGAGATCAGCGCGCGACAATCTGATTTCTGTCCCGTCAGCCAGGCGCAAGAGATTGCCAGCGCCTGCGGTGACAGGCAGCAGATTCATGGGCGGATCATTGAAAATCTCCGCTACGCGCCGATTCGCCGGCGCATTGTAAGCCGCCAGCGCAGGCGCACACTGCAAGATGCGGCCTGCATCCATCACACAGGTATGGCCGCCCAGCAGCAAGGCTTCCTGCGGTTCGGTGGTGGCGTACACCACCGTGGTTTTGCCATCCACAAACAAGCCGGCCAACTCTTCGCGCAATTCTTCGCGCAGCTTGTAATCCAGATTCACCAACGGCTCATCCAATAAGACCAGCGGAGCTTGTTTGATCAAGGCGCGCGCTAAGGCGGTGCGCTGTTGCTGGCCGCCGGATAATTCGCCGGGCAGGCGTTGCAGAAATTGCGCGATATGCAGCTTTTCCGCAATCGCGCGCACCCTGCTTTCAATTTCCGCAGGGGCGATTTTTTGAATACGCAAAGGGGCGGCGATGTTTTCAAATACCGTCAACGCCGGATAATTGATGAATTGCTGATACACCATGGCCAGATTGCGCTCGCGCACGCTGACCCCGGTCACGTCTTTGCCATCGACCAGTACGCGGCCACTGCTGGGCTGATCAAGGCCGGCAATCAAGCGCATCAGCGAAGTTTTGCCGGCCTGGGTCGGCCCCAGCAAGACATTGATGGCCCCTGCCGCCAGTTTTAAATCGCTGGGATAAATATGGGTTTCTCCCCCGACCAGCTTGCTGACGCCTTGTAATTCAAGAATCACGCTCTCTCCTTATTCTGCGCATGGCTGGCGCCGGATGTGTAGGCCCGCCATGAATATCTGCCCTGCCCATGGCGCTTACCAGTGGATGCGCTTACGCCCCGCATGCCGCCATCAGCAGCCGGCCAATCCCGCAGCGCCAGCGCGGCGACGGCGACAAAAATAGCGTGAAGCGCGGGGGAGCTTTGCATAGGCGAGAGGGGAATCTTGGGTGGCAGGAACAGGCATTCTTGCGCAAATACGAAGAGAAATCAACAGCTTTGCATACTATTTGCGTTCGTTTTTGTTCGATTAAGTTCATTTCATGCAGGGGAATTTTGCATAATTGTGAAAAATTGGTGTGGGCGGATGGGCAAATCTGGATGGGGTTTGTCAGCGGGGGATACATACCGGGCTGCGCCGGTTACGCAAACTGCGGCCTGAGCCGCAGTCAGCACCTTAATGAAAGGTTTTTCTGGATTCTCGACAATCTAATATCAAGAAATATTGGCGCATTGAAAGGTTGTATATCATGCCAAGAATGGTTTGAGGGGTAAAATCTATGGGCAGATAAAGCACTCGCATCACCGAAAGAAAGTATAAAAAATTCACTAAGGGGAGGGAGAATAGATGGTGAAATGGATTGCTATTTTTTTTCTGCAGCAATATTTTCCTTATTTTTGCTGGTTCCACAATATTCGGATTATCGCTCAGTTGCACGAACTGGCGCGCTGCTAAGCGAACTCACTTCTGTCCAAAAAAAATTGAGCACATTGCCGCGAGGGAGGGAAAGCTGGAGAACATTGCCATTGATTATGAAAAATCCATTTTCTCCCATTCACAACTTGACTATTTTTATGTAAGTCCAACTGGAGTTATTGTCGCCAAGCTGAAGGATGATGGGGCCATGCTTACCTTGATTCCACAGTTGCTCTCAAATCAAGTGAAGTGGAAATGTGTCGGCGCTCCAAGTAAGGATATGCCGCAACAGTGCCTGAATACGGCCTCACAGAAGTGAAGTTTAACCGCTCCATCAGTCAGGCGGCATCACCTTGTCAAACCCAAATCACCAGTTAGCCCTGCTCAGACCGACTGGAAAAAACATAATCGGCGAAGACTGGGGATGCAGGCGCCCCCTAGCCAAACCAGTCTGCAAGTTGTTTTGCGGCTTTCGCTTTGACTTCATCTGTGATGTGGATGGCGACAGTCGCGACGGCCGCCGCCAGTGCGCCAAGGTCGTCAGCGTAGCCAACCATTGGCGTGATGTCCGGGACTGCATCGACTGGAAAAATAAAGTAGCCGAGCGCGCCATAGATTACCGTTTTCGCCCAGGCCGGGGTTTTTGGCTCTTGTGCGGCATAATAAAGCCAAAGCGCTTTCTCAATGACCTCGCGTCCGGCTGTTTTTGCGTAACGCAGCACTTTGTCCCAGAAACCAGTGTCCGAGAACGCACTCTCATAGTTTTGCTGTTCCGTCATGTGTTTCCCCTTTTCGATTGCTGAAGCGCCTCAAGCGCAGATTGTATGAAGCTGCTGCAAGCGGGATGGCGTCAAGTCTTGCGATGGTGTATTTCAGGGCGAAGTGGCGCATCTCAAGACGGGAATCACAACAATTTGCGTATCATCGCAACATTTTTAAAATCACTCAGGAATCTCACATGTCCGACACAAACCCCGACCATAAGCTGCTGCAAGGCGCCTGCCATTGCGGCGCCATCAGCCTGACGCTGCCGGCCTTGCCGGAAAAGGCGACGCGCTGTAATTGTTCCATCTGTCGCCGGCTTGGCGCCACCTGGGCCTACTTTGCATACGGCTCGGTGCAAATCAGCGGCCACCCGCAACACACGGAGGAATACATTCAAGGCGATAAAACCCTGCGCACTGTGCGCTGCAAAACCTGTGGCGTGACCACGCATTGGGAGCCGCTGGCGCCCAAGCCGGACGCGATGCATGGTGTGAATTTGAACAACTTCCCGCCGGCCTTGCTGGAATCTTTAGTGATCCGGCGTTTCGATGGCGCCGACAGCTGGACTTTTATTGACTGAGCGTCGCCCTGCTCAGCCCCGCCCCAAACCAATCCACACCTGATAATCATGCCTACCGCCAAAGTCAAACAATCCGTCCCGGCGCTGCTGGACGATATTCGCCTGCTCAAGCCGCAAATCTATGAAATCGTCGAAGCTGTGCGCGCGCTGGCGCAGGCCAGTCTGGAAAACCTGAGTGAAGAAGTGAAATACGGCGGCATTTTGTTTGCTGACGGCGTGCAGTTTGGCGGCGTATTCGCTTATACCGCGCATGTCAGTGTGGAATTTGGGCATGGCGCCAAAATCGCCGATCCTTACGGCTTTCTGGAAGGCGCCGGCAAAGGCCGCCGTCATATCAAATTGCATACGCTGGCGCAAATCGAGGAGAAAAAATTGGCGGAATATCTTTTGCTGGCGCTGCGCGCCGCGCAGCAGGGATAAGCCAATTTAAGTCGGCGCCACAAACAACAACGCCGCCCTTGCGGCGGCGTCATCATCACGTCAAACCAGCATTACGCCGCTTCGCGCGCACTGCGTTTGCGCTCGTGTTCCTTCAGGTAACGCTTGCGCAGGCGGATGCTCTTCGGCGTTACTTCGACCAGCTCGTCGTCTTCGATGAATTCAACGGCGTATTCCAGCGACAGCGCAATCGGCGGCACCAGGCGCACGGCTTCATCAGTGCCGGAGGCGCGCACGTTGGTCAGCTGTTTGCCCTTGATCGGGTTGACCACCAGATCGTTGTCGCGCGAGTGGATGCCGATGATCATGCCTTCGTACACCGGGTCGTTGTGGCTGACGAACATGCGGCCACGGTCTTGCAGTTTCCACAGCGCGTAGGCGACAGCGGCGCCGTCTTCCTGCGAGATCAGCACGCCATTGCGACGGCCGGCCAACTCGCCCTTGCTGTTATCGACGGCGGCGTACTCGTCAAAAATATGGCTCATCAAGCCGGTGCCACGGGTCAAGGTCATGAATTCGCCCTGGAAGCCGATCAGGCCGCGCGCCGGAATACGGTATTCGAGACGCACGCGGCCCTTGCCGTCCGGTTCCATGTTTTGCAGGTCGCCACGGCGGCGGCCCAGTTCTTCCATCACGCCGCCTTGATGACCTTCTTCCACGTCAACCGTCAGCATTTCATATGGCTCGTGGCGCACGCCATCGACCATCTTGAACACCACGCGCGGACGCGAGACGGCCAGTTCATAGCCTTCGCGGCGCATGGTTTCCAGCAGAATCGTCAGGTGCAATTCGCCACGGCCCGAGACTTCAAACACGGTGTCGTCATCGGTCGGGGCCACGCGCAGCGCCACATTCGATTTCAATTCGCGTTCCAGACGTTCGCGCAATTGGCGGCTGGTGACGAATTTGCCTTCGCGGCCTGCCAGCGGCGAGGTGTTCACCATGAAGTTCATGGTCAGGGTCGGTTCATCCACGGTCAACATCGGCAGCGCTTCCGGCGTATCGACGGCGCAGATGGTGGAGCCGATGCCCACGTCTTCAATGCCGTTGATCAGGACGATGTCGCCAGCGATGGCTTCATCCACCAGCATGCGGTCCAGACCTTTGAATTTGAGCACTTGATTGATGCGCGCTTTGACCGGGGTGGCGCCTTCGCCATGCATCAAGACCACGTCTTGCAATGCGCGCACGCGGCCACGCTTGATACGGCCAATGCCGATCTTGCCGACGTAGGAAGAATAATCGAGGGAGGAGATTTGCAATTGCAGCGGGCCGTCCGGATCATCATCGCGCACCGGCACGTGCTGCAAAATCGCGTCAAACAGCGGTTTCATATCGCCGCCACGGGTTTCCGAATCCAGGCTGGCATAGCCGTTCAGGGCGGAAGCGAACACCACCGGGAAATCCAGCTGTTCGTCAGTAGCGCCCAGCTTGTCAAACAATTCAAAGGTGGCGTTGATAACCCAATCCGGACGTGCGCCCGGGCGGTCGATTTTGTTCACCACGACGATGGGCTTCAAACCCAGCGCCAGCGCTTTACGCGTCACGAAACGGGTTTGCGGCATCGGGCCTTCAACCGCGTCCACCAGCAACAGCACGCTGTCCACCATGGACAATACGCGCTCGACCTCGCCGCCGAAGTCGGCGTGGCCAGGGGTGTCAACGATGTTGATGTGGGTGCCTTCGTATTCCACCGCGCAGTTTTTCGCCAAAATGGTAATGCCGCGCTCTTTTTCCAGATCGTTGCTGTCCATCACGCGGTTATCGACATGCTGGTTTTCACGGAAGGTGCCGGACTGCTTCAGCAGTTGGTCAACCAGGGTGGTTTTGCCGTGGTCAACGTGAGCAATGATGGCGATATTGCGTAAAGCGCGTTTGGTATTGGACATGGTCACTTTCAGGAATAACAGGGTACCGGAATGCCACCGGCATGTTCTGACGGTGCAGGCGTTGGCGCCCGGGCTGCAACGGGCGCGGCATTATAGCATGTTGCAGCGCAGCGCAACCGGCGCATAGCAGACTGGTGCGCTATGCTTCTGAGATGCGGCGCGCGAAATTATAGCGGCTTTGTCTGTGGCCGTACAGTTTAATTTTTCTTTTTGGAAACTTTTCTCGGGTGGGGCGGGCTTGTCACAAAATGCTGCTGCGTGGCCCGCCGGCAACAGCGGCGGCGATGAAACAGATGTCCGCCGCGCCCCCATTTTGTGGCGCAAAATCAGGCGCGCGCGCTTTTCGCCGCCATGCGCAGCACGGAAGGGCTGTCGCTGTATTGCGCCACTTGCTCCAGCTTGACCCAGGCCAAGGCATTTGATTCATCGCTGAGCTGCAATTGCGCATCGACGGCTTGCAGCAAAAAGCGCACATCATAATGATAATGTGCGGCTTCCGCGCCGCGCGCCGGGATCTGGTGCACATCGACATCAAATATTTGCGGCGACAGCAGGCGCAAGTTCTGCAAACCGCTTTCTTCGCGCACTTCACGCATGGCGGCCAGGTGAATCTCGGCATCGTCTTCCAGATGGCCGCCCGGCTGCAGCCAGCGCTTGAGTTTTTTGTGATGCAGCAGCAAGACCGCAGATGCATCCGGCGCCATGACCCAGGCGGAAGCGGTAATATGTCCCGGAATGCAATGCCGGCTGCAGCAGTCGGGATGCGTTTGCACAAACTCGATGGTGGCGGCCAGATGCCGGGCTTCAGTGGCGTCGAAAGCCTGGTGTTGCGCCAGCAGCGCAGATATTTGGGTTCGCATCATTATTCTGTTTTGAGAAAAAATCGGCAAAGTTGTTTGCCGCGCCGCAGCTCATGCACAAGCCTCTGGCGCAGGCTGGGTTAAGCGAAGCGCAAGCCGGCGTCCGACAGCGGTGGATAAACAGAGGAATTGTAGCCGCCGCTCCTGCTGCAAGCCGCTCCTGCCGTCATCACATCACCACCAGCCGCTCCGGCGCCAACACGCCATGCATGGCGAATTGCGCTGTGCCCAGCAAACGCGCGCCCGCTGTGGGCGGGGCGCAGACCAGCTGCGCGCCCTCATGCGCATAAACGCGCACCCGCCCCGGCGGCAAGGCGCAATCACGCCCCAGCGCCAGGCGCTGGCCATGGCCAAAGCGCTGCGCCATGTCCGGCGGCAATTGCACTGCGGGGAAGGTGGAGAGCAAAGCGTCCAGCGGGGCCAGCAAAGCGGCGCGCGCGTCTTCCGCCAGCGCTTCGATTTGCGCAACGGTGTATGCGCCTGCCAATGTCAAATCACCGACCTGCACCCGGCGCAGAGCCTGTAAATGCGCCCCCGTCCCTAAGGCGCGGCCAATGTCCTCACCCAGCACGCGGATATACGTGCCTTTGCTGCAGCACACGCGCAGGCGCAAAAACGGCGCTTGCCATTCGAGCAGGCTTAATTCATGAATCGTCACGGCGCGCGCTTCACGTTCCAGCTCAATGCCGGCGCGCGCATATTCATACAGCGGTTTGCCGTCGCGCTTCAAGGCCGAGTACATCGGCGGCACCTGGGAGATCGGGCCACGGAATTGCGCCAATGCGGCTTCAATTTGCGCTGAATTCAAGTCCGGCAAAGCGGGACAGGGAAGCGTCTCGCCTTCGGTGTCGCCGGTGGTGGTGGCGACACCCAGATGCACCACGGTTTCATAGGTTTTATCGGCGTCCAGCAAGTCTTGTGAAAACTTGGTGGCCTCACCGAAACACAGGGGCAATAAACCGGTGGCGAAGGGGTCCAGCGTGCCGGTATGGCCGGCTTTGCTGGCGGCCAGCAGCCATTTGGCGCGGCCCAGCGCGTCATTGCTGGAAATGCCGGCGTCTTTGTCCAGCAATAAAACACCGTGCAGCAGGCGGCGCGGCTTTTTCGCCGGTTTATTCATGCCTCATCATCCTTGGCGCGGCTGGCGTTGGCCTGATCAATCAACTGCGACATCGCCATCCCGCGCACGGTCGAGTTATCGTGCAGGAAATGCAATTGCGGCAGGGTGTGGATGTGCAAACGGCGGCCCAATTGATTGCGCAAATAGCCGGCGGCGGCTTGCAAACCGGCCAGGGTTTGCGCTACCGCTTTCTGATCATCCACCAGGGTGGTGAACCAGATTTTGGCGTGCGCATAATCAGGTGTGAGCTGCACTTCGGTCAGCGTGATCATGCCCACGCGCGGGTCTTTCAATTCAAAACTGATGATTTCGGCCAGATCGCGCTGGATCTGGTCTGCCACGCGGATGCCGCGCGGCGCGGTGCTTTTCTTAGCCATGATTTTCTTTCTGATTTGCGCAGCGGCTTGACAGCCTGCGCGATGACACACCAAACAGCACGCCGGTTGCAAAATGCGGCTTGATGTGACTCAACCTTTGTTCGCGGCTAAAGCCGCTCCTACACAAAACAATGCTGGCGCTGGTGGCTGATTTTGTTCGCGGCTAAAGCCGCTCCTGCACAAAACAATGCCGGCGCCACATAAAAACAAGGGGCGACCCGAAGTCGCCCCTTGTGCTGCGCGCCGTGATATTACAGCGTGCGCGCGACTTCCTGCACTTCAAACACTTCGAGCTGATCGCCTTCTTTAATGTCATTGTAGTTCTTCAATGACAAACCGCATTCCAGACCGGCGCGCACTTCTTTGGCGTCGTCTTTGAAGCGTTTCAGGGAGTCGATCTCGCCGCTCCACACCACCACATTGTTGCGCAGCAGACGCACCGAAGAAGTCCGTTTGACCACGCCATCGGTGACCAGACAGCCGGCGATGGCGCCGACCTTGCTGACCATGATGACTTGGCGGATTTCCACCATGCCGGTAACGGTTTCGCGTTTTTCCGGGGCCAACATGCCCGACATCGCCGCCTTGATCTCATCGATCGCATCATAAATGATGTTGTAGTAACGGATGTCCACGCCATTGGTTTCGGCCTGCTTGCGCGCCTGTGCGTCGGCGCGGGTGTTGAAGCCGATGATGACGGCCTTGGAAGCCAGCGCCAGATTGACGTCGGATTCCGAAATGCCGCCCACTGCCGCATGCACCACTTGCACCCGTACTTCGGAGGTGGAGAGTTTTTGCAGCGACTGCACCAGCGCTTCCTGCGAGCCTTGCACGTCGGTCTTGATGATCAAAGGCAGGTTCTTGACTTCGCCTTCGGCCATTTGCTCGAACATGTTTTCCAGCTTGGAAGCCTGCTGTTTGGCCAGCTTCACATCGCGGTACTTGCCTTGGCGGAACAGGGCGATTTCACGCGCCTTGCGCTCGTCCACCATCACAATCGCTTCTTCGCCTGCGGTCGGAACTTCGGTCAAACCTTGAATTTCGACCGGGATCGAGGGGCCGGCTTCGCTGATCTGCTTGCCGTTCTCATCCAGCATGGCGCGCACGCGGCCATAGGCTGCGCCGGCCAGCACCACATCGCCACGCCGCAGCGTACCGGCTTGCACCAGAATGGTGGCGACCGGGCCGCGCCCTTTGTCCAGACGGGCTTCCACCACCAGACCATGGGCCGGCGCTTCCACCGGGGCCTTGAGTTCCAGCACTTCAGCTTGCAACAAGACGTTTTCCAGCAAGTCGTCAATGCCCTGACCGGTTTTGGCGGATACCGGCACGAACGGCGAATCGCCGCCGTATTCTTCCGGCACCACTTGTTCAGCGATCAATTCCTGCGATACGCGATCGGCATTCGCGCCGGCTTTGTCGATCTTGTTGATCGCCACCACGATGGGCACATTGGCCGCTTTGGCGTGCGCAATCGCTTCCTTGGTCTGCGGCATCACGCCGTCATCCGCCGCCACCACCAGAATCACGATGTCGGTCGCTTTCGCGCCGCGTGCACGCATTGCGGTGAATGCTTCATGGCCCGGGGTATCGAGGAAGGTGATCATGCCGCGCGGCGTCTGCACATGGTAGGCGCCGATGTGCTGGGTAATCCCGCCCGCTTCGCCGGAGGCGACTTTGGTGCGGCGGATGTAGTCCAGCAGCGAGGTTTTACCATGGTCAACGTGGCCCATCACGGTCACCACAGGCGCGCGCGGCATGCTTTCCGCGTTTTGATGCGCTTCCGTGCCTTCCGCCAGGAATGCTTCCGGATCGTCGAGCTGGGCGGCCAGCGCCTTGTGTCCCATTTCTTCAACCACGATCATCGCGGTTTCCTGATCCAGCACCTGGTTGATGGTGCACATCTGACCCAGCTTCATCAAAATCTTGATGACTTCAGAGGCTTTCACCGCCATCTTGTGCGCCAGTTCGGCCACGGTGATGGTTTCCGGCACATGCACTTCTTTGATCACGGCCTCGGTTGGCATTTGGAAATTGCTTTCGCGGTCGTCATGGTGGCCATGACGGCGGCCGCCACGGCCACCGCCGCGCCAGCCTTCGCGCCCGGTGTCGGCGTTGCCGCCGCCACGCGCGCTGCCGCCGGCGCCACGGGTTTTGAGTCCGCCGCCGCCGCGCGGTTTGCGCGAATCTTCCTGCCAGGACGAAGCCATGTTCGCGGATTTGACCGATTTCTTATCGCCGCGCTCAGCAGCGGCGCCGGCGTTGGGCGCCGCAGGGGTCGCATTGGCCGGGGCCGGCGTGCGTTTTTCATTGCGTGACTTGTCGCCGCCAGCTGCATTATTGCGCTCAGAAGCCGTGCCCGGCTTTTTATCAGCAGGCTTGTGCAGCGTGCCTTCCTGTGCTTTTTTCGGCGCCACGGTCGGGGCCGGGGTCGGTTCCGGCGCGCGCGCAGCGCGACGCGGCTGAGCCATCATGGCCTTGATCTGCGCCACTTCATCCGCTACCGCTTTGCGCGCCTGCTCGACGCGGGCGGCGCGTTCCGCAGCTTCCTTGGCGGCGGCTTCGACGCGTTTTTTCGCCTCTTCTTCCATCACACGCTTCTTGGTCTCTGCAGCAGCTGCTGCTTCAGCATCTTTGGCGGCCTTGGCTTCGGCGGCTGCGCGCGCAGCGGCTTCCTCGGCTTCGCGACGGGCTTTTTCTTCCGCTTCGCGACGCGCCTTTTCCTGTGCTTCACGCTCGGCGTCCAAACGCGCCAACTCTGCTTCCTGACGCGCCAGCTCAGCCGCCTGGCGCTCAGCCTGGCGCTGCGCTTCGCGCGCATCCTCTTCCTGCGCAATGCGTTCGGCTTCCAACTCTGCTTCGCTTTGCGGCGCGGCGGTCTGGCTCGGACGGGCGGTGGACTCCGGATAATCATCACGCTTGACCAGCACGCGCTTCTTGCGCACTTCCACCTGGATGGTGCGCGATTTGCCGCTGGCGTCCGCCTGTTTGATCTCGCTGGTTTCCTTGCGGGTTAAGGTGATTTTCTTTTTCTCACCGTCATTCGCGGTCCCGTGCAGGCGGCGCAGATGGTCGAGCAGTTTATCCTTGTCCTCTTTGGACAGGGAGTCGGACGCCGAACTCTTGGCGACGCCTGCGGCGCGCAATTGCGTCAGCAATTGTTCCGCCGGCATCTTCAGTTCGGTGGCAAATTGGGCTACGTTGTTACTCGCCATTCAGTCCTCTTTTCTCTTTCGTTCACTTGCTGCCAGTCAGACGCCAGGCTTGCTCTTGCAGTGCTTTGGCATGATCGTCATATTTGGCGTCGATCAATTTCATTTCTTCATCGCTCGCGTCGGCAAAGCCATTGGCGATCAAGTCGCGCGCGCGGTCCGTGGAAAACGCCAGAATGGCGCCGAATTCGTCATACGCCAGATTAGCGAATGCCGCCAGGGTCTTGATGCCGGCCAAACCGAGTTTGCCTGCGGTGTGGCGATCCAGCCCCTGCAGATTGACCAGGCCTTCCTCCATGCCTTCCAAGCCTTCTTCGGAAGCAATCGCTTCGGTCACCAGCGCATCGCGCGCACGGTTGCGCAGCTCATTCACGGTGTCTTCATCGAAAGCTTCGATTTGCAGCATTTCAGCCAGCGGCACGTAAGCGATTTCCTCCAGCGTGGCGAAACCTTCTTCCACCAGGATGTCGGCGACTTCGGAATCCACATCCAGCTTTTCCATGAACAGGCTGCGGATCGCAGCGCGTTCAAGCGCCAGTTTGTCAGCGGATTCTTCCGCCGTCATGATGTTGATTTTCCAGTCAGTCAGTTCCGAGGCCAGGCGCACGTTCTGGCCGCTGCGGCCAATAGCAATCGCCAGATTTTCCTCGTCCACCACCACGTCCATGGCGTGTTTTTCCTCGTCCACCATAATCGAGGACACATTCGCCGGCGCCAGCGCGCCGATCACGAATTGCGCCGGATCTTCCGACCACAGCACGATATCGACACGCTCGCCGCCCAGTTCGCCGGTGACAGCCTGCACGCGCGAGCCGCGCATGCCGACGCAGGTGCCGATCGGGTCGATGCGCTTATCCAGCGCATGCACCGCGATTTTGGCGCGCACGCCCGGATCGCGCGCAGCGGATTTGATTTGCAGCAAGCCTTGTTCGATTTCCGGCACTTCCAGCTCGAACAGGCGCATGATGAATTGCGGCGCGGTGCGCGACAAAATCACTTGCGGGCCGCGCATGCTGCGGTCGATGCGCAAAATATAAGCGCGCACACGGTCGCCGATGCGCAGGTTTTCTTTGGGGATCATTTGATCGCGCGGCAGGCGCGCTTCGATCTTGCCGGACTCGACGATGGCGTCGCCGCGCTCCATGCGCTTGATCGAACCTGTCACCAGCGAATCGCCGCGCGACAGGAAATCATTCAGGATTTGCTCACGTTCAGCGTCGCGCACGCGCTGCAACACGACTTGCTTGGTGTCTTGCGCAAAACGGCGGCCAAACTCTACCGATTCAATCGGCTCTTCGATGTATTCATCAACTTCAATATCAGGAATCTGCTCGTGTGCTTCAAACAAGAGAATTTCCTGATCCGGCAATTGCAGACCGGCTTCGTCCGGCACCACATGCCAGCGGCGGAAGGATTCAAATTCGCCTGTGTCGCGATCAATCGCTACGCGAATATCCACATCACCTTCATAACGCTTCTTGGTCGCCTGGGCCAGCGCGTGTTCGAGGGCGCCGAACACGATTTCCTTGTCCACATTTTTTTCACGCGCCAACGCATCGACCAATAACAAAACTTCGCGACTCATGCTTTGCGACTCCTAAAATCCACCTTCGGCACCAGACGTGCCTTATCAACATCGGCGAGTGTGAACTCCAACATCGCCGGGCCTTCTTTTCCTTCAAATTCGAGTTTCAGCTGATCACCCTCTGGTTCATGCAAGATGCCCTGGTAAGTTTTGCGGTTGGCTGTGCCCGGCAAGGCCATGCGCAACTTGACGCTGGCTTCGCAGCCGGCAAAACGCTGATAATCCGTCAGCTTCTTCAAAGGCCGGTCCAAGCCGGGCGAAGAAACCTCCAGACGTTCATAATCGATATCTTCCACCAGGAACACATGCGATAACTGATGGCTGACTTTTTCGCAGTCTTCCACCGTGATATGCGCATGATCCGCATTTGGCAGCACGTCGATATACACACGCAACACGCCGCGCTCAGCGCGCTCGAATTCCACCAGCTCATAACCCAGGCCGGCGACTGTCGTTTCGACCAAATCCAAGAGTTGCAAAACTCACCCCATTTACTCATCTTTGACAGCCCGGATGGACCGCCTTGTCAGCAAAAAAAAATGGGCGCATGCCCATCCTCTCGCCATTCAAACCATTGCAGCAACATCAGCCGTGTATGGATCGAACTTTTATTAAGCTATAAATTATAGCGAAAATACGCCAATGCGGCAATGCAAAACGCAAAGCGAAGCCATCTGCGGCAGAAATCAGACACTCCACCGCAGCCGGCCCGCTTTGTGACGCGGGTCTATCTTTTATTTGCCGCGCCGCTTGCCGCCCTTACCTGCGGTATAACCGAAGGTGGTTTGCAAAGGATCCGGCTGGCGGCGCGGGCCGCGCTGCTGCGCGCTCTTGGCCGGCGCGCCGGATTTCAGCGGATTGGCGGCGGCTTGCTTGCCGCGCGCCGGACGCTGGCCGTCTTCGCGCGCAAAATCGCGGCCCGAGTCGCGGCCCGCATCACGGCCCTGCTTGCGGGCGCCGTTGCCGGCTTGCGCATCGCGCCCGAAGTCACGCCCGCCATCGCGCCGCCCATTCGCTTCGCGGCCACGGCCACGCCCGGCTTCGCCACGCGCCGCGCCAGGGCTGCGCCCGGTCAAGGCAAACGGCGCATCATCGCGCGCTGCGCCAAACACGGTCGGCATGCTGGCGGCCAGCGTGGTGGCGCGCATACCGAGTTCCGGATCGCTGCGGGTGCGCCCCTTGCCGCGCCGCTCTGCCGGCGTTTTCTCACCGCTGGCCGCGAGTTTTTCCAGACCGCAGGCCGCCAGCAAGGCGCGCACCGCGTTTTCTTCCATCTCTTCCCAACGGCCACGCTTCAAGCTCGACGGCAGGGTCAAGGCGCCGTAACGGGTGCGGATCAGGCGCGACACGGTCAAGCCAATCGCTTCAAACATACGGCGCACTTCACGGTTGCGGCCTTCGCCAATCACCACGCGATACCATTTATTGACGCCTTCGCCGCCGCCATCGGCAATCTTGGCGAATTGCGCCACGCCGTCTTCCAGCTCAACCCCGGCCAGCAGTTTCTGGCGCATGCCTTCTTCCAGCTCACCCAGGGTGCGCACAGCATATTCACGTTCGATACCATAACGCGGGTGCATCAGGCGGTTAGCCAAATCGCCGGAAGTGGTAAACAACAACAAGCCTTCGGTGTTGTAGTCCAGACGGCCAACCGCCAGCCACTTGCCGCTCTTCATATTCGGCAAATGATCAAACACCGAATCACGCCCTTCCGGGTCATGATGGCTGACGATTTCACCAGCCGGCTTGTGGTAAATCAAAACACGCGGCGGCTTTTTGCTGACTTTACGCGCCAGCAATTTGCCATTGATGCGCACCTGGTCGGTGGGCAGAATGCGCTGGCCGATATGGGCCGGCTCGCCATTCACCGACACCCGCCCGGCCACAATCAATTCTTCCATTTCGCGGCGCGAACCAAGACCGGCCTCAGCCAGCACTTTGTGCAATTTCGGCGCGTCATCATCCGCAGTCAATTCGCGCAATTGCTTTTTGCCGCCTTTGCCATCTTCCGCCATCAAATGATCAAACTGGTCGGAGGTGATGGCGGAAAACAAATCATCCGCATCATATTTGCCGCCGCGCACAGGCTTTTTAGCGCCGCGCTGCTGGCCGCGTTCCTGCTCCTGCCCCTCACGCCCCGGCTTGCCGGACTTGGCTTGCGCGCCCTGGCGCGGCTGGTGTGCGCCTTTGTCCTGGTTGCGGCGCGCGCCATCCTGATTCCGGCCACGTTCATGCCTGGGCGCATCGGCCTGCCCGGCCACGCGCGCCGCCGCGCCCTCCCCGGCTTTTTCTGCCGGCTGGTTTTCCGGCTTGCGGCGCTTGTCTTTACGTTCCTGACGCTCTTGGCGCGGCGCCTCACCGTTTTCCTGACGTACGCGGGCGCGTTCGGCGCGCTCACGACGGGTTTTGCCCGGACGCACCTCTGTCTCTTGCTGCGGGGCCGCTTCCTGCGCGCCGGTGACGGCGGCGACAGGCGCGACGCCGAGCGCTTCCGCTTGCGGGGCGACAGTTTTGGCGCTGCGCTTGCGCAGCGGCGCTGCAGCCACTTCCGCCGGCGCAGCCTCTTGCGCCACCGTCAGCGACGCTGGCGCGGCTTTACGGCTGCGCTTGGGTGCGGCGGGAGCATCAGCGGCGGGCGCATCAGCGGTTTCAACAACATCGCTGCGCTTGCGTGTGCGCTTGGGGGCCGCTGCTTCTTGCGCAGCTTCAGGCGCATCAGCGGATTCTTGCGGCGTTTCAACGCGCTTACGGCTGCGCTTGGGCGCCGGTTCTTGCAGCGCAGCCTCAGTCTGCCCGTCAGTCTGGGCGGCGGCTTTCTTGCGGCGCGGCTTAGGCGCCTCTGCGCTATCTGCCGGGGTGGCAGGAGCTGCCTTGGCGGCAGCGCGCCGGCGCTTGACAGTAGGGGTTGCTGCGGCGTCCGGGTTCAAGTTTTCGGTGGGATCTTCAGGAAGGTTCATATTCGCCATTTTGCTATGGTTGCGCAACCCCGTCGGGAAGCGCGTCTGCAGGCTGCGGCGATGTCGCCTGCGCCTGCCCGCTTTCATCAGCAGCCGGATTGTCTGGCAAGCCGGCCGCCTGCATTTGCAGCAAGGCTTCCTCAACCAATTCCCCCTTGGCGATTTCTTGCAAAGGCGGCAATTCGGCTAAAGAAGACAAGCCTAAATCATCTAAAAATTTCCGGGTGGTGGCCAATAAAGCAGGCCGCCCGACCACATCACGGTGGCCGACCTCTTCGATCCAGCCACGTTCTTCCAACATCTTGATGGTTTGCGAATTCACCACCACGCCCCGGATTTCCTCAATATCGCCGCGCGTCACCGGTTGCCGGTAGGCGATGATGGCCAGGGTTTCCAGCGTGGCGCGCGAATATTTAGGCGGTTTTTCCGGATTCATACGATCCAGAAACGGTTTCATTTCCGGCTTGCTCTGAAAACGCCAGCCGGTGGACAGGGCCACCAATTGCACCCCGCGTTCGCTCCAATCGCGCCGCAACTCTTCCAGCATCCAGCGGATCGAGTCCGGCCCGATGCCGCCGATCGCCTGGCCATCCTCTATAAAGAGTTTGCGCAGCATGAACAGCGACAAAGGCTCTTGCGCGCACAGCAAGGCGGTTTCGAGGACTTTCTTCGCCTCAGATGTTTTCATTCCGTACTCAAAAACGTATATCGTCCGATTCTTTGACAGCTTTTCTGCCATGCGGCGGGGCCGCTTTAATCGTTGCAGACAGTGATTGCGCAACCCTCAACCAGCCGGATGCTGCTGGCGCGGGCGGAATCCGCTTTGCAGACTCAGTCTGCTCGCGTTCCGGTTCTTTGTGATATGGGCAGCCATTCTTACATGGCCCCGGTGTTGCGGCTTGGAAAAATTTCTTTATGAAAACTTTTTGCCGCAAACGCGCGTATTGTACCTGAAGTTTTGGCAATTGACAGCCTCTGCAAAAGTATGGGGCGACGCCGTATTGCGCACCGGCGTCGCGGCCGGGTAAGCGCTGCGCGTAAGCGGTCTGGCGACAAGTGCGCAATGCTTGAATACCAATCACCGCCATTGCCCGCCCCGCCCTGTTGCTTTATGCTGGGCCTTCATGATTGCCCCGCAAGCGCTTTAACATGGCCAATATACTGACCCATCTGCTGGATTTATTAAAGCCTGGACAAGCGGCGCCCAAGCCAGCCAGTGCGGGGATTGCGCAAAACCAGCCGCAAGCGCCAGCCCGCCCAAAGACGCAAGTCACCCTGCGCAATGAACGCACGCCAGGCGACTCGCGCTATCTTGGCGCGCGGATTGCCGAAAGCGGGGATTTATTAATCGAAGGCCAGGATATCGGCGCTGGCGTGGAGGAATTTTCCGGCAGCCGCGAATACGAATGGGCGTGGCTCATCGCCAAAGCCGATCTGCCCAAGCTCAGCGAAGCGCTGCACGCTGAAACGGATTTACTGGCGGCGCTGCAAATGCGTTTTTCCGGGCCTGCGGCGGCAGAACTTGGCCAATTTCTGACGCAACACGGGATTCATTATGAAAGCTGGAGCAGGATTGGGGATTAGCGCCAGACGCCCCCCCCTGCCACTATCATTAAAGCGAGAATGAACATACTGCACATCACCCGCGAAGCGGTCTGCGCCCAGGATGATCAAATGAATGACCTGAGGCTGCAGCTTGCGCTCACGCCGGCAGACACGCTGCGCACGCTGGCGGAGAAAATCATAAGCTGCGGCTTTCTGCAGTTTTCATCTTCCTATCCCGTGCAGACCGCGTATGCGCAAGAGCAGCCGATTTTGCGCATTCAAGCGGATCTGACTGACGCCGCCGGCAAAACTTGCGTCGAATTCCTGATTGCGCCAACGACATTGCTCAGCGCCTGTCTGCCGGATATGCAGTTGGCTTTTCGCTTGCAAAAGCACGCTGACGCGGCGCAGACGCCATCTGCTTCCCTCAGTCAAGAGCAGGCCATCGCCCGCGCGCGCCAATTCGCCGCCGGCCTGCCCTCTCATGGCATTCCGCTCAAAACGGAAGCGCTCAGCGTCAGATTCTGCCAAGCCGATGCGCTATCCCGCACGCTCGGCTTGCCTGGCGCCCATTGGGCCGTGATGTTTGCTTACGATACGCCGCAAGACATGGTGATGTCGCCGGATGAAGTGCTGATTTTGCTCGATGCGGTTTCCGGCAAGGCGGTGCTGGCGACATTGATGTGAGGCGCGCCATAAACAGAAATTGAGAAATAACGGCGCAAGCGAATCGCGCTGCTGGCGTCATACCAGCCCGCGCACTGAATCGGGCGCACACGGTTTGTTTGATGCAAAAAATGCGGCAAAAAGGCTCGCCCTCAACTGTAAAATGCAAAATGCGTGCATCCTTGGCTTGACACGCACAACCCCGCTCTGCGGACTATCTGAATTTGACGGTGCAACTCGCACCGCAACAGCAAGGAATCGATGTTTTTCGTGACTGTTCATTCTTCATAAGGATGGACGAAGCAGATTCCGTTCGCCCTGAGCCTGTCGAAGGGCATGGTTGGTCATGGAAAACCGTGGTTCGACAAGCTCCGCACAATGAAGCTGCAACCGACTTGGTATATAAGACCGAATTGTTAGCGCGGTGGCTGAATAGATACTTTTCAACAGTCTGGATCTTGCTTATCGCTTGCTTTGGCGCCTTTGCAGCGCAAGCGCTGCCGGGCGCCGGGTTATCGCTGCGCTCAACCCGGCATGACGGCCTGAATTCGGCTGAATAGCTGCGATCTGGTTAACGTAAATGTCAACACGCCCCAGCACTCCCAGAATTTTTCTCGCTTATCTTGCTGTTTCCAGATTCTTGAAATTGTAAAAAAACTCACATCCCGAAACAGCTTAGAGTCCTGCCTCAGTCGTGGCAAACGATTGCGCCGCCTACAATGATTGTGCGTCGCAGCATCCTGTGCGGCGCGGCCAATCCCGGCATCATGATGGAGGCAGGAATGAACATCATACTTATGGGAACGCGGCAGCGCGGGCGGGTGTTACGCCATTTTCTTGCGCTTTCCGCTGAAGACCGCATGTTGCGCTTTGGGCATGCACTCTCTGACGAAGCCTTGATCCGGCTGACAGCATCGCTGGACTTTAAGCGCGACCTTTTCTTTGGCCTGGTGCGTGGCCGCCAAGTGCTGGCGCTGGCGCATCTGGCTTTACCGCCGCCGAATGGCCATTGCCAGGAGGCGGAGCTGGGTTTATCGGTGCTGGCTGTTGCGCGCGGCAGCGGTTTGGGCAGCAAACTGTTTGCCCGGGCGGTGCTGGAAAGCCGCCGGCTGGGCGTGTGCCGCTTATTCATGCACTGCCTGGCCAGCAATCAAGCCATGCTGCATATCGCCAAAAAGGCCGGCATGGAGATCGTGCGCCGGGCCGGCGAAGCGGATGCGTATTTGAAGCTGCCGCGCACCCCGGCGGCCGGACTGGCCCCGCCATTATTGACGCCGGAACAGGCGCAACGCCGCCGCTGAGCGTCGGATGTTGCGCTGCAACCAAGGTTTTAGATACAAACTTCTACCTGAATGCGCTGTAATGCTGGGCAGGCGCGGCGCATGCATGCGCGCCGCAGAATAAATATGACAACAGCCAGGCCGCCAGCGCCGGCCAGCGCAAAAAGGACAAACATGAGCAGCGCATATCCGCATTTAATGACCCCGCTCGATCTTGGTTTCACCACCTTGAAAAACCGGGTCTTGATGGGTTCCATGCACACCGGTCTGGAAGACCGTTTTTACAATTACCCCCGACTGGCGGCGTTTTACCGCGAACGTGTGCGCGGCGGCGTCGGTTTAATCGTCACCGGCGGCATTTCCCCCAACCGCAGCGGCTGGCTGCTGCCGTTTGGCGGCACCATGAATTTCCCCCTGGACGCTTGGAATCACCGCGTGGTGACAGACGCGGTGCATCAGGAAGGCGGCAAGATTTTGATGCAGATTTTGCATGCCGGGCGCTATGGTTATCACCCTTTTACCGTCTCCGCCTCGGCGATCAAAGCGCCGATTTCCCCTTTCAAAACGCGCGCCATGTCGCGCCGTGGCGTGCTGCGCACCATTGCTGACTATGTGCGCTGCGCCAAACTGGCGCAATCCGCCGGCTATGACGGGGTGGAAATCATGGGCAGCGAAGGTTATTTGCTGAACCAATTTTTGACCCGGCGCACCAACCGCCGCAATGATGAATGGGGCGGTGCGCTGGAAAACCGTATGCGCCTGCCGCTGGAAATCGTGCGCCAGGTGCGCGCGGCGGTCGGCCCGGAATTCATCATCATGTTCCGTATTTCCGTGCTCGATTTGGTGGAAGATGGCAATACCTGGGAAGAAACGGTGGCGATTGCGCAAGCGCTGGAGCAAGCCGGCGTGACGATTTTCAATTCCGGCTTCGGCTGGCATGAGGCGCGCGTGCCGACGATTGTGACCTCGGTGCCGCGCGCCGCCTTTGTCGCCGCCACCGCCCGCTTGCGCAAAGAAATATCCGCGCCCATCATCGCCTCCAACCGCATCAATATGCCGGATACGGCGGAGCAAATCATCGCTGGCGGGCAGGCCGATATGGTGTCGATGGCGCGTCCCTTCCTGGCTGACCCGGAATGGGTGAATAAGGCGGCGCAAGGACGCACGGATGAAATCAATACCTGTATCGCCTGTAATCAGGCCTGTTTGGATCACACCTTCGCCAATCAACGCGCCAGCTGTCTGGTCAATCCGCGCGCCTGTCACGAAACGGAATTGGTGTTCCGCAAAACCGTGGCGGCCAAGAAAATCGCGGTGGTCGGAGCCGGCCCGGCTGGCTTATCCGCCGCCACCACCGCCGCCGCGCGCGGCCATGATGTGACCTTGTTTGACGCCAGTGACACACACGGCGGGCAGTTCCGCATCGCCATGCAGATTCCCGGCAAGGAAGAGTTCAAAGAAACCTTGCGCTATTTCGGCAAGCAATTGGCATTGACCGGCGTGAAGACGCGCTTCGGCAAAAAAGTGACACGACAGGAATTATTGGAAGCCGGCTTTGATGAAATCATCGTCGCCACCGGGATTGTGCCGCGCATGCCGAAAATCGAAGGCGTGAACCATGCCAAAGTCTTGAGCTATCTGGATGTCTTGCTGCATAAAAAGCCGGTCGGCGCGAAAGTGGCGGTGATCGGCGCTGGCGGCATCGGTTTCGATGTCAGCGAATATCTGGTGCATCCGGCGGATCAACCCTTGCCACAGCCGGTCAAGCAATGGTGCGCGGAATGGGGCGTGGACTTGAAAGCGCGCAATGCCGGCGGCCTGTGCGAAGCCGCGCCGGAAGCGCCGGCGCGTGAAATTTGGCTCTTGCAACGCAAAAACAGCAAGGTTGGGGCTGGTTTGGGTAAAACTTCCGGCTGGGTGCACCGCGCCACGCTGCAGAAAAAAGGCGTGCAGATGCTGGCCGGGGTCGAATACCGCAAAATCGACGATCAGGGTTTGCATATCACCCACAATGGCGAAGAAAAAATCCTGCCGGTGGACCATGTGATTATCTGCGCCGGCCAGGAACCTCTGGCGGAATTGATGCCGCCGGAAAATGATCCGGCTTTCGCCCGCTTCCACAAAATCGGCGGCGCCGCGCTGGCTTCGGAATTGGACGCCAAGCGTGCGATTCGTGAAGGGGCGGAATTGGCGGCAAGGCTGTAAATGATGCATGGGTGGCGCCTGCTCTAACAGGGTGTTGATAAATGAAGGCGCCCAGAATTTTGACCACTATATCTAGCGGAAAACCCGGAAAATCAACTAGAGATAGAATGGGGAATCACCAAGCGTTAGTTTTCTAACACCCTGTTAACAGAAGCTATTGCATTTAGTAATTACAAACCAATACACGTTTGCAGCGCCATGCACAGTGAATCAGGTAAAAGCGCAGGACAGTTCCAGACTTGCGCTCAGCATCCGCAAGCAATGTGTGCATACGCTGGCGGCCAGAGGGAAAGCGGCGCCAATCTCTGAAGCGCAGCTTTGGCCCGCAGGGCTGCAAAGATGATTGCGCATAAGCCGCGCACGGCCTCCCTGCGCCGGCCCTGCCCAGGCTGCGGCTGCTGCGCCGCAGCAGTGCAAGCATGCAACAGTTTCACATCAAGAATTGCAGCAAAGCCTTTGTTTTTGCTTGAAAAATCAGCTCATGTGCTAGCCTGAAATCAAAGGCTTGCGTTTTTCATATCGCTTCTCTACACCGTCCACAAGTCACGCAAGCTGTTTGGATTGCGGATTCTTTTTTCTCTGTTCGCACAGCGGACCAGGCTTGATGGCAGGAGGCGGCATGAGTGTGATTGCAGTGTTCAATCAAAAAGGCGGGGTTGGCAAGACCACCACGGCCTTGAATCTGGCGGCGGCGCTGAATGCGCGCGGACGTGAAGCGCTGGTGATCGACCTTGATCCGCAAGCCCAGCTCTCCACCATCACCGGCAATCAGGTGGACGATGGCGAAGCCACCGTACTGTCCCTGTTCCAGCAAAACCGTCATCTCGCGCAATTACAGCGCAGCGCCAAGAATGGTTTGTCGGTGATCCCGGCGCATATAGAACTGTCCAAGGTCGATACCCTGTACGGCAAAGGGTATAACGTGGTGAATCGCCTGAACGCCAGCCTGCATGCGGAAAATCTGCGCGATCCGCGCCGCCCTGTGTTGCTTGACTGCAGTCCGCTGATCGGCGTGCTGTCGCTGAATGCGATTTTCGCCTGCGATGGCGTGATCGTGCCGATTTCCGCCGACCATTTATCCGCCAAGGGCGCGATGCAAATCGAAAAGACCTTGAATGCGCTGGAAAAAGTGGTCAAGCATAAGATTGCGCGGCGTTATTTGATGACGCGCTTTGATGGGCGCCGGAATATGGCATGGGATGTGCTGGAACTGGTCAAAACCCGTTTTGGCGCGGATGTCTGTGAAATCAAGATCGGGGAAAACGTCAGTCTGGCGGAAAGCCCGGCATATAACAAAACCGTGTTTGAACATGCGCCCAACAGCCGTGGCGCGAAAGACTATGCCGCGCTGCTGGATGAGTTGTTGCACGCGGCATTCATTGCTTAAAAAACTTATCGTTCGCGCGCAATCAAATCCACTATCTCTTCCACCGAGCTGTGCACGCTGCCCACGCTTAAACGCTGTGGCGTGACGCGGGTTTCACAGCGCAGAATGGTGCAATGGTGGTACATCTGAAACAGCTTGCGCTGTGCGTCTTCCTGGCTTTGGCCGGCAATCACAATATTGTCGATGTGCTGACCGTTTTTGGTTTGCAGTGAAAATTCATATTTCAGCATGGGGCCTCCGGGCGGGACGGATGAGCTGACGCGCATTGCTTTGCGATGCGGACGGTGTCGGATGAGGCCAAACCGGATTCCTTTGTGATGCGAACGGTTCGGACGCCGGGTAAGCCGCTGCGCTTAACCCCGCCTGCGCACATACACGGGCGGGGATACGGGCGTGGATGCGGGCGCGATTGCGCTTGGCGCACAGGCCCGGTTTTCATCCCTTGGCTTCCTGTGCTGCCGGATCAAACACTTCGACGTTTTGCAGTTCGGCATAGGTGGCGCGGGCGTTTTCTGACAAGCCTTTCAAAATACGCGGGTCGCCGGCCGCCACCCGCTGTTCACGCGAGAGCAAGAACAGCTTGGATAAATAGTCGCCCAGAGCCAGCACTTTGCCGGTTTCACTCATTTGCGCGCTTTGGAACTGGTTCTGATCTTCCAGTGCGAGAATCACATTTTCCGGGAAATTCCACTCCCGCGCGATTGAGCAGGACAGGCTGCGCGTCATTTTCATCAAGTTTGAGCAAAACGGGCTGGTGCCGACGCGCCCGGCTTTGCTGCCGGGCTGCTGGCAAACCTGGTCAATGATGCGCAAGCCCACCACCAGGCCGACTTGTTGCACCAAACCGGCCAGAAACGCTTCAAACGGATCGGCATGGCGCTCTTCGGCCAGCATGCGGCATGCCACTGCGCAATATTCGGATTGCTCCCACACGCGCGGCGCGCTCATCTTGGTGTACATGCCGGAATGCAAGTCGATGATGGGGCGGAAGGCGACGCCGGTGATCAGCTGACGCAAGCCGTTATAGCCTAACACCAGCACCGCGTTTTCAATGCTGGTGATTTGCGCCTGCGGGTTGTACATCGAGCTGTTGGCCAAGCGGATCACCGCCGCCACCAGCACCACATCGTGCGCGATTTTGCGCGAAATGTCGGCCCCGGAAAAATTTTCGGTGCGCAGGGATTGCAAGAGTTGCGGAATCACGCCCGGCATGCGCTTGACCAGATTCGCGCCGGATTGCTTGCCTTTGACGATTTTGTCGAGCGCCTCCAGAATCTCGGCCTCAATCGGCGTAATGTCAAATTCGCCATCGCCGCCTTCAAACAGCCAGTCATGAAAATTCGCATTCACATCGCTGCGCTGTTCCCAGGACGCGCCCCAGGCTTCGCCTTTGGCGGGTTTGGCCTGGGCGGCCGGGACGGGTTTTGGCGTTGCCGCCGGACTGGCGGACGCAGCAGGCGGCGCGGCGACTTGTTGTCTTTGCTCCTGTACGGCCTGGACCTTGGCGGCCAAGACCTGGTGATCCAGTTTTTGCGCCGGTTCAGGCGCCGGCGCCTCACGCGGCTTGTCGCCAAACAGGCGCTGCAACCACTGATACATAGATGACTCCTGCAAAGTTCAGGAAGAGCGGCAGGCAGCAGCTGCCTGCTGGCAATAGTATGCCACTGGCGGGTGGCGTGCAACCGTTTGCATGCAGATTCCTGCAGCATGTCAAAATTATCAAAAACACAAAGCAACAAGGTCGCTGGCTGACAGGGGCGCCACAAGCGGCAAGCCGGATGCTGCACTGCGCAAAAAATCCCGCGCGGCTTGTTCGCGTTGTAAAAAATGCCTTTATAATCGATTTGACTCTTCTCAAGAAACCACAGCCATGTCGATCAAACACTTCTTGCAATTTTCTGACTTCAGTCTCAAGGAATTTGAATATCTGATAGCGCGCGCGTCTCTGATCAAACGCAAATTCAAGCACTACGAACCGCACCACACCCTGATCGACCGCACCCTGGTGATGGTGTTCGACAAAAGCTCCACCCGCACCCGTTTATCGTTTGAAGCCGGCATGCACCAGTTAGGCGGCGCGGCGATTTATCTGCCCACGCGCGACAGCCAATTAGGACGCGGCGAGCCGGTGGAAGACGCCGGCCAGGTAATGTCGCGCATGTGCGACATTCTCATGGTGCGCACCTTCGGCCAGGAAATCATCGAGCGCTTTGCTGAATATTCGCGCGTGCCGGTGATCAATGGTTTGACCAATGAACATCATCCCTGCCAGGTGTTGGCGGATGTGTTCACCTTTATCGAGCATCGCGGCGAGATCCGTGGCAAGCAGGTGGCCTGGGTCGGCGACGCCAACAATATGCTGTATTCGTGGCTGCAGGCGGCCAGGCTGTTCGGTTTTCATCTGCGCGTCTCGACCCCGCGCGCCTATCCGCTGGATCTGCAATTAGTGGGCGACAATGATTGCTACACCCTGTTTGACGATCCCGCCGAAGCCTGCGCCGGCGCGCATCTGGTGAATACCGATGTGTGGACCAGCATGGGCTATGAGGCGGAAAACGAGGCGCGCTTAAAAGCCTTTGACGGCTGGATCATCGACCAGGCCAAAATGCAGCGCGCCGCCGCCGATGCGCTCTTCATGCACTGCCTGCCGGCCCATCGCGGCGAGGAAGTCGCAGCCGAGGTGATTGACGGCCCGCAATCGGTGGTGTGGGATGAGGCGGAAAACCGCTTACATGTGCAAAAAGCTCTGCTTGAATATCTGGTGCGCGGCGAAATGGCGTAATGCCGCACGCGTGTTGATTGCTCTCGGGGCTGCCGCGCTTGATGTCTGACATCACGCTCACAGCTCCATTTTTTGTCGGGAAAGACTATGTCTGATATCAAAAAAGTGGTGCTCGCCTATTCAGGCGGTTTGGATACTTCGGTCATTTTGAAGTGGCTGCAAGACAATTATCAATGCGAAGTGGTGACCTTCACCGCCGATCTGGGCCAGGGTGAAGAGCTGGAGCCGGCGCGCGCCAAGGCCTTGAAATTCGGCATCAAGCCGGAAAATATTTTCATTGAAGATGTGCGGGAAGAGTTTGTGCGCGACTTCGTCTTCCCGATGTTCCGCTGCAACACTATTTATGAAGGCGAATACTTGCTGGGCACCTCGATTGCACGACCGCTGATCGCCAAGCGCTTGATTGATGTGGCGCGCAAAACCGGGGCCGATGCGATTTCCCACGGCGCCACCGGCAAGGGCAATGACCAGGTGCGCTTTGAGCTGGGCGCTTACGCCCTGATGCCGGAAGTCAAAATCATCGCCCCGTGGCGCGAATGGGATCTGCTGTCCCGCGAAAAGCTGATGGCGTATGCGGAAAACGCCGGCATCGACATCGATATGAAGCACAAAAACGGCGGCGCGCCGTATTCAATGGACGCCAATCTCCTGCATATCAGTTTTGAGGGCCGCCATCTGGAAGACCCGCAAGCGGAAGCGGAAGAAAGCATGTGGCGCTGGACTGTCAGCCCGGAAGCCGCGCCGGATGCGCCGCAATACATCGAACTCGAATTCGCCCATGGCGACCCGGTTGCGCTGGATGGCCAGCGCCTGTCGCCGGCGGCCCTGTTGGCCAAGCTCAATGAAATCGGCGGCAAACACGGCATCGGCCGCCTCGATCTGGTGGAAAACCGCTACGTCGGCATGAAAAACCGTGGCTGCTACGAAACCCCGGGCGGCACGATTCTGCTGCGCGCGCACCGCGCCATCGAATCGATCACGCTGGACCGCGAAGTGGCGCATCTGAAAGACGATCTGATGCCGCGCTACGCCTCGCTGATTTACAACGGCTATTGGTGGTCGCCGGAACGGATCGCGCTGCAAACCCTGATCGACCACACCCAGGCCAATGTGAACGGGCGGGTGCGCCTCAAGCTGTACAAGGGCAATGTGCAAGTGGTCTCGCGCGATTCCCAAACCGATTCCCTGTTTGATATGAAAATCGCCACCTTCGACGAAGACGGCGGCGCCTACGACCAGGCGGACGCGGGCGGCTTTATCAAGCTCAACGCGCTGCGCATGCGGATTGCCGCACGCGCGCGTCAACGCCGCAATTAATGCGAAACACCGGAAAAACGCGCCGCAAGGCGCGTTTTTTCTTGGCGCAGGCGCAGCTGTGCTTGCATCATCGGCCGTATTGCAACACTTGACAAAATTGCATGAAAAATTGCAAAATACAGGACTCCTTCATCCTGAAAGTGATCAATACAGAAACATTCACCCACTTCCCACCCCTTCCTCCCTGACATGACACCCACTTCCTCTCCTTTTCTGCTGCGCAGTCTGAATACGCTTGGCCGCTGGCTGGCGCCGCACGCTTGCATGCCCGATGTGCGGCGCTTGCAGGCGCGCGCGCAGGCGGCCACCGGCCTATCCGATTTTGCGCCGGACGCCGACTTTGAGCAGGGGTTGCAGATGTTGCAGCACTCGATCAGACATGATGCGCGCCTGACCCTGTTTGGCCGGCTGGTGTGGCGGGATTTATTGCAGCGGGTCTTGGAAAACCGTCTGCTGTGGGTGGCCTGGCGCAAAGCCAGGCCTGAGATTTTCCAGGCCCCGCCGCCGGCCCCTTTGATCGTACTGGGACATCCGCGCAGCGGCACCACCCTGCTGCACCGCTTGCTGGCGCTGGATCCGCGCGCGCGCGCGCTGCCGATGTGGGAATTGCAGCGCCCTTTCCCGCCGCTGCGCGGCGCCGACGGACGCCAGCGCGCAGGCCGGCGCGCCATCCAGCTGTTGCGCTGGGCGGCGCCGGATCTGGATCACAAACATCTGACCTCCGGCGATGACGCCGAAGAATGCATGCTGTTGCTGGACGCCTGTCTGGTCAGTCTGTCATTTTGGGTATTCGGCCCGATGCACAGTTATATGCAATGGTGGCTGGAGGCGGATAAGCAGCAGGCCTATCGCGGCTATGCCGAACATTTGCGCTTTTTACAGGCGCAAACGCCGGATCTGCGCTTAACCCTGAAAGCGCCGGCGCACACCGGCTGCCTGCCGGCCTTGATGCAGGCGCTGCCGCAAGCCATGATTGTGCAAACCATGCGCGATCCGGTCACCACCCTGACCAGTTTGAACAGCCTGCTTTCCACCTTGCATGGCGTGGTCAGCGATGCGCTGGATTTGCCGCGCATGGCGCAAACCAATTTGCAAGCCTTGCTGCAAATGCAGCAGGTCAGCCAGGCTTATCAAACTGCGCACCCGGGCAGCATTTACCAGCTCGATTATGCGCAACTCACCCGGGAACCGCTGGAAGCGGTGCGCGCCATTCACCGTCACTTCGATTTACCTTTTGAACCCGACTTTGCCGCGCGCCTGCACCAGGCATTAGCGCAAGATCAACACGCCAGGCAAAGCCGCCACCACTACAGCCCCGCCGATTTCGGCCAGGATGCCGGCCAGCTGCAACAGGCTTTCGCCAGCGGCCTTTACGCGCCCGCCGCCGCACGCATTTCAGTATCCGCAGCACATTCAGCATCACCCTCCACGGCACACGCCAATCATCAAAACACAATAATTGAAAAGGATGCACCTTCATGAGCATGAAAATCGAGGCGGTCGCCGCCGCCTTTCCCTCCCGCACCGTTTGCAATCACGAAATCCTTTCCTTAATCCGGCAGCACAGCAGTGAAACATTTCACGGCGACCTGGACCAATGTCTGCGCAGAATAGGGCGCTATCTGCGCTTATCCGGCGCCAATCACCGCCTCTGGCTGGCGCCCGGCGAAACCCCTTTGCAACTGGCCAAAGATGCCATCGCCAAGGCTTTGCAAAGCGCCAACTGCAGCGAAAAAGAAGTTGATCTGATGATCTGGGTTGGCATCGGCAAAGGCTGTATGGAGCCTGGCCAATCATATTTAATGGCGCAAGCCTTAGGCTGGAACCATGTCGAATGCTTCGACATTCTGGACGCCTGTATGAGCTGGATGCGCGCGCTGCAAATGGCTGAAGCGCTGCTCACCACGGGCCGCTACCGCCGCATTCTGGTGGTCAACAGCGAATGCAACACCGTCGAAGGCGGCCCGCTGTATCCGGGCAATTACCGTTTGTTTGATGAGTCGCAAGTGGAATGGATGTTCCCCAGCTACACCATTGGCACAGGCGCTTCCGCCACGCTGTTGACCGCCGACGCCAATCTGCCGCCCTGGCGCTGGGCCTTCCAATCGCGCCCGGATCTGGCCGATTTATGCAGCGTGGCCACTGAATCCTGGGAGCACTATTGCGCGCCTTCGGATAAAATCGCCAAAAACGGCCCCTGGCGTTTCGTTTCCTTTGGCAGCGCCTTGCACGATGCAGCGGAACAGCCGCTGCAAGAAGTGTTCGCCAAAGCCGTGCCGCGCAAAGAAGAAATCAAAGGCGTGTTCACCCATTCTTCTTCCTGGGCGGAGTGGCGCGAATTCGCCCAGCTGGCCGGGATGGAAGACCGTTTGCATTGCGTTTATCCCGAGTATGGCAATCTGGTGTCGGCCTCGGTGCCGGCCGCCTTGTATCTGGCGCAGGAAAAACAAGCCATCAAGCGCGGCGACCGGCTGGCCTTTTGGGTGGGCAGCGCCGGCATGTCGTTTGCCGCCTGCTCGTTTGAATACTGATCTTGGCTGTCACAGTCCGGCGCCGCTGGCCTGAGGGCAGCCGGCAAGGACTACTGTGACACACACCTCCCCTGCTTTGCGCGCCTGCCTGAATGGCAAGCGCGCCCTGCTGACCGGCGCCAGTCGCGGCCTGGGCAGCCTCCTGGCGCAAGAGCTGGCCGCCTGCGGCGTTGAATTACTGCTCAGCGCGCGCAATCATGAACAATTGCAGCAGCTGCGGCAAAGCTTGCAAGCCGGCGGCGCCCGCGCGCCGATTCATCTGCATCCTTGCGATTTGGGCAACAGCACCGAAGTGCTGGCGCTGGCGCAGGAAGCCAAAAATCTGTTCGGCGCACCCGACATCCTGATCAATAACGCCGGACTGATGCACACGCGCAGCAGCAGCGCGGCGATTTGCCAGATGCTGGCGGTGAATTTGCAAGCGCCGATGCTGCTCACCGACGCCCTTTTGCCCGCCATGCAGGCGCGCAACAGCGGACACATTCTGAATCTGGCTTCAGTGGCCGGCTTTTTGCCGGTGGAATTCGGCGATATGTATGCCGCCGGCAAACATGGGCTGGTAGGCTTTACGCGCTCACTGCGCGCCACCATGCAACGTCAGGGCAGCGCGCTTGCGGTGTCGCTGATCTGCCCCGGCTTTGTCAGCGGGGCCGGGATGTACGCCGATCAAGCCGAAGCGCATGGCATTCACGCGCCGCCCCTGGTGGGCGCGATTCCGGCGCCAGAGGTGGTGGCGTATATAGTGCGCACCTTGGCGCGCGCGCAATCGCATGAAAAAATCCTGGCCCCTTTTTCAACCCGCTTGAGCTGCATGTGCTACAACCTGGCGCCGCGCTTAACCGCCTGGAGTATGAATCTGGCGCGCGCCCATACTGTATTTGAGCGCGTCGCCAAACGCAGCGACTGAGGATGTTTTAATCTTCCAAAATCCGCACGCGCGGGGCCACTGCGCACATCAATTCATAGCCGATTGTGCCGGCGGCTTGCGCCACCTCGTCGATCGGCAAATCCTTGCCCCATAAAATCACCTGGCTGCCCACACGGGCGCCGGGCACAGGGGTCAAATCGACTGCCAGCATATCCATCGAGACGCGTCCCAGCAAACGGGTGCGCACGCCAGCCACCAGCACCGGCGCACCGTCCTGGGCGTGACGCGGATAGCCGTCGGCATAACCGCAAGCCACCACCCCGACCCGCATCGGCACCGGGGCGATAAAGCGGCAGCCATAGCCGACCGCCTCGCCCGCCGTCAATTCCTGCACCCCGATAATTTCTGAAGACAAGGTCATCGCCGCCTGCAAGCCGAATTCCTGCGCACTCTTGCCGCCCGGTGTGGCGCCGTACAACATAATCCCTGGCCGCACCCAATCGCAACCCAGCAAAGGATGCAAGAGCACGGCGGCGGAATTGGATAAGCTGCGCTCACCGCTCAAACCGGCGGCCCCCTGCTGAAAGCGGCGCACCTGCTCGGCCACCGGCAACACATGCGCCGATTGCGCCTCGCCATTGGCGAAATGGGTCATCAGGCTGATCTTGGCCACATTCGGGCAGGCCGCCAGACGCGCATGCGCAGTTGCATAGTCCGCCGGCATCACACCCAGGCGGTTCATGCCGGTATTCATTTTCAGATGCACATTCATGGGGGTGGCCAATTGCGCCGCTTCCAGCATCGCGATTTGCTCAAAACAATGAACCGCGACTTCAATCCGCGCCGCAGACAGCGGCGGCAAATCGCTCGGATCAAAAAAACCTTCCAGCAATAAGACCGGCTTTTGCCAGCCGAGCGCGCGCAATTTCAAGGCCGCATCCGGCTCAATCAGGGCCAAACCATCGGCCTCGGCGAAACCGCGCAAGGCGCGCTCAATGCCGTGGCCATACGCATTGGCTTTCACCACCGCCCAGACTTTGACGCCGGGCGCATGGCGGCGAACCACACCCAAATTGTGATGCAGGGCGGAAAGATGAATGGTGGCGCAAAGTGGACGGGGCATGCCTGGCTCCTGAATGACGGGATGCTGTGTATTTTACAAAATCAGCCTGCGAAACACGCAGCGCATTTGGGCGGAAATGCAGAAAAACATTGCATTACTGAAAGCTTATTTATTTCATCAAAGAAATTGATAAATCCCTGGAAAGCACATCACGCCAAAGTATGCGGCAAGGCTTTTTCCCGGTTTTGCGCTGATTTGCGCGTTTTTCATGGTATAAAGCAAGCCATTTGCATTCACAGGCATCTAGCCCACCCAGGATGAAACGCGGTTTTTATACCATTATGTCGGCGCAGTTTTTTTCTTCGCTGGCCGACAATGCGCTGCTGATCGCGGCCATGGCCATGCTGGCCGCTATCCATGCGCCGGAATGGATGTCGCCTCTGCTCAAACTTTTCTTTGTGCTCTCGTATGTGCTGTTAGCCGCCTTTGTCGGCAGCTTTGCCGATTCGATGCCCAAAGGGCGCGTGATGTTCATTTCAAATCTGATCAAGGTATGCGGCTGCAGCCTGATGTTTTTTGATGTGCACCCGCTGGCGGCGTATGCGGTGGTGGGCTTTGGCGCGGCGGCCTACTCGCCGGCCAAATACGGCATTTTGACGGAATTGCTGCCGCCGGAAAAATTGGTCGCGGCGAATGGCTGGATTGAGGGCTTGACCGTGCTCTCCATCATTCTGGGCACGGTGCTGGGCGGGGTGTTGGTAAATCCGAAAATCTCCGCCCAACTGCTGTTGTTTGATATGCCCGGCATCAACAGCGGGATTGACACCCCGGCGGAAGCGGCGCTGAGCGTCATCACGGCAGTGTATATGATTGCCGCCATGTTCAATCTGCGGATTCCTGACACCGGCGTGCGCTATCGCCGCCATCATCGCAACCCTCTGCAATTAATCAGCCATTTCTCCACCTGCGTCGGCCTGCTGTGGCGCGACCGCTTGGGCCAGATTTCGCTGGCAGTCACCACCCTGTTCTGGGGCGCTGGCGCCACCTTGCAATTCATCGTCATCAAATGGGCCGACAAGGCTTTGAATATGCCGCTGCACCATGCCTCGTATCTGCAAGGCGTGGTGGCGATCGGGGTCGCGCTGGGCGCAGTGGCCGCCGCTTCCATGATCACGCTCAGAAAATCGCTGCGCGTACTGTGGATGGGGGTGGCGATGGGTTTTGTGGTGATGGCCATGACCGGCATTGACACGATCTGGAGCGCGGCCCCGCTATTGATTCTGGTGGGTTTGCTGTCGGGCTTTTTTGTGGTGCCGATGAATGCCCTGCTGCAGCATCGCGGCCATATTCTGATGAATGCGGGCGATTCGATTTCGGTGCAGAACTTCAATGAAAATCTGTCAATTCTGACCATGCTGGCGGTGTACGCTCTGATGACCAAGATGGACATGAGCATTTACACCATCATCATTTTCTTCGGCATGTTTGTTTCTGTCACGATGATGCTGGTGATGGTGCGCCACCGCATGAACCAGCGCGAGTACGATTCCGAAGCTTTGATTGGCGAACACAAGCATTAATGTCTGCACGCCCGGCGACATGCCGGGCGGCCTCCCGCTCAGGCCAAAACCTGCTACCCTGATGCCTTTCGCATTTATGTGAGGCAACTATGAGTGATGACGGGCGTTTTCCGCAATTGAGCCAGGAATTAATCGAATTCATCCAACGGCAGCATCTGTTTTTTGTATCCACCGCCACCGCCGAAGGCCGCATCAATCTGTCGCCCAAAGGGATGGACAGCCTGCGCGTGCTGTCCCCGACCGAAGTATTGTGGGTGAATGGCACGGGAACCGGGAATGAGACCGCGACCCATTTGCAAACCCATCCGCGCATGACCATGATGTTTTGCTCATTTGACAAAGCGCCGCTGATTTTGCGTCTGTATGGTCAGGCCCGCATGTATCACTGCGATGCGCCGGAATGGCCGGCGCTGCTGGCCCATTTTGAACAGGGTGTGGCCGGCGCGCGTCAGGTGTTTGTGCTGGAAATCGATCTGGTGCAAACCTCTTGCGGCTTTGGCGTGCCGCGCATGGAATTTGTGAAAGAACGCGGCACACTCGAAAAATGGGCGAATAAAAAAGGCGAGGCGGTGATCAGGGAATTCTGGCGCAATGCGAATATGGTCAGTCTGGATGGCCTGCCCACCGGCATGGAGCGCCATTTGCCGCCTGCCGGCGCAGCCGACGACAGCGCGCAAGCCGCGCCCGCCAGTCCTTGCGCATCGTGAGCCGACTCCCAGACCAGGGCGACAAGCCGCCGCCCTGGATTTGCAGACAAAATTATCAACGAGATAATCATTTCATGAAAATATGAGCAAACAGACATCTGTCGCATATTTTTTTCCGGATTGTCTGCAATAAACCGCACCAGTGCGCTGTGGCAATGCCACAATACAATATCCCTGTCAGTGGATGGCTGAACCGATACGCACATGCGAACCCAGGCTGAGATTTTGCATTTAGCGCCCGACATCGTTTTACTCGATGAAGGCATAAGCCGGCTGGAGCAAACCCTGCTGCGCGAAGCCGGCTGCGCGCGTTTGCCGGCCATGCTGCAATTGGCCTGGGGCTTGCGGCAGCGCGATACGCGGCGCGCGCTGGACTTGGCCGATGAAGCTGAAATGCTGTTGCCGCACAGCCCCTGGCAAGCCAGCCTGCACACCCACGGCAAAATGCGGCTGTTGCTGCTGCGCGCAGAAGCTTTTTGGCTGTACGCAAATATGGATGCAGCCCAGGCTTTGCTCGAACAATGCCAGCAATTGCTGACGCAACACCACGAAGCCGCAATTTACTGCGACGCCCTGATTCTGCAAAGCCGCATGTCAGCTGACCGTGGCGACACCGCGCAAGAAGACGCCATGCTCAAAGCCGCCGCCGCCTGTGCGCCGGACCCCTGGCGCGCCTTGGTGGTGCAGGGTTTGGCTTCCTATGCCGCGTTGTTGCACGATGCGCGCAGCGCCTTGGCGCACTGGGGGCCGCAGATCAGCGAACCGGGGCCGGAGGCCCATCCCCTGGAAGTCTTGACGCATTGCGATTTTCTCGCCGCATCAGCCTGGATGCATGGCGATTTTGGCCGCTCGGCGATGTTGCATATGCGCGCGCATCAAGCCGCATTGCAATGCGGCATGCTGCGCCGCGCTCTGTTCATCGCCGGCAATATCGGCGATTCATTTTGCTGTTTGAACGACCATCACGCCGCGCTGCAGTGGATGCAGCACGGGCTGGAAATGGCGCGCCGCAGCAACTGGCCGCTGTGCATCGGCGTCTGCCTGACCCAAACCGCGCAAGTCATGCGTCATCTGGGACGGCGCGACAGCGCCGCGCGCATGCTGGATGAAGCCATGCATGTGCTGCAGCCCTTCACCGGCTCGCGCAATCAAAGCATCACGCTGGAATATCTGGCCGATCTGGCGCTGGAAAATGGCGAATATCAAGTCGCGCTGGAGCATTTCCATCAACTCTATGAGCAGGCGGCGGCGCTGGAGCAGGCGGATTTTTTCGCCAGCGCGTGGCGCGGTCAGGCGCATGCGCTGTGCGAACTGGGCGATGGGCCTGGCGCACTGGCGGCGGCGCAAACCGCATTGGAATTGGCGCGCCGGCAACATGACGGCGCACGCCAAATCGAAGTCTTGCAAGTCTTGGCGCATATTCACCACCAGCATCCGGACTTGCCGCACCCGGCGCAGTGGGAGCACGCCAGCCCGCCCGCGCAAACACCGGCGCAAGACCCCGAGCTGTATCTACTGGAACAGGCGATCGCCATCGGCAAAGCGATCCAAGGCTACACCATCGCCGGCGATTTGCTGGATCAGGCCGCCAACGCCTATGCCCGTCTGGGCGATTACGCCCAGGCCTATCAATTGGCGCGGGAAGCGAATCTGGCGCGCGAAAAAACCCACAGCCAGCAAGCCACCAATCGCGCCATTGCGCTGCAAATCCGCCAGCACACCGAACAAACCCAGGCGGAGGGCGAATATCACCGCCAGCTGGCGCAAGCCGAAGCGCAACGCGCCCTGAGTTTGCAGCAAATGACCGCGACGCTGGCGCATTTATCGCAAATCGGCCAGGAAATCACCGCCCACCGCGAACGCCACTCGGTATTTACCGCGCTCAACCGCCATGTGCATCAAATGCTCGATGTCAGTTCTTTTGCCATCTATTTATTGCATGAAGATGGTTTATGGCTGGAGCGCGCCTTTGGCATAGAAGCCGGTTGCGCGCTGCCGGCTGGCCGCATCGCCTGCAATAATCCGCATGCGCTGTCTGCGCGCGCCTTGCGTGAGCAAAGCGAGATTTTGGATGATCGCAACCCGGAAGATGAAGACAGCGTGATCCCCGGCACGCGCGCCAGTCTGTGCGCGCTGTTCGCGCCGCTGTGCGCAGCCGGCCAGGCGCTGGGCGTGATGACGGTGCAGTCACTGCAACGGCATGCCTATGGCGAAAGGGAACGCCTGATTTTCCGCTCGCTGTGCGCATATGGCGCGATTGCGCTGGCGAATGCGAACGCCTACGACCAATTGCAACACACCCACACCCGCTTAGCGGCGCAGGAAAAACTCGGCTCGCTGGGCGGGCTGGTGGCCGGCGTGGCGCATGAATTAAACACGCCGCTGGGCAATGCGCTGATCATGAGCAGCGCGCTGTTGCAACGCAATGGGCAAATCCAGGATTTGCTCGACCGCCAGCAACTGCGCCTGTCCGAACTGCAATTATGGGTGGAGGAAGCAGACGAAGGGGCCGCCGTGATTTTGCGCGGCTTGCGCCAGGCCGCGCAATTGGTCGGCAGCTTTAAACAAGTGGCGCTGGACCGCACCACCGAACAATTGCGCGATTTTGAATTGCAGCAAACCCTGCATGAGATTCTGGCCACAGTGATGAACCGTTTGCGTCCGGACGGGCATGAACTGCTGCTGGAAATCGATGCCGGCATCATGCTGCACAGCTATCCCGGCCCGCTGGGCCAAGTGATCACGCACTTGATCGACAACGCCCTGCGTCATGGTTTTGACGGCAGACGCAATGGCCGCATGCGTTTATGCGCGCAGCAGAGCGGGCGACGCGTGCGCCTGAGCTTTGAGGATAATGGCGCCGGGATTGCGCCGCCGCATCTGAAACAGGTGTTCGATCCGTTTTTCACCACCCGCATGGGGCAAGGGTGCACGGGTTTGGGCTTATCAATTTGCCACAATATCGTGCACCAGCTCTTGGGCGGCGCAATCGGCATTGTCAGCCAGCAAGGCAAAGGGGTGATTGTGACGCTGGATTTACCACTTTGCGCACCAGGCGCACAACAGGGAGCCGCCGGGCATGGACAGGATTGAATTTTTCGCCAGCCAGAGCGAGTTGCAAGCGCTGGAAGATGCGCTGACAAGCGCGCCAGCCGATCCGGCTGCGCAATGCGCCCTGGCCTGGGCGCTGCGCCAGCGCGACCCGCTGCGCGCGCAAGCGCTGTGCCGGCAAACCCTGGCCCTGGCTGGTGAAGACGCCGAAGGCCAGCTGCTGCGCCTGCGCTGCCAGCTGGTGCTGGCAGAACACGACTGGTTGCATGGACGCTTAAACGAGGCGGTGGAACATGCGCAATATGTGATCAAGCAAAGCGCTCCCAGCGAAAGCATTCAATTTGCCGCCCTGCAAGCCGACGCCTGGTGGCTGCTGGGCTGGGTGGCGAATGAATCCGGCGACACCGAGAAACGCAGCGAGGCCTGGCAAGCGATGCATGTCGCGGCCTTGAATGCACAAGACAGCCTGCGCGCCGAATTCGCCAAGGCATCGCTGGCCTCCATGCTCGCCTTCCATGATCCGGTGCAAGCGCAATCCCAGGCCGAACGCTATCAAAGCAAGGCCGGCAATCAAACGATGCACAGCGCGCTGCGCGCCGTGGTGCATGACTTTCTCGGCCTGACCTTGCGCATCAGCGACGATTTGAAACAATGTGTGGGATATTGGCTCAATGCCTATGAAAGCGCAAACGAAAGCGGACAAGTGCGGCGCAGCGCGGTGCTGGCCTGCAATATCGGCAATATCTTTGTCACCCTGAATGACGCCGTGTCCGCCATGGAATGGATGGAGCGCGGCTTGGGCGCAGCGCGCACGCATGCCTGGCCCGGACTGCTGGGCAACTGCCTGATGCACACCGCCTCCTGTCTGCGCTTGATGGGACGGCTCGACGCTGCGCATGACTTGATGCAGGAAAGCCTGCAATGCATGACGCCTTACGCCGGTTCGCGCAATCACGCCGTCAGCTATGTGATCGCCGGCGATATCGACTTGGCGCGCCAGGACGGCGCCAGCGCACTGCACAATTTCAGTATGTTCAAAGCGCGCGCCGATACCCTCAAGCACAGCGACTTGCAAGGCAATGCGCGGCGCGGCATCGCCAAAAGCCTGCTCATGCTGCAACGCCCGCAAGAAGCCTGGGAGATGGCGCAAGAAGCCTTGACGATCATGCGCGCAGTGCAAGATGTTTCAGGCCAGATTGATGTGCTGCACATCATGGCCGAGATTCACGCTTATCAGGCCGGCGCGCACTTCAGCCAGGCCCAGCTGGATTGTCTGCTGCAGGCGCAAGCCTTGGGCGCCACCATCACAGGATACTGCCACACCCCGGAATTGCTGGATGCGATTGCCGACGCCTATGCGCGCGACGGCCAGCTGCAGCAAGCGTTTGAGTATGCGCGCAAGAGCGCGCGTGCGCGCGACGCCTTAAGCGATGTGAAAGCGGAAAATCGCGCGCTCTCCCTGCAATTGCAATATCAATCAGAGCGCATGCGCGCCGAAAGCGAACATTTGCGCCAACTGGCGCAAGCCGAAGCGCGCCGCGCCGAAATTTTGCAAGACACCGGCAACACCTTAAGCCACCTGGGCGCGATCGGGCGCGAAATCACCGCGCAACGCAATCTGAGCGATTTATTCGCCCTGCTCAATCAGCATGTCAATAATCTGCTGGACGCCAGCTATTTTGCGATTTTGCTGATGGACGAAGATGGCAGCGGCCTGCATTCGGTGTACCGGGTGCAAAACAAGCAATCCCTGCCGCCCTACCGCCAGGCGCTGCCGGCGGACAATTCATATGTGGCCCAATGCGTGCTGGAAAAACGCGAAGTGATCATGTCGATGCAAGCCGGGCAACACAATCCGGCCCTGCGCGACGACGCCAGCCCGACCTTGAGCGCACTGTTCGGCCCGTTGCAAGTGGGTGAGCGGGTGCTGGGCGCAATGACGATTCAATCCAGCCAGGCCGACGCCTATGGCGAACGGGAACGCCTGATTTTCCGTAATCTGTGCGCCTATGGCGCGATTGCGCTGGACAACGCCAACGCCTACCGCCAATTGCAACAGACCCAGCGCCAGCTGGTGGAACAGGAAAAACTGGCGGCCCTGGGCAGTCTGGTGGCCGGCGTGGCGCATGAATTAAACACCCCGCTGGGCAACAGCATCACCATCGCCAGCAGCATTCAGGAATTATGGCAGGACCTGGAACAGCGCTTACAAGCGCAAACCTTGAGCATGGCGCGGTTGCAAGATTGCATCACCGACGGCAAACAAGCCAGTCATTTACTGCAACGCGCCCTGCACAGCGCAGCGCATTTGGTGAGCACCTTCAAACAGGTCGCGGTGGACCGCACCAGCGCTGAGCGGCGCAGCTTTGATCTGTCCCAGACCACGCAGGAAATCGTGGCCACCATGATGAGCCAGATCCGCGCCAACGGCCACAGCATCACGCTCGAAATTGCGCCGAATATCGAATTGCAAAGCTATCCCGGACATTACGGCCAGGTCATC